>CBFIFR010000025.1:0-41095 GCA_965661915.1 Polaribacter sp. | reverse complement strand
CTTCAAAATAAATCTGCAATAGAATTATTGGGTTTAACAGGAACTAAACCAGTTCCAGGTTTATACTGTATACTAGATAAAGACGAAAAGAAAGTACGAGCAGAAGCAGAAAAAAGCATAGAACAGAATCTAGGGCATCACATGAAATTTAAAATGTATGGTGATGAGAAAGTTGATATGAAGTTACTAAAAACCATAAGAGCCATTTTAGGTGATGATGCAGTGGTAATTTCAGATGTAAACAAAGGCTACAAAAAGTGGAAATCCTTAAACGAATTAAAAGGAATTTTAGATCGTTTTAAAGACAATGGATTAAAAGCGATTGAAGACCCAGCAAACCTAAAAACGAATCAATGGATCCAATTGCAAAAGATGGTGGGAAATTTAAGTTTAATTCCAGATGCTCCTTTGCGTCCTGCTTGGAAAGGCATTAAAACGATGCAAAAAGGTATGGGGCATATTTATAATTTACATCCCTCAACAATGGGAAGTTTAACGTACACAGCTCAATTAGCAAATAAAGTAAAAGAAATCGGAGCAAAAGTAATGATTGGCGACGATAGTTTGGTTGGTCCTGCTTGTTCTGCGTGGCAACAAATAGCTATAGGTGTTGATGCTGCTTAGGTAGAAGGCATTGAGAAAAAAGAAGATTCTAAACTGTATTTAGAGTGTTTGCAGAGCACTGCAACTAAAAAGGAGAATAATGGGCATTATTCTTTTAAATCAAAACCTGGTTTTGGTGTGGAATTGGATACAAATCGCTTGAAAAAAATAAGTGAACGGTATATTGAAATTTAGAAAAACAATAGAAAATGATGACAATAAAATGTTTTAAAAAAAATGATAAAACAATGCGAGTTAAACAAAAAATCTCTTTTTTTTACATACTACTATCTCTTTTTGTAATAACGAATTGTCAAAGGGCACAAGTTTCTAAAAAGCCTAATGTGCTACTTATTTGTGTGGATGACCTTCGTCCAGAATTAAAGAGTTTTGGAGCAGATTATATTAGCTCACCAAACATAGATGCTTTTGCAGCAAAAGGGGTAGCCTTTCAAAATCATTTTGTAAACGCCCCAAGTTGTGGTCCATCTCGATATACGCTTTTAACAGGACAATATGGACATTTTGGAAATAACGCACTTTTTCTTAGGGCTAAGAAAATAAAAAACGGCAAAGAAGAAATAAATCAAAGCATGCCAGAATGGTTTAAAACGCATGGTTATACAACGGTTTCGGTTGGGAAAGTATCTCATCACCCTGGAGGAAGAGGAGGAAAAAATTGGAATGATAGCACAAATATAGAGATGCCCAATGCTTGGGATAAACATTTGATGCCAGTTGCAGAATGGGAACATCCGCGTGGAATGATGCATGGATTAGCTAACGGTGAGATTCGTGTAACAAGAGGTGGTATGGACGTTTTTCAAACGGTAGAAGGAGATGATCACCTTTACCCAGATGGAGCAATTGCTGATGAAGCTTTGAAGCAGATGCGCGAATTGGTTAACAACGACGAAAAACCATTCTTTCTTGCCGTTGGAATTATTAAACCTCATTTGCCTTTTGGAGCCCCAAAATCATACTATGATAGGTATGATGGCGTTGAGTTACCTGCCATACAGCACCCCAAAAAACCGAAGGGAAAAACCACATGGCATGGTTCTGGTGAGTTTATGGGATACAACCGTTGGGGTAAAAACCCCAATAAAGATGCCGCTTTTGCCGATGATGTACGCCGTCGTTATGCGGCTTGTGTGAGTTATGCAGATGCCCAAGTAGGAAAAGTGCTTGACGAATTAAAAAGAACAGGAGCGGATCAGAATACCATTGTTGTACTGTGGGGCGACCATGGTTGGCACTTGGGAGAACACGCCATCTGGGGAAAACATAGTTTATTCGAAGAGTCTTTACATGCTCCTTTAATCATTCACTACCCCGGAATGAAACAATCAGGAGTTAAGTCTGATGCTGTCGTTGAGACCCTTGATATTTTCCCCACCCTATGTGATCTAACAGGTATTGAGATCCCGACTTATGTACAAGGTGAAACACTAAAAGGAATATTGGCAGACCCTAATACTGAAGGTCATACGGCCATAGCATATACAAGAAAAGCTTCCACAATCAGAACATCAACGCATAGGATGACACTGCATCAAGACGGATTTTTGGAATTATATGATCATACATCTGTAGAAAAGGAAACTAAGAATATAGCTGAAGAACACCCAGAATTAGTTAAAGAGTTAAGGTATAAGTTAAATACCAAATTAAAACTAGAGTTAAAAGGAATAAAAAAATGATAAAAGCAGGATTATTTGGTATCGGTTTAGATACCTACTGGCCTCAATTTGAAGGTTTATTAGAACGTTTAGAAGGTTACCAACAACAGATTGCAACTAAAATGAAAAGTTTTGGGGCTGAAGTTATAAATGTTGGTTTGGTAGATTCTCCTGTGGTGGCAAGAGAAAAAGCACAGGTTTTAAAAACTGAAGATGTAGATATTTTGTTTCTATACATTTCTACCTACGCGTTGTCATCAACAGTGTTACCTGTGGTTCAAAAAGTAAAATGTCCTGTAGTTATTTTAAACATACAACCAGTTGCAGCTATAGATTATGAAAGTTTTAATGCTTTAGGAGATCGTGGTAAAATGACAGGAGAATGGTTGGCACATTGTCAGGCTTGTTCTTTACCAGAGTTTGCAAATGTGTTTAATCGCGCAGGCATAGATTACGAATTTGTTACCGGATATTTAGGAGAACAAGTTGTTTGGGATGAAATTCAAGATTGGATTGATGCCACCAAAGTAGCATCCATAATGCAAAATAACAGATTAGGTGTTTTGGGGCATTATTACGCAGGAATGTTAGATGTATATTCCGATTTAACCAAACAATCTTCAGCTTTTGGAACACACATAGAAATTGTTGAGATGTGTGAAGTAAAAAAATACAGAGATGCCGTAACACAATTTGAAATTGATAAAAAATTAGAAGAATTTCAAACCGCTTTTGAAGTGATTGATGCCTGTGAAGATGAAGAGTTGGTGCGTGCCGCAAAAACATCCATAGCATTAGATAAATTGGTAGAAAATCACGATTTAGGATCTTTAGCCTATTATTATGAAGGCGAAAATGCCAATGAATACGAAAATATAGTAACTTCAGTTATTGCTGGAAACACCTTATTAACAGGTAAAAATGTTCCAGTAGCAGGTGAATACGAAGTAAAGAATGCACAAGCTATGAAAATTATGGATGCCTTTGGTGTTGGTGGTTCGTTTTCTGAGTTTTATGCGATGGATTTTAATGATGATATTGTGATGTTAGGTCACGATGGTCCTGCACATTTTGCAATAGCAGAAGGTAATGTGCAATTGGTGCCATTGCCCGTTTATCACGGAAAACCAGGAAAAGGATTATCTATTCAAATGACCGTAAAACACGGTCCAGTAACTTTACTTTCAGTAGTAGAAGGAAAAGACGATGTATTTTTATTAGTAGCAGAAGGAGAATCTGTAGAAGGTCCCATATTGCAAATTGGCAATACCAATAGTCGTTATCGTTTTTCAATAGGTGCTCGTGCTTTTATGAACAAATGGTCTAAACAAGGACCATCGCATCATTGTGCAATAGGAGTTGGGCATATTGCCAACAAAATTGAAAAATTAGGAAATATTTTAGATTTACGAGTAGTTCGTATTTGTTAAGTAACTTAGAAAGAACTTTTATTCAAAATCATATTCAAATGAGAAAAATTATAGGATTGTTCTTAATAGTACTATTAAGTCAAGCTTGTGCTAATAAACAAGAATCTTCGGCTCCAAACATAATTATCATAAATGTTGATGATATGGGGTGGAAAGATGTTGGTTTTATGGGAAGCGAATATTATGAAACACCAAACATCGATTATTTATCAAGCTTAGGTATGGTCTTTACAAATGGTTATGCATCAGCTTCAAATTGTGCACCTAGCAGAGCTTGTTTAATGACAGGTCAATGGTCACCACGTCATGGGGTTTATACGGTTAGTCCTTCAAAACGAGGAAAATCTGAAGACAGAAAATTAATTCCAACAAAAAACACTCATACACTTTCAAAAGACCATACTATTTTGCCACAGGTATTGCGTGATAACGGCTACGTGACTTGTCAGGCAGGAAAGTGGCATTTAAGCAATAATCCTTTAGAATATGGATTTGATGTAAATATTGGAGGTGGTCATAATGGATTGCCTAAAAGTTATAAACCACCGTATAAAAATGTAACAATTAAAGGTGGTTCTAATAAATATCTTACGGATGCCATAATGGAAAAAGCGATTCCATTTGTAGATACCGTACAAAAACCATTTTACCTTAATTATGCGCCTTATGCGGTTCATGTACCCATAATGCCTGTAGATAGTATTTTACCAAAATATGAAAAAAAAGCACCTTGGAAAGGTCAGGGAAACCCAGAATATGCTTCTATGGTAGATAACCTTGATAGGAATATTGGTTTGCTAATCAATAAATTGAAAGAAAGAAATCTTTTTGATAATACACTAATTGTGTTTACATCAGATAATGGAGGATTATATGGAATAACCAAACAAAAACCATTACGTGCTGGTAAAGGAAGTTATTACGAAGGTGGTATTAGAGAACCTTTTTTCTTTGTGTTAAACGATAAAATTAAACCAAGTACTAAGAGCGATTTACCTATTACAAACTTAGATATATTTCCAACAATTTTAAATTATGCAGGAGTAAAAAAATCAAGTCTAACTTTAGACGGAAGTAACCTGTCTTCTGTTTTAGAAGGGAAAGTGGAAACATTGGAACGTCCTTTGTTTTGGCATTTTCCTATTTATTTACAAGCTTATAATGTAAATGATAATGAAAATAGAGATCCTTTATTTAGAACACGTCCTGGTTCTGTAATACGAAAAGGAGATTGGAAACTTCATTATTATTTTGAAGATGATGGTATTGAGTTGTATAATTTATCTGAAGATATTGGAGAAAATAATAATCTTGTAGAAACAAATCCTGAAAAAGCAGAAGAGTTATTAGCACTTTTGAGGAAATGGTGGGAAGATACAAATGCACCAATTCCAAAAACCAAAAATCCTGAATTTAAAGTTTAATGTAATGGATTTTAATAACGATTTGTTTTTACTAATAGCAGAAGAAGAATCTGTTGAAGGTCCCGTATTGCAAATTGGCAATACCAATAGTCGTTATCGTTTTTCAATTGGTGCTCGTGCTTTTATGAATGTATGGTCTAAGCAAGGACCATCGCATCATTGTGCTATCGGTGTTGGACATATAGCTAATAAAATAGAGAAATTAGGAAATATTTTAAATTTAAGAGTAGTTCATATTTGTTAATAGGACTTTAGATACCAATACAGGATAATGCATGATGGTTTTAATAGGAACAAAAATTACTTTTATCATCAGGGAATTATAATAGACTAAAAAATGATAGCATTTGTTGATGTCATTTTTTACTTTGTATTCTGAGATTATTTCTTTGTGTGTTTGATCTATTTGTTATTTAAAATAAATATTCATGAAAAAAAACTAATTTTTACCATTATTTTCGCTGTTTCATCTGTTTTTTCTTTTGCACAAGAAGCAATAAGTCTTGCTGGAGAGTGGCAAGTTAAATTAGATCCTCAAAATGAAGGTATTGAAGAGGAGTGGTTCAATGAAGCTTCGTTTCCAGATGTATTAACCCTCCCAGGATGTATTCAGGAACAGGGTTATGGCGAAATTCCAGGGCCAGAAACCCCTTGGTATGGCAATACCGAATGGGCAGGAACTGGAGGTCTTAATGGCTGGGGACCAGATTATCTTAATAAGTATAAAGAAAAAGGTGTTTATAAAATGCAGCACTTTTTGCACCCCGAGCGTCACTTCATAGGGCCTGTATGGTATAGTCGTAGCATAGAGGTGCCACAATCTTGGGAAGGAAAGCCTATTTCCATTTCATTTGAACGTGTGCACTGGGTGTCTCAACTATGGCTTGATGGTGAAGGGCTTGGTAAAGCAACTAGTCTAGCAGCGCCTCATCAATATAACTTAGGACAGCTAAAACCTGGAACTCACAAAATTACAATACGAGTAGATAACTCAGAATATGTCCATATGGGGTATAATGCCCATTCGGTATCTGAGCAAACTGCTGGCACTTGGAATGGTATTGTAGGGAATATAAAACTTGAAGCACATCCTACTGTTTGGATTGAACGATTTACAGTTTCGCCAAAACCTGTTGATGGGATGTTAAAAGTGAGCCTTCAACTAGGAAAAACCAAAGTCGCTAAAGGAAAGTGGAAATTGACCTTAGACGCTATTGGCGCCAGCGAAGGAAATCAACATAATCCAGAAGCTTTGGTTATAAAAGGACAAGTTGCTGATATTGATGGTGAGATGATTCAGATTGATTACCCTATGACAGACAGAGCATTGCTGTGGGATGAATATGAGCAGCCACTTTACAGGATAGAAGCACACCTTAAAGCAAAAAAATCAAGCGATTCACGCCAATTAACTTTTGGTTTACGAGATATAACCGTTGATGGTATGCATTTTAGTATAAATGGTTTTAAAACATACATACGCGGTAATAACGACTGTGCGGTAATGCCAGCCACTGGATATGCCCCAATGGATGTTGAATCTTGGCGAAAAGTATGGCGCACTTACAAAGATTTTGGTCTTAATTTGGCACGCTTCCACTCATGGACACCACCTGAAGCGGCTTTTATTGCTGCTGATGAAATAGGAATCTATATAGCACCAGAGGTAGGTGAATGGGGACCTGTAAAAACAAAAGATCAGTTTGAATTTATGCGAGCCGAAGCAAAACGAATTTTAGATGAGTTTGGGCACCACCCAAGTTTTGTGATGATGGGTCTTGGCAATGAATATGATGGCGATCATAAATTTTTTGAAGAAATTGTAGAGGAATGGAAAGCATATGATGATTCCAAACTCTATATGGTAAAAGCCAACTCATGGAGTCCTGAAGGTGCAGATTTCCAGGTGCAACGTGGTATTTGGCCAGAACGTTCGGTGAAACTACGTTACCAATTTGGATGGCCGCCAACACCTGAGCGAACAGAATACAATCTCACTCCACCAAACACCGCTATCGACTGGCGCGAAGCTTCTTCTACATTCAAAGTACCTGTAATGTCGCACGAGATAGCTCAGATATGTACCTATCCCGATGTAGAAACAGAGCTTGGAAAATTTACAGGATATCTTAAAGCAGACTATCTTGAAATAGCCCGCGACCAGCTAAAAGAACGAGGCATGTATGAGTTGCTTCCTGAAATTGTAGAATCGTCGGGCAAATGGCAAGTGGAGCTTATTCGTGAATCATTTGAGGCAGCTTACCGTACTCCTGATATGGCAGGTTTTCAATGGCTTTCGCTAGCAGACTTTACAGGACAAAGTAGTGCGCCAGTTGGTTTAACAGACCCTTTTTATGATCCTCGTCCTTATGTTGACTTGGAATACGTGCGCCAGTGGAGTGCACCAACTGTGCTTTTGGCGCGAATGCCAAAACGTGTGCTCACTCAAAATGAAACATTTACAGCTGTTATTGAAGTTACTCATTTTGGCAAGGGAAATCTGGAACTCAACGACCTTGTTGCTTCGCTACGCACCGCTGATGGGAGCGTATTGAAAACTTGGGAATTACCTAAAAAGAACTTCGCACAAGAAAGTGCTCAATATATAGCATCAATCAACTTTCCCCTTAGTGGTATAACCGCTCCTATAAAATTAAACTTGCAGCTTGAATCAAAAACAAATAAACTTATAAATGATTGGAATATATGGGTTTATCCAAATAATCAAACAGAATCTTTTCCCGAGAATATATACGTGGCTAAGGCTTGGGATAGCGATACACAAAAGCGACTTGAAGCGGGTGAAACTGTACTATTGTTGCCCCAAATCGGGGATATGAAAGGTGATTTGCCTTCATGCTTTACAAATCACTTCTGGACTGGGATAGGAGAGCAAGGTGGACAGTCATCCGCCTCGGGTATGTTGTTAGATCCTGAGCATCCACTTTTTGCATCCTTCCCTACGGATGCGCATGTCAACTGGAATTGGTGGGATATTTTGAACAATGCACAACCGATGATTTTAGACTCATATAATTCGAAGAATCCTTGGCCAAAAGCATACCGTTCACTAATTCAGCCCATTGATTCATGGAAGATCAATCGTAAACTAGCCCTTATAGCGGAAGCAAAAGTAGGCAAAGGGAACTTGCTTATCTGTAGTATCGATATTGAAAGTAATTTGGAAAACCGACCTGCAACACGTCAGTTTCGTCAGTCACTGCTTAATTATTTAAAGTCTTCGGATTTCAATCCAAAATGGCAAATAAAACCGGAAGCCATAGCAGAGGTATTTGAGAAAGAAACCGAACCGGTAAAAAAAGTAGATTTTAAATCGAACGCTCTACCCATAGATAATTAGTTTTAAGCTTAATTGTAAAAGTCTTACAGAGCTATAAATTTGGAAGTAGTATAGTAAATTTGGGAAAGGAAATTTATTAAATACGCAAGAAATGTCAATAATTAATTTTGTCATGATAGAACAGGATAGTTTAGTTTTATTCAAAGATTATTTTAGGCATCATTTTATATCTTAAAAAAGTAAATATGCAAGCACTATTAGGAGTAATATTTCATTCGTTAGGCGGGATTGCCTCAGGTAGTTTTTATATGCCCTTTAATAAAGTTAAAGGATGGGCATGGGAAAGTTATTGGATGGTTGGTGGTTTAATGTCATGGTTAATTGTGCCGCCTTTGGCAGCATATTTAACAGTTCCAGGGTTTTTAGATATTATTGCAGCTGGTTCTAGCACCATTGTAGGTTTTACTTTTTTAATGGGTTTATTATGGGGTGTAGGAGGTTTAACTTATGGATTAGGAGTACGTTACTTAGGTATGTCTTTGGGTAATTCAGTTGTTCTTGGTTTTTGTGCCGCCTTTGGTGCTGTTGTACCTTCAATATATTATAATTTTAATCCTCAAGAAGGTAAAGTGTCTTTTACAGATATGTTAGGCTCTTCTGGAGGTCAAGTGGTATTGCTTGGTGTTTTAGTTTGTTTGGTTGGTATCGCGCTCTCTGGTAGAGCAGGTATGTTGAAAGAAAAAGAATTGTCTGACGAAGAAAAAAAGAAAAGTGTTTTGGAATTTAATCTTGTAAAAGGGCTAATTGTTGCTGTACTTTCAGGAATTTTAAGTTCTTTTTTTAGTTTTGGTATTGAATCAGGTAAACCTTTAGCAGACGCTGCTGTTGCAGCAGGATATGATCATTTATTTGCTAATAACGTAACTTTTGTAGTTATCCTATGGGGAGGGTTAGTAACCAATTTAATTTGGACAACCATATTAAGTCTTAAAAATAAATCGTATAAAGATTTTACAAATAAAAACACACCAATTCGTAATAACATCTTATTTTCAGCACTTGCTGGTACAATTTGGTTTTTACAATTCTTCTTTTATGGTATGGGAGAAAGTAAATTAGGCAGTGGTGCTAGTTCTTGGATTTTGCACATGTCAACGATTATTTTAACCGCAAATCTTTGGGGTATTTATCGTAAAGAGTGGAAAGGTGTTACTAAAAAAACAAAATTGACCATAACTGCAGGTATCGTGGTTATTCTTTTGTCTGTTGTTTTAGTAGGGATTGGAAATTCTATTTAAAAAAAACAGAGAATATACAATACAGGAAAATACAGGATATCAATTGTTTTCTTATTAATTAAGTTCAACATTAATTGAATTTAATTTTTAGAGATATAAAAATTATTATCCTTTCTTTTTTGTGCTTCATAAATGTAATTTTTGTCCAAGTACAAGTCAAATTATCTACTGATTTTACGAATAAAAGTCCGCCAATCCGTAAAATATTTTATTCTCCTCATTGGCAGGATTCATCTGGTTTTTGCAATTTCTTTTCTATGGTATGAAAGAAAGTAAATTGGGTAGTGGTGCTAGTTCTTGGATTTTGCACATGTCTACTATTATTTTAACTGCAAATTTTTGGGGTATTTATTGTAAAGAATGGAAAGGAGTTGCTAAAAAAACCAAGTTAACGATAACAGCAGGAATTGTTATAATTCTTTTATCGGTATTTTTAGTGGGGATTGGGAGTTCTATTTAAGAATACTTAAAAAAAACAAGTAAGAAAAACACTAAAAACTTAGAAGTATAAAGGTTTATTTTTAAACTTTTAGTGCCTTTTACTAATTAACAATGTATAGCAAGTTACGCTGGAAAGTACCAGAATATTAAGGTATGTATAGAGAACTTGAATCATAATGAATAAATAAGCTTTTAAGTTATTTTTAAAAACCATCTTTTTGTAATTTAGTATAGATTCTATACTATATATTACAGGATGGTTCCTTTTTTTAATATTGATATCTTTACGAAGTAATCAATAATAATAAAGTTACTTAGAATCCTTTTTTAATCAATATTACATGAATCTTAAATCAATTTTTCTTGTTCTTATTATGAGTGCATCTGTATCAGTAAGTGCACAAGATTACCCTTTTACGTTGCCATCAGATATAAGCGCAACCGTAAATATTAACACATCATCTAAAGAAGTGTTTAATAATTTATTGTTAGGAACAAATATTCATCATTTTACAAAAGCAAAAGAAAAAGATTTTGTCAATTTATTCAATCCTATTTCTGTTCGATTTCCTCATGGATTATGGGCTAATTGGTACGATTGGAGGCGAGATGTCTCTAGGCTTTTTGGAGAGGAGCAGTTTACCTACCTACAAGGAACAAACAAAAACCCTAAGGTGAAAAAACCAGATTTTCTGCCAAATCTACACATATTTGATAGAAATAATATTAAAGTTGGTATTGATGGTTTAACAAGTTTAAATTCATCTAGAAAAGCAAGTAAAGGTAAAGGTTATAGTATGATGTGGACTTTTAATATGAGTGCAGATGGTGCTGATTTTACTAATGGAAGTCCCGAAAGTGTTGCAAGGTATAACGATTTAATAAATCGCGGCTTTGAAGTGAAAGATATAGAAATGGGTAATGAGAATTTTTATCCAGGGCAACGCAGTTCTATTATTCCTAATGTTGAAGACTATTTAGCAAGGGCAAAATCGATGTCAGCAGCTTTAAAAGCTTTAGATCCAAACATTCGTGTGTCTATACCATTATTAAGAAGAGATAGTTGGGCAAATCCAAATTGGAATAAAGATTTAACAAAGGATACCTCATACTTTGATGCTGTTACCATACATACATATGTTGGTTCAGATCCTGATGACGCAACTAATAGTGATGAAGCTTTTGCAACAGCCTTAACCGCAAGAAAACACTTATTAGCATCTATAACAGAATATCCACATAAAGTAGTGCCTGAAAAACCAATTTGGCTTACAGAATGGGGTGTAAAATCTGGTGGACCAAATGCTGTTTCTGCCTTAGGCTCTGTAGACTGTTTTTTAATGATGAGTGAAAATCAAGATATATTTGAACGTGCTAATTGGTTTAGTACCAATGGTAAGTTAAATTCTATGTTGGTTTGGGAAAAGTATTGGGATTCTAATCAAAATAAAGAAAAAGAGAGAATTAAATATCCTTTGGAAAAATCATTGTTTGGTTCTGCTTACGAAATTACGCGTTCTGTATTAGAGAATAGTACCTTAATAGGAAGCCAAATAGATGTGCCAAATCTTACAAGTGGTGTTAATGCAGTGAGTGCAAGAGTAGTTACTAAAGAAGGAAAAACGTCTTTACTTGTATTAAACCTCACCAATAAAGAAGTACCATTTACTGTTAATATAGATGGTGCTACTTATACAGATTCTTTTATTCATAAAGCGCTAGCTTTTTCGTCTATGGATGAGGAGAGAGCTATAGCATATAATGTTAGCCCTTTAAGTTTGATAAAACAAGGAAATGGAGCTATTACATTGCCAAAATTTTCTATAAATACCATTGAGCTTTCTAATTTTGTGCTATCAACAGAAGATATTTCAAGTTTGAAAGATGAGGTAAAAATTTGGCCTAATCCTAGTAAGGGAATTTTTAAAATACAAACATCAAACTTGAGTCGCGTTAAATATAGCGTGTATTCTATAGGTGGAGTAGAAGTAGAAAAAGGGTATTTTACCAGAGAAAAAGAATTGAGACTGAATACTATTAAAACAGGTGTTTATCTTATCCAATTACAAGGAGAGATGGGCGTGTCAACTCACAAAATAGTAATTAGATAGGAATTTTAAATTCATGATTTTTCACACAAAAAAACAATATAAAAAATAAATTAATTCGTGTTTAAATTATTTTGTCGTAACAAAAAAATTACTGGTTATAAACTGACTAGTAATTTTTTTATTTTAAAAAATTTAAAGTGAAAATTATCCTAAAGAATTAATTAAAGACTAATTCTCTTGTCGAACTAAAATATTAAAATAGAAAATAATGCGCTTATACAAACCTAAAAAAACAATCATTATTGCAACAATGATGATTGCAATAGTGAGTTTTAACAATTGTGACAGTATTCAAAATAGTAAGCAAAAAGAAGAAAACTTATTTACCAAATTCCAAAACCCACCAGCAGAAGCAAGACCTTTTGTGCGTTGGTGGTGGAATGGAAATAAAATTAAAACAAAAGAAATTGATAGGCAATTAGAGTCGTTAAAAAGTGTTGGTTTTGGTGGTGTAGAAATTAACCCAATTGCAATGCCACCCGCTTTTAATAAAAGTGAAAAATCCTTAGTTTGGATGAGTGACGAATGGGTAGACATGGTCGTTCACGCTGCTAAAAAAGCCAAAGATTTAGGGATGATTACAGATATTATTGCAGGTACAGGTTGGCCTTTTGGAGGTGAGTTTTTAAAAGATGAAGAAACTAGCCAGCGAATGGTAACTGATAAAATAGCCTATAGTTACAATGATGTTATTAAAGTTGATGAAGCGTATTTAATCAATTTATATAAAAAGAAATATCGAAAAAGTAGAGCCCAAAGACATATCAGTAAAAGAACAACTTACAAATTAGCGAATTTAGCTTTAATACCTGTAGATTGTGCTACTGAAGATGAAATAATTAACCTTTTAGAGCATCTAGATAAAAATGGCAAACTGAATTATAAAATCAAAAACTCAGGAAATTACTATTTAAGTTATGCACTAATTCAGCAAAATTTTAGAGAAGTTACTTTAGGTGCTCCAGGAGGGGCAGGACCAGTAATGGATCATTATAAAAAGGATATGACTTTGGCGTATTTAAATCGATTAAAGAAAATTTCTGAACGTTCTGGTTTGCCATTAAATGAATTAATTAGAGCTGTTTTTTGTGATAGTATTGAAGTTTCTGGTGCCAACTGGACAGATGGTTTTGAAACTCTTTTTTTTAATGCTTATGGCTATTCCCTAAAAAAATGGATGCCTTTTATTTTCTATTCAGCAAAAGGAAATTATGCAAATGATTCTTATTCAGACGGATTTTCATTAGAATTTAAAGAAAAATTAAAGCGTGTTCGTTATGATTATAGCAAATTGTTAGTTGAAGTATTTCTAAAAAATTTCACCCAAACCTACAAAGATTTTTGCGAAGCTAATGGAGTGCTTTGTCGTTATCAAGCCTATGGAACACCATTTTTAATGGGAATGTTAGATGGCTATATGATACCTGATATTCCTGAAAGTAACAACTGGATTTACTCAGCAGAAATGAAAGATTCTTTATGGCAATGGAATCAAAATCACGGGTATATGACTTGGAATTTGTATGCGTCTGCAGGTGGACATTTAACAGGAAAAAAGATTGTAAGTTCTGAAGTAATGACCAATACAAGAGGTGTTTTTAAAACGACTTTAGAAGAAATAAAACAGCACGATGATATGAATTTCATCACAGGGATTAACCATTCAATTTTACACGGGTATAATTATTCACCAGCATCAGAACCATTTCCAGGTTGGATAAGATATGGAGCTTATTTTAGCGAACAAAATACATGGTGGAAACATTTAGATAAATGGGTAGATTATAATGCAAGATTATCAACAGTATTTCAAAATTCTCAAGCTGAAAAATCGATAGCCATTATTGGACCAACTGCAGATATTTGGGGTGATAAAGGTTTAGCAAGAGAACCATTTCATATGGAACCTAAATATTTACATAAATTGTGGGAACCAATCAGTCAATTAGGGTATTCTTGCGAATATATCAACCAGAATGTTTTAAAAAATGCTGATATAAAAAACGGTCAAATTTCCTTTGGAAATATGACGTATAAACTACTGGTTTTAGGAAGTTTACAATCCATTCATCCAGAAACAGCTGTTGCCATAGAAAAATATGTGGCTTCTGGTGGTAAAGTTGTGGTGATTGATAAGCTTCCAACAAAATCCTTACATTTTAAAGATGCCGATACAAATGATACTCAAGTAAAAATGATTATGGAACGCCTTTTAGCTGAAAATCCAAAGTCGCTTATTAAGACAGAACAACCAAAATCACTAAAAAACGTATTTACTTGGACGAAGTCTTTTTTAGAAGAATCTAAAATTAATCCAGATGTACTAATTAGTAGTCCTACAAACAAAGTGTATCAAATGCATCAATATACAAAAGATAAAAACGTGTATTTTTTTACAAACATTCATAAATTTGATAGCACTAAGTTTGATGCAAAATTTCCAGTAGAAGACAAATATCCTTATGTGTGGAATCCTGAAACAGGCGAAAGAAGACCTTTTTTTTACGCTAAAAACCCAAATGAATTGCAAATTTCATTAGATCCCTTAGAATCTTTATTACTGGTTTTTGAAGATGAAAAACCAATAGAAAAACCTCAAGTTGCTAAAACTAGTATTAAAAATTCAAAAATAATAACGGGAACTTGGAACGTTACAGGAAAAAGAGTGGATGATAAAACGTTTACTTGGCAAATGGAAGAGTTGATTGATTTTAGCAAGTCTGAAGATAAAACACAACGTTCATTTGGGGGAGAAATCAGTTATACAATTACTATTAATAATGATGAAAATTTTACCCATTTAGATTTAGGAAATGTAAATGGAGGTGTTACAGAATTGTATATAAATGATGAAAAAATAGGCAAACGTTGGTATGGAAAGGCCATTTATCCTATTGCGGATTATTTAAAACAAGGAGAAAATAAAATTGAAATTAAATACACTACGGTTTTGGCAAATTATTGCAAATCACTAAATAACCCTTTATCCAACAGGTGGACTAGAAATTATAAAGATTTAGTATCAATAGGTTTAGAAGGTCCTGTTAAATTGATAGGGTATCAAAAATAAAAGTCTAACTCATTTCTCTAGACAACTACCTGAGAGTGCAGGATAACTTTTTATAAGGAAACCTATATTTTTATAAATTATTAAAAAAACTAAAAGACTTCCATAAAATACCATTCAAATGATTAAAAAACAATCTTTATTTTTTATAGCTTTTCTCTCTATTTTCTTAGTTTCTTGCAATCAAGTTGGTACATTTAATAGCGCAATTGCTTTTGATAAGCTATTGGTAAACACAAAACAAAATCCATCAACTATAGAAAGTAAGCAGCCGTTGTTTTCTTGGATTGTTAAGGCAGAAGGCTTTAATAAATCACAATCTGCATATCACATTTTAGTAGCGTCATCAGAAGAGAATTTAAATGAAAGTGATGCGGATATCTGGAATTCTAATAAAGTAAAAAGTAATCAATCATCATTTGTAAAATATCAAGGAAAGCAATTAGAAGCATTACAAACTTATTTTTGGAAGGTAAAAATTTTGGATGAAAAAGGAGATGCATCATCTTGGTCTGAGGTTCAAAATTTTCAAATGGGATTGATGAAAAAAGAAAATTGGGGAGCTTCGAAATGGATTACTTTAAATAAAGATACTAGAACTTCTCCGTATCAATTTAGAGATTACAAGACAGGCAGAATGAGAAATCAGCCTGCTAAAAAAGTAAATGGTTTTGCAGCAAGTTATTTTAGAAACGAACTAGCAATTGATAAAAAAATTGAATCTGCACAAGCATACATTTGCGGTTTAGGTTATTATGAGTTGTACTTAAATGGAGAAAAAGTTGGAGATCACGTTTTAGATCCAGCACCTTCTAATTATGACAAACAAGCTTATTATTTAAATTATGATGTGACATCAGCATTACAATCTGGTAAAAATGCCTTCGGAATCATTTTAGGAAATGGATTCTATGCACAAGATATTTCTTGGAAAAGAGATCCAGAATCAGAAAGAGACATGGCTTATGGACCACCAACTGTAAAGTTTTTATTGAAAATAAAATATACAGACGGTTCTACTAAAGATTTTTATACTGATAAAAATTGGAAAGAATCCACAGGACCAATCGTATTTAATAACATTTATGGAGGCGATACCTATGATGCGCGTTATGAAATTGGAAATTGGAAAACAGTGGGTTATGATGATGCTACTTGGGGAAATCCTAAAGAAGTATCACCAAAACTAAGAAACGTAAGTGCAAGTCAAATTCCGCCAATTAAAAAATTACAAGAATTGGCACCTCAAAACGTATTTAAAGGAGCAGATGGCGAATGGATTGTAGATTTTGGACAAAATATTGCAGGTTGGGTAAAATTGAATGTGAAAGGAAAAAAAGGACAATTAATTGATATAATTACCACAGAAGCCTTATTAACTAACGGAAAAGATATTCACAAAGGTTCTACAGGTGGTGGAGCTAATGGAATGCCACAGATTTACAAATACATTTGTAAAGGCGAAGGCGTTGAGTCTTGGGAACCTAAATTTAGTTATCATGGATTTCGATATGCAAAAATTACAGGAATTTCAAGAAAACCGGATGCAGATATGATTAAAGCGGTTTTGGTGGCGACTGATATTCAGGAAAAAGGAAGTTTTACATCTTCTGATGCCTTACTAAATAAAATGCACAGCATTAGCAAATGGACGATTGTTGATAATGTTCACGGAATTCCAGAAGATTGCCCACATAGAGAAAAATGTGGTTGGCTAGGAGATGCCCATGCGTTTTGTGAATACGCTTTATACAATTATGATATGTATGATTTTTACAAAAAGTACATGGAAGACATTAAAACCCAAATGCGACCAACAAAAGGGCATAATAATCCTGAATTAAAGTTTCAAGTGCCAACTATGATTGCACCTGGAAAACGTACATCAACTTATGCAAAAATAGATTGGGGAGTTGCTACTATGTATTTGCCTTGGTACAATTACAAGTTTTATGGTGATGAAACTATCGTCAAAGACTATTACGAACCAATGAAAGGTTTAACAGATTTCTACCTAAATTTTAAAGGAGAAAACGGAATCATGCAAGATGGAATGGGAGATTGGTGTCCACCACTTTGGGATAGAAGAAGAAATCCAAGTGCTATGGAATGTGACCCAATTATCTCTGCAAATGCCTATTTCTATGATGTTTTAGGTGTGATGGAAACCTTCGCTAAAATGAATGATGATGCATCTTATGAAGCGAAGATGAAAGAAGAAAAAGAAGCCTTATTAAAAGCGTTTAATACCGAGTTTTTAGTAGATATTCCTAATACAAATCACAAATGGTATCAAAGTCAGACTGCAACTGTGCAAGCTTTGCAATTTGGTATGGTACCAAAAGCGGAAATAGAAAGTGTAGTAAATGGATTGGTTCACAATATTGTTGAAGTAAAAGGAGGTCATCATTCCACAGGAATTCATGGAAACAGATACATTTACACGGTTTTAAGTGAAAACGGAAAAGCAGATTTGGCGTATCAAATTTTAACCACTCCAGATTTTCCTAGTCAAACCTATGTGATGAATTCTGGTTTTACCACTTGGCCAGAACGTCAATTTATTTGGGAAGAAATGGAAGGTCCAAGTAACTCTTTAAATCACCCAATGCACAGTGGTTTTGCTGCGTACTTTTTTGAATCTTTAGGAGGAATTAAATCTACTATTGAAGCTCCAGGTTTTAAAATGTTTACGGTAAATCCAGAATTTTCCAGTAAAATAACAAGTACAAATGTTTCTGTTCCTTCACCTTATGGAAATGTTACAAATAATTGGACTTCGAAAAATGGTGTTTTAACAATGAATCTTGATGTACCTTTTAATACAAAGGCTAAAGTCATTTTAAACCAAAAAGAATTCGAAACTTTAAAAATAAATGATGCTTCTTTTGATGATAAAGACGAGGTAGTTTTAGGTTCTGGAAAGTATAAAATTCAATATCAAAAAACATCAAAATAACAACATTACAGCACAGGATGCAATCTGAATAAAGTTGCTTTAATTTTGCAAAAACCCATAAATATATCATTATGAAAAATAGATTTCTACTTTTTTTTCTTTCCATAATTTCATTGCAATTTTTTGCACAAACCGCAGCTTGTGATGGTTCACTACCTTTTGAAGAAAAAAATGGTTTGCTAACTATAGAAATGGAATCTGGAATTTTACCTTCTGGTTCAGATTGGAAAACAGGTAGTGAAGACGATCCTAATTTAGCAGGATCAACCATAAACTATATATTTTGGGATGGTGCAGAGTCTTTCAATGCACTTTCTGGAGCAGCAATAACATACAATATAAAAATCAATAATCCAGGAACATATCGGTTAGCTTGGAGAGGTCGAATTGGTAAAGGTACCTCTGGAGGAGAGCATAATGATGCTTGGCTTAAAATAGAAGCGGATGACTTTTATGCTACAAAACAAGGTAATGCTACTTCTACTGGAGCTTTAGAACCAAAACCTAGTTGTACTAGCAACCCAGATAGAGAATGTCCAGAAGGGTCTACTAGAAATGGATTTTTTAAAGCTTTTATGAATAGACATCCAGTAAACTCGGCTCCTGAACAACGCTGGGGTTTTGTAACAAATACAAATGATGGTAATTCTTTTAGATTCATATGGGCAACGTTTAATAATCCAGGTAATTATTCAATAATTGTAGATGCAAGATCAAATTCTTTTTTTATGGATAAAATGTATTTAAGAAGAACCTCTGTTTCAGATTCTAACGCACAGAATTTAAACAACCCAGAATCTACTTGTTATGATGCTTCTTTATCCACAAGTGATATCAATCAACCAGCAATAAGTGTTTATCCAAACCCAACAGAAGGAAATATAGAAATTAAAAATCTACCACAAAACACTACATTAACTATTAGAAATATATTAGGAGCTAAAGTGCGACAGATTAATGCAAAACAGTCTTTACAAATTATAGATATAAGTGATTTAAATAAAGGGGTATATTTTATTTCTAATGCGGATAAAAAAAATCATTTTATAAAAAAAATCATTAAATTATAATCCATCTAAAAATAAATTATTTAAAGTTTTTAAGAAATAGGCGTATTGGTTAATTCATATGTTGCAATAATATTTAAATTAACCTTTAGGGGATTTTCTGTAGTCTCTGGGAGAAGTGCCTATAATCTTAGTGAAAATCCTTGAAAAATAATAAGGATCATGATATCCAACTTGGGGCGCTATTTCTTTAATTTTTAAATTGGTATTATCTAATAATTCACAAGCTTTCTGGATTCGTAGTTGAATTAAATAATCTAAAGGAGATTTACCTGTTTTTCTCTTAAAAAGCAAGGAGTATTGAGAGGTCGATAAATTAACTTTTTTAGCTAGATTCAATAAAGTGACAGCGTCTTTTGTTATACAACCTTTCATGTGGCGCATAGATTTTAAAATCGGATCTGAGTCATCACGCTTTCTAATTTGTCGATATTGATCTAAAAACTTAAAAGAGGCCAAAAAATGCATTAAACAGATATTAGCGTATTGAAGATTTTCTCTTGAAAAGCCCATTTCAAGGTTCTGAAACATCTCCTCGAACAGTTCTATTCTATTATCAATACGGTCAATATGTGATGGAAATATGGTTAGTGGATTTTTAGTTAGGTTTGAAAAATCATCGGATAATTCACCTAAAAAGTGAATCCAGTAAATACTCCATGGATTTTGCTTACTGCTTCCATAACTATGAGGTACATTTTTTGGAATAATAAAGTATTGATTCTCCTTTACATTAAACCGTTTTCCGTTTACCGAAATCCATCCATTTCCTTCCGTACAATAAATAATTATATGCTGGTTACATCCTTTTCTTCTTTGTCTGTAGTGTTCTGAAGTCTCTGCATAAAATCCTATATTAGTAATATAAAGCATAGCGTTTGTACCATGCTGCATAGATTCCAATATTTCAGAATTTGGAATTGAAATACTTCTTTTAAGCTCCAAATTATATTTTTTTAATTAAAAATTATTTGGTTTAAATATAGTAAAATAGTCCATCATTACATAAAATAATCTATTTTTTAACTAAAATTTTCGTGCTATTTTTGTTAGTATGGGGAGAAAAATATATAGTATTTTATACCTATCTTAAAATGAAAGACCAATGAAAATAAACACAAAATATATTTTTATGATTTCTATGGTTTCGGCCATGGGTGGATTATTGTTTGGTTATGATTGGGTGGTCATTGGAGGTGCCAAACCATTTTATGAGCAATTCTTTCAGATTGCAAATAGCCCCAGTATGCAAGGTTGGGCTATGAGTAGTGCGCTTATAGGTTGTTTGTTTGGTGCTTTTTTATCAGGACTTTTAAGCGATAAATATGGAAGAAAACGTTTGCTGATTTTTTCTGCATTTTTATTTACCCTATCAGCCATAGGTACTGGGGCTACATCAAACTATATCATGTTTATTATTTATAGAGTTGTTGGCGGGATTGGTATTGGGTTAGCTTCTAACTTATCGCCTATGTACATTGCAGAAATAGCACCTTCGCACTTAAGAGGTAGGTTTGTTTCGCTTAATCAACTAACCATTGTTATTGGTATTTTATTAGCACAACTTGTAAACTGGCAAATTGCGGAATATGTTCCGGAAGAGTTTAGTGGTGCGGATATTTTAGCTTCTTGGAACGGGCAAACGGGTTGGCGTTATATGTTTTGGGCTGAAACAATTCCTGCTGGTATATTCTTTTTATTGATGTTTTTATTGCCTGAAAGTCCACGATGGTTAGCTAAAAATAGTACTAAAGAACGCGTAGAAGGTATTTTGCAAAAAATTGGAGGAAAAGCATATGCCACAACTGAATACGCCAATATCAACGAAAGCCTTAAAAAGGATGGTACTAAAGTAAGTTTTTCTCATTTACGTGAGCGTAAAATAAGGCCCATTTTAATTGTTGGAGTAGTTTTAGCTGTATTTCAACAATGGTGTGGGATTAATGTGATTTTTAACTATGGTGAGGAGATTTTTAAAGCGGCTGGTTTTGGGGTGTCAGATATCTTATTCAATATTGTTATAACCGGTATTATCAACCTTGTTTTTACCTTTGTGGCTGTTTTTACTGTGGATAAATTAGGTCGTAGAAAACTATTATTAATAGGGTCTTTAGGGCTTTCTGTTATTTATATTTTAATAGGTACGGCTTATTATTTTGACATATCAGGAGCTATTTTATTAATACTCGTTTTAATGGCCATAGCAATTTATGCCATGTCTTTAGCTCCTGTAGTTTGGGTGGTCATCTCAGAAATATTTCCAAACAAAATACGTGGTGCTGCCATGGCTGTTGCAACCTTATCGCTTTGGTCGGCATGTTTTGCTTTAACGTATTCATTTCCTTTATTAAATGAAAGTTTAGGAGCTTCAGGAACGTTTTGGTTGTATAGTGGCATCTGTTTATTTGGCTGGCTATTTGTATATAGAAAGCTTCCAGAAACTAAAGGCAAATCACTTGAGGAAATTGAACAAGAAATTATAAAATAGTATAAGATTAGTATAAATGGAACAGACTGTAAAAGCTTGGAAAGAAAAAGTTGTAATTCCAACTTATGAAACTGGAGCACCAGAAAAGAATCCTATTTTTTTAGAAAAACGTGTTTATCAAGGCAGTAGTGGCGCTGTATATCCACATCCTGTAATTGAAAAAATTAGTGATGAAAAAGTTGATAGAACATGGAATGCTATCTATTTAGAGAATAAATATATAAAAATCATGCTACTACCAGAACTTGGTGGGCGTGTTCAAATGGCTTATGATAAAATAAAGAAACGCCATTTTGTGTATTATAATCAAGTTATAAAACCTGCGCTAGTAGGTTTAACAGGACCTTGGATTTCTGGAGGTATTGAATTCAATTGGCCACAGCATCATCGTCCTTCAACCTACGATCCTGTGGATGCTATGATTGAGGAAAATGAAGACGGAAGTATTACGGTTTGGTGTAGTGAAGTAGAACGTATGTTTCGCACCAAGGGTATGGCTGGTTTTACCTTACATCCTGATAAAGCATACTTAGAAATAAAGGTAAAATTGTACAACCGTACGCCACATCCACAAACTTTTTTATGGTGGGCTAATCCAGCAGTCGCTGTTAATGAAAATTATCAGTCGGTGTTTCCCCCAGATGTAAACGCTGTTTTTGACCACGGCAAACGTGATGTGTCTAATTTTCCTATAGCTACAGGAACCTATTATAAAAAGGATTATGCGCCTGGAACCGATATTTCTAAATATAAAAACATTCCTGTGCCTACCTCCTATATGGCCATTAAATCGGAATACAATTTTGTTGGTGGTTATGAGAATGATACTAAAGGAGGTTTACTTCATGTGGCAGACCATCATCAATCGCCAGGAAAAAAACAATGGACTTGGGGTAATGGTGATTTTGGATATGCATGGGATAGAAATTTGACCGACGAGGATGGCCCATATATTGAGTTGATGTGTGGCGTATTTACGGATAATCAACCAGATTTTAGTTGGATGCAACCTTATGAAGAAAAGAGTTTTAAGCAATACTTCATGCCATATCGTGATTTAGGCGTGGTAAAAAATGCCACTAAAGAAGCAATGGTGAATTTGGATGAAGAAAATGGAAAATTTTCATTGAAAGCATATACAACATCAGAATATAAAAACAGCACTATAATACTTCAATCCAAAGGAAAAATTTTAGTTGAAGAAACATTGGATTTTTCACCTGAAATGAGTTTTGAAGAAGAAATAGTGGGTGACCTTGATTTACAAGATATTTATATCAAATTAACCAATGAAAAAGGTGATATTCTAGTAGATTGGCAAAATGAAAATGAGGAAAAACCTATTCCAGAGCCAGCTAAACCAGCCAAAGATCCTGAAGATATAGCATCAATAGAGCAACTTTACTTAAGAGGCTTGCACTTAGAGCAATATAGACATGCTACTTATAATCCCACAGATTATTATTTAGAGGCCCTAAAAAGAGAACCGACCGATGTTCGTAATAATAATGCCATGGGATTATGGAACATGAAGCGTGGGCAGTTGGCCAAAGCCGAAACTTATTTTAGAAAAGCTATTGAAACATTAACGGAACGAAATCCTAATCCATATGATGGTGAGCCTTTGTTTAATTTAGGCTTGTGTCTTAAATTTCAAAATAAAACAAAAGAGGCGTACGATTATTTTTTTAAATCTACTTGGAATGGTGCGTGGCAAGATAGTGGGTTCTTTCATTGTGCCCAAATAGATGCTTTAAATAGAGATTATCATAGAGCTATTGAAATTGTTGATAGATCGTTATGGAGAAACTGGACAAACCAAAAAGGGCGTCATTTAAAAGTGACTTTATTGCGTAAAACAGAACAACATGATAAGGCTCAAAAACTTATTGATGAGTCATTAGAGTTGGATCCATTCAATTTTGGCATTATTTATGAGCAATATCTTTTAACCAATGATAAACAGATACTTCAGAAATTAAAAGAATTGATGAGAGGTTATGTTCATAATCATATGGAGTTTTCATTAGATTATGCCGTAGCTGGATTTTATCAAGAGGCATTAGATTTTATAAACTTATATCTCGATCAAACGGATCAAGTATATCCAATGGCACAATATTTTAAGAGCTATTATACTTGGCTTATGGGTGATGAAAAAAATGCGCAAGAGAATTTTAAAAAGGCCTCATTATTAGCTGCAGATTATTGTTTTCCTCATCGAATAGAAGAAATGCTAGTACTTCAGAAAGCAATAGATATTAATCCATCTGATGCAAAAGCCTGGTATTATTTGGGTAATTATTGGTATGGCGCTCGTCAACACGATGATGCTATGGTGTGTTGGGAAAAATCAAAAGCAATTGATTCTTCATTTTCTACAGTTCACAGAAATCTAGCATTAGGCTACTATAACAAACAAAATAATCCAGAAAAAGCACAAGTTTCATTAGAGAAAGCATTTGAGCTAAATCCAACCGATGCTCGTGTTTTAATGGAGTTAGATCAATTGTATAAAAAATTGAATGTTGATTTACAAAAGCGTTTATCTGTACTAGAAAAATCACTAGAATTAGTAGACTTTAGGGATGATTTATACATAGAGCGCATCACATTATTAAATCTTTTGGGTGAAGAAGAAAGCGCGTTAAGCTTAGTAATGAATCGTAAATTTCATCCATGGGAAGGAGGAGAAGGTAAAGTTTCTGGCCAATATTTATACAGTCATTTAGAAATTGCTAAAAAAGCAATTAAAAAAGGAGCGTATCAAAAAGCAATTGAGCATTTAAACCAAACATTCTTCTATCCGCATAATTTAGGGGAAGGCAAAATTTATGGAGCTCAAGAAAACGATGCTAACTATTGGTTAGGTTGCGCGTATGATGGTTTAGGCCTAAAAGATCAGGCAATTTCAGCTTGGGAAAAAGCCTCAAAAGGATTATCAGAACCTGTAGCCGCAATGTATTACAATGATCAGCAACCCGACAAGATCTTTTATCAAGGCTTGGCTTTAATAAAATTAGGACGCAATGATGAAGCCAATAACCGTTTTGAAAAATTATTAAAATTTGGAGAAAAGCAACTGCAGGTACCATTCAAAATGGATTACTTTGCTGTATCATTACCAGATTTGTTAATTTTTGAAGATAACTTACAAGTGCGTCACGAGCAATATTGTCATTATTTAATGGGCCTAGGGTATTTAGGGCTAGGGAATATACAAAAGGCAGTAAAGAAATTTGAACATATTCTACAGCAGGATAAATATCATGTTGGAGCACGAGTACACTTAAATTATTGCAATGACTATTGTACCATTACATAAAAAACACCACATTAAATTTTGAGTAATTACGTTAAATAAAACAACTAAACTATGATACGAATACTAATTTTTTGTCTTTTAAGTCTAAGCGTAACAGCGCAAAATATAGACGTTAAAGATTTGAAATGCGAATCTAAAACCAATCCTGAAGGCTTAACAATAGCGAAACCAAGTTTCAGTTGGACTTTTGTTGGAGACAGCATTAGCACAACGCAAGGCGGATTTAGAATTATGATGGCTACAAGTGTTGAAAAACTTAAATATCCAGATTTATGGGATACTGGACCAACAAGCAAATCTGAAACTGGAACTTATGAATATTTAGGAGAACCCTTAAAATCTGGACAAAAAGTATATTGGCGAGTTACAGTTTGGGGAAACAACAGAGGTGTTAAGCATAGTGAACCTGCATGGTTTACTATGGGTGAAATAGAAAATCCGCTAAATGCCTTTGTACCACCGGTTCTGAAACAGAAAAAAGGCGTTGTTAATATCACACTATGTCCTAAGGACAAAGGTAGAGTTTATGAAGGCATTGGAGGAGTAAGTGCTGGAGCATCAACAGACTTACTTTATGATTATCAAGACCCTGTAAGAGGTCAAATTCTTGATATGTTATTTAAACCAAAGTTTGGTGCAGCATTTCAACATTTAAAAGTTGAAATGGGTGGAGGCGAAAACTCTACTTGTGGTTCAGAGCCATCGCATGCTATTACAAGAGAAGAACTTAAAAATCCGGTTTCTAGAGGTTATGAATTTTGGTTTATGAAAGAAGCTAAAAATAGAAACAAGGATATGATTTTGGAATATCTCCCTTGGAGTTTTCCTGGGTATTTAAAGCCTAATATTTTTACAGAAGAATCGGCTGAATATTTTGTATCCTTTTTAGATGTTGCTAAAAGAGATTGGGATTTAGACATTGATTGGGTTGCTGCTGCCGAAAATGAAAATTATACCGATAGAGATTGGCTTGTAAATCAAGTTCGTCCTATGTTAGATGCTAGAGGCTACCAAAATGTAAAAATTCAAGGACCCGATGATAATAGTGGCGATTGGCAAATTTTTGAAGATTTAGAAAAGGATGCTGAGTTTAATAATGTTATTGAGGCTGCTGGTTACCATTATGTTACAGGTAGAGAATTTACCGAAGATATGGTTGATGGTCGTGGAAGACCTACAACTGAAAAAGCAAAACAATCTGGCAAACCATTATGGGCAAGTGAAGATTGGAGTTGGACAGGAAAAGACTGGGGAGGTGCAGGTGCATTAAACCTAGCACGTATGTATAATAAGTTTTACATCCGAGATAAAATTACAAAAACTTTAATTTGGGCACCTATTGGTTCTATTTATAAAAGTATGATTTGGGATAAAGCAGGGGCAATGAAAGCCAATAGACCTTGGAGTGGTTATTATGAGGTTTGGCCAACTATATGGGCTACAGCACACACAACACAGTTTGCAACACCTCATAACTGGCAATATCTTGATGACGCCTGTGGTTTATTTGATGCATCTACGTATAAAGGAAGTGTGGTAACTTTAAAAGAAAAAAATAGCGAAAATTGGAGTATGATCATCTGTACTGAAGAGGCAGAAACCATCCAAGTAAAAATTAAGAAAGGTTTGTCTGATGGTATTGTTAATGTATGGAAATCTGATGAAAATGAACAATTTGTTCAACAAGAAAGTATCAAACCAAAAAATGGAAAGTTTAGTATAAAGTTGGATCCTAAATCCATATACTCGCTAACCACTACAACTGGTCAACAAAAAGGAGAGTACGAAATACCTAAAGATGCCCCATTTCCATTTCCTTATAAAGAAGATTACGAAGATAGAGAAGTAGGTGATTTACCAAAATATCATTCTGACCAAAAAGGGAGTTTTGAAATCGCGCTTAAAGCGGATGGTACGAAGTGTTTAAAACAGATTGTTCTAGAAGAAGGTTATGAATGGATGCGAATATATCGTAGATCATTTATAAAGCCAAACACGTTAGTAGGCGATGTAAATTGGGCAGACTATATTTGTAAGGCAGATGTGTTTATTGAAGGTGGTCATGTTGAATTTGGTGGTAGAGCAAAAGGAGCTTTTCTGAAAGGCTATCGATTAAGGTTAGAGAAAAATGGAACTTGGGAACTTGTATTTGATAAAAAAAGTTTAGCTAAAGGACAATTAAATGATTTTAATTCTTCCATTTGGCATAAAATAAAACTGAAATTTAAGGGTAACACCATTGAAGCTTTTATTGATGAAGTATCGATAGCTAAGGTTACAGACAAACCAAAAACAGGATATGTTATTTTAGCAAGTTCTTATGATGCCAATTTGTTTGATAATTTAGAAGTTGAGCCTTTAAAAGAATAGACAATAGGTTTTATGTTAAACATAGGAAAAGGCATAAAATTATTGGTCAGATAATGTTATTTCACAAAGAATTATAGTAAATGAGCGTCTGTCAAAATAAGACATAATAAATAATTCCAGAACAGTAAAATATGGTCCAATTACCTTGGGTAAATGCCTATTTTATTCCTTAAATTTGAAATTAATAATACGAATGAAACATATGAAAACGCAAACCTACTTCTTTTTATGTATTTGTTTATTTTTTAGTTGTCAAAACCAAAATAAACAATCAACAACTATTGAAAAAAAACCAAACGTTCTTTTTATTTTGGTTGACGATTTAGGCTATCACGATTTAGGTATTACAGGAAGTGAATTTTATGAAACGCCAAATGTAGATCAACTAGCAACAGAAAGCATGCTATTCACACAAGGATATGCTTCAAGTAGAGTTTGTAGTCCATCTAGAGCCAGTATTATGACTGGTAAATTTACAGCAAGACATGGTATTACAGATTGGATTGGCGCTAAAGCAGGAAAAGATTGGAGAGCAAGAAATAGACACGATAAATTATTGCCAGCAGATTATGTTCGAGCCTTACCTAAAGAAGATAAGGTGATCGCAGAATCATTTAAAGAAGAGGGATACAATACTTTTTTTGCAGGTAAATGGCATTTAGGCAATAAAGGTTCTTATCCAGAAGATCATGGATTTGAGATTAATAAAGGGGGTTATCACAGAGGTGGTCCTTCAGGAGGATTCTTTTCACCTTTTAAAAACCCCAAATTAAAGGATAATGAAAAAGGAGAAAACTTAACCATTCGTTTGGCAAAAGAAACAGCGCAATTTATTCAGCAACAAAAAGACAGTTCATTTTTTGCTTTTTTATCCTTTTATGCGGTCCACGCACCCATACAAACAACAGAAACCAAATGGAATAAATACAGAACCAAAGCCGATAGTTTAGGAATTGCAGAATCAGGTTATACAATGGAACGTGTATTACCAATTAGGCAAGTACAAGACAACCCTATTTATGCAGGTTTAGTAGAAACAATGGACGATGCTGTTGGTATTGTTTTACAAGCATTAAAAGATAACGGTTTAGATAAAAATACCATTGTCGTGTTTACTTCTGATAATGGAGGAGTAGCGTCTGGAGACAATTATGCTACCAGTAATTTGCCTCTAAGAGGAGGAAAAGGATACCAGTGGGAAGGAGGCATTAGAGAGCCTTTTTTTATTAAAGTTCCATGGTTAGAAAATGATGGAGCTGAAACAAACTTTCCAGCTATTAGTACAGATTTTTATCCAACTTTATTAGATTTAGCAAACATTCCCTTACAACCAGAACAACATGCAGATGGTATCAGTTTAAAACCAATTTTAGAAGGAAAGGAAATTAATACAGACAGACCTTTGTATTGGCATTATCCACATTATGGAAATCAGGGAGGAGAACCTTCATCAATCATTCAACAAAATGGCTGGAAATTAATTCATTATTGGGAAGACAACCGCCAAGAACTATTCAAATTACCTTCTACAGAAAAAGATGCATTGAATGTTGTTGAAAAACATCCTGAACTTGCCAAAAAATTGAGCAATCAATTGATGTC
This sequence comes from Polaribacter sp., assembly GCA_965661915.1. GTDB lineage: Bacteria > Bacteroidota > Bacteroidia > Flavobacteriales > Flavobacteriaceae > Polaribacter. The sequence continues at coordinate 11,927 of CBFIFR010000025.1, read as the reverse complement.
TTGGTTAGAAATAGTAGGCGCAAAATATCCCGAAAAAGACAAAGAATTTGATAGCGCTAAACATCAAAAAGTACGATTAAGTGCTAAAACCAACAAGTTAAAATCCTTAGAAAAAAATAGATTAAAAGTATTATCTAAAGATTTTAAACCCAATGAAAATTGGTGGAAAAGTAAAGTCACTAAAGATTAAAAATCAGTTATGAAAAAAAATGTTTTTTTAGCATTACTCAGTTTGTGCATGCTTCAATGTCAAGAGCTAAGAAAACCAGATTTTACACCAATTTTTAATGGCAAAAATTTAGAAGGATGGAGTGGAGATGAAACCTATTGGTCTGTGAAAGATGGAATTTTAATAGGAGAAGTAACTCCAGAAACCATTTTAAAAAGAAACACATTTGTTATTTATGAAAAAGAACGACCTACAGATTTTGAGCTAAAATTAGACTATAGAATTTCAACTTCTGGCAATAGTGGCGTGAACTACAGAAGCGAAAAAATTAAAAATAAACCTTTTGCGTTAAGAGGTTATCAATCTGATATTGATGGAAAAAAACGATTTGTAGGACAAAATTACGAAGAGAAAAAGAGAACAACACTGGCTTATATTGGTGAAAAAGTCACCATTGAAACAATGCCAGATAGCATTCCAAAAACAAATCTTAGAAAGAATGTAAAAAGAAATTGTTGGCAAACGAGAACTGTTGTAGCTTCTTTAGGAGGCAAAAAAGAACTAAAAGCTGTTATTAAAGATAATGACTGGAATACCATACATATCATCGTAAAAGGTAACCATATGCAACATTTTGTAAATGGTGTTTTAATGAGTGATGTTACAGATTTAGATACTATAAATAGAAGCGTTAAAGGGTTTATAGGTGTTCAAGTGCATACAGGCCCACCAATGAAGGTTGAGTATAAAAATATCTTCTTAAAAAGACTTTAAGGAAAATTTAACACAGATATCAGTACACTGCAGGTCGTCTTTGTAAGTTTTGTAATATATTTTAGACAAATATTACACATCCTATTTTTATGAAAAAAATAAATAGCAAATTATTAATAGTGTTAATTTTAGCATTTATCAGTATCTCCATCATCTCTTGTTCCAAAGACGAAATCATCGAAGAAATGGAAGAAGAGGTTGTTGTAGACCCAGATCCAGAGCCAGATCCAGATCCTGTGGATGACCCAAATGTAATAGATTTAAGTGGAATAGATGCCAGCAAAATTGCCACTATAAATACAGGTTCCTCAGAGGGTTTGTTTTATAATTTTTGGTCAACTAGACCTATGATTAATCAATCTAGATTTAATGGTGCAAACTTTAGAAACTCTATTCAAAGTATAAAATCTTATGTAAAAAGTTACAATTTGGTTAGAATGATGGGAGGGAGAAATGACGATAAAAACAACTTTTATAAAGGTGTGGATGCCTCTGGTAAAATTATAACTGACTTTAGTGGGTTAATCACTAGCATGCGAAATTTTATGCTTACAGGCTTTAAGCCTAGAATTGTTTTAGATAATGTGCCATGGGATATGAGTTTACCAAGAGTAAAAGATACATATGGAAATTCGAAACCACCCAATGATTATGGGATTTGGAGACAATATGTAAATGCATATCTGCAAGCTTTGGTAGATGAATTTGGAATGTCTGAAGTGAAAACATGGCGTTTTAGAATTACAACAGAACCTAATTATGCTCCTCATCATTGGAGAGGTACAAAAGAAGACTTTTTTAAACATTATGATATTACTGTAGACGAAGTGTTAAAGGTAATTCCAGATGCTATAGTTGGTCCAGGTAATCTTTTAACAGAAGGAGCTGTAGGTATATTTAGTACAGAAATTATAGATCATTGTGCAAACGGAACAAATTACGCTACTGGAGAAAAGGGTACACAAATGGATTTCTTTTGCCTGTCTTATTATGAAAAGTTTGATAAAAAAGAAGTACGTTTTGAAAAGGTTATAAAACCTTATAGAGATAAGTTAAACAGCTATTCACAATTCAGTAACATTCCTTTTGATATCCAAGAATTCGGAGTTTTAAGGGGAGATAATCGTAATAGAGGCTTAAGCTTGCATGACGCTACAGAAATGGGAGCAAGTTGGTATGCAACAATTGCACACATAGCTTACCAAAATAATATTACAGAAATTTATCATTGGGGTCAAGAATTAGAGAGCAGTAATTTACCAACTGGTTTAAGAAATGTAACAGAAATGTTTTTAAAATTAGAAGGAGGTAATAGAATGTTTGCATCAGAAAATTTATCAGGTTTCTCTGGGGTAATTCCGGTTTCTAAAGACGGTAAAATTTATGTGTTAGTTTACAACCATAATACTACTAGAAATAGTACAAATTCTAAAACTATTTATCCAAAATTAGAAGGAAGTCAGATTTCAAACACAAGTACATGGAAAATGAATGAATGGACTATTGATAAAGAGAATAGTACTTTTATGAACCAACTTTACGACGATATCAGAAAGGCAGGTGTAGGAGAAAAAGCAAACGGTCGTATTTATGGCAACAGACCTTCTGATCGATTTGAAGATGGATGGAAAAATGTTTTAAATAGTAACCTATCTAAATATGAAAATCTTTCTAAATTGAAACTTACTGTTGAAGAAAGTACTGTAGGAAAAAAAGATGGATATTTAGCGCTAAAAGTAGATTTAGCTCCACATTCAGTTAAGTTAATAGAATTAATACCAGAATAAAAGAGTAAATAATATTTGAATTACCATCTTCAGAAAAAGAAGAGTTGAATACAATTAAAGGATATCTAGAACTTACCAAAAAATTAGCAATCAATTCATGTCCTAGTTTGTAAAGTAGGATAATTATCTCAATCGTAAGTTTTATCTTTTGATAACACTTTTTATGTGTAAATTGTAATATTTAGTAACAAAATAGAGTTTTATGTTTATTTCGAAAAGTGTATTTGTAAATATAAAAAACTATTTTTTGAAAATTTATAACTGTAAAATGATTCGTAATAAAGTAGAAATAGTATTTGTAACAATCTTGTTTTTTGCATTTGGATGTGAATCAAATAAAATGAATGTAAATGAAATTGATAGTGTTAATAATATTGTGCCTTTATTTAAAAACTCTATTGTTTCAACAGAATTAGACTTTATAAAACCTACAGATACAGATGCCTTTATGGAAGTTGTATATATAGGGCAAAAAGAAAAAGAGATGCCTGGTGCAGAAAATAATGAATTAATAGACAAAAATACTTTTGTTTTTGAAGCCGTTTTTTCTAATAGGAAGAAATTGCAAATTTGGTGTCATAGTGCATTTGGTAATAAAGAAGCAGCTAAAGGATATGTAAATAAACTCACAGATAAATTAGGGAAGCTACCCGAATTTATGAGAGATACATTAGCTCACGTTGTTATTCATAAAGGTAATTCTACAGCATTTTCAGAAGATTTAGGAAGGTTTTTTGTCTTATATTCTGATAATATGGATGAAAGAATAAGTAATAACGATTTGGAGGAAACCGTTTTTCACGAAAGTATTCATGTTGCTTTAGATTTAAAATATTCAAAAAGTGATTCGTGGAAAAATGCACAAAAAGAAGATGGTACTTATATCACAGAATATGCAAAAAATAATTCCAATAAAGAAGACCTAGCTGAATCAGCAATATTTGTATATACAATGATAAAACACCCAAGAAGATTACCAACAGATGTAGAAGAATGGGTGAAAAAAAATATCCCAAATAGATACGAGTTTTTAAAAAAAATATTTAATCAAGGCTTATTGGTCAAAAATAGTTGATAAAAACCTATATAAGCCTTTTTATTATTAACAAAATTAAAAGTTTATTACAATTAGTTTCAATAAACTTTTTTTGTTGAATGAAAACATTAAAAAAAAAGTGTTGTTGGGCTTGTGGAAGTCTAGACACAATCAAATGTGGAAAACAACAGAATAACCAAAGGTTTAAGTGTAAAAATTGTGAGATTTTATTTATATCAAGCAATACATCTGTAAGTAAATCAAATCGCTTTATATGATTTAAAAAATGGATTAATGGAAGAAGAACTTTAGAGCAACTTGTTCAAGAAAGTAGTTATTCTGATTATACACTTCGCAGGTACTTTTATGAATATTTATCATAACCACCAGAGCTATCTATTTACCCTTCAGAACAGGTTAATTTTCTAATTGATGGTACATATTTTAGCAATGGCATCTGTCTAGTTTTATATAGAGATGCTTCTATAAAATTCACACAGTTTTATCGTTTTTCAGATGCTGAAAATTATGTTGAAATTAAAGAAGATTTACAGAACCTTTTATTGCTTGGAGTACAAATACAAAGCATTACTTGTGAAGAGCATAAATCTATCTTAAAAGCAATTAAAGAGGTGTTGCCAGAGGCGATCTTACAACGTTGCTTAGTTCATATACAAAGGGATTGTAGGATATGGATAACTAATAAACCTAAAAGTAATGCTGGTTATGATTTGAAGAAAATTACCTCTAAAATACACTTGATAAACACTTATGACCAATTGAATTATTGGTTATTTAGTTTAGATATATGGCATACTAATTATAAAGAATATATTAATGAGAAAAGCTATAATCCAGAAACAGGGAGGTATTGGTGCACCCATAAAGTGGTAAGAAGATCTTTTATGACTATAAAAAGAGCTTTACCAAATATGTTTCATTATTTAGATAATCCTACGATACCTAAATCTACCAACTCTATTGAATCCTTTTTTGGGCATATGAAAGGTCATTTAAATATTCATAGAGGCTTATCTTATAAACATAGAAAACAATATTTAATGTGGTATTTATACTTTAAAAATGCTAAAAAATGCTAAAAAATGAAAAACAATACTTAGGTTTTTTTTAGCAATAAAACTTACCAGAAATAAAAAAAGAACTTCGTGAAAAGTCCTTTTAATTTCTATAAAAGATTAATCTTATTGCTAATAAGTTGCTCCTCAGCAGCGCTTATGTCCTCTTCAGATTAATAGCCATGATATAAAAAATATTTTAATCAAAATTACCAACTATTTTTGGCACCATTACCATTTTTTAATTTGATATAAAAATCTTTTTTAATTTTGTATTAGATGAATTTTTGAATATTACTACATATAACCCCATTTTTATATCTTTTAGGGAAATAATGTTATTTATTTCTGGCTGCTTAATTTTAAAAGAGATAACTTTTTTACCCAGCATGTTAAAAACATTAATTTTAGCTTTTTCATCTGTAGAAATTCCTGATATATTAAGTTCGTTTTTATTAGAAATGTAAATTTTAATAGCATTATTAATTTTAAAATCTGTTGTGCTTAAAGATGGACAAGTATCCCAAATTGGTTTATTACTTTCATGTAAATCACTATTAGATGAAAATCTTTTAGGTTCGCTTGTAATTTTAGTAACACACCATTGGTTAAGATTTTGATTAAAATTTGTTGCATAAAAAAACATCGATTCCATATTTGTTACATTAGAAACATCCCAACCACTAATATCTTGATTGAAGTTAGTTGCACTAGTAAACATACTAGAAATATTTGTAACGCTAGAAATATCCCAACTACCAATATTTTGGTTAAACTTTGCTGCTCCAGCAAACATTCCAAACATACTTGTAACACTAGAGACATCCCAATTACTAATATCTTGGTTGAAATTACTAGAACTTGTATATGAATTAAACATTGAAGACATATCGGTTACATTAGAAACATCCCAATTACTAATATCAGCATTAAAATTATTAGCATTCCTAAACATACTACTCATATTGGTTACATTAATAGTATTCCAAGAACCAATATTTCCATTAAAACTAGAAGCTCCATCAAACATAAAAGACATATCAGTTACTTTGGATACATCCCAACTTCCAATGTCTTGATTAAAATTGATTGCATTTTTAAACATATTACTCATATCAGGAGCATTAGATACGTTCCAAGAACCTATATCTCCATTAAAATTAGAATCCCTGAATATAGAAGACATATCAGTTACATTAGAAACATCCCAATTTCCAATATCTTGATTAAAACTTTCAGAATACATAAACATTCCTTTCATATTAGTGACGTTAGATACATTCCAATTTCCAATATTTTGATTAAAACTTGTGTTACGTTGAAACATAAAAGACATATCAGTAACTTTAGAAACGTCCCAAGAGCCTATTTCTTGATTAAATTTAGATGGATTGGTATTGGTAACTGAAAACATAAAAGACATATTGGTTACACTAGAAACATCCCAAGAGCCTATATCTTGATTAAAATTATTTGCATTATTAAACATTGCATACATATGGTTAACCTTAGAAACATTCCAACCTCCAATATCTTGATTAAAATTGGTAGCATCACTAAACATTGCATACATATTTGTAACATTAGAAACATCCCAAGAACCTATATCTTGATTAAAACTTGTGGCAGCTAAAAACATTCTATTCATACTATTAACATTAGAAACGTTCCATTTACTAATATCATCGTTAAAATCTTCTTTTTTGTTAAATAGAGAACTCATATCTGTAACATTAGAAACGTCCCAATCTTTTATATGCCCATATTTAACTTCTGCAACTATTGAGTCAATAATCCACTCATCTGTTGCTATTTGTATGTTTTTTTGAGTGATTTCGGTAACTATTTTAAAGGTGAATACCCTTCCGTAACTTACACCAGAAGCACTCACAGCATAAGCTCTAAAACCATATACACCAAAAGATAAATTTGCTATAGTAGTACTAAAACTACCTAGGCCTTCACCCAATGTAAGTTTAGTAACTCCCAATTCTCCAATTAGAGGTTTCGAATTTGTGGATTCAAGAGCGTAAAGAATTCCTCTTTCAGTTACTGTTTCTGGTGATGCCATAGTTTCTCCTGAAACAACTGCCGAAGTGAAAGTAATATTACTAGCTTGATAAGTTTTTATTTTTACAAAATTACAAATACCCCAAACAGGTTTGTTGCTTTCTTCTAAAGCACTTCCTATTGAAAAATTTACAGGTTCTTCAGTTATATTTGTAACACACCAACTGCTCAAATTTTGGTTAAAATTTGTTGCATTAAAAAACATTTCACTCATTTTTGTAACTAGGGCTACATCCCAATTACTAAGGTCTTGATTAAAACTATTTGCGTGCCTAAACATACCAATTATATTGGTTACTTTTGATACGTTCCAATTAGAAATATCTTGATTGAAGTTAATTGCACTAGCAAACATCCCAGACATATTTGTAACACTAGAGACATCCCAATTTTCAATATTCCCATTAAAGCTAGTTGCGCTAGTAAACATTCCGTTCATTATTATTGCACTGGAAACATTCCAATTATTAAGATTTTGATTAAAAGAAGAAGCACCTGCAAACATGCTAGACATTACTCTTACTTTAGAAACGTCCCAATTTCCTATATCTTGATTAAAAGAAGAAGCTTCTGCAAACATTCTTTCCATAATTGTTACGTTTGATACATTCCAACTATCAATGTTTTGATTAAAGCTAATTGCTCCAGAAAACATAGAAGCCATATTAAAAACAGAAGATACGTTCCAACTACTAACATCTTGGTCAAAATTTATTGCTTGTAAAAACATACCTCTCATATCGTTAACGCTAGACACATCCCAACTTCCTATATCTTGATTAAAACTAGTTGCTCCAGAAAATAAAGATTTCATATTAACTACTTTAGAAACATCCCAATTATTAAGATTTTGATTAAAACTGGAAGCTAAAAGAAACATACCTTCCATATTAGTTACGTTTGAAACGTCCCATTTACTTATATCTTCGTTAAAATCTGTTCTCCTTAAAAATAAATAACTCATATCTGTTACATTAGAAACATCCCAATCTTTAATGTGAAGATAGCTTGCTTCTGCAGCTACTTCATCAGAAAACCAAGCTTCCAATGCTCTTCTAATATTCTCTTGCGTGATTGGTACGATACCTACTGTATTAAATAAGTACACCTTTCCGTAAGTAGTACCAGATTGTGTTTTAGCATAAACCCTATAACTATAGGTTGTTCCCTCAGATAAATTTGTAATAGTTGTACTAAATGAGCCTATTTTACTATCTACTATAAAATTATTTACGCCATCTTTATTCAATTCAGGATTTGAATCTATAGCTGTTGGTGCATAAATAATTCCTACTTCTATGATATCTTCTTTTGTAGTTTCTACAACACCTCCAAAAGTCGCAGAATTTTCAGTAATTTCTGAAACTAGAGTTGTAGTTAGTTTTACAATTGGACAGCTACCCCAAATAGGTTTATTTTTTTCATCTAAACCAGAATTCCTTGAAAAAGAATTAGGCTCTCTAGTAAAGTTAGATACACACCAAAAACTTAAATCTTGATTGAAACTATTAGCCCGTTCAAATATAAAACTCATATTAGCGACTTTAGAAACGTCCCACTTTCCAATATCTTGGTTAAAGTTTGATGTACTATTAAACATTGCAAGCATATCTGTTACGCTAGAAACATCCCAATTAGAAATATCTTGATTAAAGTTTGTTGCACTACTAAACATAGCTCTCATAGATGTAACTTTGGATACATCCCAATTGCCAATATCCTCATTAAAAGTACTTTTACTACTAAACAAACCACTCATATCTGTAATATTAGATACATCCCAATCTTTAATGTGTCCATACATTGCTTCTGCTCTTTTTGAGTCTCTTGCCCATTCATTTACAGCAATTTGAATGTTGTTTTGAGTAATTGGTGTTAATGATTGCTCCTGTTTTTTAGCAATTATTGGTTTGTCTGCTGCTTTTGCTGTTTGATAATTAAAAATAAGTGTAACTAAAACGCATAGGAAGGTAAGTATCTTTTTCATTGTTTTTTTTATAAAATAAGAACAATAATTCAATAAATACTGCTTAATCAAAAAAGATAGCTAGTAGATTTAAATTGAAGTTCTTAAAATAGTTTGTATTTATTTTTTATTTTTCTTCCTTTTAGGACCTCTTGGTTGTTGAGGGTTTTTTGCAACATAATCCAAAAGAATTTTTTTTACAACTTCAGGACCTCCAGCTTTTAAACCATCATTAACATTAGCACCAGTAATCCAGTATAAAACCATACCAGCATCAGAACAATCCCATTTTCCTTTTTGAAATCTTACCACATTATCAACTTCTGCCAATTTTCCTATTGTCCATAATAATTGGATGCGAGAATCCGTATGATTTTTTGCCCAATCCCAATCTGCAATAGGTAATTTTAAATTTTTATTTTGATCTGGAATACGAACTTCTTCAATACCAAAATCTAAAATTTGTTGCCAAGTGTAAAAGTCGCCAGCATTATCATTGGCAGGATGATGCGTTATTACTTTAACAAACTTGTGTTTTTCTTTGGGTGTTTTTTGTAGAGCCATACCAATAATATCTGGCTCTCCAGCTTCTATTATCCAAAGAGGATCATCTTTGGTAGAGGCATTTATTGCCCAACACAAATCGTTAATAGTTGCTTCTTTTTGCCAAATGGCATCATAAAAAGTAAGGTGGTCAAATCCTTCCCAAAGTCTTGCAGTCATATCACAAGCCATTTGCATTAAATGATGACGCTCTCTTTCTGCTCTTTCAGAAATACGATCATCTCTAACCAAATCACAACTGTGTGAATAATGTACCAATCTATCTTCCAGTCCAGCTGATTTTAATAGTGATAATGTTATGGTTGTTCCTCCTAAATCGTCTGGATCAGGAGAGTTACCATCTGCAACAACTGCTATTCTGCCTTTAGGTGGATTAATGGTTTGTGCTATAATTTGATGGATAGAAAGTAAAATTATGAATAAAAAAAGGATGTTTTTTTTCATCAGATTTATGAATTTGATATTGAACATAAAAATAGCATCATTTTGTCAATTTTGTAACCTGTTGTATCCTGTCGATTATTAATATAAGAAATTAAAATAAAAAATCAGAACAGTACAAGATACTAAAGTCCTTTATAAATTTTATTTTGCAATATTATATTTCTAATCAATCAAAAAATGACAAGCAAGCAATCTGTTTTTAGTATACTAGTTTCTATTTTCTTAGTTTTAAGTTGTAAAGAAGAAAAACAAGTAGTGCACACTGTAAAACCACCCAATATCCTTTGGTTGGTAACAGAAGATATGGGTCATTATATCCCTTCTTTTGGAGATTCTACTATTGTTACTCCTCATTTAAGCAAATTGGCTAGTGAAGGAGTTATTTATCCAAATTTATATTCAACATCAGGCGTTTGTGCACCAAGCAGAGCTGCAATTGCAACAGGAATGTATCCATCAAGTATTGGTGCAAATCACATGCGTACTACTTCTTATACCGAAATTACTGGTTTACCTAAATATGGAGCTGTTCCACCACCAGAGGTAAAAATGATAAGCGAACTACTTCGTAAAGAAGGATATTATTGTTCTAATAATCTAAAAACAGATTATCAATTTAAAGAACCAGTTACAGCTTGGGATGAAAGTAGTCCATACGCACATTGGAGAAATAGAGAAAAAGACCAACCCTTTTTTGCAGTATTTAATTTCACAAATACACATGAATCTGGTTTATTTGAGCCTTATGGCTATCGAAATATAGAGACCAGGCATTACCATTCTGGAGATCGAAATTACAAATGGGGGAAAGGAAAGATAAAAGAATCAGAAATGCAAATTCATGTTTCAAAAGATACAAAATTTAAAGTCCCTCCTTATTTGCCAGATAATGAAGTTGTTCAGAGAGATCTATGGAAATTGTACAATAATATTGCAGAAATGGATCAGCAAGTGGGTGCTGTTTTAAAACAATTAAAAGATGATGGCTTGTTAGAGAATACCATTATTATGTTTTATGGAGATCATGGAGGCCCACTGCCAAGAGAAAAAAGATTGATTTACGATTCAGGTTTAAAAACCCCAATGATTGTCCGTTTTCCAGAAAAAATTAATGCAGGTTCAAAGTTTAATAATTTGGTCAGTTTTGTAGATTTCGCACCTACCTTACTTTCTTTAATAAACCAAAAACCGCCATCATATATGCAAGGTCAAGCTTTTTTAGGAACGTATCAATCTAAAAAACCGCGTAAATATATACATGCAGCTGCAGATCGTTTTGACGGTTTTACAGATGCAATTAGAGCTGTAAAAGACAAACAGTTTAAGTACATCAGAAACTACAGACCAGAGCAAGGGTATTATTTACCAGTAACATATCGTGAAAGAATTTCTAGTATGCAAGAATTATTAAGATTGAAAAAAGAAGGAAAACTAAATGATGCTCAAAAACAGTGGTTTAGAGAAAAGAAGCCAAAAGAAGAATTATTTGATTGTATTAATGACCCGTTCGAATTGAATAATTTAGCCAACGATTCCAAATATAAAGAGAAGTTAAACGAGTTAAGTACAGAAATGGACAGATGGCTTGCAGAAATTGGTGATGATCCTAATTTACCAGAAAAAGAATTGGTTGCTAAATTATGGAATGGTAATGATACAAAACCAGAAACAGCAAAACCAGTTGCAACTGTAAAAAACAACAAAATTACCATAACTTGTAAAACTGAAGGAGCTTCAATTGGTTATAAAATAAATCCAAAAGCTACAAGTTGGGAAGTATATTCAGAACCTTTTCAGATAAAACCTGAAGATAAATTAATCGTTAAAGCGCATAGAATTGGATATGTACCAAGCAAATCTATTGAAATACAAATTGCTGATTTAGAGTAAAATAATAAAACTTGTAATTCATATTTTGATACAAAAAAGAGTCGTTTAAATTCTATTTAAACGACTCTTTTAAATTTTTGGCTTAATAGTCAAAAATGGTTGGTAAAATCTTTTGTATCCCTTTCTATGATTGGTCTAATTAAAAGTTTAT
>CBFIFR010000024.1:0-44641 GCA_965661915.1 Polaribacter sp. | reverse complement strand
TACTATATATTCTAACAAACGTTGGTAATGTGTAATTACAATTACAGCATTGTCTTTAGATTTTAATTTATTTACACCATTTGCAACAATACGTAATGCATCAATATCTAAACCAGAATCTGTTTCATCTAAAATGGCTAATTTTGGTTCTAACATTGCCATTTGAAAAATTTCATTACGTTTCTTTTCTCCTCCAGAAAAACCTTCGTTTAAAGAACGTGATAAGAATTTTCTATCGATTTCTAACAATTCTGATTTTTCACGAATTTTCTTTAACATATCTTTAGCTGGCATATCTTCTAAACCTTTTGCTTTTCTGGTTTCGTTGATTGCAGTTTTGATAAAATTGGTTACAGAAACTCCAGGAATTTCTACTGGATATTGAAATGATAAAAACACTCCATTATGTGCTCTTTCTTCTGGAGCAAGTTCGCTAATATCTTCGCCATTTAATTCTATAATTCCATCAGTAACTTCATATTCTTCTTTTCCTGCTACTATATTTGCCAAGGTACTTTTACCAGCACCATTTGGTCCCATAATTGCGTGAACTTCACCAGCGTTTACTTCTAAATTCAATCCTTTTAAGATTGATTTATCTTCTATAGAAGCTTGTAAATTATTTATTTTTAACATCTTGTGTTCGCTTTTTGCTTTTAGCTTTTGGCTTCTAGCTGTTATAATTTTGTAATTATTAATTCTAAATTTGTAATTGTTTATCCTACAGAACCTTCTAAAGAGATTTCTAATAATTTTTGAGCTTCTACAGCAAATTCCATTGGTAATTTATTTAAAACTTCTTTACTAAATCCGTTTACGATTAAAGCAATTGCTTTTTCTGTATCAATACCACGTTGATTACAGTAAAATAATTGATCTTCACCAATTTTACTTGTAGTTGCTTCGTGTTCTATTTGTGCAGATTTATTTTTAGTTTCTATATAAGGAAACGTGTGTGCTCCACAAGCATTCCCCATTAACAATGAATCACATTGCGAAAAATTACGCGCGTTTTCTGCTCTAGAATTTATTTGCACTAAACCTCTATATGAATTTTGAGATTGACCTGCAGAAATACCTTTAGAAATAATGGTAGACTTGGTGTTTTTACCCAAGTGAATCATTTTGGTACCTGTATCTGCTTGTTGAAAATGATTGGTTACTGCAATCGAATAGAATTCACCTACAGAATTATTCCCTTTTAAAACACAAGAAGGATATTTCCAGGTTACAGCAGAACCTGTTTCTACTTGAGTCCAAGAAATTTTTGCATTGGTTTCACACAATCCTCTTTTGGTTACAAAGTTAAAAACGCCACCTTTACCTTTTTCATCACCAGGAAACCAGTTTTGTACTGTAGAATATTTAATTTCTGCATCATCCATGGCAATTAATTCTACAACTGCTGCATGCAATTGGTTTTCATCTCTTTGAGGTGCAGTACATCCTTCTAAATACGAAACGTAACTACCTTTATCTGCAACCACTAAAGTTCTTTCAAATTGTCCTGTCCCTCCTTCATTAATTCTAAAATAGGTTGATAATTCCATTGGACATTTTACACCTTTTGGAATGTAACAAAAAGATCCATCAGAAAAAACAGCGGAATTTAAAGCTGCATAAAAATTATCTGATGTAGGTACAACTGTACCTAAATGTTTTTTTACCAACTCTGGATGTTCTTGAATGGCCTCTGAAATTGGCATAAATATAATCCCTTTTTCTGCTAAGGTTTTTTTGAATGTAGTAGCTACTGAAACAGAATCCATTACAACATCTACTGCAACATTAGCTAGTTTCTTTTGCTCATCAATAGAAATCCCTAATTTTTTAAAAGTTTCTAATAAATCTGGATCTACTTCATCTAAAGAGTTTAGTTTTGGTTTTTTCTTAGGTGCAGAATAATACGCAATTTCTTGAAAATTTGGCTTTGGGTATTTTACATTTGCCCATTCTGGTTCTTCCATTTTTTCCCAAACTCTAAAGGCTTCTATTCGCCATTCAGTCATCCATTCTGGCTCATTTTTCTTTTTAGAAATTGCACGAACCACATCTTCATTTAACCCTTTTGCAAAGGTTTCACTCTCTATCTCTGTATAAAAACCATATTCGTATTCTTTGGTTTTTAATTCCTGCTCTAACTGTTCTTCTGTATATTTACTCATAAACTAGTTTATAATGTTAAAAAAGTAGAAAGTTTATAAAGTTGAATGTAGATATTTTAATAAACCACTTATCAACTTCGAAACCTCGTTAATTTTTAACTTTAAATTATTAAACTCATCTTTACTTATGTAATTTATATCAAATGCCAAATATAACTGAGAGCGAACTTCGCCTGCAGAAGCTTTAGCAATGTATAAAAATCGTATAAACTCTTTTGTTGTCTGTCTTTCAAAACCTTCTGCTATGTTGGACGATATTGAAACTGACGCTCTTCTTATTTGATCTTTTAATCCAAAATCCTTATTAAATAAATTATTTGAATTAGTAACTTTATAAATTATAACATTTAATTCTCTTGCTTTTTGCCAAGAAATAATTTCTTCAAAAGAACTAAATTTTGCCATTTACTTTTTGTCTTCAAACAACTTTAAAAACTTTTAAACTTTAAACTTTACCTACAAACTAAAACTCTCTCCACAGCCACAAGTTCTGTTTGCATTTGGGTTGTTAAATACAAAACCTTTACCATTTAAACCTCCAGAATATTCTAAAGTGGTACCAACTAAATATAAAAAACTCTTTTTATCTACAATGATTCTTACGTTATTTTCTTCAAAAACTTTGTCGTTTTCTTCTTGTTTGTTATCAAAAGTTAAATCGTAAGATAAACCTGAACAACCACCACTCTTTACGCCAACTCTCACATAATCTTTAGTTGCGTCAAAGCCATCATCAGTCATCAACTCAATGACTTTCTTTTTTGCTGTATCTGAAACTTTTATCATAATTTTAAATAGATTAAATCTAAATTGTTCGCAAATATACAATATAACTAGAAGAAAATTGTTAAACTTTCATTAACAAGAATTATCAAACTATTGGTTTTATTGATTAATTTTTTAAATCGGGATTATTGATAAAATCTAAATCTGTAAGGGTTAATAAAAAGGCTTTTAAGTCGGCTTTTTCCTGTTCAGTCAATCTTACTCCACCTTGATTTACCTTTTTCATAAGCGGATCTATAGTTGATGAAAATTGCAAACCCTCTGAATAGTGATTGATGACTTCTTCTAGAGTTGTAAAACGACCATCGTGCATATAAGGTGCTGTAAATGTTAAATTTCGTAAAGATGGGGTTTTGAATTTACCATTGTCTGCAGGATCACCAGTTACTGCTCCTAAACCTAAATCTAAAAAAGAAGCATCTAAACCATTGTTATGAAATTGATTATCTGTCCAAAGTGGATTATTATTACTACCATGACAATGAAAACAATCGCCTTTTGCTTCATCCATAAAAACGTCAAAACCATTTTTTTCTTGTGGTGTTAATGTGGCTTTACCTAATAAATAATTGTCGAATTTTGAATTTCCTGAAATCAAGGTTCTTTCAAATTGAGCTATAGCTTTTACCACCAAATTTGAATCAATTTTTGAAGTACCAAATGCTTGTTGAAATAAGCTAGGATAAGCATCGTGATTATTTAATCGATCTTCAATTGCTTTCCAATCAGCATTCATTTCAATAGGATTAGAAACGGGTTCAAAAGCCTGATTTTCGAGAGAAAACTCTTTTCCATCCCAAAAAAATAATTCATCAAAATTCCAAGCTAAATTGAATAATGGCATTGAGTTTCTATGGCCAAATGTACCATTTGCACCTTCGCTAAATTGCTGACTGTGAGAAAATGCCTCTTGTAATCTGTGACAATGTGCACAAGATTGTGTTTGATTACCTGATAAGATTTTATCTGTAAATAATTTTTTACCTAAAGCAACGCCTTCAACAGTTAATGGATTATCTGCAGGCAATACTGGTGCAATAAGTTTATCTGCAAATAATTGTGGTATTTGTAAATTGTATGGAATTGGTTCATAAATATCTTCTTCTTTTGATGCGCAACTTATCAAAAGAAAAATAAAGCATATATGTAACAAACTTTGTTTCATTTTAAAAAAAGATTGCTTCGTAAACTTGCAATGACGAAGAAATTATTGAAATCTATCTCCCAAAGAAAAAACCGATTTACCATTGGCACTCATTAATTTTTGTGCTTCAAAATTAGGCATTAATACTGTATTTAACTCGTTTAAATTCCAAGTATTTGGATTTTTAAACCACTCTGCAATATTCACCTTTATTATAATCTCTGAGTCGTTAAGAAAACTCAATGTTCCTAAATCAACTTCAAAAGAAGTATCTTCAAAAATTAAATTATTAGGATCTGACCTATCTACGGCTCTAATTGCATGATAATTGAAATTAGCATCTGCATTGTTAACATCTTTATATTTACCATCAAACTGCATGTAATGATACCCACCACCTAAATTGGGAGGAACTCCAAAATTCACTGAATTTAAATCTTGATAAACACCATCTATATTATCATCATCAGAAAAACCAAATGTAAATTTTAATTGATAACTGCCTTTATTAATTGCTGTAGGTAAGTTTAAAATAAAGTCGTTTTCGTCTTCCAAATCAATTAATTTGTAATCACTAAATGTAAAAGCTTCATCACCATTTATCAATTTAACATTAGAAATTAAATAACGTAAACTTTCTATACTTAATAATTCTCCGTTTGCTGTAGTAAATTTAAACGTATTAAAATCCGAGGCATTCACTGAAAGCTCATCCCAATTATGTGTGAATTTTAAAGAAATATTAATCTTTTCTTGTGGAAAAACATCTTCTTTATCGCAATAAAAAAAGCTTAAACTTAATAGTAGTAAATAAATAATTCTTGTATTCATTTCTATTTTATGTTAATAATTACGGCATCTGAAAAACCTTTGTTTTCTGGTATTTCTTTATCATTGCTACTAGTTTCTCCAACAGCAATAATGGATTGATTGTTTAATTCTACAGCGTCAAAAAGGAATTCGTTTTGCGAACCGCCTACAAATTTTTGCCAAATTTTATTACCTAAATCATCAACCTTTACAAGCCAAGCATCGTTTTGACCATTGTTGATAAAACCAAAGTCTATACTTCTTGAATTTCCTGAAATTATAAAACCATTGTCTTGTGTTTTAGAAATGGATCTGGCAACATCAAAACTACTTCCTCCAAAGTTTTTTTGCCAAATTTTATTTCCTGCAATATCTATTTTTAACAACCATAAATCTGCACCTCCATTATTGTTGGTGATGTCTTGATCTTTGCTTCTTGTATCACCAACTATTACTATATGATCATCATTAGCTAGAGTTATACCTCTTGGCTCATCAATTTCTGAACCCCCAAAGTTTTTTTCCCAAAGTAAATTACCATTTTTAGAAATCTTTAAAATCCAAAAATCATAAGACCCTTTATTATTAGAAATATTAAAATCGTTACTATCTGAAGATGTTGCAATAATGTAAGAATTATCTGAAGTTTCAACCACGCCAAAAGGTGTATCTGTAAATGAACCACCAAAATACCTACTCCATTCTAAATCTCCAGAACTATTAACTTTTATTGCCCAAACATCACCACCTGCATGTTTTTGAATGGTTTTTGCGTTGCCTTGTCCATTAGACGCAGAAACGTCTAAAACCCCTGTAATTAAAAACCCACTGTCTGAAGTTTGCAATAAAGAAGTACCACTATCTGCCCCTGAGTAGCCAAATGATTTTTCCCAAGAAATAAGCCCATTTTGAGTTAATTTAAGCAACCAGAAATCTTGTGCTCCAGCATTCTCTGTCACATCAACATCATCACTTTTACTAAAACCTAATAAAGCAAATCCGCCATCATTGGTTGTAATGATATCTGCACCTCTATCATCATCTAAACCTCCATAAGTTTGTTGCCAAAGTAAAGTATCATCAGATGAAAATTTCATCACCCAAAAATCAAAACTTTCGTTAGCTTTATTGATGATATCAAAATCATTGCTTTGTGTGTATCCTAAAACTGCATAACCACCATCTGACGTTTTTACTACAGATTGTAAAACATCATTTTTAGAGCCTCCAAAAGTTGTTACTGCATCTATTTTTGCGGGTTCTACAACATCATCTTTGGTGCATTGTAAAAAAAATAAAAAAATTATTATGAATCTTAATTTTTTCATCAAAACAAGACTTCTATTGAGATTTTTTGATCAAAAATAATCCTTTTTGAATATCGCTAACTACAATCACTCCACTTTCAAAATAGGGATAAACATTCCAAACACCACTAAAAGAGGTTGCATCATTAACAGGAAAAGTATCAAAAAAACCAACTTCTGTAAGGCTTTTACTTTCGATATTGGCAATATCTATAATTCTAACACCAGCTGTGTAGCTGGCTTGGTAAAATAGGTTGCCTTTTACATAACCATTATGATCTATGGCTGAGTTTTCTGTTACATAATCAAAATAATGAACAGGGTTATCTAGGTCTGTAAAATCGAAGATAACAGTTCTAGTATTGTAACCTGCCCTTAATTCGTCTAATTCATCACCCAATAAAAAATATTTAAAATCTTCTGTAAACCAACCTTGGTGTGTATATCTAACATCTTGATAAGCTATTGATGATAACTTAATTGGATTTGCCTTATCAGAGATATCAACCATAACCACCTCTGTTTCGTTACTACCAATTAAAATTTCTTTACCTACATGTTCTGTATCTGGGCCATTGTACGTTACTACTTGAGCATCATGTGAATAATTTAGAAAACCACCTTCATCAACAGGGTTTAAAGGATCTTGTATGTTAATAAATAAAGGGCCTCCTTTGTATGTGCCATTTCTACTTGTACCAACAGGATATACATAGCCTTCGGTTTCATTGAGTACAATATTGTGTGCACTACCAAAACCTGTATAAGTTGCATCTGCAGAAAATATTTGAGGCGGATTTGTAACGTTTCTAAGTTTTGTTAAATCGAAAACTTGCATACCATGATTTGACGCTTCACTGACAACAAAGGCATAATTTTGATATACTTTTACATCTCTCCAATCACTATTAACAGTAGCAGTAGGTAAAAAACCGACAACTATAGGATCTACAGGATTACTGATATCTACAAAAGAAATCCCTGAATTTAAACCAACCAAAGCATATTCTTTCGCAGCAGAGATATCTGTCCAACCCCAAGAATCGTTTCCACTAAGCGTGGTTGTTGATATTGCAGTTGGATCTAACTCTAATAGAGAAAGTGTAGCTACCAAATCATAACCCTCACAAGGATATTCTCCAGCAAAACCATTTTCACATTTTGCTAAAGGTATTATTTCAGTTGGGTTATCTAGCGCTAAAGTTGGTGCATCAATATTACTTTTGGTACAACTTACAATAATAACCAGTACTATTAAAAAGAATTTTTTCATCATTTTTTTATTAAAAACTATACTTTATGAACGATTTTAGCTGTTTTAAAGTATATGAATCAGCAATCCATTCAAAAATAGCACTTAATAATCGAATTTTATAAAAAAATCTCTGTTAAAGTACTTCTTTCAGTTTTAAGAATGTACCTATCTTTGCAGCATGTTAGCAGATAAAAACCCACAAAAAACATCGTTAGCCGAACTAGGCGAGTTTGGTTTAATTAACCATATTACAAAATTTTTTAAAGTAGATCATTCATCAACCATTAAAGCTGTTGGAGATGATGCTGCTGTTTTAGAAGCATCAGAAAAACAAACCTTAGTTACTACAGATTTATTAATAGAAGGTGTGCACTTTGATTTAAGTTATATGCCATTAAAACACTTGGGCTACAAAGCTGTAATGGTAAATTTAAGTGATGTGTATGCTATGAACGGAGATGCAGAACAAATTACAGTTTCGATTGCAGTCTCTAATCGTTTTCCACTTGAAGCCATAGAAGAATTGTATGCAGGAATACAATTGGCTTGTGATACTTACAAAGTTGATTTAATTGGCGGAGATACAACCTCTTCTACCAAAGGAATTTTAATTTCTATAACTGCTATTGGAAAAGCCAATGCAGCAGATATTGTGTATAGAAATGGTGCCAAAGAAACCGATTTAATTGTGGTCTCTGGGGATTTAGGTGCTGCATATTTAGGTTTACAAGTTTTAGAAAGAGAGAAACAAGTTTTTAAAGTTGACCCCAACAACCAGCCAGATTTAGATAATTATACCTACTTAATTGAGCGTCAATTAAAGCCAGAAGCACGTAAAGATATTTCTGGATTGTTAAGAGAATTAGAGGTAAAACCAACAGCTATGATTGATATTTCTGATGGATTATCGTCTGAACTATTCCATATCTGTACACAGAGTAAAGTTGGTTGTAAAATTTATGAGGACAAATTACCTTTAGATCCGCAAGTAATTTCTGCTTGTGAAGAATTTGAACTAGATTCTACAATGGTTGCTTTAAGTGGAGGTGAAGATTATGAATTGCTATTTACAGTACCTATTGCTGATTTTGAAAACATAAAGGGAAATCCTAATTTTTCTATTATTGGGCATATTACTGCAGAAAATCAAGGTTTACAATTGGTAACAAGAGCAAATCAAGAAATTGAGTTGAAAGCTCAGGGTTGGAATGGGTTGAAAGAAAACTAATTTAATTGTAATTTGTTGGCACTCGTTTGTAACGAGTGCCAACTGGTATAAATTGCAATGAAGCTAATTACTCCTTCTTTGCTCATCATCATTACTAAAACCTCTGTTTTTTATAGTTACTTTTTTGTTTCCAAAATCATAGGAAAGTGAGATTCTAAAATTTCTAGAACTTGCGTTTTGACAATACCTTTGATCTATACCACTTACTGTAGAATTATACTCTCTTAAACTACCCGTATTTAAAACATCACTAAAAAGCATCGATAATTTTATGTTGTTTTTAAAACTGTGTTGTACACCAAATGATAAGTGAAACATTTGCCCAAGACTAAATAAACCATCATTATGAAAAGAACTATACCAAGCATTGGCTTGTAATTTTGTGCTTTTACTTAATGAAAACGTGTGGTTTGATTCTGCGTAAAATTGTATACCATTATTAATTTCTGCATCAATATTCTTAGTCAATGCTGTAATGTGGGCTAAAAATCTTACATCGTTCTGACTTTTCCACCAAGGAAATGGACTGTAAGAAAAACTTTCTTGGATTTGATAGGTATACTTTTTAAAATAATTTTCTCTCGTTACAATTTGATCTTGATTTGCAACATCTGTATTAAAAAATACCCCAAAACCATCTGTAGTAATGTTTAAAGAAAAATTGGTACTCCAATTGTTTTTATACAAGTGTGAAATTTCAAAATTATCTGAAAAAGACGGCTGTAAAAACGGATTACCAACGCTGTAACTATTATCATTAATGTAAAAGCGAAACGGATTTAAATCTCTAAAATTGGGTCTATTGATTCTTTTTCCGTAAGAAAAATTAAAGTTATTATTTTCGTTTTTTGCATAAGATAAAAACAATGTAGGAAAAAATTTACTGTAATTATTTTTGTTTTCTTGATTCATATCTGCGCTAATACCTGTTGTTTTAGTATCCTCGAAACGCAAACCAAATTGCATCATTAATTTATTATTCAGTTTTGTATTTCCAGAAAAATAGGCTGCCAATACATTTTCTTCATATTTGAAATCAGTAGATTGATTTGGATCTAAAATTGGAGCTCCAGAAAGTGTGTCAAAGAATAAAACACCACTATCTGTATTGGTAAAACTTGCTTTAAGACCATAGGAAATAGCTACTTTTTTTAGTGGTAAGTCCATATCCAATTGCGAACTAAAATTTTCTATTTTTTGATTAGAAGTATTTAAAGCTGATGAACTTATGCCTTGAGAATTCCCAGAAACATCAAATAGTTCGGTATTAAAGTCTAAGTTTCTATCAGAGGTAAATGTAAAATAATCTGCATCAAAAGAAATTTGTTTTCCTGCATCATTTAGTTTAGAAATCAAATGTAAATTAAACGAATGATTGTTGTTATCAACATCGTTTTTGGCTTTGTTTACTAAGTTTCTCTCTAATGTATTATTGGTATCAAAAATAGCAGAAGTAGTTGTTGCGTCTATTCCTGGTTGTCTTGTATTTGCTAAATATTGAATCCCAAAAGTGGTGTTATCAGAAATAGCATAATCAAACAAAAAGCGTCCAGACAATTGATCATTTTGTTGTTTGCCATCAATATTTATATCCCAAATATTTGTAGGATAATTTATAACTAAACCTTCTAAATTTTCAAAATCTCCCAAACTTGCATTTACACTTGCAGAAACAGATACTTTATCTTTATTATAGAAAAAATTGTTGTTTAAAGTTGTAAAATTATATTTGTTTTGATGGTAAGCAATGGTTGTTGCATTTTTCCAAGAATTTTGTGTGCCTTTCTTTAAAATAATGTTGATTAATCCTCCATTTCCTGAAGCATCATATTTTGCTGGAGGATTTGTAATGACTTCAATCTTTACAATATCACTTGTAGATAATCCACTTAAAAATGAAACTAATTCATCACCTGCAAGTGGAGATAATCTACCATTAATCATAACTTGCGTTGCTCCTCTTCCTAAAATGGATACTTGATTATTTTGCAATTGTACACCTGGCGTAATTCTTAAAACATCTACCCCATTTCCTCCAGTTGCAGCAACACTTTTTTCTACATTAAAAACGAGTCTGTCTATTTTTCTTTCAATCACTCTTTTTTCAGTTTTTACCACAATTTCATCCAAAGCCTGTGCATTTTCTTCAATAATAATAGTTCCTAAATTTAGATTTTTTGAAATTGTTATTTCTTTAACCCACGTTTTATAACCTAAATAACTAATTTCTAAAATATAATTTCCTTTGGTTGCTTTTAATTCAAAAGTTCCTTCGTCTGTTGTAGTTGTTCCTCCAACCGTTTTGTTAGTAATATCTTTTAAAATTACGTTTGCAAAAGGAATTGCAGCTGTATTATCGGATACTTTTCCTATTATGGTTTGTGCTGTTATTATTCCTGTGAATAAAAAAGCAATCAATAATAATGTGTTTTTCTTATTTGTTTTCATCGGTTTTGTTTTTGATGCTACAAATGTGCGATTGAAAAGCGTTTTGTGCGACCGAAAGCACAAAGTCGAACGAATTTCTATAATAGAAATCAGTTCGACTTTGTTTTACAAACGTTCGACTTTACGTTAAGTATTTGATTTTAAGATGATTTACGAAACTGCGTTGGTGTTAAGCCTGTGTGTTTTTTAAAGGCAGTGTTAAAGGAAGATTTAGAATTAAAACCAACTTCATACAAGATTTCTAACACAGTAAATTCTTTTTTAGTTGGATTTTTTAGTAGTAGTTTGGCTTCCTCGATTCTGTATTCGTTTACAAAATCAAAAAAATGTTTGTCTAAATGTTGATTGATCAACACAGATAAATCTCTTGAGTTCATCTTTATTTCTTCAGCTAAATTTCTGATGGATAATGATGGATTTAAGTATGGTTTTTCAGTTTCCATATAGGTGGTTAATTGCTCAATTTCTTTTACATCGATATTATTTTTTGAGTCTGATTCTTTAATTTCTGAAGTTAGTTTCGTTTTGGAATCTACACCATTAAATAATTCTGGATATTTTAGAATTTTTAATGCATACCAACAAACAAAATATAAAGTAACTATACTTAAAACAATTTCTGATACTTGAAAATATTGGCTATCTCCAAAATATTTAAATAAATTTTTAATAAAAGCAACGCCGTATAAAACTCCAATAAAAATTAATAGCTGAAGTAGCCAATTATAAGTTGCTATAGTGCCACTAGAATAATTTTCTACAAATATTTTCTTGGCTCTTTTTAGTACAAAAAAACCGATTATAATGTAAATAGCAAATTGTATGTGCAAAGAAAAATGTAAATAAACAATTTCAAATTGCTCGTTATAATTTTCAAAAAGCAACAATTTTTCTGATGGATTGCTTAAATAAAACCTGGGAATCATTACCAAATTCCCAATAATATAAGGTATAAGATGCCATAAATGTTTCCGTTTTAATGTAAAGTCTGCGTAACACACAGATAGAATATACAAGTAAAAAACAGGCATTATTAAATACGATAATTGGCTTTTAAAAATTAAAATATTACTTGTGATATTAATAAATAGAGACCAAGAAGTAAACTCAAAAGCACTTAATATCAAATAAGTAGCAAAGATTTTATTGCTAATTCTATTCTTAGATTTTACAGAAAAAATAAAAAATGCTAAAAGCAAGGAAATAATTGTAGATACAATTCTTATAAGATCTGATATTTCTAAATTTTCCATTTTATTTATTATTCCTGTATTGTGTAGGCGTTAAACCCGTATATTTTTTAAAAGCAGTATTAAAAGAAGATTTAGAGTTAAAACCAACTTGGTATAAAATTTCAAGAATTGTAAGCTCTTTTTGAGCTGGATTTTTTAATATTTGTTTTGCTTCTTCAATTCTATATTCATTTACAAAATCGAAAAAGTGTTTGTCTAAGTATTGATTTATCAAGATAGATAAATCTCTTGCATTCATATTTAGTTTACTGGCTAAATTCCGAATTGTTAAAGAAGTGTTTAAATACGGTTTTTCTGTTATCATATATTTATTTAAATCAGCCATTTGTTGGTTAATTTCTGCATCTTCTTTAGTTACTTTTATCTCTTGAGAAGTTTTTAAATTAACATCAATTCCTTTAAATAATTTAGGAGTATTTACCGCTTTTAAAAATAGCCAACAGATTAAACCAATACCAAAAATTAAAATGATTGTCCTTAAACTATTGGTGTTTTCGGGTGTTAAATTTACTCGAGAATAGTTTTTAAACCAAGTTAATACTTGCCCTATAAACAGCAAAATAGCCAACTGTTTTAACCATACATAATTTTTAAAAGCGGCTTTATTGGTAAAATTTTCTAATAATAGTTTTCGATATCGTGTAATGTAATAGATTTCTGCTATCAAATATGATAATGACAAAAAATCTCCCAAATAATCTAAAAATCGAATTTCGATATGTTGATTATAATTATTTAAAAAAGTAATTTTTGCTTCGTTATCCACCAAAAAGAAGTTAGGTAGTAAAACCAAAATAGTAATTATCCATGGTAGAATATGGATTAGATGTATCCATTTTAAACGAAAATTTGAATAAATAACCGATAATACATATAAAAACAATAATGGATTTTTAAATGCAGAAATACTATTTCTTAACATTTCAATATTTAATGGTAATGTTATGAATTCAGTATAAAAAAAGGCACTAATATCTACAGCAGTTACAATTAAAAATGTAGCTAGTAGTTGATTGGATAACTTTTTTCCAGTTTTAACAGATAATAAAAAGCCAGAAAAAAGCAAAAATAATAGCACAATTAGTGCTGCTAAAAAGGGAATTATGACCTCGTAATTCATAATTCGAAGATACTTAAAATAATGTTGAATATATTTCAGTAACTTCTCTAAAATTAAGTATTACTGTTCTACAAAACGCTTTAAATTGTAGTTTACTAATTGTTATACGCCCTTATAAAATCGTTATACATGCGCGTAACAATTTCTTTTGGATCACCTTCTGTTAAACTCTCAAAAGAAACATAACCTTTAAAATTATTATCCTTTAAAATTGGAGCAATTTTTTTCATATCTACTTGTTCTGGAATACCATTAACATAGACCAATTCTTTTAAAAACCAATAATTTGCATAAGGAGCTAAAATTTTAATTTCTTCATACGGATTACCTCTTCTTACACTACCAATATCTAAAATTAAACCAAACCACTCAGAGTCTACTCTTTTTAAAATATCTACAACTTCATCGGCTTTGTATAAAAATTCATTATGATGTTGCATTCCTAAAAGTACACCCGATTTTTCAGCATATTTTGCACATTCTTTAAAATCTTCTACCATCCATTCTTTTACTTGATCTCTCGTAAAACCTTTGTGTTTTTTAAACCCAGGAAAAACCCTCATAATAGATGCTCCAAGCTTAGAGGATACTTCTAACCAGTTTTTTATCAACTCTATATCTGAAGTTCTTGCTGTTTTATTTGGATTGATAAAGTTGTTTTTAACTCCAGTCCAGGTAATATTTAAACCTAATTCTAACGCTTTTTTCTTTAGTTGAAAAAGTGTTTTATCATCTGGTATATTTGGATATGAGGAAAAATAGTACCCAGTTAAATCTACAGCGTGCAAACCTAAATTCGCAGCAAACTCCATCATGTCGTAAAAGTTCATTTCGCCACTTCTAAGTTGTTCGTTAAAGGTATATGCATTAACGCTAAACTTTACTTTAGAAGTTTTTTTTGATGCTTTCGTCTCTAATAAAGTATTTGAAAAAAGAGGATTAGCACCTAATACTAATGGTGCAATTGCCAAACCTTTTAAAATATCTCTTCTTTTTTTATCCATGTTGTGATGTGTTTTTTAAAGTTAAACGATACCTCTTGACAAAAAAAGAAGTAAGGCAAAATAACCGAATTTATCAAGTATTCAAAAAAATTAAAGTTTAGTTTTATGAGTGATTAAGAAAATATAGTGACTTAAGCTTAAGAACTTTTAATAAAACCTTTTAAAGTTACAATTAATTCAGAAGTATTTTCAATATGACTCATATGTCCATTATCAAAAACAATAACTTTAGAAGCTGTTTTATCTGCCTCTTTTAAAGCGTTATCATAATCTAAAACAGGATCTTTTTTACCAACAATAATTAGTTTTTTAAAATCATGTTCAGCTAAAACATGATTTCTATTGGGGCGATTTCGCATACCTTCATTAGCAGCAATATAACCTTGCACAGGAGTTTTTAAAGCCTGTTGAATACCATGATCAATTTCTTTTTTAAAAACTGCTCGACTTTTTGGTCCAAATAAATTCACAAATGAGAGTCGTACCATATTCGTAAAATTATGCTGAATCATTTTATTGGCTCTTGCTCTCAAAGCTTTGCGCTCTTCATCATCTTCATTAGAGGTGGAATTCATCAAACACAATCCTTTTATTTTCTCAGGATGTTTTTCTGCAAATGCCAAAGCCACATATCCACCCAACGAATGCCCAATCAAAATACATTTTCGAATCCGCAAGTGTTTTAAAACAGCAGTTACAGTTTCTGCAAACAACTCCATAGTATGTACATAACCCAAACAATCACTTTTTCCATGACCTAATAAATCAATGATGATAATTCTATTTCTTGTACAAAGTTTTGGAACAACTTCATCCCACATTGTAGCATTTTCTAAAAATCCATGAAGTAAAACTATAGCTCTTCCTTTACCAACATCAGAAAAAGAAATTTTTGCGTTTTTAAATAAGATAGACTTTTGCATCAGGCAAAAATATGTATATTTCCATATCTAAATCAATCTAATAATGAATAAAACAAAAGAAATCTGGATTGGAGGTTTTGCATTATTCTCGTTATTCTTTGGAGCAGGAAATTTAATCTTACCACCAACTTTAGGAGTAAAAGCGGGTTTAGATTGGTGGATTGTTGTGTTGGGTTTTGTGACAACAGCAGTCACTATTCCTATTTTAGCCATTTTTGCACACGCAAAATTACAAGGAACTTTATACGATTTTGGTAAAAAAGTATCACCACTTTTTAGCACAGTGTATTGTTTGTTGATTTATGTAATTGCAATTGCAATTCCATCACCAAGAACAGCAGCAGTTACTCATGAAATGACAGTGCAACCTTTTTTAGATGCTAATACACTTTATACAAGCATTATTTATTTTGTTTTGGTATTTATTTTTGCTCTCAATCGTTCTAAAATTATTGGTTTAATTGGTCAGTTTCTTACGCCTATTATTGTGCTAATTTTATTCATTATCATTGGAATTGCTGTTTTTTCATCACCAGAAACTTTATCATCATCTACTTTTAAAACACCATTTGTAGACGGGCTTTTAGAAGGATACCAAACATTTGATGCTATTGGAGGTGTTGTAGTGGGTGCTGTCATTATCATTTCTTTAAATTACAGTAGCCATACTACTTTTGAAGCAAGAAGTAACTTAATCAAAAAAGCAGGTTTAATTGCAGGTACAGGGTTGTTGTTAATTTATGGAGGATTGATTTTAAGCGGAGCTTTATTTTCATCAAATTTTACTGAAAATGCATCAAGAATAGAGATTTTATCTGGATTAAGTTCACAAACGTTAGGCAATTTAGGAACTACTTTTCTAAGTGTTTTAGTGGCATTGGCCTGTTTTACAACGGCTGTGGGAATTGTAACAGGAACTGCAGATTATATGAAAGGAATTTGTAGAGACTCACCAAAAGCATATATTATTACTGCTGCTATTGCATGTATAATTGGGGTAATTATTGGCAGTTATCAAGTAGATTTTATCATCACTTTAGCAGTACCAGCATTAATGTTCTTATATCCAATTACAATTGTTTTGATTTTATTAAACATTGTACCAGAAAAGTACACTTCGAAATTAGTATTTAGAACTGTGGTTTTAATAACTTTTCTTTTTAGTATTCCAGATTTTTTAGGGTTTATCATCCCAAGAGAAAACTTAACAGGAATCAAAAATATGATTCCGTTAGCAAATTCTAGTTTGGGTTGGGTACTTCCAGGAATATTAAGTTTTCTCATTGTAAATAGCATTACAATGTTTTATAAAAACAAAAAAACTTAAGTTAGACTTAAGTTTTTTTTCAAATTTAAAAAATTGGGGGATTTTTTAATTTAACTCTATACAAAGTTATATATTTATTTTAGTTCTTAAATTGATGTATGTTAAGAAATAAAAAATTAATCTATAGACTTTCTGATTCTACTTAAACTTTCTGTAGTGATGCCTAAATAAGAGGCAATGTGATAGTTTTTAATCGATTTTGCTATTTGTGGATAGGTACGTACAAATTTTAAATACCTTTCTTTTGCTGATTGAGATAAATAATCTAAAATTCTTTTTTGAAAACTAGCAAAAGCCTTTTCCATTTTTTGTCTAAAAAAAATTTCTACTTTGGGCATTTTTGCGCACAAATGATTCATACTTTCCCTAGAAAATTGATAAACAACAGCATCTTGTAAACATTCTATATTCATAACAGCTTTTTCTGAACTAAAAAATGAAGTATAATCACTAATCCACCAATCTTTTATAGCAAATTGTGTGGTATGGTCTTTACCTGAAGCATTTATAAAATACGAACGTAAACAACCACTAAAAACATAGTATTGGTGTTTTACATAAGTATTTGGGGCTAGAAGAATGTCTCCTTTCTTTACATATAACTTCTTAAATTTACTATTAATAAAGGTAATCTCTTTTTCAGTAAAAGAGATGTCTTTAAAAATCTCTAATGCAATTGATTTTTCAGTTTCCATAATTGTTTAACATAATAATAGCGCAATTATTTAACTATAAATATATTAAAAATATATAAATATTCATATATAATTAATTTATCAACAAAAAAAAGACAATATACTACTCATTAAACAATGGTTAAATTTATCTAAATAAAAGCATTTGTTTGGTTTTAATTGAGGTGCTTGGTCTTATAATACAATCTTAAAATTTTATTTTTGTATTTGATTGTTTCACTAAATTTATGATTAAAAATCAAAAATAAATGAAGAAAATTACTTTTTTTCTTTTCTTAATTCCACTTTTTTTAAGCGCACAAATAAACGAAAGCGACACCCTAAAAGTAAAAGCAAAACTTTCTTTAACAGGCTTTTGGCAAGCAGGAAATGTGGAAACTTTTATCTTTAGAGCAAAAACCGATGCAAGTTTTACTCCTTTAAAAAACATTGTTTTTAAAACTCAAAACTCTTATGTTTACCAAGCCTTTGGAGGTAACAAAGCCGATGAAGACTTTTTAAGTTTAAACTTTCTATACTTAAATCCAAATAAAAGATTGTACCCATTAATTTTAGGATTTTTAAGTACCAATTTTAGGAGAGAAATTGATGCACGTTATCTTTTTGGTGCAGGTATTACTTACCAAATTTTAAAGAGCGATAAAAATTGGTTAAAAGTATCTTTAACAAGCGAATACGAAAAAACCTACTTTAACAAAACTAATTTTAATCTTTTTGAATACAATGGAAAAGAAAAAATAAACACCATGCGTGGAACGATTTGGTTGAATGGTAAATATCACTTATTCAAAAAAAAAGTAATTATTACTCATGAAACCTATATACAACCTTCATTGAGTAAAAGTAATAATTATAGATGGCAAGCAGATGTTGGTTTAGAATTACCTGTATGGAAATACTTAAATTTTAAGGTGAACTATTTACATACTTTTGAAAGCTTAGTTATAGAAAACCAAAAGCAACAAGATAAATTTTTAACGTTTGGATTTACTTTAAAGAGTTTTTAAACGTATACATAGTTTTATAAATAAGCTTAAAAGCATCAAAAAAATAGTAAAAAAATTAGTTCTGCAATATTTTTACGACCAATACAACACAAACTAAAACAATGGCAGTTCAAGAAATTATAAAATATACCTATAAAGACATCTTTACATTAAGCACTGTTGAATTTGAAAAGGCTTGTACTATAGACCATTCAGTGCAACAAAATGCATATTCTGTTTACTGGATTCAAGAAGGCAGTGGAACCTATAATATCGATTTTGAGCAATACAATTTTAACGACAATGTGCTCTTTTTCTTATCTCCAGGACAAGTATTTACAGTAGATTCAGAACACATAAAAACAGCCTACAAAATTACATTTGTTAGAGACTTTTATTGCATACAAACTCATGATAAAGAAGTAGCTTGTAATGGCGTTTTGTTTAACAATATATACGAAACTCCATTTGTAAAACCTTGTGCCAAAGACACTAAAAAACTACAATTTATTTTAGAAAGTTTAATCGAAGAATTTCAGCAACAAGAAACTGCACAATATGATATGCTACAAGCCTATTTAAAACAATTTATGATTTGTGCAGTGCGTGTACAATCAGAAAATTACATTATTAAAGAAGATACAGAAACCCGTTTATTTAAAGATTTTAGCTTGTTAGTTGAGCAAAATTTTAAAACCATGCATTCTGTAACAGCTTATGCCAATAGATTGGGTGTTTCTCCAAAATCTATTAGCAAACACTTCCAAAAGTTAGGTACAAAAACACCTTCAGACTTTATAAAAAATCGCATTTTATTAGAAGCCAAACGCTTGTTAATTTATACAGATAAAACTGTAAAAGAAATCGCTTTTGAACTTGGTTTTAATGATCCTGCATACTTTACACGTTTCTTTACCAAAGCCATTTCTAAATCTCCTTTGCAATTCAAAAAGGAATATTAATTTCTATTCATTTATTAAATTCATTTTGGGCGTGCCCTTTCAGGTCAGGCTTTCACAACTCGCTTTTTAACGTTTTATCAAACGTTAAAAGAGCTCAAACAACTTGCTCAATCCTTCACGCGAGGCTTTTTTGCCAACTTTTTTACGTAGTCCAAACAGTAGGAACTTTTGTCCATTTTTAAACCTTGATGTTGGTTGCATCTTTGCAGTGTAAAACACAAGTAATCACATTCCGAAATAAAAAAGGAATATAAAATAAACAAAAATGGAAACACAATTAGAACAAACAAACGTAAACCATATTATAGAAAATAACGATAATGTAGTATTAGATTTTTATGCAGATTGGTGTGGTCCTTGTCAAACATTATTACCAACCATTCACAAATTAGCAGACGAATTAAAAGACGATGTTATTATTAAAAAAGTAAATGTAGATGACTATCAAGAATTAGCAGCAAACTTTAGTATTAGAAATATTCCTACACTTATTTTTTTCAAAAACGGAACTCCTGTAGATAGACACACAGGATTAATTACTGAAAGAAACTTAAGAAATAAAATTGGCAGACTAAAGTAAATTTTAATCAGTCCAAACAGTAGGAACTTTTGTCCATTTTTAAACACTGATGTTCGTTACATCTTTGTACACAGAAAAAATAATCATTTAAAAACCTAAAATTATGAGATCAATAGAAAGAACAGACTGCCCAAACTGTTGGGGATACCAAACTTACGAAAACAACGCTATAGCGCAAGATTTTTGCGAAAACCTAGAACAATAAAATAATTAATAACAAAAACAGAGGCTGCAGTATATTCAGCACCACCAAAAATTATGAGCACATTTAACGTACCCACAAAAAACGAAGTATCAGAAAACAATCAAGCAATTTTTAATCAATTAGAAAAAGGTTTAGGTTTTGTACCAAACTTGTTTGCAACGTACGCTTATAGCGATACTGCTTTAGAAAATTACTTAAACTTTTCTAATGCAAAAACAAGCTTAAAAGCTAAAGAAAAAGAAGTTGTAAACTTAGCCGTAAGCCAAGTAAATGACTGTAAATACTGTTTAGCAGCACATACTGCTATTGGAAAAATGAATGGTTTTACAGACGATCAAATTTTAGAATTGAGATCTGGTAGTGCTTCTTTTGACGAAAAATTAAATGCTTTAGCACAATTAGCTAAAAATATTACAGAAAAAAGAGGCGCAACTTCTCCTTCAGTTTTAGAAAACTTTTTTAATGCAGGTTATAGCAAAGGAAATCTAGTAGATGTAATTAGCTTAGTTGGAGATAAAACTATATCTAACTATCTACACAAAACTACAGAAGTTCCAGTAGATTTTCCAGAAGTTCCTGCTTTAGAAATCGCAACAATTTAATAAGTATATCAATAATCAATTTAATAATTAAAAACCAGTTCATCACACTGACAACAAAAGTGAATTTAATCATGAAAAAAGTAATCGCAATTTTAGTAGTAGTATTAGGTTTTGCATTTAACACAAATGCACAAGATAAAATGATGAAAAAAGATGCTGTAAAAACAGTTGCTTTAGAACAAACCAAAGGTGAGTTTACTCAAAAGCAAATAACCTTATCCGAAGGAACATACATTTTTGAAGTGTCTAATAATAATGTAGGTACAGATGTTGGTTTTGTATTGCAACCAAAAGGTAAAAGCGGACAAAAAAATCACATTAAAGAGGCGTATGTAAAAGCTTTGGTAAAAAACAATACTAAACAAACTTCTCATAAAGTAACACTTAAAAAAGGAACTTACACTTATTTTTGTCCTTTAAACAAAACACCAGAATATACTTTAATAGTAGAATAGTTTTACGTTTATCAAGTTTAAAAAGGCTGTCTGAAAAGTCTTTGGTGATATCATTTTGAGCGCAGTCGAAAAATCTATATAATTGATTATCAATAGTAAAAGATTTCTCCATAAAGTTGAAATAATAGCTAAATTTTCTTTTCAGACAACCTTCTTTTTATTCACAACTATTTTGTGGTTAATTTATTTAGATGAAAATCTAAAAAACATTATTAGTTTTTATATTTCTATACAGTTTATTAAAATTTCTCTGGCACAAATGTTTGATAATCCATAGGAGGTCTTACATAGGCTTTATTGTCTGGTAATGGAGGCAATTCAATGGGTTTAATGTTCATTTTTTCATGAGGAATTTTACTCAAAACATGGCTAATACAGTTTAATCTTGCTTTCTTTTTATTGTCAGAATTTACCACAAACCAAGGTACTTGTTTCGTATCTGTATGTGCAAACATTTTATCTTTTGCTTTCGAATACTCTAACCATCTTGAGCGCGATTCTAAATCCATAGGACTAAATTTCCAACGCTTTAAAGGATTATTAATTCTGTTTTTAAAACGTTTTTCTTGCTCTTCATCACTTACAGAAAACCAATATTTTAAAACAATAATTCCAGAACGAACCAACATGCGTTCAAACTCAGGGCAAGACCTTAAAAATTCATCATATTCATCATCTGTACAAAACCCCATAACTTTTTCTACTCCTGCTCTGTTGTACCAGCTTCTATCAAACAAAACAATTTCTCCAGCTGCTGGCAAATATTGCACATACCGTTGAAAATACCATTGTGTTTTTTCTCGTTCTGTAGGCACACCTAAAGCAACTACTTTACAAATTCTTGGGTTTAAAGGTTCAGTAAAACGTTTTATTGTTCCTCCTTTTCCAGAAGCGTCTCTACCTTCAAAAATAATGACAACTTTTAAGCCTTGGTGTTTTACCCATTCTTGTAGATGCACTAATTCTTCGTGCAGCTTAGCAAGTTCTTTATCGTAGTTAAAATTTTTCTGTTTTCTGTTTTTTAAATTTGATTTTCCCATATTGCCAATTTACAAAAAATTAAAAAAGAATGATTTATACTATTTTAATAAGCCTCTTTTACGTCCTAAAAAACCTCAAAATAAAGAGTTAGCTTTGTATATCATTAAAATAAGTTATTTTTGTTTAAATTTATAAATACTTTTTTTTGTTAAATTACTATAAATATCCACATCCAATTTCTAAAGAATGGGTAACTTTTGTGCATGGTGCAGGGGGTAGCAGTTCTATTTGGTATAAACAAATTAGAGATTTTAAAAAGCATTTTAACGTACTGATTTTAGATTTACGTGGGCATGGAAATAGCAAACCAAGTATAAAAGATACGTTTAATATAAAATACACTTTCGATTCTATAACAGCAGATATTGTTCAGGTAGTAGATCATCTTAAAATAGAAAAATCTCATTTTATTGGTATTTCTTTAGGTACAATTCTAATACGAAATTTAGCAGAAAAAAGACCAGAATTAGTGCAAAGTATGATTATGGGTGGTGCTATTATTAAGATGAATTTCCGATCGCAAGTTTTAATGAAAGTAGGTAATATTTTTAAGTCTGTAGTTCCTTATATGCTACTTTACAAACTTTTTGCATTTATTATAATGCCAAATAAAAATCATAAAAAATCTAGATTATTGTTTGTAAACGAAGCCAAGAAACTTTACCAGAAAGAATTTATTCGTTGGTTTAAGTTGACCTCAGAAATAAATCCGCTTTTGCGTTTTTTTAGAACAAAAGATATTAAGATTCCTACTTTATATGTTATGGGTTCAGAAGATCATTTATTTTTACCTTCTATCAAAAACATTGTAAAACTACATAAAAAAGCATCACTTTTTGTAATTGATAAATGTGGCCATGTTGTAAATGTAGAACAACCAGAAATGTTTAATAATCAAACTATAAATTTTATACATTCTTTGAGATTATCCTAATATAATTACTTAAAATATCATCTAATTATTACTTATAAATCTTTACTTTTACTGTACAAAAAAGTTTAAGATGAATCAAATAATTACTTTCGGCGAAGTTTTAATGCGAATATCACCAATTGGAAACAAAAAGTTTGTACAATCTAATGCTGCAGAGTTTTATTTTGGCGGAACAGAAGTTAACGTTGGTATTTCAATAGCCAATTTTGGTGGTAAAGTAAAACATATT
Source organism: Polaribacter sp. (assembly GCA_965661915.1). Lineage (GTDB taxonomy): Bacteria > Bacteroidota > Bacteroidia > Flavobacteriales > Flavobacteriaceae > Polaribacter. The sequence goes on along the minus strand of CBFIFR010000024.1, from coordinate 21,182 downwards.
TCTTGTATTTCTAATGATTTTATTGGAGATACTGCCATATCGTATTTAAACAAATTTAGTGTTGATACCTCATCAATTGTGCGTTCTCAAAGACCTTTGGGAGTTTACTTTTTAGAGGTTGGTGCTGTGATGAGACCAAGTTCAATTTCTTACAATCGTTCACATTCTTCTTTTTCTGAAATTGTACCTGATATGGTAAATTGGGAAAAAGCTTTAGAAAATGGGAAATGGTTTCATTGGACAGGAATTACCCCTGCTTTAAATAAAGGGAGTCAACAAACTTTATTAGAGGGCGTAAAATTAGCTAGAAAGAAAGGCATGACAGTTTCTGCAGACCCAACGTATAGAAGTGGTTTGTGGAATTATAAAGAAAAACCAAGAGAAGTTTTGGCTGAATTAATGCAATATTCAACGGTTTTTATTGGTGGTGTAAATGAAATTAATGAGCTTTTAGAAACTAACTATTCTTTTTCTAACGAAGATTTTATAAAGGCTAGCCAACATTTAATTGAAGAATACCCAACCATAGAAAAAGTTTTTGATAAAATAAGAACTTCTATAAATTCTTCTTGGCATAAAATGAAAGCAAGAATGTGGAATGGCATTGAGTTTAAAGAAACCGAAGAATTAGATATTACACACATTGTTGATAGAATTGGTACAGGTGATGCTTTTGCTGCTGGTGTAATACATGGTTTACAAAATTTCGATGACTTTAAAGCGATGCAATTTGGCAACGCAGCTTGCGCCATAAAACATACTTATGCAGGCGATATTAATTATGCTAATGAACAAGATGTTATGCGTATATTACAAGGTAACACAACTGGAAGATTTCAGCGATAAACCTACACCAATTTTTAAATATTAGCGAATTTTAAATTTTAAACCTCCTTTTGGGCATCCCAAAATAAAGCAATCATTTTATAAAAATCACCTTGATTAAAGGTTTAATCTTTTTCGGTATTTACGCTATGTATCAACACTATTTTATAATTCCTTAAAACCTGTTTCCTAAAAATATGGAATAATCCATTTTTTTAGAAACGTCAAGCCCCAACTATACATCTTTTTTTATTAATTATAATTATTACAATTGGTAATTTGAGAGTCTTCTTAGAATTTTGTTTGCCTAATGTTGTTCTATATTATATCAAAAAAACAAAAGTTACTTACATTCTAAAAAAAAATTAGATTTTTCCATAAAATTTGAAACCCCTATCTTTTTTAATCGTTTTTAAAAATAGAACCAACCATAAGAATGTCTGAAGAAATTCATTTTTTAGTAATAAAAAGCAAAAAAAACAATCAAAAAGCACAAATGAAATTGTACGATTTGTATTGCAATGCCATGTTTGTAATTTCTTGTAGGTACTTTAAAAATAAAGAAGAAGCAAAAGATATGATGCAAGAAGGTTTTTTGAAGGCTTTCCTGAATTTAGAGCATTATAAAAATGGAACAAATTTTAGTGCTTGGTTAAAAAAAATCATTATAAATACGTGCATTGATGCTATTAAAAAAAGAAAGTTAGAAACGGTTTCTTTAGACGATTATCCTATTGAAATTTCAAACGATGATCATTGGAATTTTGATGCTAGCATTAGCAAAACAACAATCTTAGCATCCATAGAAAAATTACCTCAAAAATATCAATTGGTTATAAAATTGTATTTGTTAGAAGGGTATGATCATCAAGAAATATCAGAGATTTTGGATATTCCTGTAAAAACATCGAGAACACAATTAAGAAGAGCAAAGTTGTTGTTAAAAAACAGCTTAAAAACACAAAAATATGGAACGTGATATTAGAGAATTATTCCAAGAAAATGATGATTTGAATATAGAAATTCCGAAAAATCATAAAGCAGATTTTCTGAATAAATTAGCGCATCAACATAAAAAAAACAAGCGATTTCAGCAGATAACGATATTCAAAATTGCTGCGTTTGCAGTCATAATTTTGAGTGGTACTTTCTATTATTTTAGTGCAAATAATACCATTGAAAAAACACCATTGCAGATTCAGGTTGCTGCCATCGAAAAAGAGTATTTAACCAATATTTATGAGGAATGGAAAGATTTTATAGAAGTTGCCAAAGACACTGTTTTGGTAAAAAAATATAAAATAAAAATGCAAGATTTTGATAAAGATTACAAAAAAATTAGCAAAGAATTAGCAAAAAACCCCAATAATATAAATGTGCTAGAAGCATTGATAAACAACTTACAAAGACGTTTGGAGTTGGTTAAAGATATAAAAGCCCATATTAAAGAGTTGAACCAAAAAAACGCCAGTAATGAAACAGTATATTTATAGTATTTTATTCTTTATTGTTACAACAATTTCTTTTTCACAAAAGAAAGAAATAGTCTTAAATACAGTTTATAAAACAGGCTCAAATAGCACATTAAATCTAGATTTAACAAATGTTGGAGTTATTTTTGAAGAATCTCCAGACAATAACATTTACTTTAATTACGAAATTATATTTAGTAGGTATTCTAAAGGTCGAAGAGAAAATGTAGTAAACCAATCTAAAATAAAAATAAGTCAAGAAAAAAATTTAATTAATTTTAAGATGAGAAACTCTAGTTTTTTAGGTTTTGGTTATCATTTTACTTTCGATGAAGAAACGAATAGTATGAGTTCATTGATTAAAAATTTAGAGTATGAGACAAAAATTATATCAAAAAAACAAAAAACAAAAAATCAAATTCTTAATGAAATTAAGTTAAGCCAAGAAAGTATTTTGAATAATTATCGAAAAAGAAATTATGAACAATACATCAAAACAAAATCATTTAAAATGAAAAAGCAAATAATTCAAAACTTTATAATTAAAGTTCCAAAACATGTGAAAATTCGCTTAAAAGCTAACGAATGTAATATTAGTATAAACTATAAATTAACATCAAGTTTTGTAATGAATAGTTTTAAAGGTGTTTTTAAGTTTAATGAAATTTCTGGGGTGAATAGCAGAATAATTTCTTCAAAGGGAATATTTGAAGCTAACAATTTACAAAATACAAGATTAGAGCTTATAGACATGTACAAGGTAAAGATTGGAGAAGTTTTTAATACAAACTTAATATCAGAAACATCCAAAATCCAAATAGGAGAAATTGGAAAAAATGTATCAATCAAAGATTTTAGCAGTAAACTATACCTTTACAATTTCAACAAAGACTTCACAAAATTTAATTTAACAGGAGATTATACAGAACTTAATTTATACAAAGTAAAAGAAACTAATTTTTCTATGGAAATTTTTGGCAAGAATACTGTATTAAATATGAACAATACTAAAACAACATTTGGTAGGTCTACAGAACAAGAAATGACTAAAATCCTCCAGAAAAAGAGAAAAGAAAACATCCTATTTTTAGGAAATATTAAAGCCGAACTCAAAAATGGTGTTATTAACATTAAGTAAATAAAACCTTGATTTTTAAATACTTAAAATATTTTTAGACCTTGCAAGTATAATTTTCTTAATGCATACCTACAAGGTTTTCAAAACCTTGCAGGAGAATAACTTTCTATGATTTCTCCGTTAGAAAAGTTTTTTATCCCTGTAGAAGTTCCGTTATTTATAGCTGTAACACCTAGTTGTTGTAAGGTTTCTTGTATTCCAAAATTATTCATTTTGTTGTGTCGTTTTTGTTGTTTACATTCGAAGAACGAAATTCCAAATAATTTCACTAACGAATAAATTAAACAATAAGCATTATTTTGTTTGATTTTAAACAAAAAATATGAAAAAACTACTTTTTATAGTATCATTTGTACTTATTTCTTTTGGTTGTCAAGAAGAAACAACATCAGCAAAAAAAGAAACTTCTAAAAAAGTAAATGACTTTGCCATAATTATTCATGGTGGAGCAGGTACAATTCTAAAGAAAAATATGTCTGATAAAAAAGAAGCAGCCTACAAAGCAAAATTATCAGAAGCCATTAAAGTTGGCCATACCATTCTAAAAAATGGAGGAACAAGTCAAGATGCTGTGCTGAAAACCATTCAGGTTATGGAAGAATCACCCTTATTTAATGCAGGTAAAGGAGCTGTTTTTACTCATGAAGAAACCAATGAGTTAGATGCTTCTTTTATGGATGGAAAAACCTTAAATGCAGGTGCAGTTGCAGGAGTTACAAACGTAAAAAGTCCCATAGAATTGGCAATAAAAGTAATGACAGATTCAGATCATGTGATGTTATCAGGAAAAGGAGCATCTATTTTTGCGAAAGAAAAAGGATTGGAAATTGTAGATCCCAATTATTTTTACACAGAAAATCGTTTTAAATCACTGCAAAGAATTAAAAATAGAAATAAAACGCAATTAGATCATGATGATAAAAAAGCTGCTTTTTATGATGCTGATATTAAAAATTCAAAATTTGGTACAGTAGGTTGTGTTGCTTTAGATAAAAACGGAAATATTGCTGCAGGAACATCAACTGGTGGAATGACCAACAAACGCTGGGGAAGAATTGGAGATGCGCCTATTATTGGTTCTGGAACGTATGCCAACAATCTTACATGCGGAGTTTCATCTACTGGTTGGGGAGAATATTTTATAAGAAGTCAGGTTGCTTATGATATTTCTGCACAAATGGAATATCAACAAAAAAACTTAAAAGAAGCCACATCAGATGTAATTCAAAATAAACTCACCAAACTTGGTGGAACAGGTGGTGTGGTTGCTTTAGATAAAAACGGAAATATGTCTTTTGAGTTCAATACAGCAGGAATGTACAGGGCTTCTATGGATGATGCAGGAAATTTAGTTGTAAAAATCTACAAAGAATAAGCCAACCATTCTTCTGGTAATGGTTCTAAATTGATCGTTTTAACCTCAGATTTTAGTTTTATACTAAGACCTAATTTTGTAATTATCGGAATCGATAAATTCACATTATTTTTTTTGTTAATGATTTCCAAAACCTCTCTTATTGATTTTTTTCCACATAATACTAAACTATTCATCATTGCATTAGATTCAATTGATAAATCATACAAATCCACATAATATTTTGGTTGATTATCTTGATGAATAAGGTATTGAGAAGATTTTCTTCTCGATAATTCTGTTATTTTCTTTATTCCACTAAACGTTCTATACGTTGTCTCTATGATTTCCATCTTGCATAATTATATTTAATTCTCCGCAATCATTTAAACTACACTTTACACCCAAAAAGCCTGTAAATGTAATCATTCACTTGTTTTTTGTGTTTTGAAATTCGTCTAACTGATACAATTCATCGTTAAATTGTTATGTATATACGTAAAAAGTAAAGAGATGGTTTTTAAAATTGATAAATAATTCCAGAATATATACCAAGATTAAAAGGTGCAAAGCCATTTGCATTGTCAGTAAAGGTGTTTAGTTGAACTTTAAACATAGGATTTACGTGAAAAGACCATTTTGTAGTAAAACTATAATTGAAATCGAATCCTAAATTTCCACTAAAATTAAGGTTGCTTAAATTATTAGCCTGTAAACTTTCAGAGAAATTACTTGTGTTTACAACTACCTCATTCTTATTTAAAAATAAAGTGCTAAAACCGGTAACAATTGCAGTATTAATCTTTTTATTTCTCGAAAAACTATATTTAACTTCTAAAGGAACTTCTATGTATCCAAAATTTTGATAAAGATTTCCTGTATTAGATACCTTAGTGTTAGCTCCAAAATCGGCTGCTAATAGAGCGTTTTCATTGGCGACATTTGTATCAAAAGAAAAAACAGCGCCATTTAAAAAATCCGTAGCAAAAGGATTATTACTTGAAGAAGTATGTACTGTAATTTGGGTATTAGAGTATGCCATTTCTTGTAATTGAATACCCGATTGAATAGACCATCTATCTCCTAATTTATATGCAACTTGAACACCATAAGCATAACTATTTTTACCAGAAGTTGATGTTGCTAAACTGGCATTAATAGGTGAAGTATCTGTTAATGAATTAGATTGAAGTACAGCAAAAACAGGTGCAAGAGACCAATTTTTAGATGATTTTTTTTCTGTTGATTTTTTATTATTTATGGAAAAATTAGCAATATCTAACTTTTGATGCTTAGTTTTAAAACCTTCTAATTTTTGGGGTGCTAATGCAAAATCTTGTTGAGGTATTTTTAAGTTGATATTTGTAGCGTGATAACTCGAAAATATAGATGTGACAATTTTTTTAGATTGATAAGTGTTTATCTTCTCATTTTTATCTTGAAAAATAGTGTTCTTTTTTGGATCTTTTAAAATAACTTCTTTTTTAGAAATCAAAATGTCGTTTGTGCTATTGTTTTCAATTCTTAAAGTATCAATTTTTGGTGGTACACTCTTATTTTTCTTTGGAATTGTAGTAATGATTTCATTTGAATTACGCTTAATATTTTGGTTTACCTTTGAAGAAAAAGGGTTAAAAATAGACACTAAAACCAAAATTGAAGCAACAGCAGCTGAAAACCACCAAAAAGGAAATACCCTTCTTTTTTTCTTTATTAGCTGGGCTTCAATATTGTTCCATACTCTTTTGTTTGGAGAAACTTCCAAACTTTTAAGCTGTTCTTGAAACACATTATCTATTTTTTTAATGCCCATTAATTCGACATATTTTTTGGGTTCATCAACTTTTCTTTTAAAATTTTTCTTGCTCTAGATAAATTCGATTTTGAGGTTCCTTCAGAAATTTTTAACAGTGTTGCAATCTCTTTATGAGAATACTCATCTAACACATACAAATTAAAAACCAAACGATATCTGTCTGGCAATTGCTGAATACATTTTAACAAATCAGTTACACTAAAATCTGAGTTTTCAAAGTCAATTTCTTCTTCCTCTGTGTCATTTGCAACTTCGTTTACAATTTGTAAAGGTGCTTTTGTACGATATTTTTGTAGTGCTGTATTAATGGTAATTCGTTTTAACCAACCTTCAAAAGAACCTTTATGGTTATATTGTTTAATTTTTGCAAAAATGGTTAAAAAACTATCCTGTAAATTATCTTCGGCATCTTGATAATTTTTTGAATATTTTAAAGAAACAGCAAAAAGTTTATCCGCAAATAGTTGATAAACTTTAGACTGAGCTTCCAAATTTTGCTCACAACATTTTTGTATAAGTTCTTCGAGTTTGATAGCTCTAATTTACAGGAACTACAACTTCTTCAAAAACTGCATCGCCATTTGCATCTTCTCCTTTATAAAACTTAAAAAGATAATCTTCTTGTTGTGTTGCTGTTACAATTAAATTGTAATCATATTGTGTAGCATCATCTGTACAAGTTGCATCTAAATCTGTAATGGCTCTTATAGCTACAATTCTAGTTGTATCTTGGTATTCATAATAAATATTATCAAAATATGTACAATTACTGTCTAATGAATATTTTAATTTTACAGTGTCTTTTTGTCCAAAAGTAAAACTAGTTGGAGCAATATATTCATCAATAGCAACAAAACTGTATTCTAAATTTGGTGGATCATTATTATCATTTAAACAAGAATAAAAAACAAAAACACTAGCAAATAATAAGATGTATTTTTTCATAATTAGATCGTTAATAAATTAAAACTGGGGTTTCGTATTGGCAATCAATACTTTTTGGAGGACTAACAACAGCACAATCTGATACAATACTCCATTTTACATTAAATTCTTTTTCAGCATTTGTATACGCTTCTACTTTTTCTAAAAAGTTAGCAACATCAATACTATTATTATAGGGCAGATAACCTTGAGGACCTCCACAAGCTTTTGCACCAAAAGCTACAAAAGACCAATCACTTGAATCTGTACAAGGTGTACTGTATGCCATATTAGAAATTTCTTCAAATAAATCCATTAAGGCTCTATGATCTTTTTCTTGTTCTGATAATTCTCTTTTTACAACAAGTTTATTTTCTGTTAACTCTAAAATCCTCCAGGCGTAAAAACTAGGAAAACCCTGTGTAGCAATACTAATTAAATTATCTTCTAATGTAAATGAGCCCTCAACATTAAAAAAACTAAGAGGTGGTGTACCACAAAACCCTGAAGTTCTTTCAACTAAACTACCATTTTGCTTAAAGGTAATTCCATAACCTTGGTCTGGTAGAGAATTGTTTCTGGTAAATGTTGTTTTACCTTCATCGTAAACAGGCAAAACCCAATTACCAAGTAACAAATTATCTGAATCTACTACCAATTCTTTATTATGCTCACAAGCAAAAAATAGGGTGATAAAAAAAACGAAGTATACATTTTTAAATTTCATAATAAAACTATTTTAAATGGGTAAATTTTTTGATGTTTTTTCAATTTTAGATACTATTTTAACAAGCGTAGTTGCTATAGATGATGAATCTTGTGGAGGATTTTTGATTGCTTTTTCAGATACAATAAGCTCGTATTCAAAACCTTCTTCATATTCAAAGTTGATGATTGAATCATAAAAAAATGTCCAATTTTGAGCATCATTTTCTTTTACCAAAAAGCACTTTTGTGGTGAAATACCAACGCAATCTGCCTTTTGAGAGGCTATAATTAGTGTTTTTTCTGCTTGAGCTGAATTCTTGTCTTCACAAGAAGCCAAAAGCATAGTAACGCTTATAAAGAGTATGTATTTTTTCATTTTATTGATAATGTATTTGAGTGTTCCACCCTTCTAAATTTAAATAAAATTCCGAAAAATCTTCTTTTAAAGTTAAAATATTGAACGTAAATTCTTTTTCAAAAACAGCCAAACAAGCTTCGTTATTTTCTAAAGCAAGTTTTATATTTCTTTGCACTGGGTACGATTCTAAAATCTCATTGGCATCTATTAAAACAGCATTCCAATCTTCTGTGCTACAGCCACTACTGCTTATTTTTAGAGTCAACAAATTATTTTCTAATTTCACATCTGTAATTGTATAATTATTTGTTACTGTTGATTCATACAACTTATTATTGATAATCACAGATTCATTTTGAAAAATAGATGAAGACTTGTTGTCATTACAAGTTGTAAAACTCAAAAAAACCACAATGATTACCAATACTTTTTTCTTCATTACTTTTTCCATAGAATATCTATTTTAGTAGCATTTGTTTCAAAATCTGGACAAGTATTTATCCCTGCAATTCCACCAAATTCACAAATGATGTTTCCTTCACAATTGTAAACTGTTGTTAAATTATCAGCACAACCATTGCAGCTATCAATTAAAAAAACACTTTCATTATTATATTCATATAACACAATTTTCTTTTTAGTTGCAGATGCACTTTGCTCAAAACCCTCTTTTATTTCTTGTAACCAATTTAAATCTTCAAGAGGTACATCAACATTACAAACATTTGTAGATAATTTGTTGTTTGATGAACAAGAAGTTAAAAAAAATACCGAAAAAACTATAAATAAAATCTTCATCATTAAGTTTATATAGATAAGATACAAAAAGAATAAAAAGGTTGCGTAGAATAGTGTTATTTTTGTTACGAACTATGCAAAACGCTATTTTCAACATAAAAAACGAACAAGACTTCACAAAAATTAGCCTCGAGGTTTTTAAACATCAATTTAAAAATAATCGCGTGTATCGTTCTTTTTGTGATTTGTTATACAAACATCCATCTGATGTTAACGCTGTTGAAGACATTCCGTTTTTACCCATTCAATTTTTTAAAAGCAAAAAAGTAATTTCTTCTTTACATGAAATTGATGAAGTTTTTACCAGCTCTGGAACCACAGGAAGTAGAACAAGCAAACATTATGTAACCGATATTAACATTTACAAAGAAAGCTATTTAAAAGGATTTGCCTATTTTTATGGAAATATAGAAGATTATGTTGTGCTGGCATTATTACCTAATTACTTAGAACGAAAAGGTTCTTCTTTGGTTTTTATGGTTAATGATTTAATCAACAAAACAAAAAATGATGAAAGCGGATTTTATTTACATAATTTGGATGAATTAGCCACAAAACTCATCAACTTAAATAAAAAAGGAAAAAAAGTTATATTAATAGGGGTTTCTTTTGCGTTATTAGATTTAATTGAAAAACAACAGTTCAAATTAAACAACGCCATTATTATGGAAACTGGCGGAATGAAAGGAAGAAGAAAAGAACTAATTAGAGAAGAATTACATCAACTTTTACAAAACGGTTTTGGCGTTACTGAAATTCATTCTGAATATGGAATGACAGAGTTATTAAGTCAAGCTTATTCTAAAGGAAATGGCGTTTTTAAAACTCCACCTTGGATGAAAATTTTAACAAGAGATACTGAAGATGCTTTAACCATTCAACAAACAGGAAAAACTGGCGGAATTAATGTAATTGATTTGGCCAATTACAACTCTTGTAGTTTTATTGCCACACAAGATTTAGGAAAAGCACTTAAAAACAACACTTTCGAGATTATTGGTCGTTTTGATAATTCTGATATCAGAGGCTGTAACTTGATGGTCTTATAGTGTAAGAAAGTAAAATAATTTAAAGAAAACAAAAAAATAACAAAATGAGCTATTTAACTTTAATGTACATGCATTTAGCAACAGTAATACCTTGTTTTGTAATTGGCACATTAGTGTTGTTGATAAAAAAAGGCACTACAACCCACATTATGTTAGGTAGGGTTTATATGGTACTAATGCTTATTACAGCATCTATTACCCTATTTATGCCTGCAGACGTTGGCCCAACAATTTTTAATCATTTTGGTTGGATTCATAGTTTTAGTTTTTTAACCCTCTATACAGTACCTACAGCGTATTTAGCCATAAAAAAAGGAAATATAAAAGTGCACAAACGTAAAATGATTTTATTATATTTTGGTGCTATTATTATTGCTGGTGGATTTACATTTACACCTGGAAGATATTTATACAACCTCTTTTTTTCTTGATATCTTAAACATATTTATAGCTAAAAACAAAGTTTAGGTAAATAAATATCGCTTTTTGTAATATATCTTTAAAGTAGCACATCTTGCCTTTTAAAATGGTGGAATCAACGAAATTTCTAATAATCTAAAGCAATCAATAGTATCTTTATAATGTATTTAAACAACAATTATAAGTTGGGGGATTTATAAATTGTACTAGAGTAAGAGCTGATGTATCAGCTCTTACTTGTTTTTATATCCTATATCAATTCTTTTAGGCTTGTAAGTTTAACAACGTTTATCGACCAAAGAAAAAACAAAACTCAATGAAACGTATACTTACCATTATAACAATTGTAATTACAACTTCTGTGTTGGCACAAAATTACAACTTGAAAAAAGGATTTATAGCAGAAGGATATGATGTAGTTTCTTATTTCCAAAACAAAGCCGAAAAAGGAGATCACAATTATATAACCAAATTTGATGGCGTAAAATTTAAGTTTTCATCAAAAGAAAACTTAGAGACTTTTATAAAAAATCCAAAGAAATATATACCTGCTTATGGTGGTTACTGTGCTTATGCTATTGGTGTTAAAGGCAAAAAAGTAGACATAAACCCAAAAACTTTTGAAATTAGAGATGGAAAGTTATATCTCTTTTACAATTCATGGGGAGTAAATACACTACAGTTATGGCAAGATGAGGGTGCAGCAGTTTTACAAAAAAAAGCTGATGAAAATTGGCAAAAAATAATGAATAACTAGTTGGATTTAAATTAAAAAAATTGGAGGATTTTTAATTAATTCTATAATCCAATTAGTAAGAGCTGGTTTCCAGCTCTTTTTATTTATAGTCTTTACTAATAATTCTACTATTTTTGGTAATCAACTTTACTTAAATAAGCATGAAACATATTATAATCATTTTTTTAGTGTTTTTTACAACAGCCACTTTCGTAGCACAAGAAAACCCTTTTATTAAAGACTATTTAGAAAGGTTAGAAAACTCTAAAAAATACACCTTATACCAATTTAAATTATAAAAGTCACTAAAAAAGCATTTAAATAGTAGTGATTACTGGTTATTGATTTTATAGTATCACTTTTCATATGATTGACCATATTGTGCAGCCGATGTTTTAAATCGTCCATAGTTTTAAAACGCTGGTTTTTAAATCTGTTTTTGATGTATTTCCAGACTTGTTTGCAAGGGTTTAATTCTGGATTATAGGGTGGTATTCTAAGTAGATATATATTGTTAGGTACCTCTATATTTATTGTAATGCGATTTTCTTGGGCTTTTGAGTTTAGTTTTAAAGTGTTGTATTAAATAATGACGTAGCTAATGATACTTAACCTGAACACCATAAGTATTAAAAACCTATTCTTTAGCATCCCAATACCCTAAAAAAGGAGATGAACTAGAATTAACCTTTACTTCTAGTCCTTTATGAATTTCTGGAGTTATAATTCTAGAACGTAGTAATTTCTGTTTATCGCTTAACAAACCTTCAATACCATTATCAATATATTTAGTAGTCCAACGTTCGCTTGTCTTTGGAGATATATCTAAATAATCCGCTAACTGCTTTCTTGTTATAAAGCGTTGATTCAATATAGATATTAACCAAATTATTCGCTTTTCATAGTTGAATCTAGATTGTTTACTTCGTAATAATTTTAATTCTAAAGCAGTTTCTTTTATCTTAAATTCTCGTGGTTTTGCCATGCCTGAAGATAAACAAAAATAACAACTTTAAATATTTAAATTGGTATTATAAAATTGGTAAAAGCGTTTGTGCTACTTGTAGTTTTCCTAATCAACTTATAGATTCTTTACACCAAAAAAATAATGAACTTGAATTTAATTTAAAAGTAATTGCCACAACTGGTGGACTACTAGGAATTTAATTAATGCTATAGACAATGAAAATTTAGCTACAAATTTTAATTTAGTTACCTTATTAATTGGGGTAAATAATCAATATCAAAAATTACCTTTCTCTACTTTTGAAAAAGAGTTTCCAATACTTATCAATAAAGCAATAAACGCTGTGGGCTCTGATAAAAGTAAACTTATAGTTTTATCGATTCCTGATTATGCATTTACCCCTTTTGGAAATGGTAATACAAGAATTTCTAACGAAATTGAGCAGTATAATACATATATAAAAAGCTATTGCTTAGGCAGAAACATTACTTTTTTAAATATTACAGAAATTACCAAAGCTGGTTTAATCAATACAGATTATGTAGCAAGTGATGGTTTACACCCTTCTACAACCGCTTATACTGAATTTGTAAAGCTACTTCTCCCCTTAGCAAACCAAAAACTTGGTCTTTAATTTTCTGGTTTATGTTAAAAACATTCCTAAAACGTATTCGTTAATATTTATTGGTTATATGACATTTGACAGGTTTTATACAAGCTTGGTGTCCTAATTTTGTAATATTAATTATGTGATAACATGAAACTAAACGCGATGCAAGAATCTAGAAAAGACATTATTCAGTTTATTAACCTACAATTAGCTTCATTAGGTCAACCTAATTTTAAAGATCCTACAGGTAAATTCTTAGATCCAAAATTCGAAGAATTAACAAGCGGACTCATTAAAAGTTTACAAGAAAAATCGAGATTATTATCTAGTCATTTATCTCCTGTTGATACTAGAATACAAAGTTTTATAGACGATTATTTAAAAGAAATTAAAATTGATAAGACTATTGCCATACCAAATGACACTTTAATTTTATCAAAAGCAGGGCAAGCAAGAGAAGTAAGTTTACCCCCAAATGGGAATTCTTTTAAAAGTAATTTAGTTACCTCAAGCAGATTAAAACAAGGAATCTTAAATAATCCTTTACACGATAAAAGAACTACAAAAGGTACGTTTCATATTGTTGAAGGAGAGTTACCTGTACCTTTAGATAAATTTGAAGTACCAAAAGTAGTCTTTGCTCACTTTTTAAATGCGGCATTTAATCCTTCAGACGATTTAAAAGTATTACCATTTACCGCTAACCAAGAAGATAAAGCAAAAGTAATGGTTTCTATGTTGTTAAGACCAACAGTTTGCCCAGAGGTAAAAGGTATAATACCTAAAAAATCATTAGAAGTTCGCTTTTTTGCACCAGGAAATTTAGTAAGTAATTTAGATTTTGTTGAAAATATTTTTGGAAATGCAGGTGATCCAAACATTGCGCAAAACGACGCTGCATTAGACCCAGAACATTGGACAGGCCATACAGGTTGTATTGTATTAGCGCCACAATTACTAAAATTAAAGAAAAAAGAGGTTGGTTTGCCTCATTTTGATGATGCTACAGAACGTCAGAAAAAAGATGGAATGTGCTGGACAGATGAAAACGAATTGTACAATAATGGTGGTGCTTTTAAAATAACTTGTAGAGACGAAAGAGGTGTTGTAATTACCTTAATAGCCGATAATTATTACGGTTATTCTAAAAAAGAAATAAAAACTCAAATTAGTTATTCTGCAAACCTATATGGTTTAGTAGAAGAAGAACATGCAGGTGGTGCAATTGCTTACGCAAGACGTGTTATGGGTGATACTGTTAATGGTAAAGATTATTTTAGATATTATGGCTTAAACCATACTTTTGAAGATGTAAAAACCTTATTAGCAGATCGTATTGAGGTAAAACCAGAAAATTATGCTATCGATAAAAACTACCCAAATGTAATTTACATTCCAGAAACTGCTTATTTTGATATCAATAAAAACAACATTAGTTGGGAGTATAAAGGTGAACAACAAGAACTGAGATTATCTCCATTTAAAACCTATATTCATCCTTCAGGAAATAAGTTACGTTTAGAGAAACATCCACAAAATAAATTATGGCGCATTGTAGAAACTTTTCCAGAAGGGGTGTTTTGTCATAAACCTTGTACAGTTTCTGGTGGTGGTAAATCTGAGATTTCTAAATCGATGCAAAATGCCATTACGTATAGCAACTTTAACATTCATAATATAGAAGAGGACTTTAAAAAAGCAGATGAAATTATCGAATTCAATTACTCTACTAGATGGAAAGATAAAACCATTGATAGACCCAAGTCTAGATCTTTTTTAAGTGAAAAAAGAACATTAGGTTCTGTGGTTAAATTACTTACACCTTCTGAAGAAAATTCTGATGAGTTTAACGAATTTATTAGCAACATTCCTGTTCATGTTCGTTCTTTGGTTTTATTGGTTAAACGTATGTTTAGACAAGCGCATGGTGCCAATTTAAACTGGAAAGATATGATGTCTGTAGAAATTGTTAATGGCGCAAAAGGTACATCATTACTATATAATAATACTCCAGTTGTGGGTAGCTATGTTCGTATTGGATTCAATCAGCAAGGCAATTGGATGTTAAATAAATTACGTTCTGATTTTTCTGCAAGTGAAAAAATTCAGACAGAAGATGATATTTCTGCATCAATTACGTTACCTAGAAATCAGTTTAAAGACTTAAATCCAGAATTCGATAACCCAAGTGTAAAAGTAGTTACAAACTGTGAAGCTCATTTATTTCAAAGACCAGATGAAGCCATTGTAAGAGGTTATGATAAAGGCGCTGAATTAGATATTATTTCTGATGGAAGATTCCTAACTAACTATGAAAAGTTAACCAAACAAGATGCTATTGAAATTTACGAAGACACTATAAATTTCGATAAATACACAGAACCTGTTAAAGATTTTATCCTAGAAATTATCAATAGCGATGATGATGATATTCAGTTTGTATTACCCTCTCACCCAAGAATTATTGAGGATGGTTTACCAACTAAAAACCCACGTTATTTAGAGCCAAACAAATTCTATAAAGAAAATGAAGCTTCTTATATTTCTGATATTGGAGTTCGTTTAACAAGAAAAATAAAACAAGAAGATCCTGTTATTAATGTGGTAAATGCAGTTTTACCTGGTAGAAGAAATAATCCTGCTGATAAAGCAAACGGAATTAGACCTTTGGCAGTGTATAACCCAATTCACTACCAAGAAACTCCAGAATTATTTATGGACTTTATCTGTAGTTTAACAGGTAAATCTCCATCTACAACTGGTGCAGGTTCAGAGGGCGCATTAACAAAAGCTCCTTTTAATATGTTAACACCAACATCCGATTTAAATAATGCCTTATTATCTCATATTTTAACAGCATCAAACGGATTTAGTACAGCAGCTGGCCATATTGGATGTGAAAATAAAATTGATCATGATGTAAGTTTATTGATTCCAGAAATTTGGGCTAGAATGACTCCTCAAGATAGAGACCCTGAGAATCTAATTAAAAATGGTTCTTTAGAAAAATTGGAAGATTTTGAGTTTGAAGGGCAAAAAGTTTTGGCAAGTAGACTAGGGTATAGAATTACAAAAAAGTTCGATTTATATTGTTTAAACAGAATTTTTGATGAGCCTACAGCTGTATTTAGCGAACGTATGTTAAAACCAGAATTACAAAGTTTGGAAGATTTTGTAGATGGAATAAATAACATTGTAGAAGCCCAGCAAAAAGTAGCTTTAAATTATTTTAAAGATGGCAGTATTGCTGATGCAATACCACCTTTACAAATTTTATTACATATCATGGCATATGGTAATTATGAAGGTAAAGACATTAGCGCCCCAGAATTACGTGAATATTTTAACAGAGATTATGTTTTAAATAGCGATTGGTATCAAGAACGTTTGGTTTTAAAACAGCAGAAAGATATTGCTTTTTACAAACATCAAATTGAATATTTAGAGCGTTTTATAGCAAACCCAAATAATAAAGCTTTGGTGGCTGAAATGAACATTGAAACTCGTTTAGATAACGTAAAAGTACTGTATGAAAAAGCAAAATCTAAAGTGTTTTTAGAAAGCTTAAAAGGCACTATAGGAGTTGATCCTTTATGTAAAAGGAAGAGTGGTTTTTAATGAAGCTATTTATTTTAGTAGCAAATTAAAGGTTGAAGGGCATCAAATTAATTGATGCCCTTCTTTATGTTAAGACAACTAATAAGAAACACTAAAAGCTCCTTCAGTAATAGAGTGTGCAACAACAGTACTTGTAGCAGAGATAGCATCAAAATTAAAAGTCCCTGCTATTTTTTTTGCTGAGGTATCATGACTAATAATCGTTATTTTACCATCGGCTTCATATTTATCACCATCAATCACATATTGACTTGCTGGGTATGTTTGATTGGTAAAACCACCTAAGTCATATTCACCAGGAGTAATATTATCGTTCAAATTAAAGCTAATCGATTCTGTTGAACTCTTATTTGCATTAATATTTATTAATTGATTAGTGCCAATAGCAATTGTATTGGCAAATAAACTTATTTCTTGAAAAACAACACCATCTACTTTAGCTGTGAAGCTATTTTTTGATATAGGTTGAGAACTTCTTGGAATATAGCTAAAGCTACCATTTGAAAACGCTCTAGAACTGTCATCTAGTACATTACTACCAATAAAACTAAAAGTTCCTGAAACTGTATTTTTTGCCAAATTAATGTCGGTAAATATAATATTTCCTCTACTTGCAGTTTCGCCAAAAGTAGTCCAAGTACCTGCAGAAAGAGAGCTGTTTTTACTATAAGTTGCTGTATTATTTATGCCCTCTAAACTAAAACTACCAACATCAAAACTTTCTACATTTATGGTAAATGATTCGTTTGTATCTGCCTTAGTAGCATAAATAGAAATCTTATCACCATCTATAACATAATTAGCTTCAGATGTTCTAAAAATTTCACCATCAATGGTTACTTCAAAGATTGGGTTGTTTTCTGATGGTGGAAAAACAATTCTATTCTCTTCGCACGAATTTGCAAAAAAAACAAAACAAAATACTATTAGAAAATAATAAATACGCTTCATAGCTTTAAATCTAAAAAGCAAAAGTAACAATATTAATGATGCAAATACACTTGTATTGAAGAATTTAAGAAGCTGCCTCTAACAATATATGTGGACATCTTTTACAATTAACGCCTTTTTTCTTGTATTTATGACAACATTTACTTTTTGGTTTTATACAGTTAGAAAAGCAAGAAGTTTCGCAACTTAATGCTTTTTTAAATTGAAATATAGGTTTCTCTACTGTATAAAAAACAATCATCTTATAGATTTATAATGCAAATATAAATGTTTATTTAGAATAAATAAAAATAAAGCCTTAAAGTTTCATGTTATACAGCATCTGTAATCAAAAATTTAATTGCACTGTTCTTGACTACCACTTAATATCCTATCAAAAGCATCTTGAGAAATAAATTGAGGCGTATAAGTACCTCCATTTTTATCTAATCCTCTTATAAAACTTCTTAAATGATTTCTTGAGCCACATATTAAATTTTGATATACACTAATAAGATTACTGTTTTTTGTTAAAGAAACATAGTTTTCTAAATCTTTTATATCCAAATCTTCTATCGTTGCTCCAATCTGTAAAGCATCAATAATACTTTTTGCGCCTTCAACTTTAAATGTATCATAATGCGTTTGTAATTCTTGATTGCTAAAAACGCCTTCTGGTAAAATGGTGTATGAAATCTTATTTTGTTTTAATAAATCTTCAATTGCATTCATATGAGTTTGCTCACTTTTTTTAATGTTTGCAAACTGATTTAAACCCCAAGTTTTGTCTAAAAATTCATAAGTATCTCTCGCTAATTTTTCTTCTTCTAACATAAATAATAATGCATCAGCATCTTCCTGTAAAATTGATGCGTTTTCTTGAACATCTTCAACATCTTTGATATCAAATAGCATAAATTGATCTTCTGAATTATCAGAACATGCATTTACAACTATGGTTAAAGTTATGATAGCAAATAGATACGTTACTTTTTTAATTACATTTTTCATAATTTCTAAAATTTAAAATTCTTTGTATAAAGGTATTCTAAAAAAAAGAGGTTATTAGTAACTAAAGTTACATGAATAAGTTAATTTTGTAGCTTATATTTGTTCCGTTTACAATTTATTTAAATCGTTACTTTCGTTGGTTTTTCTTACAAAAAATAAAACCCTTTTTTACGCCATTTTTTTAAGCAGTCTTATATTGTATAATATGTTAAGAGTTTCTTTTACGTATATCTATTACAATGTAGACCCCATTGGTTTTATAGAAGAACTGTGTGAAAATAAAGACCAACCTCAATTGCAATGTAATGGTAAATGTCATTTAAAAAAGGTAACAGAAAGCAGTCAAAATTCTGAAGAAGTTCCGCTTCAAATTATAGATTTCAAAGATATTTTACTACATCAGCATACTGCTGCAGAGGTCAGTTTCAAGAAAAAATCTACTCTGAAAAAAACCTTTTTTAGTTATCAGAATTATTACAAATACCTTATGAGTAATTCTAGTTTTCATCCTCCACGAATTTAGTTTTTTAAAATTTTAAAAAAACTCTTATCAAAACAATAAGAGTGTACAATCTTATAAAAAAACTAAAAATTTAAAAATGAAAACAATTTTTAGTGTGCTTTTATGCACACTTATTTCTACAGTTTCTTTTTCTCAAAAAATCAAAAAAGATACCGTAAAAAGAGTAAAACTAGATGAAGTACTCATCACAGGGAAATTAAAAACAGATCCAATACATACAATTATTTCTAACAGATATGACAAAAATGTGGTACAACCCAAAAACGTTGCAGATTTATTTAATAATATCAATGGTTTTTCGGTTATTAAAAGAGGAAATTATGCCATAGATCCATCCTTTAGAGGAAGTCAATATGAACAATTGAACATTCAGTATGATGGAGGTACAAAAGCAATGCACGCTTGCCCAAATAGAATGGACCCTATTACAACGCATATTATTCCAGAAGAAATTGCTAAAATAGAAATTATAAAAGGCCCTTATACTGTGCGTTATGGCGCTACTTTTGGCGGAATTGTAAATATGGTTTCTAAACAACCTAATTATTTAGATAATGGTTTTCACGGAAAGTTTTCTTCGGGTTTTGAAACCAATGGAAATTCTACTGTAAACATGCTGCAATTGCAATATATAAAAGATAAATATGATGTAGTTGGTAATTTTGGTTACAGAGATTTTGGCAGTTATAAAGATGGTGATGGTACCGAAATTCCTTCTTCTTTTTTAAGTACAGATTATGGTGTTAAAGTGGGGTACAATTTTACTGATTTTGAGCGATTACAATTGCATTGGAGACAATCTTTTGGACGTGATGTTTTACACGCAGGTTTGCCTATGGACACTGAATATGATAATAGCAGCATTGCTTCTTTAGATTATAAAAAATCGAATTTATCAGGTAAATTAAATAGTATTTCTGCCAAAGCGTATTATAGTTATGTAGACCATTTAATGACCAATACAAACAGGCCTTCATTTATGATGATGGAAGCTGCCTCTGCTGTTGAAGCTACTACAATGGGTGGAAAAATAGAACTGAATTGGCAACCTACTAAAAACGTTGATGTTTTTAGTGGTGTTGATGCAATGCTAATTGCTAGAGATGGTGGAAGAACGCGTTTGGTAAAAGTTATGAATGGAAATATGTTACCTACTCCAAGAGAATTTAACGATAAAGTTTGGCAAGATTCTTATGTAAATGATTTTGGATTGTTTACAGAAGCAAAATGGTTATTTGCAGAAAATACGTTGTTAACTGCTGGAATACGATATGACAGAATAATTTCTGACATTAAAGACCCTGAAGCCGATTTTGCAACACTCTATAATTTAGAAAAAAGGACAGAAAATAATGTTAGCGGAACTGTTTCATTAAAAAAACTGGTTTCTAAAAATCTTACGTTAGAGGCTGCTTTTGGTAGAGGAGTGCGTTCTGCAAATATGATTGAACGTTACATCAATCACTTTACCATCAATCAAGATCCTTATGAATATATTGGGAATCCAGATTTAAAAGCAGAAGTAAACAATCAATTTGAAGTTGGTTTTAAAGCAAAAAATACCAAAAACAGTATTAAATATGCTGCTTCTGTGTATTATTCAGATTTGCAAAACTTTATAGTGGGTATTGTAGATCCAACAAAAACTAGAAAGTTTATGCCAACTGCACAACCTGTAAACCCTAAAGTTTTTCAAAATTTAAACAATGCTTATAGAACAGGTTTTGAAGCTAGTTTTGAAACCGCAATTGCTACAGATTATTATTTAAAATCTGAAATGGCGTATGTGTATGCTAAAATTAAAGATTTGGATGAATCTTTACCTTTAACTCCGCCATTTAATGCACGATTAATTTTAGGAACAAATAAAGAAAAATACTGGGCAAATGTGCAGTATAACATTACTAGTTCTCAAAATGAAATTG
>CBFIFR010000023.1:0-44984 GCA_965661915.1 Polaribacter sp. | reverse complement strand
CAGCTCTACCAATCATACAGCCATCTAAACCATATTTATCGCGCATTTCCATTGCTCTTTCTGGTGATGTAACATCTCCATTTCCAAAAACAGGAATATGCATTCTTTGGTTATTTTTTACATCAGCAATAGGTTTCCAATCTGCATCACCTTTATACATTTGTGAACGCGTTCTTCCGTGAATTGCAATGGCTTTACAGCCCACATCTTGCAAGCGTTCTGCAACTTCTACAATTCGTATAGAATCATGATCCCAGCCCAAACGTGTTTTTACAGTAATGGGTAAATTGGTATGTTTTACCATAGCTTCTGTAAGCGAAACCATTAAATCGATGTCTTTTAAAATTCCTGCTCCTGCACCTTTAGAAACTACTTTTTTTACTGGGCAACCAAAATTAATATCAATAATATCAGGATTCGATTTTTCTACAATTTCAATGGTTTTTAACATTGAATCTAAATTTGCACCAAAAATCTGAATTCCTACAGGTCTTTCTTTTTCGTAGATATCTAGTTTGATAACACTTTTTGCAGCATCTCTAATTAATCCTTCTGAAGAAATAAATTCGGTATACACCACATCAGCGCCATTTTCTTTGCACAGTGCTCTAAATGGTGGGTCTGAAACGTCTTCCATGGGTGCTAATAACAATGGGAAATCTGGAAGTTGAATGTTACCTATTTTTGCCATACTGCAAATTTAGTTTATTATTTTAAATTTTTTACAAAAAAAAGCCTCTTACCTAAGTAAGAGACTCTGAAAAAATTACTAATTATTTATCAATTAGTTTTTTATAATTTTTTTCGTTAAAATCTTGCTATCAGCAATAATCTTAATCATATAAATACCAGCAGTAAAACTAGAAAAATCGATTTCTCTTTTTGATGTTTTTATAACTCTTTTACCTATTAAGTTGTAAACTTCTATAATATCAAATTCCTTAGTACTTTCAATTGTCAATAAGTTTGTAACTGGGTTTGGATAAACAGTAACATCTTTCTGTAAAAATTCTTCAGTAGATAATACTGCACTCCTACATTCTTCTATGTCTGCTACAAAATTACTAACAGCATCTTTTGACCAACTTGATAAAAAATTAGCATTTTTATCATCAACCAAAATACAACTTAAGTTTGGTGTATTTGTGCTAATGAAACTTGTGATAGCAGCATTATTTCCATTTTTAATACTAATTGTGCCAACATATGGGTTATCGCTTAAATCAATCACCTTTAAATCTTTTAACTCTTCTAAATTTAGCGTTTCAAAACTATTGTTACTAATTATTAACGTTTCTAGTTTAGAAGCTTTAGCAATTACTTGTCTTTTTTTACCTGTATTTTTGCTTACCAAAGTTATTTTCTTACCAGTTAAAGCACTTAGATCTTTTAAATCGTTACCAGATAAATTTAAAGATTTTATATTTTCAAAAGCTTGTAACCCCTTAATATCAGTGATTTTTTTGTTACTTAAATCTAAGTTTCCAGCAAATTCTTTGGCTTCTTTTAAGGTTATTTCTCCATCATTGTCTTTATCAATTCCGTTGATAATAGTTAAAATATCTTTTACATTTTTATCAACTTCAATTGTCCAAACATCATCACAATCAACACTAAATGAAGCAGTAGCATCAATTTTATCTGACCAGTTATTTTCTGCGTAAGCAACATCCCAAACTTGAATACAAGTTATATCTGGATTAGCTGATGCTTCTAATACAGTTAAGCTTTTATTGTTAGAAATATCTAATCTATCTAATGAATTTTCAATCACATTCAAACTTGCCAAAACTGAATTTTGAGATACATCTATTGATGTTAGGTTATTGCCTTTTACATTCAAGTTTGTTAGCCCAATAAATGCCTCAATACCTGTTAAGTCTGCTATATTTTTGCTGATTAGTGTTAACGATTTAACAGTTTTTGCATTTTCAGTAAGTACCAAACCATCTATAACATCATCAATTTTTGCTTCTATAAGCGCTTTTTCGAAGTTTTCATCAGGAATTTCTGTGTAACAGCTTTCTCCAAAACTGGCAGTATCGTCTATATTATTTGACCAGTTTTCGTTCGCATAATCTACATCCCAAACTTTTATACAGGTTAAATTAGGGTTAACTCTTGCCTCAAAATCTATCAATCTGATGTTGTTTGAAATATCTAAAATCGATAATTGATTTGTGCTACAAAGAAGTGCTTCTAAGAGTCTGTTGTTTGAAATGTTTAATGTTGTAATTTGGTTATTGGCAACTTGAAGATCTGTAAGATTTGTGTTAGAACTAACATCAATATTGGTTAAACCGTTGTTGTTAAGAGTTAACTCTCTAATTAAAATATTATTAGAAACATCAATTGTTGTAAAGTTATTAGAGTCAATCCCTAAGTATCTTAATTGAGTATGTAGAGACACATCTATATTTGAAATGTTATTTGCAGAAATTCCTAAATGCTCTAATTGTAAGTTCTGAGAAATGTCTAAAGCTGTTAATTGATTCGTGTGACAGACCAATTGGATTAGTCTTGTATTTTGTGTGATATCTAAACTCGTTAGATTATTCTCACTAATATATAAGTTCTGTAGATTGGTAAAAGCTTCAATTCCCCTTAAATTATCAATATTCTTGTTGGCTAAACCTAAGGATGTTACATCAACAATATTTGTTCGTAATACATAATTGTCTAAAATATCATCTAGATTTACATCAATTAAAGCCTGTTCAAAATTATCATCTGGTACATATACAAAATCATCACAATCAGAAGAAAAGATAACGCCTTCATCTACTCTTTCAGCCCAGTTTTCTTGTGCATAAGGCACATCATTTACACTAACGCAATGCAATGATGGATTGTTAACAGCACTAAATGATAATACTCCTGTAATTGGTCTTAAGTCCAGAGAACTTAAATTATTACTTCCTATATTTAACCAGCTTAAGGCCGAGTTTTCAGGAATTGTAATATTTTGTAAATTATTATTACCTGCATACAACTGTACTAAATTTGCGTTTTGGCTTAAATCTAAAGAAGTCAACAGATTACCTTGTACAGTAACTTCTTCTAAAAGTGTGTTTTGAGTTAAATTTATTTCAGTCAATTGCCCAGCACTTTGACCATTACTTAATACGTTTAATCTTACCAAGTTTACATTTGATGTTAAATCTAAAGAGGTAATTTCATTATAGGCCAATACAATTTCTATTAAAGCTATATTTTCGCTAGTGTTAACTGTTGAGAATTTGTTGTGATCAGCTACAAAGTTTTCTAATAAAGGACAATTACTAATATCAATTTCTTCAATCCAGTTCATTGCAATATTTAGTGTTGTCAATTGGGTATTGTAATATATATCCAATTCATCTAAACTGTTATTACTAACATTTAAAGTTTCTAAACTAGTGAATGCTTCTATACCCGTTAAAACATCAATTCGTTTGTAGCTCACATCCAAAGAAGTAGCATTTTCCACATCAGATTTATCAATGTAGTTATCTAAAACATCATCATATCCCAAATCTATTAAAGCTTGTTCAAAATTATCATCAGGTACGTATACTCTTTCTGCACAACTTAAAGAAAAAATATCATTAATATCTACATTAGCTCTCCATCTTGTCTCTGCTAAATCTACGTCAAGTACGCTTATACAAGTTAGTGGGTTTTCTTGAGCACTAAAAAACAATAAGTTTGGTAGCGAACGAAGATTTAACGCGGTTAAGTTGTTTTGAGCTATCCCTAAAGTAGTTAGTTGTGTAGTAGTGCTTACATCTATACTTTCTAGATTATTATCAGAAATGTATAGTCTAATCAAATTTGTATTTTGACTCAAGTCAATTTCTGTCAATAAATTACCTTGTAAGGTTACTTCTTCTAACAAGGTGTTTTGTGTTAAATCAATTTCCGTTAATTGTCCAAAACTTTGGTCATTACTCAAAACATCTAATAGGAGTAAGTTTACATTTGTTGTTACATCTAAGTTCTCAATATCATTATAAGACAGAACAATTTCTTTTAGTGCAATATTTACAGTTGTATTAAGCGTAGATAAGTTATTATGAGCAGCATAAAAATATTCTAATGAAGCATTGTTTGAAATATCTATAGCATCAATAGAATTGAAAGCTAGATTAAGTGTTACAAGAGCTGAGTTTGTAGCTATATTTAAATCATCTAAACTATTTCTACTGCAATTTAATTCAGTAAGCATTGTGTTTTCGGAGATGTCTAATATATCTATACTATTGTTATTAATGAGTAAAGTTTGAACAGAAGTGAAGGCTTCAATACCTGTCAGGTCATCAATCTGTTTATTGCTCACATCTAAAGATGTTACTTCCTCTACATCAGACTTATTAATATAATCGTCTAACACATCATCATGGCCCAAATCGATTAGTGCTTGTTCAAAATTATCATCAGGTACATGCACTCTGTCTGCGCAGTTTTCAGAAAAGTAGCTGTGGTTATCTTTACTATGATCTGGATTTCCCTCAAAGTCAAAATGTGTTGTATCAGAAATGTTATTTACTTGAATACAATTTAGGTTTGGATTATTCTCAGAATGAAAAACTTGAACATTAGTTATGGGTAATGAAAAAATAGATAAATTGTTATTTCTAACATCTATTGTTATAATATTTCTTGCATTATTTATTATTAGCTCTGAAAGATTGTTAAATGAAGCATCTAAATGTTGCATATCTATAAAATCCTGAATTCCCTCTAAACTACTAATAGATTTATTAGAGATATTAAGGATGTAAACAGTATTAATGTTTTCAGTTAAAACATAATCGTCTAATATATCATCATAACCAAAATCAATTAATGCTTGTTCAAAATTATCATCTGGAACGTAGGTTAAGCCAGCTTGTGTGTTACAATTTACACCAAAATACGATGTTGCATCTATATTTGGGAAATTTTCAGTTGCATAATTTACATCATCCACTTGAATACAACTTAAATTTGGGTTATTAGTTGCATAAAAGTATCTATTATCACCATCCATTCTTATATTTTGATTATTCCCATTTTTCATGTTAAGGCTAGATAGAATATTATCGGTAACATCTAGTCCAGTTAAATTTATATTGCTACTTAAATCTAAAGAAGTTAAGTCATTCTCATTTGCTATTAAAGTTTGAATATTGATATTAGAGCTTACATCTAATTCAGATAAATTATTGCGAGAAACATTAAGGAATGTTAAGTTTGGGAGTCCACTTACATCTACAGATGATAAATTATTATTCATACATGTGAAACTTCGTAAGCTATTGCTAGAAAAATTAGCGTTAGATAAATTATTGAAACCTAGACTCAAACCTTCTAAATTTTCTAAATCTGTTATGTCAATTTCTGTTAATTGATTTAGACTAACAGATAATGACAATAGATTTGTTAAGCCTTGTAAATTAATATCAGTTATTCTATTTTGGTTTATAAAAGCAACTTCTAAATTTGATAAGTTTGATAAATTAACTTCTGTTAATTGGTTTTGACTTGCATACAAATCTTCTAATGCTATAAAATCTTGAATACCTGTTAAATCTGCAATTTCTTTATTATCTATATCTAAAGTTGTTAAAGTATTAATGTTTTCAGTAAGTACATAATCGTCTAATATGGTATCATATCCTAAATCAATTAAAGCTTGTTCAAAATTGTCATCAGGTATGTAAGTTTGTGCATTACAATTCATACCAAAATACGAGGTTGCATCGATATCTGTAAAGTTTGTAGTTGCATAATTTACATCATCCACTTGAATACAACTTAAATTTGGGTTATTGGTTGAATAAAAGTATCTATTATCACCATCCATTCTTATATTTTGATTATTCCCATTTTTCACGTTAAGGCTAGATAGAATATTATCGGTAACATCTAGTCCAGTTAAATTTTCGTTATTGCTTAAATCTAGAGAAGTCAAGTCGTTTTCATTTGCTATTAAAGTTTGAATATTGACATTAGAGCTTACATCTAATTCAGATAGATTATTACGAGAAACATTAAGAAATGTTAAATTTGGGAGTCCACTTATATCTATAGATGATAAATTATTTGTCATACATGTGAAACTTCGTAAGCTATTGCTAGAAAAATTAGCGTTAGATAAATTATTGAAACCTAGACTCAAACCTTCTAAATTTTCTAAATCTGTTATGTCAATTTCTGTTAATTGATTATCACCTATGGTTAACATTCTTAAATTTGTTAACCCTTCTAAATTAATAGCTGTTAGTTGATTTAGATTAATAGTTATAATTTCTAAATTTGATAAGTTTGATAAATTAACTTCTGTTAATTGGTTTTGACTTGCATTCAATTCTTCCAATGCTATAAAATCTCGAATACCTGTTAAATCTGCAATTGCTTTATTATCTATATCTAAAGTTGTTAAAGTATTAATGTTTTCAGTAAGTACATAATCGTCTAATTCATCATCTAAATTTAAATCAATTAAAGCTTGTTCAAAATTATCATCTGGAATGTATGTTCTATTTTCATTGTTATTTGAAGCATTTGGATCGAAAACAAAAAGTTCTCTTCCTACATTATTTTCCTCTTGTACAGCTGAAAAATAGATTTTATCATTTAAAGCAATAATATATTCTGGATTCAAAACTGCATCACTTTGCGTCACTTTTTTTGTTCCTGCTTCAGTTCCATCACTCTCAAAAAGCTCTCTTGTTGCTGTACTAAAAACTTGAGCGGTAGTTGCTGCAAAATATAATTTATCATTTAAAACCGTTAAATATTGAGGATTAGAACTTGAAGCACCTTCTCTTATATTATTGAAAACTCTAGTGCCAGCTTCAGTACCATCTGTAACCCAAAGTTCTGTTCCATTAATACCATCATTTGCTGTAAAAAATAATTGATTGCCAAACACTTTGAAAAATCTAGGGCTAGAATTATCAATTCCTGCTTTAATATCTTTTAACAAAATTGTCCCTTCTTGTGTACCATCAGAAACCCAAAGTTCTGTTCCATTTTCTTCATTTCTAGCAGCAAAAAATAATTTATTGTTAAACACAGTAAGCCCACTTGGAGAAGAAGACTCTGCACCAGGAAATATATCCTTAAAAAGTACAGTACCTTGAGTAGTGCCATCTGTTACCCAAAGTTCTTTTCCGCTAGCGCTATTACCAGCAGAAAAGTAAAGTTTGTTGTTGTAAACTGTAAAACTTTCTGGAAAAGAACTCCCATTTTGAACTGTATTGATGTTTTTTAGTATAGAAGTTCCATTGGCAGTTCCATTTGTTACCCAAAGTTCAGTTTTAAATTCTTCTGTATAAGCAGAAAAATAGAGTTTATTATTAAACTCGGTATAGTATTTTGGTTGCGAAAAGTCATCATTATTACTAGCATAAAACATAGCAGTTCCAGTTGAAGTACCATCTGAAAGCCAAATTTCATTATTTGCAGTAAAAATAAGGTTACTACCAAAAGTTGTAAAATCAATAACGACAGAATTTAAAGGTTGATTAAACTGATTGTTACCAGCATTAATATCTTTGAAAAGATTTGTACCATTTTCTGTGCCATCACTAATCCACAATTCTCTTCCATGTATTCTGTCATTTGCAGAAAAATAGATTTTGTTGTTATGTACTTTCAAGTACAATGGTTCTGAGTCTTTGTAAAAACCATGTGTACTGATGTTTTTTACCAAACTAATTTCTTGAGAAAAAAAACTTGCTGTAAGAAATAAGAAACATATTTTAAGAAATTTTGATTTCATAATGAATTTATTTAATTAATATTTAAGAAGTTATAGATTTTATAACCTTATCCAAATCTAATATAAGATGTGATTAACTAGATAAATCTTTCGTGAAATACGCCTTTTTTTTAGTGAAATAAGAAAGTGAAAATTTTCTTAAATTTTGATTACTAAGATTCTTAGTAAAGAATTAAACAGAATATGGTCAAAAAATTGAACCAAATTTTATTTTGTAATGAATAAAATGGAAGAGTAGTATTAATTTATGTTATTTAAAATTTCCAAAAGCTTAGGTCTTCTAGCTTCACTTAAAGCCACTTCAATGGAATTTAAATGAACGGTTTTTTTGCCAATATCAGTTATTTTATTGAGGTTAACACAATAACTTCTGTGAGAAACAAAAAAATGATTTCCTTTTAATTGTTCGCGTACTTTCTTTAAAGTATGTGGCACTAATATTTTTTTTTCTGACTCAATATGGATATAACAATAATTGTCAAAAGCCTCAAGAAATAAAATATCTTTTTCAGGTATTCTATGTAAATAACCATCTGATTTTATAGAAAGTATACTTTCTTTATCTGATAAATATTTGCTCCAAACAACAGAAATACTGCTCCATAAACCAGCAGAGGTAAATGGTTTTACTAAATAGCCTAATGGTTTTGTCTTATTAACTTCAGAAATGGTAAGTGGGTCTGTCTGAGCAGTTAAATAAAAATAAGGCAATTGAAGTTTGTCCAATTCTTTGGCAAAAACAACTCCATCAAAAGCACCTTTTAATTGAATATCTACCAAACACAAATCTGGCTTTTTAGAATGTAATAATTCTAATGCAATTTCTAGATTTTTTGCAATTCCAACCACATTAATATCATTTTTTTCTAATGTATTTTGTATTGTCCTCGAAATAAAAGGATCATCTTCAACAATTAAAAACCGATGTTTAACCATTTTGTTTTTTAAAGGTGATGTATAACCCAAAATCATTTTCAGAAAACGTTTGTTTTTCAGCATCTAAACGCTCTATTAAAATTTCAATCAATTCAGAACCATAATTTTGTTGGGTAGTTTCTGTTTTTTTCGATGAACCATTATCAAACATTTTAAAAATAAATACATCGTTTTTTAAATCAATATTTAAATTGATTACTTTCTCTGATGAGTTTTTATTCCATGCGTATTTAATTGAGTTTGTAGCTAATTCGTTCACTAATAAACCAATGGAGGTTGCAGTGTCAATATCAGTAATGATAGAGATAATAGATGATTTGAAGTTAATGTTTTCTGAGGAATAAGAGTTTGAAATTTCTTTTATCAAATCATTAATATATACTTGTAAATCAACACCTAAAACATTGTCTTTTGCATAGAGTTGTTGGTGCAACACAATCATAGAATTTACCCTTTGTACTGCATTATCTAGGGCTTTTATAGCGCTTTCAGCTTTGCTGCCTTGCGCTTGTAATTGCAATAAACTACTTACCATTTGAAAACTATTTTTTACACGATGATGTGTTTCTTTTAATAGCATATTTCTTTGGTTTAGCAGGTTTTCTAGTTCAATTTTATTTGTTTTTAATTGCTTTCTTTTCTGGCTATTTTTATACAATAGGATTGCTACAATAAGTAAAATTACAAACGCAAAAATAGAAATAGCACTCCATAATTGTTTTTTGTTTTGTTCTTCTGTAATTTGTTCTTCTTTTTTTTTAGTTTGATATTTTGTTTCAAGTTCAGATAAATCCTGATTGTATCTTTCTTTACTCAAAATTTCATTGGTATAAATAATACTATCTTGATATAAATATGCCTTATTAAAATCTTTTAAAACTTCATAAGCTTTAGATAAAGTTTTATAATAGATTAATTTTTCTCTTAAAGGAACTACTTGGCTATAACTTTTTTGTAATGTACTCTTGTATTTTTTTATAGATTTAATATCTCCCATTTTTATGGCATTTTCAATGAAATCGGCATAATATGGAGCAAATTTTTTCTTCCCTTTTAGAGAGTCACTTTTAATCGATTTGAGATAGTATGCTATAGCTTTATCAAATTTATTTTGTCTTGAAAAATTTTTTGCAATTCCTAAATAAGCTTCTTCTTTGTCTGTTTCATTTAATTGCTTATGTTCAATAAAAAAAGTAAAATTTTCATGGGCTTTATCATATTGCTTTAACTTACTTTGAGTTTTAGCTAACGACAGTGCAGCAAAACAATGTGTAATGCTGTTTTTTTCTGATAATTCAACTGCTTTTTCTAAATAAGATAATGCTTTTTGATCATCACCAGTTTTTTGAAATAAGATTCCTATTTCAATATACATATCTGGCACAAAATTTTTATGGTGTTTTTCGGCAATACCAATTGCTACAAGATAATCTTGAATGGCTTTTTCATAATAATTTAAAATAGCTTCATTATAAACACCTCTATATTGGTAACCCAGCATTTCATTGAATAAATCATCATTTTTTTTAGAAATTTCAATAATTTTATTTGAATAATAAATTCCACTATCTTTTTCTTCCACAATTGCTTCCCAAGCTTTGTCAGAGATATTTTGTATAAGTGTTTTATAATCTTCTTGCTGAGAAAAGATGAAGCTATTAAATAATAAAAAAACTACACCAAAGAAAATTTGTTTAATTTTCTTTGGTGTAGTTTTAGAATAAGTTGTTTTGATTGTAAACTCCACTTTTTTTAGTTCCTACTAAAATAATAAATTTACAGGTCAATTTTAAAAAAAAATGTATAATAAGTATTAAAATGAGTATAGGTGGTTAAAAATTAATATCTTTTTCAACTTCACTATCACCTCTTTTAACCACAACTTTTGTAGTGTTTCCTTTATCAAATACAGATAAAGCTCGCATATAACTCATCATATCTACAACAGTGCTATCTCCTAATTTTACAACAATATCACCTTTTTGTAAACCCGCTTTTTGTGCAGGTTTATCTTCAGAAATTCCATCAATTCGCATACCTTTTCCATCAAACAAATAATCAGGAATTACACCTAAACCCACTTTAAAACGAGGAGTTTCTTCACTTTCGTTTTTGGTTTTTCTAAAAGCAAGTTTTCCATTATCATCCAAATCAGAAATAATATTAAAAATATAATCAGAAATTAAATACATGCCCTCATAATTTAGTTTCTCAGAATCATCACTAGGTTTATGGTAATCTTCATGTTGACCAGTGAAAAAGTGTAAAACAGGAATATCTGCTAAATAAAAACTAGTATGATCACTTGGTCCAACTCCAGATTCTTGCTGAATTAATTTAAAATTATCGTTATGCGATTTTAAAACTTGTTTAAAAATTGGCGATGTTCCTGTACCATAAATAGCCAAAGTAGAATCTTTTTTCATTCTGCCAACCATATCCATATTAATCATATACGATACTTTTTTGGTATTTATAGTTGGGTGTTTTACAAAATAATTAGAACCCAATAAACCCATTTCTTCACCAGAAAAAGCCATAAAAAGATAATTGTTGTTCGTGTTTTTATCTTTTAATTTGGCTGCTAAATTTAATAAAACTGAAACTCCAGAAGCATTATCATCTGCACCATTATGAATCGCTTTTATAGAATCTCTGTATAACGAACCTTCTCCTCCATAACCTAAATGATCATAATGGGCTCCAATAATAATAGTGTTTTCTGCTTTATTATCTATAAAACCAAGTATATTATTTCCTGTAATGGTTCCATCTCCATTTACATCAAACTTTACTTCGTCATGCGGATTTGTTTTAGGTTTAAACGTAAACGGCTGTAAATATTCTTGAGTTCCTTTTTTAGTTAATCCTAATTCTTCAAAACGTTTGGCAATATATTCAGCTGCTTTTTTTTCACCTTCAGTACCAGTTTGCCTTCCTTCTAAATCATCAGAAGCTAAAAAAGTTACATCCTCTTTAATTCTGTTTTCTTGATTAATTTTTGGTGTACAAGAGTATAATGCAGCTAAAAAGAGAATTAAAATGCTATTTTTCATAAGTATATATTATTTTTGCAAAGTTAACTAATAAATAAGAAAATGAGAATAATTTCTTTCCTGCTATTGGCATCTTTAATGCTTTCTTGTAAAAGTGAAAAAAAACAATCTGAAATCAAAACAGCTGATAAACTTGCTTCTAAAGATTCATTAATATACCCTGAAGAATCACATTTTAAAAGCATAAGACAAGTAACTTTTGGTGGCGATAATGCTGAAGCGTATTGGAGTTTTGATGACAAAAAATTAATATTTCAATCAAATTTTAAAGATTGGGGAGTAAATTGTGACCAAATGTTTTTAATGAATGCTGATGAAACATTTAAAGGAACTAAACCTCCAATGATTTCAACAGGATTTGGAAGAACAACCTGCGCCTATTTTTTGCCTGATAATAAACATATTATTTATGCATCTACCCATCTAGTTGATAAAGAATGTCCTGAAGTGCCTCTGCGTAAAAACGGAAAATACATTTGGCCAGTTTATGATAGTTTCGACATTTTTGTAGCAGATTTAGAAGGGAACATCGTAAAACAATTAACCAACGAAAAAGGATATGATGCAGAGCCAACAGTATCACCAAAAGGCGATAAAATTGTGTTTACTTCTACTAGAAGTGGTGATTTAGAATTATACACTATGAATATTGATGGTTCTGATGTACAACAAATTACTGATGAATTGGGTTATGATGGTGGTGCATTTTTCTCTCCTGATGGCACAAAAATTATTTTTCGTTCTTCAAGACCAAAAACAGAAGAAGAAATTAAAGCATACAAAGATTTATTAGCTGAAGGTTTGGTAGAACCAACAGAAATGGAATTGTATATCTGTAATGCAGATGGCTCTGATTTACGTCAATTAACAAATTTAGGAAATGCCAATTGGAGTCCGTTTTTTCATCCATCAGGAAAAAAGATTTTATTCTCATCAAATTTTGAGGCAGAAAGAGGTTTTCCATTCAATTTATATTTGATTGATATTGATGGTAAAAATTTAGAAAGAGTTACACATGGAGAAACGTTTGATGCTTTCCCTGTGTTTTCTAACGATGGAAAAAAATTAGCTTTTTCATCTAATAGAAATAATGGAGGTGGTAGAGATACCAACTTGTTTATTGCAGAATGGCAAGACTAACAAGATTGACATTCTGAAATATATAACAAGAGATACCAACTTGTTTATTGCAGAGTGGCAAGATTGAAAAATGACTTTTCAAAATGACATTTTGAAATTACAGAATACTGTCATTCCTGTAAAAAAAGGAATCTAAATTATTCTCTTATAAATGGCTTGGACAAAAGAACAAATTGTAACTAATATAGAAAATTTAATGAAAAGCAAATTCTCAAGTCCAAGAGAAGCTTTTGATTATTATGACACAAATAAAGATGGAAGTTTAACAAAATCTGACTTTAAAATACTTTTAAAAGAGGCAAAAGTTAGCTTTTTAATTAGAGGTGTTGTTGCTGAATTTATGATGCAAAATTTTGATGCAAATAAAGATGGACTTGTAAGTTGGCAAGAATTTCAAACAGCAATTAAAACTACAAATATCAATTAGTTTTTTTCTTTAGAATAGAATTAGAAACTCAGTTAAAAAAATATGGGAGCAAAAGAAAATATTTTAAAAGACATTCATACCTTAATTACAACCAAATTTACATCTCCTGAAGCAGCTTTTGTAAAGTTTGATAAAGACAAAGATGGAGCTTTAAATAAAGAAGAAATTAAAGATTTGTTAAAAGAGGCAGGCGTTAATTCATTTTTAAGAGTTTTAGTAGCAGGCGAAATGATAAAAGGGATGATAAATCTGGAGATGAAAAAATAAATGCAGCCGAGTTTGAATTTGCTATTGCTGAATTGAATAGAGATTATTAGTTGTTTATCCAATTTTTAATCACTTCATTATAACTTCTACCTGAAGTAATTTTAGACTGTTTCTTATTATTTAATGAGATAATATATCTACTGTTAAAATACTTTTGAATATCGTTTACAAAATCTTTATTGATGATAATGCCTCTATGAATGCGTATAAAATTATCAGGTAATTTATTTTCTAAACTGCTAATAGTCTCGTTGCTTAAGAACATACCAGAGTCGCATTGTATGTTGGTATAGGTGTTGTCTGCTTCAAAATAAGAAACATCTTCTAATTTTATAAAAATTAATCGATCATTTTTTTTAACGGTAATAGAAGTCATTTTTTTGACTTCCTTTTTATTAGCGATTTCTTTTAGTACGCTTAAAATATCTTCTTGAGAAATATTGTTGTGAAATGATGCTAATTTCTGAACCGTTTTTGCAATCCGTTCTTTTTTTACAGGTTTTACAATATAATCGATACTATTGGTCTCAAATGCTTCTAACGCATATTGATTGTAAGCTGTGCAGAAAACCACAATAGGTATTTTTTCTAATTGTGCCAGTAGTTCAAAGCCAGAACATTCTGGCATTTCAATATCTAGAAAAATAAGATCAGGTTGTAACTTTTCAATCTTTTCTTTGGCTTCAAAACCGTTTTTTGCAGTATCTACAATAGTAAACGTTTCTGGAAATTTAGAAAGTAAATTTACTAACCCTGTTCTTGCAGGCGCTTCGTCATCAATAATTATTGTTTTATACGTACTTTTCATTTTATGCAGTTTTAGGAATTGTAATCTTTATCAATTTTGATGGCGAATTTGTCCAGTTTACAAAAGCATTATCTCCATAGCTTAATCTTAATAAATCGTAAACGGTTTGTAAACCATGCCCACTTACCAAACCTTCAGGGAAATGAGGTCCATTATCGCTAACTATGATTACTATTGTGTTTTTTTCTTTTTCTATTTTTAATGTAATTTCCCCACTTTCTTTATTTTTTGATATGCCATGTTTTACCGCGTTTTCTACCAAAGGCTGAATGATAAACAACGGAATCTCATCATCTAAAACACTTTCATCAGCTTCAATTGTAAATTGCAAACGATCTCCAAACCTGATTTTCTCAATTTCTAAATAGGCTTCAACCATTTCTATTTCGTCTTTAATAGTACTCATTTTTTGCCCTTTTCTGTTGATGGAATATTTAAACAAATCTGATAAAGAATGTGCCATTTTTTGAGTTTTAACAGCATCAATTGGCGCTAAACTTGCAATAGAATTTAAAGAATTGTATAAGAAGTGAGGATTGATTTGAGATTGCAATGATTTTAATTCTGCTTTGGCTTTTAGTTCTTTTAAATATGCTAGTTTCAAATCGTTCTCTCTAATAATTTCTTTTTCGTTTAGCAGGAAGTAACTTATTAATGTTCTTAACATTGCAAGAATCATAAAAACTAAAAATATTTTTGAGATTAATGTATAATCTTGGTGTGTTTTAAAATGATAAGTTTCCCACGTAAGGAAATGTGTAGTATTTTCATCATATTGCTTTTTAATTAAATATATGCAAAAAGCTAATAAAGAAGGTAAGAATCCTGTTGAAATAAAAATTAATGTAATTTTTGACACTATCGCATTTGATTTCTCTTGAATTTTTAGTTCTATGTATCTAAATATCAATATAAATGGAATAGAAAAAAGAGAAAATATAAAAGTAGTTAATATAGTATCATTCCTAATAAACCTATTGTTTTCACTAAGTTTAGGTATGGTAAGATAATCATAAGTAGACACACTAATTATTATTAAAAAATTAACAAAAACTAACGATATTAAAATTAAAATGACCAAACGAGTCCATTGTTTTTTTGAGGTTTTATATATTAAAGGTTTTATCTTAAAAAGCAAGTAAAGAAAAAAGCAAGCCAATAAAATTACAGGTAAAACAATTATAGCATATGGATTTTTAACCCACCACAAACTCCTCTCCCTATTTAACTTACTTTTTCTTTCTAAAGTTTCTTCAGCATACTCTTTATAGAAAATAGTAGCTTGATCTAGTTTTTTATCAAATCCTTTTTTATAAACTTCTTCTATAATTTTTAATTCTTTATTGTAGTTTTTTAGATTTTTCTGTTTGAGTCTAAAATTTCCTCCTAAATTGTAATAATCTTTCCTAAAAATTATATGATTATTAAAACCTGTATGATCAAAAAAATAACCTCTAACAAGTGATTTAGCTATAAAAACTTCCAAAAGATCATATAACGACTCACTATTGCCTTTTTTACTTTTATGAATAAACATATCCAAAGCAGAAATTCCTCTAACAACTTTATCGAAATCAAATACTTCTTGAGCAAAGGAATAACTAATTTTATTTTCAAGATTAAAATGTGAAAAGTAAATTTTGTAGTTAGAATCATCTAAACTTGAGAGATTAATAGAGACAGTTTCTGTAATTAAATCTAGCTTTTTTACAATATCACTAATTTGTATAGAATCTTGCTCAGTATAACTTCCTTTGAGTTGTATATTTATATTAGAGTGCCACTTTCTTAAAGCTTGAGAATCGGTAATTTTTAGTTCAACAATTTCTTTCCATGGAAATTCAGGTAACTTTGCCTCTTCTTGAGCAGAAATATAAAAAGACATCAATAAAAAGAATAAGTTGAAAATTAATTTCTTCATCAGTGGTAAATTTAAAATTTTATACCACAAAAGAACTCGTATTTTAAAATTTATAAAACCATTATTTTGTAAACTGCAAATAAGCACTGTAAACTGCAAAAAAAATGGTGCTATTTTTCTGGTATCAACTATTCTAAAATACAACATCAAAATACTATCTTTGCAGTTCATCATCACTATAGATTTAACGAATGAAGAATATTAGAAACTTTTGCATCATCGCACATATAGATCATGGTAAAAGTACATTAGCAGATAGATTGTTAGATTATACAGGTTCTGTAACTGAACGCGAAAAGCAAAATCAGTTATTAGACAATATGGATTTGGAGCGAGAGCGTGGAATTACCATAAAAAGTCACGCAATTCAAATGGATTATATTCATAATGGAGAACCATTTATTTTAAATTTAATTGATACTCCAGGTCACGTAGATTTTTCTTACGAAGTTTCTAGATCTATTGCAGCCTGTGAGGGAGCTTTGTTAATTGTAGATGCTGCACAAAGTATACAAGCGCAAACCATTTCTAATTTATATTTGGCTTTAGAGAACGATTTAGAAATTATTCCGGTTTTAAATAAGGTCGATTTGCCTTCTGCAAACCCAGAAGAAGTTACAGATGATATCGTAGATTTATTAGGCTGTGATCCAGAAGAAGTAATTCATGCCAGTGGAAAAACTGGTTTTGGTGTAGATAATATTTTAGATGCAATTATTGATAGAATTCCTGCTCCAGAAGGAGATCCAGAAGCGCCATTACAAGCCTTAATTTTTGATTCCGTTTACAACTCATATAGAGGAATTGAAACCTATTTTAGAGTAATCAATGGAGAAATCAAAAAAGGTCAAGAAATTAAGTTCATGGCTACAGGTAAAAATTATTTTGCTGATGAAGTAGGAACTTTAAAACTAGAACAAGTTGTTAAAAAAACGGTGAAAACTGGGGATGTTGGCTACTTAATTACAGGTATTAAAACGGCTAAAGAAGTAAAAGTAGGAGATACAATTACAGATGCTCACAAGCCAACAACAGAAATTATTGATGGTTTTGAAGACGTAAAACCTATGGTTTTTGCTGGTATTTATCCAGTAGATACAGAAGATTATGAAGAGTTGCGTTATTCTATGGAAAAACTGCAACTAAATGATGCTTCTTTGGTGTTTCAACCAGAAAGTTCTGCAGCTTTAGGTTTCGGATTTCGTTGTGGATTCTTAGGAATGTTACATATGGAAATCATCCAAGAACGTTTAGAACGTGAGTTTAATATGACAGTGATTACAACTGTACCTAACGTTTCTTATCACGCTTACACAAAGAAAGAACCTGAAGAAATTGTATTGTTAAACAATCCTTCAGATTTACCAGATCCATCTAAATTAGATAGAGTAGAAGAGCCTTTTATTAAAGCTTCTATCATTACAAAGTCAGATTTTGTAGGTCAAGTAATGAGTTTGTGTATCGAAAAACGTGGGCAAATTGTAAACCAAACCTATTTAACTACGCAAAGAGTAGAGTTGATTTTCGAAATGCCTTTGGCAGAAATTGTATTCGATTTTTACGATCGTTTAAAAACGGTTTCTAAAGGATATGCTTCTTTCGATTATCATCCAATTGGGATGAAAGAATCGAAATTAGTAAGAGTAGATATTTTATTAAATGGGCAACCTGTAGATGCACTTTCAGCTTTATTACATGCAGACAATGCGTATTCAATTGGTAAAAAAATTGTGGAGAAATTAAAAACTTTAATTCCTCGTCAACAGTTCGATATTCCTATTCAAGCAGCAATTGGAGCAAAAATTATAGCACGTGAAACAACCAAAGCTTTGCGTAAAGATGTTACTGCAAAATGTTATGGAGGTGATATTTCTAGAAAACGTAAATTGTTAGAAAAACAGAAAAAAGGTAAGAAAAGAATGCGTCAGGTTGGGAATGTAGAAATTCCGCAAGAAGCATTTATGGCAGTTTTAAAGTTGAATGATTAGCGTTAGATTTATTGGTTTTTAGACGTTTAGAACCAAGAGTGAAGATAAATTAGATAAAACAAGACCTTTTTGAGAAATCAAAGAGGTTTTTTCTTTTTAGGATTCTTGTACAAAAACATTTTTATGTTAAAAATAGGAGATGTGATAAAAATCATGTTATACTATTCTTTTCTGATAGAACTTTGTGGCAACAAATCAATAGAACATCATAATTTTAAAAAGTTAAAAAATGTTACAAAATAGAAGAATATATTTACCACCATTAAGCTTGATTGGTCCTGGAGCTTTAAACGATTTAGGAGAGGAGCTAAAAACCTTACATATTAAAAAAGCACTTTTTGTTACTGATAAAATATTAGTAAAGTTAGGCGTTGCTCAAAAAGTATTAGATGTAGTAAAATCTGCCAATATAGAAACGGTTGTTTTTGATGATGTGCATCCAAACCCAACTGTAAAAAATGTTGATGATGGTTTAGTATTGCTAAAAGAAAATGATTGCGATTTTATTTTAACTTTAGGTGGAGGATCTCCTCAAGATTGTGGAAAAGCAATTGGTATTTTGGCAACAAATGGAGGGCATATTGAAGAATATGAAGGTATTCATATGTCTAAACATCCATCATTGCCAATAATAGCCATCAATACTACTGCAGGTACAGCAAGTGAAGTAACTATTAATTATGTAATTACCGATGAAAAACGCCATATAAAAATGGTAATGGTAGATAAAAATTGTTTGGTTTCTATTGCTGTAAATGATCCAGAGTTAATGTTAGGAAAACCAGCTGCTTTAACTGCTGCAACTGGCATGGATGCATTAACACATGCTATTGAAACCTATGTTACAAAAGGCGCTTTTGGTTGGTCTGATGCTTTGGCTTTAGAGGCTATTAAATTAATTTCACAAAGTTTAGAAATAGCAGTAGTAGATGGTCAAAACCTAGAAGCGAGAAGCAAAATGGCTTGGGGACAGTTTATTGCAGGTCAAGCATTTTCTAATGCAGGTTTAGGTTTTGTACATTCTATGGCACATCAACTAGGAGGTATGTATGATATGCCTCATGGAGTAGCCAATGCCATTTTATTGCCACATGTAGAAAAATTTAATATCCCT
Source organism: Polaribacter sp. (assembly GCA_965661915.1). Taxonomy (GTDB): domain Bacteria; phylum Bacteroidota; class Bacteroidia; order Flavobacteriales; family Flavobacteriaceae; genus Polaribacter. The sequence goes on along the minus strand of CBFIFR010000023.1, from coordinate 25,577 downwards.
GCTTGTGCACATAAATTAAAAAAAGTAGCTAGAGCAATGGGAGTAGGCGTTTTAGAAATGAGCGATACTCAAGGAGCTAATGCAGCAATAGAGGCTATTAAAGCCTTATCTGAATCTGTTGGTATTCCTTCAGGATTAAAAGAATTTGGTGTTAAAGAAGAAGATTTTGAAGAAATGGCTAAAAATGCTTTGGCTGATGTTTGTACTGGAGGTAACCCAAGAGAGGTAACTTTAGAAGATACTGTAGCAATTTATAAAGCAGCCTTATAAAACCATGAAATCTGTACAAAGTGATAAGTTGTACATATATATGTTGGGTAAACCACTTTGCTTTTGCAAAGTGGTTTTTTTTTTAAAACCTACTTCTCTTTAGTATAGCCCCTTAATAGTTCGTAGTGATATTTTAAACTACTCTCATTTCAATTGAAATGAAGAATTCTTGTCTCAATACAATTAAATTGAGAATTTTGAACTGTACAGTTATGATTTATACGTGCAACTTATTAATTTTAATTTTATAACAATTTAGAAATTAAAAAAGCTATCTAGAACTCACTTAGGTACTTCAGTGAGAGCTGCATTTGTATTTAAAATCAATTCAATTAACTTTCTAACCACTTTCTAAAATCAGCAGTGGTAGCAGAACTCGTCATTACTTTTTCTTTATGATTTTTGATGCTAATTAAAAGCCTGTTTTTAAAATGACTTTCAATTTTTTCTATAAAATCGATATTTACTATTTCACTTCTATTAATTTTAAAAAATTTTTTAGGATTCAATTGCTGATGAATACTGCCTAAGTTTTGTGAAATCGTGTGACGTTTTCCATCTTTATCATTTACTAAACAAAAATCTCCTGAGGCAGAAATTAAAGCCATATCTATTGCATTTAACAATTGAATTCCTGATGCTTTTTTAATGACAAATCGTTTTTTATAGGTGTTGTATTCTTGTTGTAAAGCGCTTTTTAAAACATCAATTGTAGCATTATTTAATGGATTATAATCGCCTTTTTTGAATAAAGATTGATATTTTAAAATCGCTTTATTGAAATCCTCTTGCGAGTATGGTTTTAAGAGGTATGCAATTCCGTTTGTATTAAAAGCTTGAAACAAATATTCATCATGAGCAGAACAAAAAATAATAGGTGCATCTATTTGTATCGTATTAAATAAATCAAAAGATAAACCATCTAACAATTGAATGTCTGACAAAATAAAATCGTAAGAATTCTCATGTAATAACTGCGTTCCGTCAGTTATAGAACGTGCCCAATCTTGAGAGATTTTTACGTCAAAAAAAGTATCTAAACACTTAGTTAATTTTTGATATGCAGGTATTTCGTCTTCTAAAATTAATATTTTCATTTTTATAATTTATTTTTACAACGAGTGCTTACAATAACATAATTCAAAAAACTTAGGTCAAATTTAAGATAAAGCAACAATATAGTTAAAAAACTGAAATCTGACAATTTCATCTTTTATAACCCCCAAACTCTTCGTAAATTTGTATTACCATGGATAAGTATTTAGAAATCATAAAAAACTCATATTCCAGTTATTGGAATTACCTCAAAAATTCTGTTTTAATGGAGTTAAATTGGGAGAATTATTTTTATGGTTTAATCATTATTTCTTTAATAGTTTGGGGTTTAGAAGCCATTTTTCCTTGGCGAAAAAATCAATCATTATTCAGAAAAGATTTTTGGTTAGATACCTTTTATATGTTCTTTAATTTCTTTTTATTAAACTTAATTGTTTTGATTGCTTTATCTAATTCAGCATCAGAATTATTTAATGATGTTTTAGGAATTGTAGGTTTATCAATAGCTAATTTTCAACTTTTAGAACTTAATGAATTGCCTTTTTTTGCCAGAATCTTCATCTTTTTTATTATAGTTGATTTTGTACAATGGTGGACACACAGGTTGTTACACAGAGTAGAATTTCTTTGGAACTTTCATAAAGTACATCATTCAGTAAAACAAATGGGTTTTGCAGCACACTTGCGTTATCATTGGATGGAACCTGTAGTTTACAATTCTTTAAAATACATTCCTTTGGCAATTATTGGCGGATTTTCTGCTAAAGATGTAGCCTTTGTTCACTTTTTTAATATAACCATTGGGCATTTAAATCACGCAAACATCAATTGGGATTATGGTTGGTTCAAATATGTTTTCAACAACCCTAAAATGCACATTTGGCATCACTCTAGAGAATTGCCAGAAGAACGTAAGTTTGGTGTAAATTTTGGAATTACACTAAGTATTTGGGATTACATTTTTAAAACCAATTACATACCACATTCAGGTAGAGATATTGAGTTGGGTTTTGAGGGCGATGAAAATTTCCCTAAAGGATTTATGCAGCAAGAAATGTATCCTTTAGGTAGAAAAGATTAAACTTGGTTAAATAATTTTTCCACTTTCAAACTTTACTACTTTCAAGCTTTTCAACTAATATTATCCCAAATGAATCATCGCAAAAACAGCATAATTAATCATATCTTGATAATTAGCATCAATACCTTCAGAAACTAAAGTTTTGCCTTTATTATCTTCAATTTGTTTTACACGCAACAACTTTTGTAAAATTAAATCAGTTAAACTAGAAACACGCATATCTCTCCAAGCTTCACCATAATCGTGATTCTTGTTCATCATCAATTCTTTAGTAATTTTAGTATGCTTATCGTATAAAATTGTAGCCTCTTCCGTATTTAAATCTGGGTTATCTACAACACCTTTTTCTAATTGAATTAAAGCCATAATAGAATAATTGATAATACCAATAAATTCAGATTTTTCGCCTTCATTAACTTTTCTTACCTCATTTTCTTGTAACTGACGAATTCTTTGTGCTTTAATAAAAACTTGATCTGTTAAAGATGGCAAACGTAAAATTCGCCAAGCAGAACCATAATCAGACATTTTTTTAATAAATAAACTTCTGCATTGGTCTATTACAGCATCGTATTGTTTTGAGGTGTCTTGCATTTCTGTGAAAAAGTATTTTTTCAAAAGTAGTAAATCTTAAAAGCATTTCATTTATTTTTACAATGAAATTATCAATCGTTTAACATGAAAAGAATTGCTGTTTTTTGTGGCTCAAGTTTAGGCTTTAATCCTGTGTATAAACAAGCTGCTATAGATTTGGGAAATGCAATGGTAAAACAAAATATTGGTTTAGTTTATGGTGGAGGAAAAATAGGAATGATGGGCACTATTGCTGATACCATTTTAGAAAGAAAAGGCGAAGTAATTGGGGTAATTCCCAAACTACTAGAAAAAGAAGAAGTTGTACATGCTAATGTTGAAGAAATGATTGTATGTAAAAAAATGAGCGAACGCAAAGTTATTATGAGCAAATTAATTGATGGTTACATAACCTTACCAGGTGGTTTTGGCACCATGGATGAACTCTTTGAAGCCTTAACTTTAAATCAATTATTCATAGAACAAAAACCAGTTGGCTTATTAAATATCAATGGTTTTTTTGATGCTATTTTAACTCAAATTGATAAAATGGTTGAAGAGGGTTATGTAAATGATATTAACAAAAAATTACTTATTGTTGGTGATTCTGTAGATGATTTAATGAAGAAAATGAATGCTTACAAAGCACCAAAAATTAGTGATATTATAAACAAAGTTGTGCAATAAAATGACCATAAACTGTAAAGGAAATTTAATAGATTTATCATCACCTAAAGTGATGGGGATTTTAAATATTACTCCAGATTCTTTTTTTGATGGAGGAAAATACAAAGATGAAACAGCCATTTTAAAGCAAGTAGAAAAAATGCTTTTAGAAGGCGCAACTTTTATTGATGTTGGTGCGTATTCTTCTAGACCAGGAGCTGCTCATATTTCAGAAGCAGAAGAGTTGCAAAGAATACTACCTGTTATTGATTTGTTGATAAAAAATTATCCTGAAATTATTATTTCTGTGGATACGTTTAGAAGCAAAGTTGCTGAAGCTACCGTAAATTCTGGTGCAGCAATAATTAATGATATCTCTGGTGGCAATATGGATGATAAAATGTTTGCAACTGTTGCTAATTTGCAAGTGCCATATATTTTAATGCACATGTTAGGTACTCCACAAAATATGCAGAAAAACCCTGTGTATGATGATGTGGTAAAAGATATTATTTCCTTTTTTGCCAAGCAAATTTTCGAACTGCATCAACTAAAGTTAAATGATGTTATTATTGATGTTGGCTTCGGATTTGGAAAAACACTAGTTCATAATTTTGAGATTTTAAAAAATCTAGAACTCTTTAAAAGTTTAGATGCGCCAATTTTAGCAGGGATTTCAAGAAAATCGATGTTATATAAAACCTTAGATATTCCTGCACAAGAAGCTTTAAACTCAACAACAGCTGCCAATACAATTGCTTTGTTAAATGGCGCAAATATTTTACGTGTGCACGATGTTAAAGAAGCTGTTGAGGCTGTTAAAATTGTGGAGCAGGTAATTTAATTTGTCATTTTTACTGAAAGAGAAATCTCATAATTCAAATAAGTTTTATTTTCATTATCTTTCAAACAAAAATGCTAAATCCTCAAAACGGCTTTCATAGCTATTACGTTTATATTATTACTAATAAATATCGTTCTACTTTTTATATTGGTGTTACTAACAACTTAAAAAGGCGTCTTGTAGAACATAAAACCAATATTATAAAGAAAAAGAAAACTTTTGCAGCTAAATATAATTTAGAGTTTCTAGTTTTTTATGAAAAGTATTCTTGGGTTCATATAGCTATTGCAAGAGAAAAAGAATTGAAAAAGTGGCGTCGTGAAAAAAAATTGGCACTCATTCGTGAGTCGAACCCTGATTTTGCTTTTTTGGACAGTAAAATTCTATAATTTTTTTGCAGTTTAGTGTTGTCTTCATCCAGTTCTGTCCTTTCGACTGAAAGGAGAAATCTCATAAGATTGCTAAGTTTTGTGTTCTTCTCTTTATGTGACTTCTCCTAGCGTCGAAGTGACACAGGTTTGTGGTTATGTAAACAAAAAAGGCTCTCAAAAATGAGAACCTTTTTTATGAATTTTATAAAAAATTACAAGGCTTTTAACCAAGCATCTCTTAATTTTTTCTTTGGGTCTGTTTCTGGTAAGTCTTCAATTACCAAATTTTCAACCTCTGTAGTTCCTTTTACAAAATCGCCTTCAAGCTTTAACGTTTCGCCATTTCTAATCACTTCAAAAGTAATTTTATCGCCTTCTTTCCATTGAAAAGATTGTCCTATAAAAGTTCTAATATTTTTTAGGTTTACATCAGTGCCATTTACAGATTTTAAAACATCGCCAGGTTGCACACCTAATGCTGCTAAAGCCGTATTTTTTCTATTGGTAAAAAAGATTTCTTGTTTTTGATTTGCGGATAAAAATATTTGTCTGTTGCTGTCTAAAAAATAACCAGCATCTATAGTTTTAGCTTCTTTTACAACACCAACTTTAGCCAAAAGTGCATCATAGTCTATAGCAATATTTCCAGTTAAATGATTGTCAAAAAAAGTACCAACAGCAGGATAGGTCATTTCTACAATCACATCTAAAATTTCATCATCTTTAAAAGGTTTTGTTTGCCCATATTTGTTCGATAAATCTTTCATTAAGTTACGTACACCATAGGTTCCCTTGCTTTCTTCACGTAAAATAATATCTAAAGACATTCCAATTAAAGCTCCTTTTTGATACACATTTCCGTAGTTTTTGGCATACTTATCTTCTAAAATGTTTTTACTCATTTTTGTAAAAGACATAGTATCATTATAACGCATAGAGCTTGCAATTTTACCTTTCATTTCATCAATAAATTCTTGTTCAGAAATTAAACCTTGATTTACTTGAAACAAGTTGGCAAAATATTCAGTAATTCCTTCATACATCCATAAATGTTTAGACATATTTGGTGTGTTAAAATCAAAAGAATGTATTTCTTCAGAGTGCACAGATAAAGGCGTTACAATATGAAAAAATTCGTGAGAAACAGTTCCGTTTATCATTCCGTTTGCCAATTGTTCTTTAGAGTAGGTTTCAGGAAAAACAACAGTTGTAGAAGATAAATGTTCTAAAGCTCCAAAACTTTGCCAGTTATATACTTTTGGATCAAATAAATACACCAAAATATTGTATTCATTGGTAGTTTTAAAACCTTCTAGAAAGTTAGTTTGTGCCTCTACCATTTTCTTTAAATCAGCTTCTAAATCTTTAGCTGAGTGTACATTGTTGGGTGAATATACAGCTAAAGAAACTTCAACGCCATTTACAGTAAAATTAACCGTATTTAAAGGCGCATACATAATTGGATTATCAGAAATTTCATCATATCTTGAAGCATAAAACACATCTTTTGTATTATCTTCTTTTGTAGTATTTGTGTTAATTAATGATGAAGTTTCATACAAATCTGCAGGATGTGAAATGGTTAAATTGTAAGGTCTTTCTTTCATCCCTTTAAAATAACCTACAAAACCAGGCAGATTTAAAAAGAAATTTTTGCCTTCCTCAATATTAGTGCCTGCCATTACATAAATGCCGTGTTTTTTTTCAGAATCAAAAGTATCATCTACCCAATAGGTAATTTTATCCATTTTTTTGGCATCATCAATTTGCCAAGAATTTGGGTCTAATTGAGAAACGCTTAATTCAGTACCGTTTTTATCAAAAGCCTTTAAATCACTTGTAAATTTTCCGTAATTACTCATCGCATACGTTCCAGGTACAATTGCAGGAATTTGATACACAACAGTTTCAGTAGTTATTTTTGCAGGATTTACTTCAACCTTTACTTTATCATCAACAACCGTACTCAAGTCTATTGCAACCTGAATAGTTTTATCTTTATTACTGATGTTAGAGGTGGCACAACTGCCCAAAAATGCAATGGTAATTGCAAAGAATAGTATTTTTTTCATAAATAAAATAAATTTGTGCAAAAATATGAGATTTCATTGATTGAAGTAGTTATTTAACAAAACTTTGGCATCGATAGATTTTATCAATAAAAGCATCTTGCTAACAATTTTAAAACTATTATTTTTGCAAACTATGCAAGAACCGAAAAAACATCAATTAACAGATTGGTTACCAACCACAAACAGAGAAGTTAAAATACGTGGTTGGGATGAATTAGATGTTATTTTATTTAGTGGAGATGCTTATGTTGATCACCCTTCATTTGGACCAGCCGTAATTGGACGAATTTTAGAAAGTTATGGTTTACGAGTTGCTATTGTACCACAACCCAATGTAAATGATAATTTGCAAGATTTTGAGAAATTAGGAAAACCAAGATTATTTTTTGGCTGTACAGGAGGTTGTATGGATCCTATGGTTTCGAATTACACAGCTAGCAAAAGAAGACGAGATAAAGATGCATACACACCAAATGGTGATAAGGGTTTTAGACCAGATTATGCAACTTCTGTATATTCTAAAATATTAAAAGAAAAGTTTCCTGATGTGCCTGTTTTAATTGGCGGCATTGAAGCTTCCTTAAGACGTGTAACACATTACGATTATTGGTCTGATAAATTATTACCAACCATTTTAGAAACATCTAAAGCAGATATGTTGGTGTATGGAATGGGTGAGCAACCTTTGCGTGAAATTGTAACTTTATTACAAAAAGGTGTACCATTTTCTAGTTTAAAAAATATCAAACAAACTGCGGTTTTAATTGATAAAAAACAAGAAAAAGTACCTGTTGTAAATGACTGGGATGATGTAACCATCAATTCTCATGAAGCTTGTTTGGCTGATAAAAAGACGTTTGCGTCTAACTTTAAAACGATAGAACAAGAATCAAATAAATTAAAAGCAAGAAGAATTTTTCAGGAAGTTAAAGGAAAAACTTTGGTGATCAATCCGCCTTTTCCTACAATGACAGAAAAGGAAATTGATGGTTCTTTTGATTTGCCTTACACACGTTTACCACATCCAAAATATAACAAAAGAGGGCCAATTCCTGCTTTTGAAATGATAAAATTCTCGATTAACATTCACAGAGGATGTTTTGGTGGATGTAGTTTTTGTACCATTTCTGCACATCAAGGAAAATTTATTGCAAGTAGAAGTCAAGAGTCTGTTTTAAAAGAAATAGATAAAGTGGCTAATATGCCAGACTTTAAAGGTTATTTATCTGATATTGGTGGGCCTTCTGCAAATATGTATCAGATGAAAGGGAAAGTGCAAGAAATTTGCGATAAATGTGTTGCACCAAGTTGTATTTCACCTGTAATTTGTTCTAATTTAGATACTTCTCATAAGCCATTAACAGAATTATATCAAGCCGTTGATAAACATCCAAAGATTAAAAAATCGTTTATTGGTAGTGGAATTCGACACGATATGTTAGTGCCAGAGTTCAATAAAAACGCAGACCCAAAAGAATTGGATGCATACACAGAAGAGGTGATGACCAAACACGTTTCTGGACGTTTAAAAGTGGCTCCAGAACATACTTCTGATCCTGTTTTAAAGTTGATGCGTAAACCATCTTTTACGTATTTTCATAAGTTTAAAGAACGCTTTGACAGCATAAACATCAAGAAGAAATTGAACCTACAATTGATTCCGTATTTTATTTCAAGTCACCCAGCAAGTGAGGTTGAGGATATGGCAAATTTGGCTGCTGAAACTAAAAATATGGGCTTCCAGTTAGAACAAGTGCAAGGATTTACACCAACTCCAATGACGGTTGCCACTGTAATTTATTATTCAGGCTATCATCCTTACACTTTAAAACCAACGAAAACTCCGAAGACTAAAAAGGAGAAAGAAGATCAGCATAAATTTTTCTTTTGGTATAAAAAAGAAAATAAAGATTGGATTAAAAGAACGTTGAATAAAGTTGGGCGTCAAGATTTATTAAAAGTATTGTTGCCAGAGACCAATTCTTGGCAAAAAAATAAAAAAGCAAAAGCGGCTAAAAACACGTTTGATGATGCTGTGCCTTTTAACAGAAGAAAGAAAAAAGTAAGTAGAAGTTCTTCAAAGAAAAGAAGAAGGTAGGTTTTACACTAAATTTAATACATCGAACTTTGCTTGGTTCCTCTAAAATTAATAATTTCAATTAGTTGATTTTTATAGTCAACACTATAAATGATATAATTATTTTTGTCGACTAAACCCTTGTGTAAGTTTTTATGTTTTGAAGTTGTAGGACAGATTTTAGGATAAACACTAATTTTAGCTAAAAGGGCTTTTAAATTATTTTCGAGCTTTAGAATTTCTAAAATTGTCCATTCCTCTTCTAAATATTCTAAAACTTGTTCTAAGCCCTCATCTGCTTTTGGTGTCCAAAGAATTTTTAGTGCCATTTTTTAAAACGATTCATTACTTTATCGTTTTCAATAAGATTGGCTTTATTAGCTTGGTCTAAACCTGTTTTAATGTCTTCTTTTTCTTCTTTTGATAATGCTGTCCACCAATCTTGTGTTTCCTCTGAAGTATTGTTTTGGTTAGATATTTTTTCTGTTATTGTTTCTGAAACCATAGCCATTTTTTTGTTGTCTAGTATGTATTCTTTGTTCTGAGTAGGGTTTTCATTTTGTTCAATAACTTTTATTTCATATTTATTAAACTTACTTAATAAAAGAAGAAATTTATCGTAAGCTTCATCTTTAATATTTAATTGAATTCTTTTCATAAAACCGAATTTATCAAATATACGAAAAGCATTTTATTTTTTTTAGGAATGAAAACAAAAAGAAGTTAATATAATACGTTTTTACTCAGGTAAAACCGTTACATAAATTTTAAGAATACTTTCGTTAACATAATCTGCATCAGTAGTAAATGCTTTGATAATTAACATACTATTCTGACCAATAAATTCTTTGTCAATTTTAAAATTGAATCGATTTGAATCTTGTTTTATTTTTAATTTACCTGTAAAATGAGCCAATTGATATTCAATTTTTCTATCTTTTGGGTCATTAGCTTCAACCAATAATTCGTAATCATCACCAACTTTTAAAACAGGTTTTTTCTTATTGTTTATATCAGCTTTAGACCAAGAAGTACCTAGGTTATCAGAAATTTTTTGAATGGATATAAAATAATCATCCACTAAATTTTCTTTATTATTATAGATGGTAATTGCATTTTTTAAGTCCATAAGAATTCCGGATAATAAATTCTCTTGACTTTGTATCAACTCATTGCCACTATTCACAGTTTTTCTGAATTGCCCAACTTCTTTAAAAAATACTTGAAACCTTTTTTTATCAAACAAAACAGGTAAAAATGCTTCCCAGTTTTGTTCTATAATTAAAGCTAAATCTTCAAAATCAGCATAAAAGATAATTCTTTTTTCAAACAAAAAACCATCATTTTTATTCTTTGCATTGGTTCTTTTGGCAAACCATTTTTCTGATATCTCTTTAGAAATATTATAATCGCTTTTATCAGCATCACCAAGAATATCAATAATTAATTGTCTTAGTGTATTTTCATATTGTTTTATCATGCAATAAAATTGGATTTATTTTAAAAAAGAATCAGTTTAACAAATATACAAAATGGCTTTTACTTCTTTACAGCAATCATCATATGAGGACTAAAAGGCAATAAATATTCATCATTTTGAGTAAGATTTTGCAATGCTTTTAGAGTTTTAGACTTCTTTTTGTCGAGCATATTTGCAAAATATTCATTGTCTAACCAAATCATTCCTTCAACCGCAAAAATGTTGATGAATTCTAATTTTTGTTCTAGAAATTCTGCTTTTAAATCTTGTGGTTTATGATAAAATGCATCTGCCAATAAAAAAGGAAAATCTTTAGGGGCATTATGTATACCAGAGGTTAATTCTTCTTTGCACATTTCAAAAAATGAATTTGCGTGAATCATTCCATTCATTAAACCAACAACTGTAGATGCTGTTGCGTTTATTGCAAAACCTAAGATAATTCCTCCTTTTTTTAAAACTCGTTTTGCTTCATTTATGGCAGCAATTCTATCTTCTCTTTTTTGTAAATGATACAAAGGACCGTGTAAAATTACCAAATCTGCAGTATCATTTTTATAAGGTAATTTCTGAGCAATTCCTTTGGTAACTAAAAATGGGTTTTTTAGTTTTTTTGCTCTTTTTTCAGCTAATTTTATGTGTTTTACAACAGGTTCTATGAAGTGAACTTTATGGTTTTGTTGCGCTAACCATTCTGAGTATTTTCCTGTTCCACCACCAACATCAATAATTGTAGCATTTGGCTTAGAAATATGCATTTTAATGAGTTCTTTAATGCGCTCAAATTCAAAAATTCCCATTCCTTTTTCGAGTCTGGTTTCTTCAGAAGCGTTGTTGTAAAAGTCTTCTAGCTCTTTATTGATAAGTGATTTGTTTTTCATCAAAAGAAATAAATGTGTTTTATGTGCTAAGATTAGCAAAGGTGTCAAAGATAGAAATTACGCAATCACTTTTGTAGATAGTTTTACTTCGGATTAAATTCTATTTGGAATTATAAATTTTCTCTTAAAGAATATTATCTACATCTTGTTTTCCAATAATAGCCATTATTTCTACAATATCTTCGTTTACTTTAAAGAAAATACTATCAGAACCACAAACACATCGTCTGTATCCTTTTTTTATAAAATCTACTGATTCAAAAGAAAATGGTCTTTGGGCAATAATTTCAAAATAATCGAAAAAAGAATCAAAGTATTTATCAGCTTGTTGAACTCCGAATTTTTGAACTCCAAAATGATGAATTCTAATCAAATCTTCTTTTGCAGTGTTACTGATTCTAAAGTTAGCCATTCAGTAAATCCTTAGATTGCTTTAAAATTTGAGCTTTAGAATCAGAAGTAAATCCGCTGTTTTCAGCTTTTTCTAATTTGTTTTTTATCCAATCTATTTGTACTTGTTGATTTCTGGCTTGCCTAATTAAGTCATTTACCAACTCACTTTTACTTGAGTATTCTTTATTATCAACTTGATTTTTTAGCCATTCATCATTAGGTTGCGTTAAAGAAATGCTTTGTCTTGCCATAAAATTTTAGTTTGATGTAAATTTACACCAAATACGAATCAATTGCAAGTTTTATTTAAAATGATGAATAGGAATGTTAAATAAAACAATCGTAGGCATTTAATTATTATTTTAGTGCAACTAACCTTTTGCAGTCTTATGAAACTTACAAAACACTTTTTTACTTTCCTTTTTACTTTAGTTTTAATACAAACTTTAGCAGCACAAGATTATTATTTTAAAGACAAAGCTCCTTTTGATACTAAAATTCCAACTCCAGAAGAGTTTTTGGGTTATGGAGTAGGAGAACATCATACAAGGCACGATTTAATTGTGGCTTATCTTACAAAATTGGCTGAAGTTTCAGATAGAGCATCCATAGAAATTTATGGAAAAACGCACGAAAAAAGAAAACTGGTAATGTTTGCAGTTTCATCACCTAAAAACTTACAAAATTTAGCCACTATAAAATCTGAACATTTAAAATTTGTTGATACAGAAACCAATGTTAAAAATTATGATGAGGTTCCTGTAATTATTCAATTAGGGTATAATGTTCACGGAAATGAACCTTCTGGAGCAGAAGCAGCTTTGTTAACGGTTTACACTTTGGTTGCATCTAATAGTGCTGAGGTTTTAAATTATTTAGAAAAGTCGGTTATTTTTATAGATCCGACTATTAATCCTGATGGAAGAGATAGACACACACAATGGGCGAATCAATATCAAGCAAAAAATTTGGTTTCTGATAATGTAGATGCAGAACATACAGAAGCTTGGCCAAGAGGAAGAACAAATCATTATTGGTTCGATTTAAATAGAGATTGGTTGTTAGCTGTGCATCCAGAGAGTAAAGCAAAATTAAAATGGATGCATTCTTGGTATCCAAATGTAGTGACAGATTTTCACGAAATGGGCACAAATAGTCATCATTTTTTTGAGCCAATGAAACCAATTGGTTCTTGGGATCCTATTATGCCAAAAGAAAATTATGAGGATTTAAACAATTTATTTGCGCCTTATTTTGCAAGTGCTTTAGACAAAGTTGGTTCTTTATATTATACCAAAGAATCTTTTGATGGTACTTATCCTGGTTATGGATCTTCGTATCCGGATTTGCAAGGTGGTTTGGCTTTATTGTTTGAGCAAGCAAGTTCTAGAGGTCATATTCAGGATACAGATTATGGTACAATTACGTTTCCTTTTACCATCAGAAATCAATACATCTCTACTTTTGCAACCCTAAAAGCTGCTGTAGAAAACAAAGGGTTTTTAAGAAAATACCAGCAAGAATTTTTTAAATCTGCAGTTACTAAAAAAGTAAAATCGGGTTTAGCAGGTTATGAGTTTCAGGAGAAATACGATAAAAACAGAGAAAAAGATTTTATTGAACAATTGTTAACACATAAAATTAAAGTGTACAAAAGCGGAGATACATATACTGTGCCTTTAAAACAGCCACAACAAAGAATGGTGCAAACCATGTTCGAAACGTATAGTAAGTATAGAGATAGTGTTTTTTATGATGCATCAGCTTGGAGTTTAGCAAACTTTTATAACATAAAATATCAAGAGAAAAAATCGGTAAACTTAGGAACAGAAATTACATCAACAGAAAATTTAATTCAGAATACTAAAATCAAAAAATCGAATTATGCTTATATCATTGATTGGGATGATTACAACTCGCCAGCTGCATTATATTATATGCAAAGCAAAGGTTTAACTGTTGCTGCTGCTTTTAAACCATTTTCAATTAAAACATCAGAAGGTGATAAAAGTTTTAATTATGGTAGTTTGTTGATACCTGTTAGTAAACAAAAAAAATCGAGTGAAGAAGTCTTTAAAATTATAACTGAAGCTCAAGAAAAGTTTGAAATTCCTGTTTTTGGAACAAATAGCGGATTTAGTTTAAAAGGAATTGATTTAGGAAGTAACAATTTTAGAGCTTTAGAAAAGCCTAAAGCAGCTTTGTTAATTGGAGAAGGAACAAGTTCTTATGAAGCAGGAGAGGTGTGGCATTTGTTAGACACACGAGTTCACATGCCAATTACTAAAATTAGAATGGCTAATTACAGAAGGGCAAATTTAGATAAATACAATACTTTGGTAATGGTTTCTGGGAGTTATAGTGCCTTAGATTCCATCCAAAGAAATAAATTAAAAGACTGGGCAGCGAAAGGAAATACTTTAATTACCATTGCTGGTGGTTCTAAATGGTTGATTGATAAGAAAATGGTGAAAGAAAGTTTAACCAAAAAGCCAAAATCTAAAGAAAAAGACAAAAAAGAAACCAAAAGAATGCCTTATGTTGATGCTTCTGAAAATTCAGGAAGAGAAAGAGTTGGAGGTGCAATTTTTCAGGTAGATTTAGATGTAACTCATCCTTTAGGATTTGGTTACAGATCATCTAAATTACCTGTATATAAAAATAATATGGTGTTTTTAGCGCCAAGTTAAAGTGCGTATGCAACCGTTGTAAAATATACAGAAAACCCACATATAGACGGATTTGTATCTAAAAATAACTTAGAGTTTTTTATTAAACCATCAGCATCATTGTTGGTAAGTCCTTTAGGCAGAGGTAGAGCAATATTATTTGCTGATAATCCTAATTTTAGAGGTGCTTGGTATGGAACCAATAAATTGTTTTTAAATGCTCTGTTTTTAGGTAGTGAAATTAGAGTGCCTAGATAAAAATTATAAAAAATGCAACTTGAAATTAAAAATCCATATTTGTTTTTCTTTTGCTCAATTCCATTCATTCTTTTAATTGGATTTATAGATGAACAGATTATGAGTATTAGTATTCACGCGGATCATTATGTTTTTTCAAAAAGTGATCTTTCTTATATAATTGCTTATCTATTTGGTATAGTGGGTTTTGGTTATTTAATAATGAAAATATGTAAAAGAAAACTAATTAAATGGTTGAATTGGATTCATATCATCGTAAATTTTTTAGTAGTATTAATACTTCTTATTCTACCTTATTTTTTTGAGAGAAATGATTTAGCACCACAAGACACAATATTAGTTTTAACAGCTTTAGCTATAATTTTCAGTCAGTTGTTTTATGTTATAAATATAATTATTGCAATATTTAGAAAGGATATAAGCGTGAATTAACCTTTTAATATTTCACACAAAATGATAATTAGATGTCATATTGAGCGCAGTCGAAAGGTCTTTTTTAAAATAAGAGGTCACGATTACGCTCAAAATTATTTAGAGTTTATTTTAAATGCTTATTAAAAAAATCAATAGTTCTTTTCCAAGATAAATCTGCAGCATCTTTGTCAAATCTTGGAGTTGTGTTGTTGTGAAATCCATGGTTTGCATTCTTATAAAAATGAGCTGTATGCGCAATGTTATTCGCTTTTAAAACTTTCTCAAAAGCAGGCCAACCCGCATTTACTCTTTTGTCTAATTCACCATATTGTAATAATAAAGGCGCTTTAATTTGTGCAGCCATTTCATCATTGGGTTGTCTACCATAATAAGGTACTGCAGCACCTAAATCCGATACTTGAACAGCCATCATATTAGAAATCCAACCACCAAAACAAAAACCTACAACACCAACTTTACCTGTACAATTTTTATGGTTTTTCACATAATTATAGGCAGCAATAAAATCTTCTAACATTTCTAAACGATCTCGCTTTCTTTGCATTGCTCTTCCTTCATCATCATTTCCAGGATAACCACCTAAAGGCGTTAATGCATCTGGAGCCAAAGAAATAAATCCTTCTAAAGCAGTTCTTTTACCAACGTCTTTTATATATGGATTTAAACCTCGGTTTTCGTGAACCACAATAACTCCAGGAAGTTTACCTGTTGTTTCTGATGTCATAGAAAGTAATCCATCAATTTTTAATCCGCCTTTAGGCGAATCATAAGTGATCATTTTAGCATCTATTCTTGGATCATCATCTTGAACTACAATAGAATCGATATAATTTGGTGACAC
Source organism: Polaribacter sp. (assembly GCA_965661915.1). GTDB lineage: Bacteria > Bacteroidota > Bacteroidia > Flavobacteriales > Flavobacteriaceae > Polaribacter. Next base: position 9,610 of record CBFIFR010000023.1, on the reverse strand, counting down.
AAAACTCAACAAAGCAGGCAACGTAATTACGCCAACTGCGTATAAAGAAAGTTTTTCTAAAAATTGTTTTCTTGTGATTTTGTTGTGTGCATAATCATCGTATAAATCAAAGACTTCTTGACTTATATCTTCTTTTTTTAGTTCAATCATAATGGAGAATTATTTGTGTTAGATATTCATCCTCCTAAGATAATTAAAAAATGATGATTGGATTTGTTAAATTAATTGCAAACCTTGCAGTCTTCTTTTTCTTGAATTTCGCCAACCAAGTTGCCTTCTTCATTTAGTACAAAACCACAACAATCCATAAAACCTTCAGCAATTAATTTTCGTGCACGTTGAATTTGCGATTTTGTAGTTGATAAACTTTGGTTTAACTGATTGGCAACTTCTTGCTGTTTTAATCCTTTTATATCTGATAAATACAAAGGGTCTCTATATTTTTTAGGCAAGTGTTTTAAAATACCTCGCAAACAATCTTGTTCTGTATGTGTGTTTTCTGTTATTTGAGTTGCTGCTTCGAAATTAGCAATTTCAAAGGTTTGATTGGTGCTTTTCCAATAATCTAAAATCGAATTTCTTGCCACAGTAAAACACCAAGATTTTAATTTTGTGATGTCTTTTAAAGTGTGAAGTTTGGTATGGATTTTAATAAAAGTATCCTGCAAAATATCTTCAGCAATGGTTTTGTCTTTTACTTTGCTGATGATAAATCGTTTTAAATCTTCTGAATAAGATGTCCAAACTTCTTTTGTTGTCATTGAGAATTATGTATAATTCGAAAAACTGAACTTGTTTCAGTTTCTTTTAGTAAGATACTGAAACAAGTAAAGCACTAACAGTTACAATTAGTACAAGTACAGTTTGTGCAAGTGCAATTTTTACAATCTCCAGTTGCACAACCTTTACAATTACAAGTACATTCGTTTTTATATTTCATAATATTTGTTTTAATGTTCATAGAATAGACAGTAAAACTTTAAAAAAGATGCAAGTTTATATAAAAACTTTTCTGTTTTTTTTTCATTCTGACCTTGTGAAGAAATCTCAACAATACAGATATACAATTTGATTTCACTAAAAGTGAAAAACTATTTAGAACGAGAACCCACAAATTGATCGGATTTCACTTTAAACAACACATTAAAAGTGGTTAAACTTCCATAAATTCTAGTAATGTATTGTTGTAAATCAATTTTATCTTGGTCATCTAACGTTTTACTCGAGTTTATTTTTTGCTCCATCACTCTAATTCTGTCTCTTACCATTACTATTTTATGAAAAAAAGTATCAATAGGTATTTCTTTATCAGCTAAATTAGCATCAGCAGGTCTAAAAATTAAGGTTCCATTTTTCCATCGGTCTGCAATTGGCGAAATTTCTGTTACATCGCTCCATTTTTGTAATAAATTTTTAAGTGATTTTTCAACCTCATAAAAACTAATCGTATCAACTTCGTCTTCTACAGCTTCAATTACTTCAAAATCGCTATCAATAGCAATGGTTTCTAATCCGTCTTTTATAAAAGTTACCCAATAATGTTTGCTGGTAACATTGGTAACCACTCCAGTTCCATAAGTTGGGTGTTCAATTCTTGATCCTATTCCTAAAATTTTCATTGTAGTGTGTTTTATAAGATTATATAAGTTTTTGTGCTAAAAAAAGAATTAATTTATACGAATTAAATTGATATCAAAAACAATTACATCACCTGGTTTTATACCTCCTTGTCCACTATTTCCATACCCTAATCTAGAAGGTAAAATAAAGGTACCATTACCACCAGGTTTTAATATACGTACAGCTTCACCAAAACCAGGTACAACACCACTAACATTAAAAGTAGCTTCTGATGATTGGTCAAAAATGGTTTCGTTTAAAAGAAAACCTTTATAACCTAATGTTACGTTTGAGTTAAAAGTGGGGGATAGGCCACTACCTTCATTGGCTATATGATAGTACAAACCAGAGCTTGTTTTTTTAAAAGTTAATGGGCTATCAGCTATATAGTTTTGAATATCTGCTTCATTTTGTGCTTTGTAATCTGTAATTTCATCATTAGAACATGAAACTATTAGCGTGCAAATTAATAATAAGAGTATTTTTTTCATATGATATAGTATGTTTTTACAAATATAGATGAACGTTTATTTTTGATAAGAAAAATATAAATTATTTTATTTTCAATAATTATTGAAAGTTTGGAAAAATAATGTATCTTTGTTGTATGGAATTAGAAACTGCAAAATTAAAATACATACATACTTGGGGAAGTTTAGCTACTTCTTGGGGAGTTAATAAAACAATGGCTCAAGTACACGCTTTGTTATTAGTTTCTACCAAACCTTTATCTGCTGAAGATATTATGGAAGCTTTACAGATTTCTAGAGGTAATGTAAATATGAACGTTAGAGCTTTAATTGACTGGGGAATAGTACAAAAAGAATTGGTAATTGGTGAACGAAAAGAGTTTTTTGTGGCTACAAAAGATATTTGGGAATTGTTTAAACAGATTACTAAAGAGCGCAAAAGAAGAGAAGTAGAACCAGTTTTAAAAGTATTAGCAGAATTGCAAGAAATAAAAGATGATTCTGAAGAAGCTTTAGAGTTTAAAAAGGTTTTAAACGATTTATCTAAAGTAACCACAACTGTAAATAATATTTTAGATAAAACAATAAAAGCTGATGAACACTGGTTGTTATCAAACTTTACCAAAATTGTAAAAAAGTAAAAAAATTTGATTATAAACTTTCAATAATTTCTGAAACTATGAAAAATACAATTAAAATAACAAACTGGATTAATAGATTAATAATGCTACCTTTTTTAATGGTTTTATTGATTTCAATAATAGAAAATGAATTCTTTGTTTATGGTTTATACATTGCTTTTCTATTAGGTATTTATCAATTATTGTCATTTCTAACTACACTAATTTTTTTAAAATTCTATAAACTAAAAAGGAAAAAAGAAATTTTACTTTATATAAGTAGTGTAGTGATATATTTTCTTGGAGGTTTTATTATTTCTAATTTTTATAAAGGTGATAGTCAGAGCATACCTCTAATAATTCTACTTATTTCAATACCAATATTGCTTTCAATCTTTTGGACATATATTTTAGAATCTATAAATCAAGAAATATGAACCAATTCACTTATATATTCTATATTTTGATTTCAAGTTTGATTGTTATTTATGTAGGAGATTTCTGTTACAAAAATGGAAAAATATACATTCTAAATTATTTTCCAGATGATATAAATTTTGGAAACGGAATCAATAAATTATTAAGAATAGCATACTATTTATTAAATATTGGTTTGGCTATTTGGAGTTTACATTCAATGCTTGAAATTGATAATTTAAAAGAAATAATTTTAGAGGTTTCAGCAAGGTTAAGTTACATTTTGTTAATAATTGGAACTCTTCATTTCATTAATATTTATGCAGTGTATTTAATTTATAAACGTTTAAAAAATAAATAGAAATACAACAAGAAAACATAACTAAGATTTTATTAATTAATATTAAATTCAATAACTATGAGCACTTCATTAGAATTAATCGCGTACGTCATTTATTTACCAATAGCAATAGGTTTAACAACAATGGTATCAGAGCATTTGTTTAAAAATAGCACCATTTTTATGTTAGATATTTTTAGTCAGAAAGTAGAAATTGCAATGGCAACTAATAAACTATTTAAAATCGGCTTTTATCTATTAAATATCGGCTTTGCATTGAGAATTATAAAAATTTCTGGATTGATAGATTACAAAGATTTAGTAGAAACTTTAAGTGGTAAAATTGGAGGTTTTTCAATCTATTTAGGAATAGTTATGATTGCTTTTATATTATTCTTTTTAAAAGGTAGAAAAGCGAGTAAAGAGAATAATATGAAGATGAAAAAAGAAGAATTCTAATACTATTATACCTCACAGGTTTTTAAAAACCTGTGAGGTCTCTTATTTTGAGTTCATCTAAAATATTAAAAGAATTTTGGTTTTCATTAGATCCCAAATCAAGTTTGGGATAAGCGATTCACACAAAATTCCATTAGAAATTTTGGTTCTCTGCTTACATATTCCTTCTGTATTGCCCACCAACTTTAAACAATGCTTCTGTAATTTGTCCTAAAGTACACACTTTAGTTGCTTCCATTAATTTATCAAAAAGGTTTTCGTTCTGAATAGCAGCTTCTTGTAAAATACTTAATTGCTGCTCAACTTCTGTTTTATGAATGGCATTGAGATTCTCTTTGGTTTTAATTTGATGTTGTTTTTCTGTTTCAGTGGCACGAATAACTTCAGCAGGTAAAACTGTAGGCGAACCTTTAGAGCTTAAAAACGTATTGACACCAATTATAGGGAAATCTCCATTGTGTTTTAAAGTCTCGTAATACAAACTTTCTTCTTGTATTTTAGAACGCTGATACATGGTTTCCATCGCTCCTAAAACACCACCTCTTTCTGTAATTCTATCAAACTCTTCTAAAACTGCAGCTTCCACTAAATCCGTTAATTCTTCAATAATAAATGCACCTTGAATTGGGTTTTCATTTTTAGCCAAACCCAGTTCTTTATTAATGATTAATTGAATCGCCATTGCTCTTCTAACTGATTCTTCAGTTGGAGTTGTAATTGCTTCATCATAAGCATTGGTGTGTAGCGAATTACAATTATCATAAATAGCATACAAAGCTTGCAAGGTGGTTCTAATATCGTTAAAATCGATTTCTTGCGCGTGCAAAGAACGCCCTGAAGTCTGAATATGATATTTTAACATTTGTGCTCTTGGATTGGCTCCGTATTTATGTTTCATTGCTTTTGCCCAAATTTTACGAGCAACTCTACCAATTACAGCATATTCAGGATCAATACCATTTGAAAAGAAAAACGATAAATTTGGTCCAAATTTATTAATGTCCATTCCACGACTTAAATAATACTCAACATACGTAAATCCGTTAGATAAAGTCAATGCTAATTGTGTAATTGGGTTGGCACCAGCTTCTGCAATATGATACCCAGAAATAGAAACCGAATAGAAATTACGGACTTGTTTTTCTATAAAATACTCTTGTACATCACCCATTAAACGCAAAGCGAATTCCGTAGAAAAAATACAGGTATTTTGTGCTTGATCTTCCTTTAAAATATCAGCTTGTACAGTTCCTCTAACTTGAGCTAATGTATATTTCTTTATTTGTTGATACACATCCGAAGGTAAAACCAAATCTCCAGTTAGACCTAAAAGCAGTAAACCTAAACCATTGTTTCCTTCTGGTAATTTACCTTGATATGTAGGTCTTTCTAGTCCTTTATCATCATAAATTTCTATAAATTTAGCTTCAACTTCTTTTTCTAGTTGATGTTCCTTAATGTATTTCTCACAATTCTGATCAATGGCAGCATTCATAAAGAAACCTAATAACATTGGTGCAGGCCCATTTATGGTCATTGAAACTGATGTCATATGATGGCTTAAATCAAAACCAGAATAGAGTTTTTTTGCATCATCTAAACAACAAATTGAAACTCCTGCATTCCCAATTTTACCATAAATATCTGGTCTTACATCAGGATCATTTCCATATAAAGTAACCGAATCAAAAGCAGTAGAAAGTCTCTTAGCATCCATTCCCAAACTTACATAATGAAAACGTCTGTTGGTTCTCTCTGGGCCACCTTCACCAGCAAACATTCTGGTTGGGTCTTCACCTGTTCGTTTAAAAGGGTATAAACCTGCTGTGTATGGGAATTCTCCAGGCACATTTTCTTGTAAATTCCAACGTAAAACATCTCCCCAAGCTTTGTATTTAGGTAAAGCTACTTTTGGTATTTGTGTATGTGAGAGTGACTCGCTATGTGTTTCTATTTTGATTTCTTTATCACGAACTTTAAACGTATAAATAGGGTTTTTATATTTCTGAATTTTTTCTTGCCAGTTTAAAATGATTTCCCAATTATGGGGATTTAAATTCATTTTAACTTTTTCGAATTGTGAGATTAGCAATTCAACAAATTGCTGATCGTCATCCTGAACTTGTTTCAGGATCTCATTAGTATCAAGTCCCGATTTTGTGAGTAAAGATTGCTTCGTTTCACTCGCAATGACAGAAAGAATGGTTTGATAAATTCCATATAATTTTTGAGCAACTAGTACTTGCTCATCTACTTTTTTATCATAATCTCTATTGTCATCAGCGATTTCAGATAAATAACGCACTCTTTTTGGCGGAATTACAAATATTTTCTCAGACATTGCTGAGGTAATTTCCATAGTTGATTTTAAATCAGCACCAGTTTTTTCAACTAATTTCTCCATAATACTTTTATACAAAGTATTCATTCCAGGATCATTAAATTGCGATGCAATTGTACCGTAAACTGGTAAATCGTCTTGATGGATATGCCACAAATTATTGTTACGCATATATTGTTTTTTTACATCTCTAACTGCATCTAAAGCACCTCTTTTATCAAATTTATTGATGGCAACCAAATCAGCAAAATCTAACATATCGATTTTTTCTAACTGAGTTGCTGCTCCAAATTCTGGAGTCATTACATATAGAGAAGTATCAGAATGTTCAATGATTTCTGTATCAGATTGCCCAATTCCAGAGGTTTCTAATATGATTAAATCAAACTCTGCCGCTTTTAAAATTTGCACAGCTTCGTTTACATATTTAGATAATGCTAAATTAGATTGACGAGTTGCTAAAGAACGCATATAAACACGTTCATTATTAATTGCATTCATCCTGATTCTATCACCTAAAAGAGCGCCACCTGTTTTTCTTTTGGATGGATCCACAGAAATAATACCCACAGTCTTTTTTGGAAAATCAATTAAAAATCTTCGAACCAATTCATCAACTAAAGACGATTTTCCTGCACCCCCTGTTCCTGTAATTCCTAAAACGGGTGTTTTTGAAGTTGTATTTTTAGAATGAATTTTAGTTAATGTGTCTTTGGCTATTTCAGGAAAATTTTCTGCAGAAGAGATTACTCTGGCAATTTTTCCAGCTTCTTTTTTTGATAAATTTTCTACATCAATATTTAAAGCATCTCCAATAGCAAAATCAGATTGTCGAACCAAATCATTAATCATTCCTTGTAAACCTAATTCACGACCATCATCAGGAGAATATATTCTAGTAATTCCATAATCCATTAGTTCCTTAACTTCTTCAGGAAGAATTACACCACCACCACCACCAAATATTTTAATATGACTTGCTCCTTTTTCTTGCAATAAATCATACATATACTTAAAGTATTCGTTATGTCCACCTTGATAAGAAGTCATTGCAATAGCGTTAACATCTTCTTGGATGGCACAATTCACTACTTCTTCAACACTTCTATCATGTCCTAAATGGATTACTTCAACTCCTGTAGATTGTATAATTCTACGCATAATATTAATAGCAGCATCATGTCCATCAAAAAGAGAAGCTGCAGTGACAATACGTACTTTATGTTTAGGTTTATAGGGTGGTACTTGTTTCATTCGTAATAAATCTTAGATTTTAAGTATGCAATTTACGAAAATCTTAAAAAAAACTATAAATCTTTAAAGGTTTTAAAAAGTCAATCTTTACTAATGAATCATTTTTATAAAAAATTTAACTATATTTCATTTAGTTTTCAACTTTTAAGTTCACAAATACGCTTTTAATTTTTTTTAGTTACATGGCATACTTCTTGATAATATTTAACTGTAAATTGTTCCAAAATAAATCTCTTTAAACAATAAAAACTATCTATTATGAAAAAAATAATCATTCTTACCTTAAGTATAATACTATTTGCATCATGTAATACTGTAAAAGTAGTTACAGATTATGATACTGCCGTAAATTTTAATCAATATAAAACGTTTGCCTTTTATAAAACAGGTATAGACAAAGCAGCTATTTCTACCTTAGATAAAAAGAGAGTTTTAAGAGCTTTGGAGGCAGAACTCATTGCAAAAGGATTTGCAAAATCTAACAATCCTGATATGTTGGTGAGTTTTTTTACGAAATCGAGAAGGAAAGTAAATGTAAATCAGAATAATAATTTTGGCTGGGGATGGGGCTGGGGCTGGAATCCTTGGATGTGGGGTGGAATTAATAACAACAATATTAATATAAATGAATATACTGAGGGTACATTATTTGTTGATTTTATTGATAAAAATAAAAAAGAATTGATTTGGCAAGGAATTGGAACAGGAGCCTTAAAAATTGATAATGTTGAAAAGAAAAAGGAACGAATTCAACTATTTGTAAAAGAAATTGTTTCTAAATTTCCTCCAGAAAAAGAGGACAAATAAATCAATATCAATTTAAGTATATAAAAAAACTCCGAAACAATAACGCTTCGGAGTTTTTAATTATCTTAAAAAATCACTTACTATACATCAGTAGATTTTACAGTTTTAATAATTCTACCTGCAATTTTGTAAGGATCACCATTAGAAGCTGGTCTTCTATCTTCTAACCAACCTTTCCAACCTTTCTCTACAGTAATAATCGGAATTCTAATTGATGCACCTCTATCAGAAATTCCATAAGAGAAATCTGTTATTGCAGCAGTTTCGTGTTCTCCAGTTAAACGTTGGTCGTTAAACTCTCCGTAAACTTCAATATGCTCTTTTACAACTGGTCTAAATGCTTCACAAATTTTCTCATAAGTTTCTTTAGATCCACAAGTTCTTAACGTTGTGTTAGAGAAGTTTGCGTGCATACCAGAACCATTCCAATCCATATCTTTTCCTAATGGTTTAGGGTGGTATTCAATGTAATATCCGTATTTTTCAGTTAATCTTTGTAATAAGTATCTAGCAACCCAAATTTCATCGCCAGCTTTTTTTGCTCCCTTAGCAAATAATTGAAATTCCCATTGACCTGAAGCAACTTCTTGGTTAATACCTTCAAAGTTTAATCCAGCATCAATACATAAGTCTGCATGCTCTTCAACTAAACCTCTACCATGTGTATTTCTTCCACCTACAGAACAGTAATACATTCCTTGTGGTGCAGGATATCCACCAACAGGGAAACCTAAAGGTAATTGCGTTTTAGTATCCATTATAAAATACTCTTGCTCAAAGCCAAACCAGAAATCATCATCTTCATCATCAATAGTAGCTCTTCCGTTAGAAACGTGAGGAGTACCATCAGCATTTAAAACTTCTGTCATCACTAAATAACCATTTCTTCTATCAGGGTCTGGGTAAATAGCTACAGGTTTCAATAAACAGTCAGAAGATCCACCTTCAGCTTGTCTTGTAGAGGATCCATCAAAAGACCAATTGTCTAATTCTTCAATTGTTCCTTGGAAATTCTCATGTTCTTCAACTTTGGTTTTACTTCTAAGGTTTTGAGTAGGATAATATCCATCTAACCAAAGATATTCTAATTTAATTTTTGCCATAATAAATAATTGTTTACGTGATGTTTGTGTTACAAAAATCAAATTTTTTAATAAGATATCAAAAAAATGAAGGGTTAAATATTAAAAAGCACTAAAAAATAATTTTATCCCTAATTTTTAAGGGGTATATTTGTTTAAAATTAAAAATAATTTAAATATTTTACCAATATGTCAACAAT
>CBFIFR010000022.1:0-49991 GCA_965661915.1 Polaribacter sp. | reverse complement strand
GATACAGAGCTAAAACTGATAAAAAAGATGCAAAAACAATTGCAGAGTATGGTGCGCAGTATGAATTAAAAGTTTTGTGTCCAGAAAGTAAGGATTGTATAGAAATTAAACAACTTTACACGGCTTTAGAATTATTAAAAAAACAAAAACATCAAACAAAAAGACAATTAGAATCTTTTGAAGTAACTGGACTATTAAGCAATAGTTTAAGAAAAGAACTAAAACAACTACTTCAGCTAATAACAAACCGTATTATTAAATTCGAAAAACAAATTGAAAAGATAGGAGAATTAGCTTTTAAAGAGACTATTCAAAGATTGAGAACTATTCCTGGGGTTGGAATAAAGACAGCAATTATGATGAGTGTTATTACTGATAACTTTACAAAATTCGAGAACTACAAACAACTCACCGCTTTTGTTGGATTTAGTCCAAGACTATATCAATCAGGGACCAGTGTAAAAGGAAAGGGACATATTTGTAAAATGGGAAAGCCACAAATTAGAAAATTATTGTACTTGTGTTCCTGGTCAGCAAAAAGAGTAAATAAAACGTGTATGGAAATGTATAAAAGACTAAAAGAAAAAGGAAAACCAGAGAGAGTTATTAAAATTGCGATAGCCAATAAATTAATAAAACAAATTTTTTCAATCGCAAAAAATAAACAAAATTACAATGAAAATTATCAAAGTAATTTCTGTTTAAACTAAATAAAAATTTAACAATAAAAAATAGTTTTTTAACACGGATCATTTCGACTTTATGGAGAAATCTTTTACTATTGATAATCAATTATATAGATTTTTCGACTGCGCTCAAAATGACATCACAAAAGACTTTTCAGACATCCTTTTTTTAGTTTTATGAGAATGGGTAGTTAATCTAAATCTAACGTAAAAATATCATCTAAATGCGCTGCACTATCCATAGAAACTCTTAAGTCTTTGATAACACCATCTTTAAGACCATATACCCAACCATGAATTTCTAGACCTAAATCATCTTTCCAGGCATGTTGCACAATTGAGGTTTTTGCTAAATCATATACTTGAGCAATTACGTTTAGTTCTACTAATCTATCAAAACGTTTTTGATCGTCTTTTATCTTTTTTAATTCAGTATAATTTTCATTATATACTTCTTTTATATTCCTTATCCATTTATTAATTAAACCTAAAGATTTATTTTGCATAGCTGCTTGTACACCTCCACAACCATAATGCCCACAAACTATGATGTGTTTTACCTGTAAAGAATTCACAGCATAATCTAAAACACTTAACATATTCATATCTGTATGTACTACCATATTTGCAATATTTCTATGCACAAAAATTTCTCCAGGTAAAGTACCCGTTATTTGATTGGCAGGCACTCTACTATCTGCGCATCCAATCCATAAAACAGGTGGTTTCTGTTTTTCAGCAAGAATTTTAAAATAATTCTCATCTTTTTTATGCATTTCTGCAGCCCAATCTTTATTATTTTGTAATAATTGATGATAATATGTGTTTTTCATAATGCGTATTAATATTTGTCTTCTACATTTTTGTTGATCCATTCAATACAATCATCAAAATGTTTAAAAATGTGTTCTCTTGGAATAAAATCAGGGATAATACCTATCCTTTCCATCATGTATTTAGGTTGTTCTTGCAAGCCTACAAATAAAACTTCTACGTTTTTATTTTTTAGGTCTAACAACATATCTTCCATCGCATATAAACCAGATTGATCCATATAATGTGTTCTCACCAAGCGCATAATAATGGTTGATGCTGTAGCTGGAATTTGCATTGCTAATTGCTGAAAATCGCTTGTAGAGCCAAAAAATAACGGTCCTTTAATATGTTTTATAAATACCTCTTCTTGTAATTCTTTTGGAAAACTGTTTTCATCTGGCCAAGATTTTTCATCAATAGCTTTTACCAAACTTCTTTTACCAGTAATATCTCCTATTTTTTTCATGAACATCAATGATGCAATAACTAAGCCTATGCCTACTGCATAAATTAAATCCCAAAAGGTAGATAATAATAAAACTACAAGCATTATTAACACTTCTGAACTTACTTTTACAAAACCAAGTTTAATATCTTTTGGTAAATGTGGTATTGCTTTTAAACCTTTATAATCCATAACCCCAATACCAACTGTAATTAAAATACCTGCTAAAACAGCTGCAGGAATTTTAGAAGCCACAGGCCCTAATAAAAGCATAATAATTAACAACATCACCCCAGCAATCATACCTGATAGTTTTGTTTTTCCTCCTGCATTAATGTTTACAACAGTTCTTATGGTTGCTCCAGCTCCTGGAATTCCGCCAAAAATGGCAGCAATACTATTCCCAATTCCTTGCCCTACCAATTCTTTATTGGGTTTGTGCTTGGTTTTGGTCATATTATCTGCAACCACACTTGTTAATAATGAATCTATTGCACCTAAAAGTGATAATGTTAGTGCTGTAAAAATATAAGGAGTTACATTGGTAAAACTAAATTCTGTTATAATTTCCCATTTGGGGATTGGAATACCTCCTGGAATTTCTTGAATGGTTCTGTAATTGAGATTAAAACCAACTGCGATACCAGACATTACAATTAATGCTACTAAAGTACTTGGTATGGCTGTAGTTATTCGTTTAAAACCATATATGATAACAATAGTACCTAATGCTAAAATAAGTTCTAACCAATTGATGTTTTTAATAGCTCTAGAAAACACGCGAATTGCGCCTATTGTTCCAGAAGCATTTTTAGCAGCTAAGGTTTGAGCTTCTCTTTCAATTTCAGCAGGAGTAATTTTTTCTGCTCTATTTATTGTTTCCTTAAAATCCTCTAAAACTAAAATACCTTCACCAGCTTCATCTTTTAAAATATTTTCTAAGATTACTTCTTCTGCTTGAGGTTTAAATTTTGCAACAAATTCTGCATCTTCTTTTGGATAATATCCTAAAGATGGTAAAACTTGAGTTAATAAAATAATAACCCCAATAGCAGTCATAAAACCAGAAACTACTGGGTAAGGAATGTAACGTATGTATTTTCCCAAACCTAAAAAACCCAGCCCAATTTGAAACAAACCAGCCAGTAAGAAAACAGTTAAAATAGCAGGTAGTGCCTTAGAAACGTCACCATCATTAGCTGCTACAATTCCTGCAATTATTACCATACTTACAGCAGTCATTGGCGCTGTTGGCCCAGAAATCTGAGTATTTGTACCCCCAAAAAGGGCTGCAAAAAAGCTTATAAAAATAGCTCCATACAAACCTGCTGTTGGTCCTAAACCAGAAGAAACCCCAAAGGCTAATGCTAATGGTAACGCAACAATACCCGCAGTTATACCACCAAAAGCGTCCCCTTTTAGGTTGGCAAAAAAGTTTTTCATTTGTGTATTCGTTTGATTGATTTTAAAAAAACCAAGTTAACAAATCTATTTTAAATGAAAAGTTCTTTTGTTCTAATTCTTAAAATGTTGTTCGCTATCAGTAAGAAATGTTTATAATTAAAAACAGAGGTGCTTTACATACAGTTATTTATAAAATAATTAACCTATAATAATCTAGGCAGTTTCATCTTTTTTATCCTTGCTATATAATGCTTCATAAATTTCTGCAACGCTTGTTTTGTTGGCAATACCAGATTTATGAGTGTAGTTTTTTAAAATAAAGTTAGCAACATTATCGCTATTCAAGTTTATCAATCTTTTTCTTTTTTGTCCTAAAATGATAAAATCTGGATTAGATTTTTGAATATGTAACTCTATTTCCTTTTTTACATTTCCAAATACGACAGTGTTTTTTACTGAGAAAAATTCATCTTTGGTTATAGATCTTACTATTTCTTTTGCTTTTTGAGTTGTTTTTATAAACTCATCGTTAAGATTTCTGATAGCCGAGAGCTGACTGTGTGTGGTAACAATATCATTAGGTTTTTTAACACAAAATAACTCGACTGCAGCATTAATTTCTTTGGCTAATGTAATTGCGTAAGCAATAGTATCTTTAGCGTTATCTTTAAGGTCGGAAAGTACTAAGATTTTATGTTTGTTTCTATTCATCTTATTTAAACTTTGTCGTTAAACGTGTTACATACTACAAAGTTAGATGAAAAACCGCATTAGTTTTTATTTATATATTAAATGATAATTATAATGTATTTTTATGATAGATGCCATTAAATCAATAGAAAACAACTATTTGAAAGTAGTTGATTAATTCTAAAAGTTAATTAAAAGAGGAAAATTATTATACTTAAAATACCTTAAAAAGCATCAATCAATCTTATTTCTGAAGCAATAATCCAACCCAATTTACCATCGGCAATTTTAATTTTTTTCCAATCGTCTATCGTGTCTAAAACAATAACTTTTGTGCCTTCGTGCAGTGTAAAAACTTCATCTGAATTTAATGTTGGCGCGTTTCTAACTTCAGTTTCTTCAGCAAAAACAATTGCTTCTTTGTTATTTTGAGCAAAAGTATATTGTTGATAGGTAACTACAAAAGCAAACAATAATAAAATAAAACTTAATGTACTAACCACAAAATAAAATCGTTTTTTTGAGGGTGTATTTGCAAAATAATAAAGCAAAAATAAAAAACTGCCTAAAAAAGACAATACAACCACAATTATTGCCCATTGATTATAAGAAAGCTTTTGTAATAGATTTTCATTAATTTTTTGAAATACTGTTTTTGGTAATTCTTCAATATTATCTAACGCCAAACGTTTTGCAAAAATTAAGTTATTAGCAGCATCTTGGTTTAAAGGATTTAACTTTAATGCTTTTTCGTAATAATAAATTGAGGGGCCAACTTTATTTAATTTGTAATAAGAATTTCCTAAATTGTAAAATAACTCAGAAGATACCATTCCTTCCTCTTCTACTTGCTCATACAATTCAATAGCCTCTTCTAATTGATCATTTTTATATAAATCGTTAGCATCATTAAAAAGCTCAACTGTATTTTGAGCAAATATAGTGTTGGTAATCATCAACAATAAAAAAAGAAAATTTTTCATCTTACAACTGTTTATCTAATTCAACGATTACTTGTTTAGCTCTTTCAAACTCCTGTTTCATTTCTGTATCGGTTACAGGTGTATAACGTGCAAAATCTGACGCTTTTAAAACATCTATAAAGTGCTTTATTGTTGTTTCACTTATGCTTTTATCTTCTAAAATTTTGGTAATATTTTCTTTACTGATATCAGCAGTTTCTACACTTAATTTAGCTTTTAAATAGTTATGCAAAGCACGCTCTAAAGCTTCGTAAAACGCTTCTTTTTTACCTAATTGTTTTTGTGCTTCAGATAAATATTTCTTTGCTAATTTTTCTGCTCTTCTTAATTTTAAACCAACAACATCGCTATTGCGTTTCTCATTGTTTTTGGCAATTATAATACCTATAGGAATGATCACTAATGGTAAAAAGAGTAGAATATAAAATAAGTTTGATTTATAAAAATCTTCATTTTCGCTAGTTACTAAATCCGTATGTGTTTGAATGTATCTAAAGTTTTTTCCTGTTAAAACTACAGCTTTCTTTTGTACTGAATTTGTGGTACTTGCAGGCAATTCTTTACCTTCGGTTACATCTACATATAAATCATTTGTATTGATAGATTCGTATTTTTTGATTTTTGGATTGAAGTATGAAAAACCAACACTTGGTATTTTATATTTTCCTTTATATTGTGGTACAACAGTATATATATCTGTTACAGAACCTCGTAAACCATTAGCAGTAATTCTTACTTTTTCTTTTCTTTCTGGTTGATATTTTTCCAATTCAACAGGAGTAGTAACTTCTGGTAATTCAAATAGTTTTAAATTACCTTTACCAGAAACTGCTACTTTAATTTGAGAAGATTCATTAGCTTTTAATGCTTCTTTACTTAAAGAGACATCAAAATTAAATTGCCCAACTGCACCTGTAAAATTCTCAGGTTTACCCTCTAATGGAAGACTTTTAGGACTTACTACTTTTTTTGGTGATGCAAATTCTTTTCGAATATTCTTAGTAATTACATTTCCAAAAAAATCTGCTCTTCCAGTTGGCACACCAATAACAATATCCATTTTCATGGGATCAATGGTTAACCTTCCTGTTTTTGTTGGAATCAATAATGCTTTCTGAAGCACAATATATCTGTAATCTTCACCATTGTATTTTCCCATTTTTACTGGAAAACCATTGATTTTAATTTCTTGGTTCCAAAAGCCATTATATTGTGGTGCTTCTGTAACAGAAGTATCATAAACACTTATGTTTTCACTTACATACAATCTGTATTCTACATAAATACCTTCACCTACATAAGGCCTTGACTTAGAGATTTCTGCAACTAAGTGAATATTTTGCTGTGCAATGTATTCTGGATCATTTGGATTACTAGGCAAATCAATTGCATCTAAAACCACCACTTTAATCATTTTAGAATTAAGAGTGGCACCATTTACTTTTATACTAGCAGGACCAATAATTAACTCACCTTTTCTTTTAGGTTTAATAATATAGCTATATGATTTTGAAAAGCTGACTTTGCCATTTATCCAAGATTGACTTATGGACTGACTTGGGCCTTGAATTACTCTAAAATCGTCAAATTTTGGTGGTGTAAAATCATCTGCACCTTGCTTATTGACAGAAAACTCTATTTTTAGTCGTTGATTTAAGCCCAATTTATTCTTACTCACTTTTACTTTTAATTCTGCTTTTTGAGCAGATATTGAAAGTGTTAGTAAAGTTATCAATAGCGCTATGTAAAATTTCAACTTCATCTTCTTCTTTAGGGGTCTAATTTACCAATCTTTTTCTTGTTTTACCTTTTTCCCTTTTGCTTTTTTGGCATTCATTTTCTTTTGTGTCTTTTTTTCCTCATTATTTAAACTTTCTAGCAATTGCTTAATCTGTTGAGGAGACATTTTTCCTTGTTGTGGTTTAGGCTTTTGTTTTTTATCTTTTTGATCATCTTTTTTAGGATCTTGCTTTTTATCTTTATCCTTATCGCCTTTACCATCTTTATCTTTGTCGTCTTTATCTTTTTTATCTTTCTCATCATCACCATCTTTCTTATCCTTGTCTTTATTTTTATCGTCTTTATCTTTGTTTTCTTTATCTTTTTTATCCTTATTATCTTTGTTGTTTTTATTCTTATCGTCTTTGTTTTCTTTATTTTGTTTATCTAACATTTTTTTTGCAACCGCTAAATTGTAACGCGTTTCATCATCATTAGGGTTGTTTCTTAAAGAATTTTTAAACGCCTCAACAGCACCTTGATAGTTTTTGGTTTCCATCATAGCATTTCCTAAATTATGATAGGCTTCTGCTTTGGTGTACTTATCTTCTGCAGTTTTTGCAGTTAATTCATATTGAGGAACCGCTTCTTTATAGTTTTTATTTTGATACAATGCATTCCCTAAATTATAACTTGCTTTGTCATAATTAGAATTATTGCCTAAGGCTTTTTGATACGCGACAGAAGCATCTGTAAATTGTTTTTGTTGATACAATTTGTTGCCTTGCCTCACCATTTTTCTTGCCTTACGTTGTTGGGCAATAGAATCTTTTTGTGCTACAATTCCATTAGATGAAAATAGCATTAAGCAAAGTATAAGAATGTTTAAATAAATTTTCATTTTTAATTATTTTTTTGATTTTTCTTCATTAAATAAATCGATCTTTTTTAACCATTTTGTTTTTCTGTCTAACAAGAAAATATCTAACAGTAAAAAGACGATAGCAATGGCTAAAAACCATTGAAATTGATCTTTGTAATCTGAAAATTGTTTGGTTTCAAATTCACTTTTTTGGGCATTCGCAATAATTTCTGAGATTTGTTTTACAGGATCTTCAGTAACATTACCATCTATATATCTTCCATTAGCAACATCTGCAATATCAGCTAAAACATCTGGCTGGCGTTTTGTAATTACAGTTTCGCCTTTTCTATCTTTTTTATATCCAATCATGGAGCCATTGAGACGCATAGGAATTGGTCCTCCTTTTTCGGTACCTACTCCAACTGTATATACCTTTACTCCTTCATTAGACAAATTCTGTGCCATTTGTTTGGTTTCTTCTTGATGATCTTCCCCATCAGAAATAATGATTAAAAAACGGTTGGTTTGCTCATCATTATTGTAATAGGTTTTTGCCAACTCGAGTGCTTCATTGATAGCTGTACCTTGACTAGAAACCATATCTGGATTTGCATTTTGCAAAAACATATTTGCTGCTGCATGGTCTGTAGTAATAGGCAAAAGCGGATACGAATTCCCTGCGTAAATGATAACACCTACTCTATCTGAACCTAGTTGATCTATAATTTTAGAAATGATTTGTTTCGCCTTTTCTAACCTATTTGGTGCAATGTCTTCAGCTAACATACTTTTAGAAACATCTAAAGCAAAAACCACATCTACACCTTCTCTTTTTACAGTTTTTAGTTTAGAACCCATTTTGGGGTTTACCAAAGAAATTACTAAAAACGTGATTCCTAAAATTAGCATAATCAACTTTAATGTATTTTTAAATGTTGATGTATTTGGCGCTATTTTTTCTAATAATTCTGGATTAGAAAATTTACGTTGTGTTCTATTTTTCCACCATAAAACCAATAGAAAAACAACAATCACTATTGGAATGATTGCTAATAAATAAAAATAATTTGGTTCTTCTAAACGATACATTGTTTTAATGTGTAATTGTTGAATTGTGTAACTGTTTAACTATTTAATTGAGCTTTTCTTAATGCATTAAGCATATTTGATATTTTATAAATTTTATTTCTTAAATCATTATAAATTTCATCATTTATAAATTGAAGCTTGTTGCATAAAATAATATGATTTAATACTTCCATTGTTGAACTAAATGCTATTGTTGAAAAATGTGCTTTATCTTTATTTGTAATTCTTGATGTTCCTTCTGCTATATTTGCTGAAATTGAATTTGACGCTCTTTTTAATTGACTTGTAATTCCAAATTTTTCATCATTTGGAAAACTTTTGGTAATTCTATAAACCTCAACAGACAAGTCAGTAGTTTCTTGCCAAACTTTTAATTTTTCAAATGAAAACACATACATCTTTTCTACAATTACACGTTTAAACAATTCAACATAAATACAACACCTTAAATAAAACTCTTAAATAACGTGTTTCTTAATAAGAATTCTAAGATTAATAATCCAAGGGCTAAAAACACCAAATCTCTATACATTTCTTGGTAATTGTAATATTTAAACTCTTCAATTTTTGTTTTTTCTAGTTTATCAATTTCATCATATATTTTAGCCAATTTGTCGTTATTTGTTGCTCTAAAATATTTTCCATTGGTTTCTGAAGCTATTTCTTTTAAGAGTGCTTCGTCTATTTCTACTTGTTGTTTTCTAAACTGTAATTGGCCTGTTCTTGGATCTTTTGCCCATGGAAAATCTGCCATTCCGTTTGTTCCAATTCCGATTGTATATACTTTTATCCCTAATTCTTTCGCCAACTCAGTAGCTGTTCTTGGGTCTATATTTCCAGAATTATTTACACCATCTGTTAACAGAATAATCACCTTACTTTTTGCCTTACTTTCTTTCAATCGATTTACACCAGAACCCAAGCCCATTCCTATAGCTGTACCACCTTCTAATTGGCCCCATTGCAAACGCTCAATAGTTCTTTTTACAATAGATTTATCGCTTGTAATAGGTGTTTGTGTAAAACTTTCTCCTGCATAAACCACAATTCCAATTCTATCATTTGGTCTTTTATTCACAAAGGTAACCGCTACTTTTTTAAGAGCTTCTAATCTGTTAGGTTTTAAATCTCTAGCCAACATACTTGCTGAGACATCAATTGCCATTACAATATCTATCCCCTTATTGGATTTTGTTTTTTTACTTACAGAAACATTTCTAGGTCTTGCTAAGGCAAAAATAATCGCAGCTAAGGCTAACAATCTTAAAATGTATAAAAGTGGTTTTAATTTGGCTACGAAAGATGTTTTTACTTGAAACCCTTTTATACTTGGTACCGTTAAAATTGCAGCATCTTTTTTTCGGACAATGAAATACCAAACTGCTAATAACGGAATGAGTATTAGCAACCACAAAAATTCTGGATTTAAAAGCTCGAAATTACTCCAATTCTTCATCCTCAATTACGGGTTTAGGTTTTAAATTATGCACAACTTGCTCAGCATCTTTTCTATCTTCTTCAATTTCCGAGGCTAATGGTTTCGATTTTGCAAACTTTACCAAATCTGCTTCTTCAAACAAGTCTTTTAGTTTTTTGATGTTTTCTTTGGTGGTATTGATGGTATTGGCTTCATAGAAATCGTTTAAAGTTTCTATAATTTCATCAGATGTTTTTTCTAAAGCTGGCACTTTTAATTCACGTTCAATATAAGCACGAATAATATCTGTCAACTCACTATAATACTGTTTTACTTTATTGTTTTGCCACAAGAGTTTTTCATCTAACTCATTTAATTTATGCATCGCTTCATCATAAGGAGCCAAAGCAACATAAGTTGGTTTTTCTTCTTCTTCTTTTTTCTTTCTGATAACAAACCAATAAATCCAAAAACCAATAATTAATAAAGCAGCAATTAATAAGTAAATGTATAGTATAAAATCATCAAAAACATAAGGTTCTTTTTTGATTGATTTAATTGGATACTTTTTAATTTTAGTAGTATCAATAGGCACTGTAGCTACATTTATTAAAATTGAGTCTGTAAGATAAGCTTGATTTCTTATAAAAACTTGTTGTTGTGGAATGTAAAATGAACCGCTATCAAAACCCGTAATTTTATACTTTTGAATTAGCATATAATTAATGGTATCAATTTTAGAAGAATCTACAACTTCTAAGCCTTTCAATTCTAATTTTGGCAGAATTACTTTATCAACATCTTTAACAGTAATTTTATAACTAAACTGTTCACCAATTCTAATATTTGAAGTTTCTACTTGAGCTTTTACAATTTTATCTTGAGAAAAAGCAAAAGAAACGCAAAAAATAATAAAAAGGAAGCCTATCTCTTTAACGCTCTTTCTAAAAGAAAGAAAGTATAGAGCTTGTGCTTCTTTATAACTTTTGGAAGGTTTGATATGTATTATACTTTTTTTCAACTTTATAAATTTTCCTTAATTTTTTGTCAACAACTCTTTCCCTTTAGTAAAGTTAGGCTGAGCTTTTATCTACCTTTATGTTTAAAATAGCCTAATAATTTTTTTACATAACTTTCATCAACCCTAGTATTTATAGTGCCTGCACCACTTCTTAGAAATGTATTGATATAATAATCTGTTAATCGTAAAGCATTTGCTTTGTAATTGTTTCTTGTAGTTTTAGAAGCCGTATTTACTAGTTGAACATTCCCTGTTTCAGCATCTAACATAGGTACCATTCCTAAATTAGGAATTTCTTCATCGTGTTTATCGTAAACTCGAATACCTGTTAAATCGTGTTTGCTTCCTGCAATTTTTGCGCTTTTTTCGTAATCATCATCCATAAAATCAGACAGCATAAATACAATGGCTCTCTTTTTTAAAACGCTCGATAAAAACTTTAAAGCAACATCTATATTTGTTTTTTTACTTTTTGGTTTAAACTCAATTAGCTCTCTAATAATTCTTAATACGTGACTTTTTCCTTTTTTAGGAGGAATAAAAAGTTCAATATCATCAGAAAATAAAATTAAGCCAACTTTGTCGTTATTTTGAGTGGCAGAAAATGCTAAAGTTGCTGCAATTTCGGTAACTGTATCTTTTTTAAATTGATTGGTAGTTCCAAAAAGTTCTGACCCAGAAACATCTACCATTAACATCATGGTTAATTCGCGTTCTTCTTCAAATACTTTTACGTAAGGTTCGTTATAACGTGCTGTAACATTCCAATCAATTCCTCTTACATCATCTCCAAATTGATATTGGCGCACTTCAGAAAATGTCATACCTCGTCCTTTGAATGATGAATGGTATTCACCTCCAAAAATATCATTAGACAAACGCTTTGTCTTAATTTCTATTTTACGAACTTTTTTAAGTATTTCTTTAGTATCCATTATTTCAGTAAGCAGTCTTCAGTATTCAGTTTACAGTCATCAATTTGCAGTAGAGTAAGATTTGAGTAAGCAACTGCCTACTGCCAACTTATTTTACTGCGAACTCCTTTTCTATGGCACTTCTACTTCGTTGATAATTAAGTTGATGATTTCTACAGAGGTTACATTTTCTGCTTCAGCTTCGTAGGTAATACCAATTCTATGACGTAAAACATCTGTAACAACTGCTCTTACATCTTCAGGAATTACATAACCTCTTCTTTTTATGAATGCATAACATTTTGCTGCTTTTGCCAAGTTGATACTACCCCTTGGTGATGCTCCAAAACTAATTAAATCTTTTAAATCGGGTAAGTTGTATTTTTCAGGATAACGCGTTGCAAAAATAATATCTAAAATATATTTCTCGATTTTCTCGTCCATATATACTTCATTAACAACCTCTCTTGCTCTTATAATTTCATCTACCTTAATTACCGGGTTTACTTTTGCAAAACCACCTGATAAGTTTTGACGCATTATAATTTGCTCATCTAATAATTTAGGATAATCAATAACCACTTTTAGCATAAAACGATCTACCTGTGCTTCTGGTAATGGATAGGTACCTTCTTGTTCTACTGGGTTTTGAGTTGCCATTACTAAAAATGGTTCATCTAATTTAAAAGTAGTATCACCAATGGTTATTTGACGTTCTTGCATTGCCTCTAATAAAGCAGATTGTACTTTTGCTGGTGCTCTGTTAATTTCATCAGCTAAAACAAAATTTGCAAAAATTGGTCCTTTTTTAATTTCAAAGCTATTTTGTTGCATATTGTAAATCATGGTTCCAACAACATCTGCAGGTAATAAATCTGGTGTAAATTGCACCCTGCTAAATGTACCTTGAACAGCTTTAGACAATGTATTAATGGCTAACGTTTTTGCTAAACCTGGCACACCTTCTAGCAAGATATGGCCATTACCTAACAAACCAATTAACAAACTTTCAATCATTTGTTTTTGCCCTACAATTACTTTATTCATTTCTAAAGTAAGAATATCTATAAAGGCACTTTCTCTCTCTATTTTTTCGTTAATAGCTCTAACATCTACGTCCATTATTTTTGACAATTAATTATTAAATTTTGTGAAACAAAACTACAATTTTAACAAAATTAAATTGTTAAAACAAGGTTAAAGATGATTAGTATTTTAGCGCTATTGCTAACTTAGTTGAAGTTTTTTAGTTTTAAATCTAAATTTGCAAATTCTCCATAGGTAAAATAACTTACCCAATCTCCAAGATTAATGTATCTACTATTCTCATTTAGTTGAATATCTAATGGCAAATGCCTATGCCCAAAAACAAAAAAATCGTAATGATTACGTTCTAGTTTTCGTTTGCAATATTGCACTAACCATTCATTTTCATTGCCTAAAAATTTAGCATCATCATCTCCAGAAATCATTCTGTTTTTTACAGACATGTATTGCCCCAATTTTAAGCCCAAATCTGGGTGTAACCACCTGTATAACCATTGAAAAAGAGGAAAAGTAAGGACTTTTTTTAAGCGTTTAAAACCTTTATCTCCTGGCCCTAAACCATCTCCATGCCCAATGAAAACCTTTTTTTGATTGATGATAAAAACTTGGGGTTCATGGTATACAGGAATGTTTAGTTCTTTTTCAAAGTAATCATTCATCCATAAATCGTGATTGCCCACAAAGAAGTAAATTGGGATTCCTGAGTCTTTAATTTCAGCCAATTTCCCTAAAACTCTTACAAAACCTTTAGGAACTACAGTTTTATATTCGAACCAAAAATCGAATAAATCGCCTACTAAAAAGATAGCTGCTGCATCTTTTTTTACTTGGTTTAACCAAGCTAGAAACTTTTTTTCTCTAATAAAACTTTCAGCTGCTGTAGGCGCCCCCAAATGTTGGTCTGAAGCAAAATAAACTTTTTGGTCTTTAGCTGTGGTTATTTCTATCATCTGTGCAAAGAAAAGCTATTCCTCTTTACTTTCCAACTCCAAAACTTTTTGAAGCATTTTATCATCTTGATGTATGATTCTGTAAAAACCATCATCACCAAAAAGTACATTGGCAATAGATGCATTTAAGTATTTTTTTAAACTTTTTTTAGTTTTAAATGAAGGTTTTGCACGGTCTTTTATTTTAGCTAGGTACGTATCAAAAATGGCCTCATCAGCATCAAATTCTTCTATGAAAGTATCAACAGTCCAATTTGAAAGTTCGGTTCTGTTATTATCAACATAATCAAAAGCAAAATTATTGATGGTGCTAAAATAAAAGTTAGACATGTAGGAAGTGGTATCAATTGCAACAAAAACATCTGGAATTATACCTCCACCACCATAAACTACTTTGCCTTTTGGAGTTTTAAATTTTAAAGAATCGATGACTTTAATACTATCTTTACTTAACAACTCGCCACTCGCTATTCTATTTTGATAATCTTTCCTATAATTTTTATCACCATTTTTACTGTATGGTTTTTGAATAGAACGTCCTGTGGGTGTAAAATATCTTGCTGTTGTTAAACGTACTGCAGAACCATCTCCTAAATCCATTTCTACTTGCACCAAACCTTTTCCAAAAGAGCGTCTTCCAATAATAGTTCCTTTATCATTATCTTGTAAAGCACCTGCTACAATTTCTGAAGCAGAGGCAGAATTTTCATCAATTAAAACATATAAACCTCCTTTTTCAAACGAACCAATTTCTGTAGCTTCATACTCTTCGATTTCGTCTTTATTATTTTTGGTGAACACCATTAATTTATCGTCTTCTAAAAACTCATCAATAATTCTGGTGGCAATATCTATAAAACCTCCTCCATTACCTCTTAAATCGATAACCAAATCCGTCATTCCGTCATTAATTAATTGATTTAAAGACGATTTAAATTCACGATAGGTATTTCTTGCAAAACGATCTAATTTTATATAACCCAAAGAATCGTTAATCATATAAGCCAGATCTACACTTTTAATATTTACTTTGCCACGCGTAATTTCTACATTAAATAAAGAATCGTTACTTTTTCGATAAACTTGAAGGTTAACGTTGGTTTTTGGCTTGCCTTTTAAATATTTTGGCACTATACCACTTCTAAAATTTTTACCATACAAGGTATCTTTATTTGCCATTAAAATTCGATCACCAGCTTTGATACCTGCTTTAATACTTGGCCCACCTTTTATGGGTTGCACTACAGTTATAGAATCTTTTATCATTCTAAACTGTACGCCAATCCCTACAAAATTACCTTGCATATTTTCGATATTGGCTTGCTGATTTTCTTTTGGAATATAGACAGAATGCGGATCTAATTTACCCAACATTTGCGTAATGGCACCATCTAATAAATCGTCTGTATTTACATCGTCTACATAATCTCTCTCAATAAAATTGATGAGCCTTTTTATTTTTTGCTCTTGAGATGCATTTTTTGTAAATGCTGTTAACCCATTAGAATTTCCGCCAAAAAAAACACCAATTAAAATGCCTAAAATTACAGCTATTGAAAAATATATGGGTAAATTATTCTTGTTCATAAGGTAAATGATTTATTGCTACACCTGCTTTCTCTAAAAATTCGATTCCTGACAAATCTTTGTATGCATTGGCATACACCACTCTTTTGATACCTGCTTGATGAATGAGTTTGCTGCATTCTGTACAAGGTGATAAGGTAATGTATAAGGTAGCACCTTGAGCAGATTGTGTTGAGGAAGCTACTTTTAAAATGGCATTGGCTTCTGCATGTAAAACTTCCCATTTTGTTTTACCGTTTTCATCTTCGCAACAATTATCAAAACCAGATGGAGTGCCATTAAAACCATCAGAAATAATCATGCGTTCTTTTACAATTAAAGCGCCAACTTGTTTACGTTTACAGTGTGATAATTTACCCCATTCACGTGCCATTTTTAGATAGGCTATATCGTACTTTAGTTGCTTTTTTTCTGTCATCAACAACGAAAATATAAAGATTTAAAGAATTAAGGGGTTAAATAAATAACTTTTAGGATAAAATTATCTTTTTAAAACTAAATTTAGATTACCAAAAAACTCTTTCTACCATCATTTGAATAGCAAAACCAATTACGATGGATGATAAAACCAAAATCCAATCTCTTTTAGAAACTTTTAAGTGATTTTTTATTAAGGCTCCCATAATTAAAATACCAACTACAATAATTATTTGGGCAATCTCAATACCTAAAGCAAATTCTATTAATGGAAAGAGTTTACTTTCTTCTTGACCAACCATCATTTTAAAATAATTTGAAAAGCCCAAACCGTGAATTAAGCCAAAAAGTAAAGCAAAAATTAAGTTGATATTATCTTTTTTTGTAGATCTTTTACTAGAATTATAGATGTTTACAGCACCTGTTATAAAAATGGTAAGTGGAATTAAAAATTCGATGATAGCTACTCTAATTTTTAAAACTTCGTAGGCGGATAACGCCAATGTTAGGGAGTGCCCTAAGGTAAATAAGGTAACCAACCATAATACTTTTTTTACTTCATAAAAGCTAAAAACAACAGCTAAAACAATTAAAAATAAAATATGATCATAGGCTGTAAAATCTAGTACATGATTTAAACCCATTTTGAAATACAGAATAAAATCGTCCATTTAGTGTCTTGATTTATATATGTATCAAATATATTTAAATGATGTTGAAGATAAAAATGTATTTTTTAATAATGAGAAAATATAATTAGGAATAAGTTAATAGAAAATTATAGTTTACCAAAATTATATTTAAATTGAAGGTATGGTATTATAAAGGTAGAATTATCATTAAAATACTCTGTATTAGATGAAGTATAAGCACCCAGCATAAAGCTTACTTTTTTCTTTTTATAACCTACACCCCAATTATAAGGTTCATAGGCAGAATCTACACTACCAATAAAACTAATAATAACATTACCATCACTATCAAAAGAAGATTCTTTTTCAGAAAATTCGGTACCCCTATTTAAAAAAGATCTACCAAAACGCAAAAACAACTCACCTTCTTTAAAAACTTTAAAATGATAATCAATGTACAAATGATAATCAAATATGAAATCATTCTTTGCAGGTCGATAACCAAAATTAGCAGTAATTTCATCAATTGGCAATGTAATTAAGTCGTACCTAATAGACTGAGAAAAACCTAAAGACAAGTTTTTGTTTATAAAATAATCTAGAGCGTAAGAAAAGGCCATACCAGAACTTTGAAAATCTATATTTGAAGCATTATCAAATGAAGGATTAGAAATTGCATCTTTAGCTCGAATTGGCAGTGGCCTTAACTCTGTGGCTAATGAAAAAAACAGTTTACCTTTTCTTTGGTTAATATCGTAAGAATTTTGAGAAAATAAGCTTGTAGCTAAAAGCAAAAAAATGTATATTATATTCTTTTTCATAGTAAATTTTTTTGAATTTTTTTGTGAATTTACAAATTATAACCAATACTAAACAGCAAAACTCTAGGTAAAATAAAGGTTTTGGTATCTGAAATTAAAAAATCTGAAAAACTGTTGCTTTGTTTAAATTGAGCGTTAAACAAATTTTGAGTGGTAATTTTATAAGACCAAGCTGAATTTTCTTTTTTGTAGGATAAAGTGGCATTTGCAATTTCATAAGTATTTTTTTGCCTTAAAGTTTTGTTTTGATAGTTACTTCTTCTGTAATCAAAATTAAAAATAAAACCGTCTAAGAAATCATAATCTACAGTTAAAAATGGCTCAGTCGTTACAAATTTGGATGTGTTTGCACTTGCTGTAAAATTACCAATATCTTGTTTAAAACCAATTTCTATGGTAGGGAATTTATCAAACAGTGTTTCAATACCAACCTCGTAATCATAACTGTTGTTGATATTCGTTTGAATGGTATTGTTTAATTCTTGAATGTATTCTGAGTTGTTAAAACCAACATCAAACTTGTACTTCAATTTTTTAATGGTTTTTTCTAAATGGATGTTTCCTCGCCAATTTTCAGAAGGATTCTCAAACATTTTTACGGTTAAAAATTGGTTAATATCATTAAAATCTACTGTATTTCTTACACCTCGAATTTGTTTGTTATAATTTACACTGGCAAATAGCATTAACCCTCTATACAAACTAAATCTGCTATAGTAAATACGTGCATTGTGAAACAAGTTATTTTGTAAATTTTCGTTTCCTCTAAACACAGAATTATAAGACTGTAAATAAAATCGATTTGCCAATTTACTGGCATCTGAAAACCTTGTTTTTAAATTGTAATTAATCGTGATTTTTTTTGATTTATTGAATTCAATTTTTGCCAAAAAATCTGGTAAAACTACCCATTTGTTTTGTTTAATTTCGGGTGATTGATTGATACTCCAATCGTAATGATGTGCAACAACACCTTGTTTTAGTGTAAAAATGCCTGCTCTAAATTTGTAATGCATTCCCACAAAAAAGTCATTCAACTTAAAATTTAGGTCGTTTCCAAATCCGCCATTGGCGAAATTATTTGTAGTAGTATCATCTAAAATTTGACTGTCTTCAGTAAAAAAATCTTCCTGCAAAAACTTGTTCCCTAAAGTTGTATAAATATGATTGCTGTTATTGATTTCCCAAAAGTGTTTGAAAATTCCATCAAAATTATGTTCTTGAGTATTTTTTAATTGATTGATTCTTAGCAAAGTCTGACTATTATCAGCAGGAATTAACCCTTGTAAAATAGGGTCTTGTGTTTGCCAAAAAGCCCTTTTATCACTTTTATTAAACGTGTAGTTCACCACTGATGAAAAGGTATGTTTGTCATTTTGCCTTTTGTGCCATTCTATATTTTGGTTGATGTAGGTGGCTGTTAAATCTCTATCTGTAGTTATGGTATTTACATTTGCATTTATAATACTGGTTAGGTCTTGATTATTGGTATTATTGGTTCTTTTTACTTGCGTTCTTGCATACCATTTGGATTGTGAATTGGGTGTATATTCTAAATTTAAGTTTCCTATTCCTAATAAATTATCAAAGTCAGTTTTACGAGTTCTATCTTCTGTAAAGGCTGTATATTCATTTTGATTTTCTACTAAACTAGCAGTTTCTGATTTAGAGAAAATAGCATAGGCAGAAACATCAAATTTATCTGTAGCTACTTTTGTAATGTTTAATGCACCAAATTTTTGTTGACTAGACAACACATCTCTACTTTGCATAAATTGAGAGAAATTTCCACGTTTAAAATTATTGTTGAAAATAGCATTAATTCCTCCAGAGAAACTCATATAATCTCTCATTGTAAAGGTTTTCTCGTTGATATTATTGATGTTCCCAATAAAATTGACATTGGTTTTGGGCGAATAATAAAATAAATTGGCACTGGTTTTATAAAAATCTTGGTTGCCTTTACCAGCTTCAATATCACCAAAAACAAAACGTTTTTTATCTTCTTTTAAGTTGATGTTCATTGCCATCTCGTCAGAATCTGTAAGACCTTTTAAAAAAGGAACTTCATTGTAATTGTCAATAACATCTACTTTGCCCACTGCATCTGCAGGAATGTTTTCAACTGCCAGTTTAGAATTGCCACCAAAAAACTTTTTACCATCCACCAACATTTTGGTTACTTTTTTGCCTTGTACTGTAACTCCGCCATTTTTATCAACCTCTACTCCTGGTAATTTTTTGAGTACGTTTTTTAGTTTACGTTCTGAACCATCTATAAATTTACTGGTTTTGTAAATAGTGGTATCTCCTCTAACAGTTACTGGCATTTCTATAACAACCTCATCTAATTGTTCTGAAGATTGTTGTAAAATAAAATTTTTTCTGGTTGATTTTAAGGCGACAAACTCATAATCAATAGGCTTATACCCCAAATACGATATACTAATGTTTATGGTATCTCCTTTTTGTAAGATTAATTTGTAATACCCTTCATTGTCTGAAATTGCAAATTGTAAGTTTTTAGAAACGTCTTTGGGTTTTGCAATTACATTGGCATAAGGTAAAGGGTTTTGTAGGCTGTCTTTTACTGTTCCTGAAAGGGTTATTTTTTGAGAATAACAATAACTAGATATAGCAATAATAAAAATAGTTAGGAGTTTCTTTTTCATAAATATTTACTTACTGTTTCATTATATTTTTCCACATTGCTTCTCCTTGTTCTCTAGCTTCTTTTGCTGTTAGTGTTTTGCCTTTTACTGGTTTTTCTACAACAATTTTTTCTTTAGGATTTAGTACTATTTCTGACGCACTAATTGTTCGTTTACTCATTTCGACTAACAGAACCAAACCAGGTAAGCCATTAAATTTTAAAGGACCAAAACTCACTGGTATTTGTGGGGTAAACCAAACTTGCGGCTTCATTTTTTTATTTTTCGAAGCTATGTCAATTGCTTTGTAGCATACATATTTTCCTATTTTCTTAGATTCTTGAGTTATCTTCCATTTTTTAGGTTCAATTTCTATTAATAACAATTCTCCCAAAGTGCTACTTTGCATATAGTATTCTTGTGTTTTTGTGTTTTTGTAATACTTATTGTCTCCACCTGCAGAAGTTCTATTCATATTAAACGTTTTTTTACCATCAACTTGCATTATATCTTCTACATAGTATAAAGATTCACCATTAGAAAAATCTAAATAAGCATTTACATTAGGTGTATTTTCAAGAATATCTCTCATCCATTTATTCATTGTTTTTTCCTTCTAGTTTCTATTAACATATCCATATGTTCTCGGTATTTTTCTTCACTGATTCTTTTGCCTTTTGTAGGTTTTTCAATTTCAATTTTTTCTTTGAGATTTAATTCAATTTTTGAAGCGCTTAGAGTTCTACCACCTGCCATTTCTACCCTAATAACCAAACCAGGTAAACCATTATAATCTATAGGACCAAAACTTACAGGTATTGAGGGCGAAAACCAAACTATTGGCTTCATTTTGGTATTTGTAGATTCAATATCAATTGCCTTGAAGCAGAGATATTCTCCTATCTTTTTAGACTCTTGGGTGATTTTCCACTTTTTCTCTCGCTTTTCAATTAATAAATTATCTCTTCTATACTCTTGTAGATATTCTTTTGTGTTAGTGTTTTTGTATACCTTGTTATCACCACCAGCTGAAATTCTATTTAAGTTTAACCTAGGGCTTCCATCTACTTTCATCTTTTCTTCTACATAATAAATAGACTCGCCTTCCGTAAACTCTAAATACGCATTTACATTCGGTATGTTTTTAAACATATTTTTAAGCCAACCATTCATCTCTGGGTTCTTAGTTTTTCTTTTTGATAATAACGAATCAATTTTTTTATCAGAGATTGGACTCATAGAAACTACATAAGTTACTTTACCACTTAATTGTTGGGCAAAAATGATTGTTGAAAAAAATAATAGAATACACGAAAAAATAAGTTTCATAGCAATCTTATTGATGGTTTGTACTTTTAAAACGAGAATAATTTATGATAGTTTCAAAATAAATAATATCTTTTATATAGTAGTAACTTATAACTCATCTCTTTCAGTTCATTAAAGAGTTATAGTTTACGCAAAAAATGATTAGATAAAATTATTTTTTATAATATTTAGTATAATACTTTTGTCTTTTTTGTCTTAATACTAATTCAAGTTTGCGTAGCAATCTAAATAAAGCTCCTTGTATGTTTCAAGTGCGAATGTTGCATCCTCTGTATCGTCCAAATTTAATCCATAAAAATCTACTATCATCAATGTCACTATGCGAGATTCACTAGCACAATTATTACTTGAAGTAATCTCTTCTTTATTAATTATACCAAATGTTAATGTTGAAAATATTAGGATTTTATATAAAAGTGTTTTCATAATGTTTTTTTTTAAATATTAATTGGTTTGATAAAAATCAGAATATGATTTTCTTAATTTTTTGTTATACTCTGACTTGGTAATTTTGACTCCTCTTGAGCTTTTTATTTCTACCTTTTGTTTTGGATTTAATAAAATCTCTTTGGCTTTAAAAACCACTGCAGATTCTTCCAATTCTAAAATTAAACCAGGAAGTCCAAAATAATGCTTAGGTCCAAAACTAGCAGAAATTTGAGGAGTATACCATGCTACAGGCTTTTTTTTCTTGTTTTTTGAACTCGTGTTAATAGCTTTATAACATAAATAACCTCCAATAATTTTTGTTTCTTGCGTGAGTTCCCATTCTAAAGGTGGTTGTTCTATCAAGAAACATTTTTCTAATAATTTACATTCTTGTACTGTGCTTGATTTCGTAATTAGTTCTGTAAAAAACATTTTCTCTCTCCCAGCTCTAGAATATACAATATCCAATCCGCTGTTTTTCTCTCTTATTTTCATCCTTTTCGTTACAGATGAATAAGCATAAGTTGATGTATATGTAAGTACAACTTCAGAATTTATAGAGTTAGAAATAAGTTCTCTCATTGTTCTAAGTCTTTTATTTTTTTTCTTTTCTTCTTTTTCAATGTCTTGTATTGTAAAATTTAAGCTAACATCATATTTTATAATCCCAGAGCCATTTTGACTAAAACTGAATTTAAAAAGAAGTAGAAATAAAATTATTATTGTTGATTTTCCCATTTCAAATATAAAAAACCTCTCTTTAAAATTTTAAAGAGAAGTTAAGTTAAAAATTATTAACAATTTGTATTATAACAGTTTGTATATTCATCCATGTAATCATCAAGATGATCATTTGGATCTTCTCCTAAAACATCAGAAGCTTCTTGGATCTTCTTTTTTGATTCTTTAACACAATCAGTTGCACAACTAAATTCTTCATAAGTTTCTATAACTTGTGTTTTTGTTTCTATGTAATCACTGCCTGAAGAAGTTGCATTTACAATCGTACTACCAGTTACAAATACAAATACTAAACTTAAAATTACTTTTTTCATTTTTTCTAATTTTTAAAATGATTTATAAAATATGATTCGGTGTATTTAGTTGATTAAACAAGTGTAAACAACACCCAAAAACTTGTAGAAAAAATGGTACATTTGTGTCACTTCTTCTGCTTGTTATTGTTTATTTACATAGGCAAAGGTTTTAGGTAATACATTTATTTGGTAATTTTTATATTTCTTATTTCCGCAAGCGGAGGTTTTTCAGTAGGCAGTAGGCAGTAGGCAGTAGGCAGTAGGCAAAACTAAACCCTCAACTTCTACTAACTATTAATTTTGTATAACAATTTTTCTTTTCATTAAAATAATCTTTTTCATAACAATTTCGTTTGTTCAAAATTGAGAAAGATTTTTGATAGAAACAAGGAAATGACTTTCCATTTAGCCCTCCGTATAAATACGGATAAAAACGTAAAAATCTCCGTATAAATACGGAGGGCTAAATGGAACATTTTTTACGAAAAAAATTTACTAATTTTGCATTTATGAGAAAGAAAAAATTATATTCTTACTTCGTAAAAGACGATTATGAAGCTATTTTAAACAAGCTACGTTTACTTAGAAAAGAAAAAGGGTTTACCCAGCATCAAATAGGTGAAAGAATAGGTTTAACTAGCACTGCTTATTCAAAATTAGAAAATGGACATATTAAGTTAGATCTTGAACGTTTTCTAATTATCTTAAAAATTTTAGATACATCCCTTAAAGATTTTTTTAAAGAAATTTAGATACAACTAAAAACCCAAAACTATACAGTTTTGGGTTTGTTATTATTGTCTTAACTTTAAGATTTTTCGATTTTGTTTATTGTAAAATCGAAAATGATTTTAAACTAGAGTTTGAAGATTGCTTCGTAAAAAATCGCAATGAAGTTTTTTGATTCTCTAGTTTACAGATAGCTTCAATCTGGTTCGCAATAAACGAAATTAATTAAACAGAGGCCTTCATCAATTCTCTATTCATTCTTGCTATGTTGTCTAAAGAGATTCCTTTAGGGCATTCAACCTCACACGCTCCTGTATTTGTACAATTTCCAAAGCCTTCTAAATCCATTTGAGCCACCATGTTTTTAACACGGTCTGCAGCTTCTACTTGTCCTTGAGGTAATAAGGCATACTGAGATACTTTTGCCCCTACAAATAACATTGCAGAACTGTTTTTACAAGTAGCTACACAAGCTCCACAGCCAATACAAGTTGCAGCATCCATTGCAGTATCTGCAGCTTCTTTTGCAATAGGAATTGAGTTTGCATCTTGCGTATTCCCTGAAGTGTTTACAGAAATGTAACCCCCTGCATGTTGTATTCTATCAAAAGCAGAACGATCTACTACTAAATCTTTTAATACAGGAAATGCTGCTGCTCTAAATGGCTCAATAGTAATGGTATCTCCATCATTAAACATACGCATATGCAGCTGACAGGTTGTAATACCTCTGTCTGGTCCATGAGCTTCACCATTAATATACATAGAGCACATACCGCAAATACCTTCTCTACAATCATGATCAAAAGCTACAGGTTCTTCACCTTTTGCTACTAAACCTTCGTTCAAAACATCAATCATTTCTAAAAAAGACATGTGTTCTGAAATCTCAGTCACTTTATAATCTACCATTTGACCCTTTGAACTAGCGTCTTTCTGTCTCCAAATTTTAAGTGTTAAATTCATTTTTATTAGTTTTT
Organism: Polaribacter sp.; assembly: GCA_965661915.1. GTDB lineage: Bacteria > Bacteroidota > Bacteroidia > Flavobacteriales > Flavobacteriaceae > Polaribacter. The sequence continues at coordinate 25,333 of CBFIFR010000022.1, read as the reverse complement.
GGTTTCTAGTTGTTTGTTGTTAGTTTTTGTTTCCAGAAACCAACAACCATCAACCATCAACTATGTTATTTATAACTTCTTTCTTTTACTTCTATATTCTCGTACTCTAAAGCTTCTTTATGTAATACTGCTTCTTTAGGTTCTCCTTTATACTCCCAAGCAGAAACAAATTGGAATTCTGTTAAACGTTTTGCTTCTCCTTCTGGGGTTTGATACTCTTCTCTAAAGTGTCCTCCAGCAGATTCTTCTCTCACTAAAGCATCTTTTGCAAATAATTCTCCTAATTCTAGGAAATCTGCAACTCTACCTGCTTTTGCCAACTCTTCATTATATTCATCAGCACCACCAGGAACAGAAACATTTTTCCAAAAATCTTTACGTAGTTCAGAAATTTCTTGAATAGCTTCTTTTAAACCTTCCGCATTTCTAGACATTCCACATTTATCCCACATAATTTTTCCTAATTTTTTGTGGTAATAATCTACAGAATGCGTTCCTTTATTATTAACAAAGAAATTAATACTATCTTTTACAGCCTTTTCAGCTTCTTCAAATTCTGGTGTATCTGTAGAGATTTTTCCAGTTCTAATATCATCTGCTAAATAATCTCCAATAGTATATGGCAACACAAAATAACCATCTGCTAAACCTTGCATTAATGCTGATGCACCTAATCTATTAGCTCCATGATCTGAGAAGTTTGCTTCACCTATACAATAACAACCAGGTATTGTTGTCATTAAATTATAATCTACCCAAACACCACCCATAGTGTAGTGCACAGCAGGATAAATCATCATTGGTGTTTCATATGGATTTTCATCAACAATTTTCTCGTACATTTGAAATAAGTTACCATATTTCGCTTTTACGATTTCTCTACCTAAATCTATAATTTCTTGTTTAGAAGCATTTTTTAGCCCTTTAACTTTTGCTTGTTCTGCTCCATATCTTTCAAACGATGCTGCAAAATCTAAATACACAGCTTCACCTGTTGCGTTTACACCATAACCAGCATCACAACGTTCTTTTGCTGCTCTAGAAGCTACGTCTCTTGGCACAAGGTTACCAAAAGCAGGATAACGTCTTTCTAAATAGTAATCTCTATCTTCTTCTTTTAAATCAGTAGGTTTTAATTTACCTGCTCTAATTGCTTCTACATCTTTTAAATGTTTAGGCACCCAAATACGTCCATCGTTTCTTAACGATTCAGACATCAAAGTTAATTTTGATTGATAATCTCCAGAACGTGGAATACAAGTTGGGTGAATTTGCGTGTAACATGGGTTTGCAAAATACGCTCCTTTTTTATGGATTTTCCATCCAGCAGTTACGTTAGAACCCATTGCATTGGTTGACAAGAAATATACATTTCCATAACCCCCAGAAGCTACAACCACTGCATGTGCAGAATGACGCTCTATTTCTCCTGTTACTAAATTACGTGCTATGATTCCTCTTGCTTTTCCATCCACAATAACAACATCTAACATTTCGTGTCTGTTAAACATTTCTATTTTACCACGTGCAATTTGTCTATTCATTGCAGAATATGCACCTAATAATAATTGCTGGCCTGTTTGCCCTTTTGCGTAAAATGTTCTAGATACTAAAACTCCACCAAAAGAACGATTGTCTAACAACCCTCCATAATCACGTGCAAAAGGTACACCTTGTGCCACACATTGATCTATAATATTTGCAGAAACCTCTGCTAGTCTGTATACGTTTGCTTCACGAGATCTGTAGTCTCCACCTTTTACAGTATCGTAAAATAACCTGTAAGTAGAATCTCCATCTCCTTGGTAATTTTTTGCAGCGTTGATGCCCCCTTGAGCAGCAATTGAATGCGCTCTTCTTGGAGAATCTTGGTAAGCAAATGCTTTAACGTTATATCCTAATTCTGCTAATGTTGCAGAAGCAGAACCTCCTGCTAAACCTGTACCAACAACAATAACATCAATATGACGTTTGTTAGCTGGGTTTACCAAGTTAATTTCGTTTTTATAATCTGTCCATTTATCTTTAAGTGGACCTTTTGGTACTCTTGAATTTAAAGCCATAGTTTTTTAAGATTAATGGTTAAGATGGTGAAATAATGCAATAAAAATAAAGCCTAAAGGAACAATTATTGAGTATGCAATTCCTACTTTTTCTAATTTTTTTCTCAAAGATGCTGCTCCAACTGATTGAAATGCAGAGGTGAATCCGTGTGCTAAATGCAAGCCTAAGAACACAAAGGCTAATACGTAAGCCCCAACTCTTAACGGACTTACAAATTTATGCACCAATTCTTCGTGGTAACGTAAACCCTCAATGCCTTCCATGGTTCCAGACCAATCGCCTTGAATAAATTTCGTGTTGATTTCTGGAAACCAAAAATCGATAAAATGTAAAAGGATGAATGCTAAAATGGTTAAACCACTCCAAATCATGTTTCGACTAAACCATGTAGAGTTTGCAGCTCCATTATTTTTAGCATAACCTGTTCCGTTTGCTTTTTTGTTTTGCAATTCTAAAATAAAACCCATTACAAAATGAAACACTACAGCAAATATTAAAACTGGCTGTAAGGCAAATTGTACAACTGGGTTTGTACCCATAAAATGGGATACTTCATTAAATAAGTCTGGACTAAACACAGACATAATATTAATTGTTAAATGCTGTAATAAAAAGAACATCAGAAAAAATGCTGAGAGTGCCATTGACACTTTTCTTCCTATTGAAGATTTGAAAAATCCGCTCATTGTATTTTGGTTAAAATTTTGGAAACAAATTTACGGCGAAAAGCATCTACAAACAAACATTTAAAATTCTTTTACAGTTATTTAGAATAATTATAAAAATACTACTACATAAGAATGCTTTATTTTTTTTAAAATGATAAAAATCAGCATATAAAAAGTTTTTTTATGAATTTCTTCCAAAATTAAATTTTATTAGAAGCAACCAAACATTTATTATTTTTCCACTTTCCGAGTAACTCTTTGGTAGAAATTTTAGCTCCATCACAGGTTAAAAAATTGCCTTTTTTGTCTTTTTTGATGATTTTCATTTTACCAGCTTTTATGGCATTTATGACTCTAAAAATTAATCCACTTTTTGGTATTTTACTTCCTTTATTAATCAATTTTAACCCTTGCTCATTGTTCCATAAATCCATTTTTGATGATACTTCATCTGGAGTTATACCATCTTCTAACTTTTGCTTCTTAAAAGTAATATAGTTTTCTTTTTCGTGGGCTTTACCTAGGGTTCTTGCTGCAGATTTCCCTAATTTTTGATGTAATCTTGCCATCCAAAAAGCATGTCTAAAAGCATCTACTTGACCACCTGAACCATCACCATCTAATAGATTTGTTTTTTGAATGGAATCTGAAATTCGTTTAGCTTCCAAAGAAATTCTAAGTGCTTTTTTGGCTTTTAATGGATGTAATAACACCCATTTTTTTGCAGGACCTGACAATGTAAAGAAGTTTTTCTGATTGGATTGCCCTGATACAATGGTTACGTTTATTAATAAAAAAATGATTAAAAAAAATCTCATTTTTAATTCTTAAAATACTTTTTAGGTATATCTTTTCCTTGATTATTACTCATTGTCCAAATCATATTCGCTATCCACCATCTATCATTCGAATAAATGAGTTGATAACTATTTACACCAAAACCTTTAACACCCTCAGAATCTTCGCCATAAAAACTCTCAATGACCTGTGCAATTCCATTATACTTTTCAATAAGCTGCCCTTGATTCATCTCGAAATAACCTTTTGAATAATACTCATCAGTTAAACTTTCTAAAAAATCGTTCAAGTTCATGGTTTCGTGTATTTGTTTCCCATCCTCTTTACCAACAACTGTAAAATGAGCAGTTGGTAAAAAGAGTTTTCTAAAAGCAGCAGTATCAATTTTTTGACCTTTTTTTACACTCACCAATCGTTGTGTTTCATTGGTAATTTTTTTTATACTTTGATATACCTCTGTGGTCTGAGCAGTAGTTTGAAGCGTAAACCATATCACAAAAAATAGAAGAAACCTGTGCATTTTACTTCACCTCAAACTTCGTTTTATCATCACCTATTTTAATACTGTATTTTCCTTTTGGTAAATAAAACACTCCATTTTGTGCTTCACTAATTTTTGGTTTTTTAGATCTCTTTTTATATTCTTTTAATCCTTTTTTAGAAAATGAAAGATTATAAGTAGCTTCATTATACCCTTTATCTGCTTTTATGGTAATTGAGTTTAGTTCCATATCTTCTTTATAAATACTTACAGTTACTTCTTTATTTGTGTTTATATAGAAAGGGATGGTTATTTTTGGCTCATAAGCATCTCTCCACTGATTCCAAGAACGCCCCCAGTTTCTACTTTTTTTAATACTTTGAACATCAAAAATATGTGTAGATTTTGCTAAAACTTTTGTTGTCATTTTTTGTAGAGGCGCAATATCTGCTTTATATAAACTGCGACCATGAGTACCTACAACTAAATGTTTTGCTTTGGGTTGAATTACCAAATCGTGAACAGCTACATTGGGTAAATTTTTTTCGAAAGTTTGCCAAGAAGTTCCTTTATCAAAAGAAATGTACAAGCCATTATCTGTACCTACATATAAGATATTTTCATTTTCTGGATCTTCTTTAATTACATTTACTGCAGCTGTTGGTATAGATTCGCCAATATTTTTCCATGTTTTTCCAAAATCATCAGACATGTATATATAAGGTGTAAAATCATCAAATCTGTATCCGTTTAAAGTTGCATAAACACGTTCTTTTTTATGTGCTGATGCTATAACTCTAGACACCCATAAATTTTGAGGTAAATTGTTAGAAATCCTTGTCCAACTTCCTCCTCCATTTTTTGTTAAATTGATGTATCCATCATCTGAACCCACATAAATCAATCCAAATTGAAAAGGGCTTTCTGAAATAGTCGTTAAGGTTCCGTAAGCTACATTTCCTTTTTTACCTCCTGTAGTTAAATCGTCTGAAATGGTTTCCCAATCATCACCTTGATTTAAAGAACGGTGCAATTTATTACCTCCTAAATACAAAATATCTTGGTTGTGTTTTGATAAATGAATAGGTGTTTGCCAATTGAAACGATAAGGATTTTCGCCCAAGGTATGTTTTGGTTGAATGTATTTTTGTTTGCCTTTTTCTCTGTTAATTCTAAAATAATTTCCAAATTGGTATCCTGTATATACAATGTTTTGGTTTCTTTCATCAACCTGAACTTGCATTCCATCTCCACCCATAATTGATTCATATGGGTTTTGCCCTCTTTGTAACCAACTTTTATTGATTCTTGCATTGTTGCTAGCCACCCAAACTCCATTATCTTGTAAACCACCATATACTTTATAATTTTTCTGAGTATCTGCATATACAGAATAAAATTGCCCAACTGCTGGGTCATTTAATTTAATCCAACTTTCTCCATCATCATAAGAAAGATTTAAACCACCATCATTACCATTTAAAATATGGCCCGATTTTTTTGGATTTACCCACAACGCTTGATGATCTGAATGTACGTTTTCTCTACTGATGGATGTAAATGTTTTACCACCATCTTTAGATTTTATAATTGGGACTCCTAAAACATAAATTCCATTTTCATCTTGCAAATCCACTCTTATTTCACCAAAATAATATCCGTAAGAACTATACACCCCATTTAAATACTCTTTATGTGTTTTTTTCCAAGATTTTCCACCATTGGTGGTTTTAAAAACCTCTGCACCTATAACTTGCGTATCGAATAACATTGAATTTGCATCTTCTAAATAACTTGCCAAATCAATGGGTTGTACAGAACCTACTCTTACCATTTGCTTAACATTCTCTGCTCTATACTTTTCTTGAAAACCATTATTTTTTAAATAGGCATTCAATTTTTTGTTAGAAATTTTTAAGAAATCCTCTTTAGATATTGTTTTAAAATCTTCTTTTGTTAAAGCATCAGAAGGTTTTTTGTTTTTTTCTTTTGGTCTTCTAAATTGGCTATCGTGTAAAGCATACACAGTATCTTCATTATAAACAGCTAAACCAATTCTACCTACTCCACCACCCACAGGAAACCCACTTTTTTCAGAAATTTTAGTCCAAGTATTTCCTGCATCTGTACTTTTGTAAATTGCCGAATTTTTTCCATCGCCATCAAAATTCCAAGCTTTTCGCTCTCTTTCCCAAGAAGCTGCATACATTACTTTAAAATTTTCTGGAGCAACAGCAACATCTATAATTCCAGTATCTTTATTAATGAATAATGTTTTTTTCCATGTTTTTCCTCCATCTGTTGTTTTAAAAATTCCTCTCTCTTCATTAGATGAATACAAATGCCCTATAACCCCAACTACAACTTCGTTAGGATTATTTGGATTGATGAGAATTCTACTAATATGATGCGAATCTAGCAAGCCAACATTTTTCCAGCTTTTGCCTTTATCAGTAGATTTTAGCATTCCAATCCCTGCATAACTTGAACGTGATGAATTTTTTTCACCTGTACCTACCCAAATTGTGCCTGAGTTCCAATCTACAGCAATATCACCAATATTTTGAGTTGGTGAATTGTCTAAAACTGGGGTAAACGTAGTTCCATTATTGTTTGTGTACCATAAACCACCTGATGCATAACCCACATAAAATTCTGTTGGGTTTTCTGGATTTACAGCAACATCTGCAACACGTCCACTCATAACTGTTGGCCCAATACTGGTAAAGTTGATGTTTTTAACTAAAGAAGTTTCTGCTAATTTTGCCTTATCATTTAATCCTTTTTGAATTGTTGAAGCTTTAGTTGGGATACCTTGACTAAAAACTATTGCTGTAAAAAAAGTAAAGGTAAACAAGATAATTTTTTTCATAAATAGGTAAATATGTTAGTTGATATTATTCAAAAAAAATAAAATTTTTACTAAAATATTAGTTTTAAAAGATATCCTTTCGTTTTTATTGTTAATTTTTCTTAAATTGTACAGAATTAATCACTTAAATTTTATAGAATGAACATTTTATACACATTAATTATTGGAGCGATTTGCGGTTATATTGCAGACGTTTTAATGAGAGACAATGGTTTTGGCCTAATTATGAACATCATAATTGGTATCGCTGGTAGTTTTGTTGGAGATTGGCTATATGGTAAGCTAGGTATACATGTTGATGTTGGAAACGCAATTTTAAATCAAATTATTGTTGGTGCATCTGGAGCTATTGTAATTTTATTTTTAGTTGGTGTTTTAAGAGGAAAACGTTCTAAAAGACGTTGATTATTTTTACAAAATCAACATAAAAAGATGCTTTGAAAGCATCTTTTTGTATTTTCTAGAAATACCCATGTGATTACAAAAGAATCCTACTACATTTACACCCTATTTAGAAACTACACTTCTGTTATTTCTTAAACATTATTTATGACATTTACATCTTTAGGGTTATCTGAACCCTTTTTAAAAGCAGTTGAAGAGAAAGGATATACAAAACCCTCACCTATTCAGCAAAAAGCAATTCCACATATATTAGAAGGAAAAGACGTTTTAGCATCTGCCCAAACAGGCACAGGAAAAACAGCAGGTTTTACCTTACCTGTTCTACAATATTTAACCGAAACAAAACACCCAAAATACAGACCTTTACGTGCTTTAGTTTTAACACCAACAAGAGAACTAGCTGCTCAAGTTTATGAAAATGTTAGAGAATATAGCAAATACGTAAACATAAAATCTACTGTTGTTTTTGGTGGCGTAAAAGCAGCTTCACAAATTGCTACACTAAGAAAAGGTGTAGATATTTTAGTAGCAACACCAGGTAGATTGTTAGATTTACACGAACAAAAAGCAGTTTCGTTTAAACGTATAGATGTTTTAATTTTAGATGAAGCAGATAGAATGTTGGATATGGGTTTTGTTAGAGATATTAACAAAATTATCAGTTTTATGCCATCAAAGCGTCAAAATTTGATGTTCTCTGCTACTTTTTCTAAGGACATTAAAAAGTTGGCTAATGGTATTTTAAACAATCCTGTTGAAGTTGAAACTGCCCCTCAAAATTCAACTGCTAAAAAAGTAACTCACAGTGTTTTTAAGGTTGATAAAAAACGGAAAACGGAGTTTACCAAAAAATTGATCAAAGAGAACAATTGGAACCAAGTTTTAATTTTTACCAGAACCAAACATGGTGCTAATAGATTGACTCAAAACTTGATAAAAGCTAAAATTTCTGCTGCTGCCATCCATGGAAATAAAAGTCAAGGAGCACGAACAAAAGCACTTAAAAATTTTAAAGAAAATACCATTAAAGTTTTAGTAGCTACAGATATTGCTGCTCGTGGTTTAGATATTCCTTTGTTACCTCATGTAATTAATTATGAATTACCCAATGTACCCGAAGATTATGTGCACAGAATAGGAAGAACAGGAAGAGCTGGAGCTGCAGGAGAAGCCATTTCTTTGGTGTGTAGTGAAGAAACAGAGTATCAAAAAGAAATAGAAAAGATTTTAAACGAAAAACTTAACACCTCAACAGTTGAAGGTTTTGAACCTACAGATACTGCACCACCAAAAAGAGCTTCAAGCCAAAGTAAAGGGTCTTTTAATAAAAAGAAAAAGGGAGGGAATTCTGGTTCATCAAACAACAACAAAAATACTGAAACGAGTTCAGCACAAAGAAGAAAACCACATTTTAAAGGGAATAAACCCAAAAACACTTCTGGAAGAGGAAGAACTGGTGCTCCTAAAAAGAAGCGTTATTAGTACTTTTTTTGTTGATAATATAATTGCTACATTTGTTTTATAAATTCAAATCAATATGAAATATCACCCAATAAATTCAGCACTTTTTATTGAAAACCGTAAAAACTTTATGGCACAAATGCTACCTAAAAGTATTGCCATTTTTAATTCTAATGATATTTATCCTATAAGTGCAGATAGTACCATGCCTTTTCAGCAACATAGAGATATTTTTTATTTAAGTGGGGTTGATCAAGAAGAAAGTGTTTTAATGCTTTTTCCTGATTGTCCTAATGAGGATTTACGTGAAGTTTTATTTGTTAGAGAAACCAATGCACACATTGCTGTTTGGGAAGGTGAAAAATTAACTAAAGAAGCCGCTTTTAAAAGTACTGGAATCAAAACTGTTTACTGGTTACAAGACTTAGAAAAAGTATTGTTTGAAATGAGTGGCTATGCTGATACCTTTTATATCAATACCAATGAACATTATAGAGCGAATATAGAAACCGAAACCAGAGAAGACCGTTTTACAAAATGGTTACTGGCTAAGTATCCTGCGCATACTGTTGCAAAAAGTAATCCTATTTTACAACGTTTACGTTCTATAAAAGACCCAATTGAATTAGATTTGATGCAACAAGCCTGTAACATTACTGAAAAAGGTTTTAGACGTATTTTAAACTTTGTAAAACCTGGTGTTTGGGAATATGAAATTGAAGCAGAATTGCTACACGAATTTGTAAGAAATAGATCTAAAGGTTTTGCTTATACACCCATTATTGCCTCAGGAAATAATGCCAACGTTTTACATTATGTAGAGAATAATCAACAGTGTAAAAGTGGAGATTTAATTTTGTTAGATACTGCAGCAGAATACGCAAATTATGCATCAGACCTATCAAGAACTATACCTGTTTCTGGTCGTTTTTCTGAAAGGCAAAAAGCAGTATATAATGCCGTTAATTTTGTTAAAAAAGAGGCTACAAAATTGCTTGTTCCTGGTACTTTATGGAAAGAATATCATATAGAAGTTGGTAAAATAATGACATCAGAATTACTAAAATTAAATTTATTAGATAAGGCTGATGTGCAAAATGAAGACCCAAAATGGCCAGCCTATAAAAAATATTTTATGCATGGTACTAGTCATAACATTGGTTTAGATACGCATGATTATGGTTTACTCCACGAACCAATGCAAGCTAATATGGTTTTTACGGTTGAACCTGGCATTTACATTCCTAATGAAGGTTTTGGCATTCGTTTAGAAGATGATGTTGTAATTCAAGAAACTGGTACACCTTTTAATTTGATGCAAAATATACCTATTGAAGCTGATGAAATTGAGGAATTGATGAATGGTTAAGTGATAAAAAATTATTGATAATTTTGAATGGCTTTGTGTAGTTTCCCTAAAATACGATTCCTAAAATTTTCAGGTTTTATAATTTCTATCAACTCTCCATATCCTAATATCCTTCTTTCTAATTCAAAGTTAATTTGAACGAAGATATTAAAGATTACTCCATCATCAGTATGTTTTATAATTCTTTGAGAGCGATGAAATGGTTTTGTAATTACATAAGGTGCGTTCTTTTTTTCTATCCAAAACTGAATTCTTTGAGGCCTTGTATTTGAAACGGTTGCCCCAATTACATCTTTATAATATACATCTCCATCAATTTCATGATCTACATATTCAATAGTATCATTTTGAGTGGTGGCTATAATTCGATCTAAAGCTAATGTGTAGTATTTATTTTTATTTAAACACAATAAAAACCATCTGTTATTAAATTCTTTTAATAATTGTGGGTGCACAATCATATCACTTGCATTATGGGCTTTAAAAGACTGATATCTAATTTTTAATACTTTTTTTTGTTGAATGGCATTGTATAATGAATCTATAAATTCCAATCCTTTTAACTGTTCGTTTTTATCTAAATGAATAATAGATTTGTTGTTTTTTTGGGATGAATACACAGAATCTTCCAAACGTTGTAAAACCCCATTCATCTCTTTAAACAAAGAAAAATCTTTAAACTGACGTAATAACTGAATAGCATCTTTCATCACTTTTACATCATTATCAGTAACAGGAATATTAGTGATGCTATAATCAGGTTCAGTGTATTTGTAAAAACGTCTTTCATACACTTCAATGGGTGCATTATACCCTAATTTGTCACTACGCATCAATTGTATATCTAACTGAATCGTACGTTTGCTAACATTTACGTCTTTGCCTTCATATTCGTACAAGGCATCAGAACAGGCTTCAATTAAATCGTCTAAAGTCCATTTTTTAAAGTTGTTGCGTAAACAATAATCAATGGTTTTATAACGAATTAAGGCATTTTTATTAGAAGCCATTTTAAAAAGTGTTACTCTTTTTTATCATATTTTTCTAAAGCCAGTTTTACAGCTTCGTAGGCATTCACTATTTTTCCACTTTTAGATAGCGATGCAAAAGAAACTTTTTGACTTTCATTTCCAGGTAATTTTACATCTAGTGAATAAGGAGTTCCAGAATCAATAATAATTTTAATTACTTGTTCTGGAGTTAAATGTGGAAAATAGGACAATAAAAGCCCTGCAACTCCTGAAACTACAGGAGCAGCCATACTCGTACCACTTCTTGTATCATATGTATTGTTGGGTAAAGTAGCATAAATATCTACTCCAGGCGCAAAAATATCAACTGAAAAATTACCATAATTAGAGAATTTTGCAGGTAAATTCTCATCCATTTTTGGAGAACTAGCACCAATTTCTATCCAGTTACTAGCTATACTATCTTTTGCCAAAATAGCACTTGGATAGTTATAGTAGTAATTTGTGTTCTTATTATCATTACCAGCAGCATGCACTAATAAAACACCTTTTTCTCTGGCATAAACTACAGCAGAATCTACAAGTTGTTTGTTGGGAGAATAGTCTTTTCCAAAACTCATATTAATAATTTTGGCACCATTATCTACAGCATATCTAATTCCATTAGCAACATCTTTATCTTTTTCATCTCCCATAGGTGTATTTCTTATAGGCATAATAACCACGTTATCAGCAATACCATTTATGCCAATATCATTATTACGAACAGCTCCAATAATTCCAGAAACATGTGTACCATGTTCAGCTCTTTTAGAAACATCATTATTACCATATATTTTTTCATTTAAATTGGTACTATCGTCTCCAATAATTGCTCTACCATCAAACTCTAAACTATAATTATATTTCAACCTATCTTTTAGAGTTTTCATTCTAGAGGATAATTCCTCATAATGTTTAATTAGTTTTTCTGAAGTTAAATTTTTTGCTTTATTACGCTCTAGAATTCTAAAAAAGTTATCTCTTAATCTTTTGGTAGCTTCATCTCTAATTCTTTTCTTTTTGAGTTCTTTTTCAGAAAAAGAGGATTTTTCCATGGCCACTTGGAGTGGAGGAATTAATTTATGAAAGAAAGCATATTCTTCTTCGTTATTTTTTATTGCTGATGCCAACTTTTGCTTACCATCATTATATCTTGTCATAAAATGAAGAAACTTTTCGTAGTCTTCTCGTTCACTTTCTTTAATGTTAAATTTATTTTTACCTTCAAATTGTGCCTTGTACTTTTTAAAGTATCTCGTCAATTCTAGCGTTTCAACTTGTAGGCTTTTTCCATCTGTGCCACCAATAAAATTCCAACCATTAATGTCGTCTATATATCCATTACCATCATCATCTAAGTTATTACCTACTTCTTCTTTAGGGTTCTTCCACAAAACAGGAGAAATATCTTCGTGATTAATATCAAGTCCAGAATCTAATATTGCAACAATTACCTTTGATGGCTTTTTATTATTATCTTTTAAAAGTTGATACGCTTTCTTTAAACTAATGCCAGGAAAACCATCATCATTGATATCTAATAAATGCCAATTTTTTGGAGTTTCTTGAGAGATTGTTTGTAAAGAAATAAATAGTACTGTAAGGTAAGTTGCTTTTTTAAGCGATTGAAGTTTAGCAATCATTTTTTTTATTTTTTGATAAAAATAACATTTTTTTTCATCCACGCAAAAAGATTGCGCAATTACATAAGATGTTTGTAGTGGAATTGTAAGAATAGAGAATTCTTATATTAGTAATCGCTCCACAAAACAAGGAGTTTGTGGAGCCAACTGAATCAAATTCAGGATAAATAAAAAACAAAAAAATGGAAAATAAAACGAAAATCACAGGAAAAGAAATTATTGCATTAGGTTACAAACCAGGAAAATGGTTTCCAGAAGCTATAGCATATATCAATGAAAATGAATTGTCAAAGTCAGCAATGATAAGCTATTTACAAAAATATAAAGTAGCACAAATCGACTTATTAGAAAGTCCAGCAGAATTTAAAATCAACATTAAAGCAAAAAATGAGCTAGAAGAGATTAACGTGAATTCTGTGGTAAAATCAATGGAAGTTTTAATGAAAACACCAACAATTGTTGATGGTGCTATTATGCCAGATGCTTGTCCTACTGGGTCATCAGGAACTATTCCTGTGGGCGGAATTGTTGTCGCAAAAAACGCCATTCATCCAGGAATGCACTCTGCAGATATTTGTTGTTCTGTGATGTTAACAGATTTTGGGAAAGCAAAACCAAAAGAGGTGTTAGATGCTGCACATGCTATTACACATTTTGGTCCTAGAGGAAGAGATCGAAATGCTCAATTCAGATTTCCTTCTGATTTATTGGCAGAAATTGAAGCGAATCCGTTTTTGAACAATCAAAAATGTATTTCTGCAGCAAGAAGTCACTTAGGAACGCAAGGAGATGGAAATCATTTTTTGTTTGTGGGTACATCTAAAAAAACAGGAAACACGATGTTAATTACACATCATGGTTCTAGAGGTTTTGGAGCAAATTTGTATAGTAGAGGAATGAAAATTGCAGAACAGTTTAGACGAGAAATCTCTCCACAAACGTTAAAACAAAATGCGTGGATTCCTTTTGAAACAGAAGAAGGGAAAAATTACTGGGAAGCTTTGCAAATTATTAGAAAATGGACAAAGAAAAATCACGAAGTTTTACACGATGCTACTTTACATAAATTAGGAATTCAGCAAGAAAATAGATTCTGGAACGAACACAATTTCGTGTTTAAAGATGGCAATTTGTTTTATCACGCAAAAGGCGCAACTCCTTTAGACGCTATGTTTATGCCAGATATTACTGGCCCAAGATTGATTCCGCTAAATATGTCTGAACCTGTTTTAATTGTAGAAGGAAAAACAACTGAAAATAATTTAGGTTTTGCACCTCATGGAGCAGGAAGAAATGTAAGCAGAACGCAACATAGAAAAAGTAAAACAGGAACCGTAAATGATATTTTTAAGGAAGAAACTAAAGGTTTAGATATCCGATTTTTCTCTAATGAAATTGATATTACTGAATTGCCATCAGCTTACAAAAATGCAGAAACTGTTAGAAACCAAATGGACAAATTTGGTTTAGGAGAAGTTATAGATGAGGTTTTACCTTATGGTTGTATTATGGCTGGTAATTGGCAAAAAAATGCACCTTGGAGGAATAAGAGGAGACAGGAAAAAAGGAATAGAAATAATGGAAGAAGTTAAAGAAAAAGCAATTGAACTTTTATTAGATATCATCTCAAAAGAAGATTTTGAGGTGATACTTTACGAAAAAGTAAAAACGGAAGATTTAATTAAGAATAGATTGCTTTTTGATTTGGTAAGTATCAATTATAGGGCAGAAAATTTTAGAGAGAAAATTTTGCAAATAAATGAAGGAAATATAGATAAAAGAGTTTTTATATTATTCAAAGTGAATTTTTACAGTATAAAAATAATAACTTCCGAATTTGATTCTGATAAAATTAAGTGGTTTGAAAAAGCTTTGAGTTTATTTAGTTATGATGAAGATTATGATTTAATTTGGGATTTTGTTGAATTATCTGATAGATTAGGTTTCTTACATATGAAATATGAATCACAGAATAATATAGTTGAAGATATTAACCTTTTAGCATTAAGATTAGTAGATAAACTTAACAAGTCAAGTTCTATTAAAGAAAAATATCTTGTATTAGAAAATGGAATTCGTATAGAGTATAAAGCTGTTAAAAAATGGTACGAATTCTGGAAATAAAAAAAATGGAAAGAAATAACAAACTAAAAGAAATAGAAAAAAGTGAAAATGTAAACATCTTTTTTGCTTGTGAATCTGGAAGTAGGGCTTGGGGTTTTAACTCTCCAGATTCAGATTTTGATGTACGTTTTATATACACAAAACCTTTACAATGGTATTTGTCAGTATCAGAAAAAAAAGATACTATAGATATTTTGGATGGTCATTTTGATGCTGTAGGTTGGGAACTTAAAAAACAACTAAAATTGATGATGAAATCAAACATACCAGCTTTAGAACATTTGTTTTCGCCAATAATTTATAAAGGAAATGAGGATATCATCAATGAAATGAGAGCAATTGGTTTAGAATGTTTTTCGCCTATAAAATCGATGTTTCATTATTTAAGTATGAGCAAAAAGTATGAATCAAAATTACATAAAGATGATGTAAAATTAAAGGATTTATTCTATGCTTTAAGAACTTCCCTAGCTGGTAAGTGGATTTTAGAAAACAATTCTTTACCACCAGTAATTTTTGAAAAAATGTTGCATTTAGTTGATGAAAATTTAAAAGATGAAATACTATTTTTAATGAAAATTAAAAGTGAAAATGATGAAAGTTATTTGCATCCAAAGAATACAAAAGTTGTAAATTTAGTTTCAGAACTGGTATTGGAAAATAATAAATATGCTAAAACACTTCCTTCAGGAAAACCAAATGCTGAAAGAATAAATAACTTTTTGTATAAAATTTTAACTAATGAAAACAATATCAGCACTTAAAAAATCAGGAAGTATAATTTTTGAATGTATTAGTGGTAGCAAGGCTTATGGTCTTGCTACTCCTAATTCTGATACAGATATTAGAGGCGTTTTTATATTGCCAAAAGAACAATTTTATTCGCTAGATTATGTTGGACAGATAAATAACGATACAAATGATGAAGCCTACTATGAATTGCGAAAATTTATAGAATTGTGTGCTAAAAACAATCCGAATATTTTAGAAATGCTTAATATTCCTGATGAATGTATTTTGTATAAACATACTTTATTTGATGAAATAAAAAAGGAAATTTTCTTATCAAAACTATGTAAAAATACGTTTGCGAATTATGCGTTCACTCAAATAAAAAAAGCAAGAGGATTAAATAAAAAGATTACAAATCCTGTTGATAAAAAAAGAAAATCAGTTGAAGATTTCTGTATTGTAAATGTTGGAAAAAAATCAATTTCTTTACATCAATTTTTATCAGAAAATGCTTTAAAAAAAGAGTGTTGTGGTTTGGCAAAAATCACCCATATCAAAGATTGTTATACTTTATTTTACAACGAAAACTTGAATTATAAAGGCATTTCTAAAGAAAATGCAAATGAAGTTTGTTTAAGCTCAATACCAAAAGAAGAAGAACCAATTGGCTTGTTGTATTTTAATTTGGATGGATATTCATCCTACTGTAAAAAATATAAGGAATATTGGACTTGGGTTGAGAAAAGGAATAATAAACGTTATAAAAGTAATATTTCTCATAACAAAAACTACGATGCAAAAAATATGATGCATACGTTTAGATTATTACATATGGCAAAAGAAATTGGGGAAGAAAGCCTAATTAACGTAAAAAGAACAGATAGAAATTTCTTGCTATCTATAAAAAATGCAGAATTTGAATATGAAGATTTAGTAGAAAGAGCAGAGGTAATTAAAAATGAATTGGATTCAATTTATGCAGCATCCAACCTACAAGAAAAACCAGATTTAGACTCCGTTAACGAATTGTTGGTTTCTTTGAGAGCTCAATTTTATATGCATCATTAACAATTTCTTCAAAGGTTTTTAGTTATATTTAAATCAAAATTGCTAGAATCTCAAAACAATGATTTATACACAAGACCAACTTATAGAAAACGCGCTTCTATATTTTAAAAGAGGAGATTTTTCTTTAGGCTATAGAACGCTGTTAGACACAGCCTTAAATACAGATTCAGAAGAAATATTTATAAAAATTTTAGACTTTGTAGAAAAGTATGAAAACAAGAGTAATGATGATAAATCGTCATTACTTTCTTTATTTGAAGAATGTTGTAGAGCTGTCAAAGAAATTGATATAGCGAATGAAAACTTAATGGGTAAAACCATTTTAAAAGGCCAGAATATATCTAAAGTATACAATAAAGGACGCTTTACTTTAGGTCCTGTAAATATTGAATTAAAAAAGGGAGATATTTTTGGTTTAGTTGGCGAAAATGGAAATGGTAAAACAACATTACTAACAGCTTTGGCTTCTTTAAATGCATTGAATTCTGGTACTTTAGAATACTTTTTTTCATCAAAAACTAAAGATGATTATGATATACTATCAAAATTGGTTTATATCCCTCAAAGAACGCCAACTTGGTATGGAAAAGTGCTGGATAATTTAAAGTTTGCATTAGTACATCATCATATAAAAGGAGCAAAAAATGATTTATTAGTTTTAATGATGGTTGCCAGATTTGGTCTCTGGAGATACAAGGATTTAAAATGGAGCGAACTTTCATCTGGTTATAAAATGCGTTTTGAGTTGGCAAGAACAATGTTGCGCAAACCAGAGATTATTTTGTTAGATGAACCATTAGCTAATCTTGATATTTTAGCGCAACAAATTATTCTAGAAGATTTAAAAATGATGTCCAAATCGCCTGTGAATCCAATTGCAATGGTGTTTTCATCACAGCAATTGTATGAGGTGGAAAAAATTTCGGACGAGGTAATTTATTTAAGAAATGGTAAACCATCAAACGAATTAAATTTAGAAGAAAAAGAACAAAATTTGCTAATTTTAGAAATAGATTCTAAAAATTCTAGAGAAGAAATAGAAACCGTTTTTCAAGAGATACAATTAGAAAAATTAGAGTTTAATGGAGGTATGTATATCCTGTATTTTAAAGATACAATTACTTTTAATCAAGTGTTAGAAGTTATTCTAAATCAAAAATTAGAGGTAGGTTATATTAGAGATATTTCTAAATCTTCTAGACGCTTTTTTGTGTATTAATCTTCTAAAAAAAATTACTATGAATTTCATCAATAAAATTAACAAATATCTTTTAGAGCATTATCCATTAATCTGGAATACACGTCTGGTTTGGATGCTAGCAATTAATATTTTAATTCATCTTTTCTTTTTTCTAATTGGTTTTTTTAGCGCCAATAATATGAGCGATTTAAAAGATCAAATCAATTTAAGTGCATTTTTCTTTGAGACATCTAATGTCTATTATAATTTCTTGATTTCTATTTTTATCATATTAATTTGGATCATTTTTTACTTAAGAAATAATGCTTTTAAGAATTTATACAATGTAAAAAAGCACATGTTGTTTCAACAGTTTTGTATAATTTTCTGTATAATTTTTATAAGTTCTACTCAATTTTATTCTTTTAAAAAAGGACTTACCATTAGAGTTAAATCTCTATATGACTGGGAAGAAACAGATAAGGATATTAAAACATTTAATAAAGCTTCTTTGTTTTTAATGCAAAATCAAGATAAATATGAGATATCAAATAAAAAATACCCAGCACCTTTTCCTTTACAAATAGCAAGCTCTTATTATCCTTCTCAAGCGGATAATATAGACACTACAAAAGCGTATTTACAATATGGAAATCGATATTTACAATTCTATAAGATTGATGAGAAACTATGGGAAAAAGAGAAAAAAAAGGAAATAAATAATGGATTTAATTTTGAGTTTTCTAAAAATGATTTTAAATATCGAATAGTAAAAGACATTAGCGAATTTAAAGAGTTAATTTACCCTTCGTTATATAATTATTCTGATACAAAATTTAGCTTTGGTCAAGACTCTTTAGACTATCAAAATCAATTAAACTATTGTGAAGAAATTTTAGACAATAAAGATAATTTTGAGATTCAAAAAGAACTAGAAAAGTTCTTAGAGCTATCAAAAAAATACAATGCTCAGCATAATTTAACTGTAGATACCTGGTTTAAATTAATAGATAACAAGCCTAATTATTTACTTACAAAATTAATAGGAAAAACAAACCCTCAAGATGATGATCTTAATCAGTTGAAATATAATTATGACAACAAAAAGGATATGTTTGAATCAAATATTCCTTTTTCGAAAACATATTATTTTAGTTATAACAACACAGATCACTTTTTTGGAAATGTTTATGAAGCTTATTTCCCAAAGACAGATGTTACTTTTTTTAATATTTTATTTACTTTTTGCTTTATTTTGGCAATTATCATTTTTATTTTTAAAACTACCAGTTTAAAAAACATTCTGTTAAGTTTTGTAGCCAGTTTAGTGGTTTTGGTATTAATAGTATGGTTAATGTCTTCAAGTAAAACACTTTTAACAAATAGTATTTCAAGAGAAAATATAATTATGATTTTTATTTCTTTGGTAATTATACTTTTGTCTATAACTTCTTATATTTTAAAATGGAAGAAAATAGTAGTTTCTATTTTTTGGTCGTTGGTATTATTTGCAGTGCCAGCTTTCTTTTTATTTTCTTCATTATATTATAGCAGGTATTTAAAAGAATTACACGCTTCAAAATTCCCTAAAGAATTAAATTATATAAGCAATTTTGAAATTTGGTTTGGCACCTATGGATTCTGGGCAATTATGTTTATTTGGCTTTTCACTGTTTTTACATACTCGTTATATATTAGAAAGTTGAGGGCTAGAGTGGAGTAACTAAATTGGCATTAAAAACTATGGCTAAACAATCTTTAAATTATAAATACAATGCTGCTTCAACTATTGAAAATAAAAATGGTAACGAAAATTTACTGTTATCAAAATTTAATGAAGTTGAAAAAGGAAATTCTCCTTGTTTCTTTTGGGGGAAACTAAATAACCCTTATGAATTATCAAGATGTTTAATAACGCTATCAAATGTTGTACAATCGAGTTTTAATTTATCTCCATTTCAAATAGCTTTGTTAAAAGATCCGATTGTAACTGCAGGTAATAATCAAATTCGTTTTGAAGGTTTTTCGCATTGTGCAGGTGTATATGCTAGGGTAGATATTTTAGAAAATGGTCAAGAAGGAGAGTTTATTGAAAACGGAACAACAAATGTTGATTTTAATTCTCCGTTAATTTCAGAATTGGGAAAAATAAAAAAAAATGATGATTTAGTACTTTCTGTTGGTCAAAAAGAAGTTGGTTTTCATAAAGAAGGCAAAAGTTTTATAGAACGAAAAGTACCTTTACCTAGTAAATGGATAAAGGGGTTAACCACTGTGCAGCATTACTTTTCTGAATCAGATTATGGGTTAAAATTGAATAGAATTCAAGCTATACAATTATTTAAAACGATTCCTACAGGAAAAGTAAAAACAGATTATTTTTTAATTAAAAGAGGTAATAGATATTTGTTTTCTCCTTTAAAATCTAAAACCGCTATTTGTATTGGTGGCATTCATCGTTTAAAACTGCTTCAACCTTTAATTCCCTTAATGAGCACTTTAGAAATTTACCCACATAAAAATTTGCAATCTGTAACTTTTATTTTAGGTTTTAAAGAATTAAACTTTGTCTTTTCTGTTTCAAGAGATTTTTGGCGTGGATTTTCTGGAGAAGGAGCTGCTCTAGAAGCTTTAGTTGAAGATTTACCTGACTCTTTGGTAAAAGCATTTGATAACTACTCATATACTAATCACGAGTTTAATCCTACTTTAATGGCTTTTGAAGAAAATATTGATATTTCTAAAATTGAAAATTTATCAATAAAACTTTCAGCAATGGGTTTATTAGGTTACGATTTATCAAAAAATGGTTTTTTTTATAGAAGGTTGCCATTTAAATTAGAACGAATTTTATCCTTAAACCCAAGGTTAAAAGGAGCTGAAAAATTATTACAAGAAAATAAAGTAGAAATCACTTTACAAAAAGACGATAACATTGAGGCAAAAGTAGAAGGCTCTGGAGTAATGCATTATGTTATTCTAAAGGGGGGTACTCAAAAATGCACTTGTACTTGGTACAGCAAAAATCAAGGAGAAAGAGGTGTTTGTAAACATATTTTGGCAGTTAAGAAAAAGTTAAAAAATGGTTGATGAATTAAAAAAAGAACTTCAACAAATTGTTCATCAAGAGAAAGAGAATGATATTATTCCTTTTCTAAAAAAATTAACTTTTAAAGAAAAAAAAGCACTAGTTCCTTTTTTAAAAAAGTACAAAGAACAAATTTTTGAAACTTATAACGTAGAAGAAAAATCAAAATGGGGTTCTTCTTATTCTTACAAGAATAAACATTCTGAACAAAAAAGAGATTTAGTAACAAAAGCCTGTTTCGTTTGCTACAACAAAACTGATTTTAAAAAAGCCTTTTGGAATGCTGTAAATATTATTACTAGCGATTACTATATAGAAAACATACTATCTTGGTATATTCCAAATTGGTACAATGTACTTATAAATGAAGAAAATTCATGGTCTTTAGATTACATCAAAACAATGTTTTTGATTGGTAAAGGCTGGTTAAAACCTACAAGTACATTAATTGTTAGTAAACTACCAAATGCAATTATAGAGAATAAGACTGTAAATGGTGTTAACAAAAGCACTTATACTCCAGAGGTTTTAGACAAATACCCAGCAACTTTAAAAGAACATATTTGGCTGCTTTTTGAGGAAGAATCATTTATAAACAATAATTACATTAATTATGAATTAAAAAATTATAATAAAAAAAGTGATGTTTGGGTTGATACCTTTATTGATTTAGTTAAAGCAAAAAAACTGGACAGAAATAGGGTTTTAAAAGCAGCAGTATTAACTTCAACAAAAAGCTTTAATCAAAATTTAACAGGTTGGTTTTTTGATTTGTTTATTAAATTAAACCCAACAAATGATGAGGTTTTAGCATTACAAAACGAACTTTTTTCAGCTTTAAATTCACCACATTCAAAAGTTGTAAATACAGTTTTAAGGTTTTTTAAAAAGGTAGGAAGTTTAAAGAAGTTTCATCAACTTAATTTTATAGATAATAGTTCTATTTTATTGAATTCAGAAACAAAGTCTGTAGTAAATTCTT
The DNA here is from genome assembly GCA_965661915.1 of Polaribacter sp. Lineage (GTDB taxonomy): Bacteria > Bacteroidota > Bacteroidia > Flavobacteriales > Flavobacteriaceae > Polaribacter. Next base: position 3,385 of record CBFIFR010000022.1, on the reverse strand, counting down.
CACTCATATTATTAGACAAAATTGCAAAATCAAATATAGAATTAATTGATGCAGTTTGTTTAAAAGCTTCAGAATCATTGTTAAATGTAGATGATAAAATTCAATTAAGAGCTTCCAAAATGATATGTAAATATGGAAATACAGCATCTTTAGAGTTAAGAGATGAAGTAAATTTGTATAAGGATTCATTATTTTATTCTTCAAAAGAAGTATTAAAAAATTTTATTGAAGATTTAGAAGAAGAAGATATAGAAGTTGCAGAAGATATAGAAACAAAAATTTTAATAGACTTAAATAAAGTTGAGGTATATAGTACTTTTGATGAACTGTTGTTTTTTGTAAGTCAAGTTTTAGACAACAATGATGTACATCATGTAGATTTATTTTTGTCCTATGTTCCCAAGTTAAATTTACTTATAAACAACAAGAATGTTGCTAAACTAGAACCTATTTTTAAAAGAGCATTAGACCTTACGTTTTCTTTTGGTGGTTGGAATAGTCAGATAGGAGAACTTGAATTTAAAGCTGCCTATTATTTGAATGATTTTTCAGAAATTTTGATGAAAAAATATTCCAAAGAACTTTTCAACTTTAAAACGTACAAAGCCAATAAAATGCTAAAGTTGAAAAACGAAGGTTTTTTTAAGCATTATAAAGGAAATTTAAAGGAGATTGAGTATCAATCAATCAATAATAGCGTTTATCATATACATCAATCTTTATTTATAGCTTCTAAAAAACAAATTAAACAAAAGATTGCTTTAGATTTTTTATCAACACCTACTCATTATCCCTGTTGGGTAGCTCCAGAAATTCTCATTAATAGAATTAAAAGATATGAAAATAGTATTGTAAAAATTAATCCTTACGATATACAAATTGCAATAGCAAGGTTGCCTTTTAATGAATTTGATGATTCTTTAATTGATAAAATAAATGAAATTAGAAATGAAGAAATTAAAGAAATGCTTAAATATTTTTATAATTTTTTGCCATTAAAAGAAGCTAATATCCAAAGAAAAGATGTTTGGGTGCAGGCTGTAATCTGTAAGAAGAATTTAGAGGATATTAATTATTTTAAAGAAATTTCTGAATATAATTTGGAAAAAGAACTTACTAACTACCAATGGAACTGTAAATTACAAGACCATATTTATAATACATATAATTTTGAAAAAAGAAGATATGTAGATAAAACTATCCAGAAAAAAGAAATCCGTTTTTTTTCAAAAAAAGAAAAAAGAAAAGAAACTTTTATACAGCAAATAAAATCATATTTAAAACCTAAAAAAAAGAATAGAATTATTACATTATACAGCTATATTCGATTTAATAGAAGGCAGTATGAAACTGTAATTACACCAAAAGATGATGTAAAGTTTTTAAACTTATCTCCCAATAATCCTGAAGTGTTTTTACAGCAAGTTATAAAATATGTTTTATGTGAATCTACATTTACGAGTGAAACAAACAAGAAAAATATGGTAAATATTTTAAAAGGTTTGTTTGATATTTGGTATAGAAAAGATTATGGAGAAAGCGTGTATTTATTTTTAGCTGCTAGTTTTTTATGTAGTGATAAAGTATCAAGAGAGTTAGCTGCAGAAATTTGGATTAAAGCCATTTCAGAAAACAATTTCAAAACTGAATTATTTGGCGGAATTTTAGGAAAGCTTCAATACCATGAATATGGCTCTTTTAAACGTTTTACAGATCTATTAACTTTAAACCTATTAAATATCTCTAATAATCATAATAAAGAATTGTTAGTCTTATTAAATGCTATGATTGCTAATATGAACGAAAAACCATTAAGAAACACCAAGAAACTATTAGATATTCTTTTCGAATTAAAACAAGGCTTTAAAGATTTTGAATTAAGTTTTGAAACAAAAGGAAAACTAACTTTATGGAGTGAAACAAAATCTTTAAATTTAATAGTTAAGAAAATAATTTAGATTATAAAAAAACCACGCAAAAAGCGTGGTTTATATTTTATAAAAAGTAGTTGAAATGACTACAATTCAAAACCAATATTAACGCCTAATTTTTGAGCAATTAACTTTGTAATTCTAGATTTTACTTCCGGAATTTTTACACTTTCTAAAACCGTATTTGCAAAGGCAAACATTAATAAACCTCTACCTTCTTTTTGCGGAATTCCACGTTGTTGCATGTAAAATAAAGCATCATCATCTAACTGACCAATAGTACAACCATGAGAACATTTTACATCATCAGCAAAAATTTCTAGTTGAGGTTTTGCATTAATTGTAGCTTTATCACTCACCAAAACATTGTTGTTTTGCTGATAAGCATTTGTTTTTTGAGCTTCTTTGTTTACAATTACTTTTCCGTTAAAAACACCTGTAGAACGTTCATCATAAATCCCTTTATAATCTTGATGAGATTCGCAATTTGGTTCTATATGATGTACTAAAGTATGGTGATCTACGTGTTGTTTCCCTTCAATAATGGTAACTCCTTTTAAAATAGAATCAATATGTTCTCCATTTTGATAAAAGTTCAAATTGTTTCTAGTGATATTTCCACCAAAAGAAAACGTATGTACAGAAGCTACACTATTCGATTTTTGATCAATATAAGTATTGTCTACTAAAGAAGCATTCAAATCATCATTTTGAATTTTATACACATCTACAGTAGCACTTTTATCTGCAAAAATTTCTGTAACTGCATTTGTTAAAACTGCGTTTGATGTTAAGCTTTGATGGCGTTCAATAATTTGAACGTGTGCATTTTCTTCAACAATAATTAAGTTACGTGGTTGCACCATTGTTGCAGCCTCAGAACCTGTGGTAAAGTTGATAATTTGTATTGGTTTTTTAACCTCTGTATTTTTAGGGATGTGTATGTAAGCACCTTCTTTTGCAAACGCAGTATTTAAAGCTGTTAAATTGTCTTGTTTGGCAACTTTATTAAAGTACTTGTCAATTACTGGTTTATATTTTGGACTATTTAAAGCAGATGACATTAAACAAACATCATAATGATCATGTGTAGTTTGCGATAAAAATGAACTATACTTGCCATCAATAAAAACAACTTTATAAGCGTCTATATCATGAATAAAATACTCTTTTACATCTGCTAATTCTATTGCTTTTTCTCTATCAGGAAAAATACTATAATCTTTTTTTAAGATTGTATTTAAGGAAGTGTATTTCCAAGCTTCTAGCTTTTTGGTTGGAAAGCCCAATTTTTCGAAATTTTCTAAAGCTTTAGATCGAATTTCGTGTACATCAGAATTCATATCTACTTCATTTTCAAAAGCGACATAAGATGATAATATTTTGTCTTTTAATTCCATTGTTTTTAGTTTTTAAAGTTGAAAGTTTTTAAAGTTTCTAAAGTTCTTTTTTCA
>CBFIFR010000021.1:0-50454 GCA_965661915.1 Polaribacter sp. | reverse complement strand
CGGGGTGGCAGGATTCGAACCTGCGACCTCCTCGTCCCAAACGAGGCGCGATAACCGGGCTACGCTACACCCCGAAATAAAATGTAAATTTAAATTTACATTTTATTGCAATTTAGCGGAGAGACAGGGACTCGAACCCTGGCGACCAAAAAGGTCGACAGATTAGCAATCTGCTGCATTACCACTCTGCCACCTCTCCAATGTATCAATCTTTAAAAGCTTGATAGAAATTGCGAGTGCAAATGTAATATTAGAATTACAATTTACCAAAGTTTTTTTAGCTTTTTTTATTCAGGATATTCAATCCTTAAATGATAAATGTTCATCAATTTTTTCTTAATAATTTTTTTAATTACTTCTATTTCTCTGAATGTTATATCTGAATTCAAAAACTGATTATCTGCCATCTGCTTTGCTAAAATTTTATCTATTAAATTATTTATAGATTGAGCTGTGGGGTTTTTTATACTTTTTGATGCTGCTTCTGCAGCATCACACATCATTAAAATTGCAGTTTCTTTAGAGAAAGGTATTGGGCCTTTATATTGAAATTTCTTGATATCTACTTTGGTATCTGGATTTAACTCTTGTTCTTTATTATAAAAATAATATGTTGAACTTGTACCATGATGCGTTCTTATAAAATCTATAATCCTATCAGGTAAATTATGTTTTTTAGCTAACTCTACTCCTTTTATAACGTGATTGGTAATAATGCTAGAACTATCTATAGGGGATAAATCGTTATGAGGATTCACCCCAGTAGCTTGATTTTCGGTAAAATACATTGGGTTTAACATTTTACCAATATCATGATACAAAGCACCTGTTCTAACCAACATTGAATTTGCACCAATTTCATTTGCAGCTGCTTCTGCTAAATTTGCGACTTGCATTGAGTGTTGAAATGTACCCGGAGCTTTTTCATTCAGCTCCCTTAATAATTTAGAATTTGTATTTGATAATTCTAAAAGTGTAACATCAGAAACCAGTCCAAAAACTTTTTCATAAATATAAATGAGTATGATTGATAAAAATGATAGCAAACCATTTACCGCAAATAACATAAAATAATTTAAATTTATTTGTGAAGCATTACCTTCTTTAATAATAGAAAAAGCAAAATACGTTAACATATATATTAACGTTATCTGTGCAACAGAAATAAATAAATTGGCTCTTTTGTACAACTCTGATACCGTTAAAATAGTGACAATACCAGCAATGATATGAAGGTAAATAAACTCAAAACTATCAGGTACAATATATCCTAAAAGTAAAACTGTTAAAACATGTGTAAATAGCCCCAATCTAGCATCAAAAAATGCTTTTATAATGATTGGTAAAATACTTAGAGGTACAACGTATAAGTAATCAGAATTATATTTAATTACTAAAGTTTGAATAAAAATAATGGCAAAAACATTGAAAAAGATAAAGGTTACTTTATTATTATTTACAAAGATCTCATTCCTATATTTAGAGAGAAATAATAACAACATTAAAAGTGCTAATGAAACTAGAATGGTATATCCAAAAATAATCCAATTATAATTAGAATCTGTCCAAACTTTAGATTCAGATTCACTTTTTAAAGAATTTAAAATGGCTAATTTTTTTCCCTCAACAATATCACCTTTAAAAATAATAAGCTCTCCTTCTGAAACTTTTCCTTTTGTATACGAAATGTTATTGATTTCGTTTTCAATTACTTTATCGGTTAGTGATTTATCAAATGAAACATTGGGCTTAATAATTTCTGCGAGAATATCTAATAAAAGTTCTTGCCCATAAGAATAGGGTTCATCACCCAAATTATTTCTAATTATTTGTAATACATCTTTTGATTTATATAAACTTTTGAATAAAATATCCTGTACCTCATTTTCCTTTTTTAATGCAATAATTTCATTAATCTTAGAAACACGGTTTTCGCTAATTCCTTCTAAAAAACCGATTTTATATACCTTTTGTATAATATTATTTCCTACATTTTGTAGCCTTTCTAAATCATTAACAGATAAAGAATCATTTGTATTAAGCTGATTAAGTTTTGTTTTAAAAATAGCTTTTACTTGACTAACAATCTCATTATCATACAAAAAGTACAACTTTGCGTTTTTCCGAATACTCTGTTTTTCTTTTGTTATTTCTTCTTCTGTTTTTTGAATAGCAAAATCAAAAGTTGCATAAAGGTTATCGTACTTCCAAAGCTGTCCGTTACTAAAGTCATATTTAAACTGACCTCCTTTAGGAAACAAATACACGATAGCTATTGTAGTGATTAAAAATAAAATCACTTTATAAATAATGGTATTATGCCTATAAATTTTATTTACAAATTCACTCATATCAACTTTTGTTAGTGTAACAAACTTACTGTAAAAATACGAAGGCTAAAAATTACAATTTCTTTTTGATTTAAAATGGTTATTTTAGCATTAGAATAAGCACATCAATTAAAATCTTATATTATTTATGAAAGATGTAGTAATAGTATCTGTTGCAAGAACACCAATAGGAAGTTTTATGGGGAGTTTATCTACCATTTCAGCACCTAAATTGGGAGCAATAGCGATAAAAGGCGCTTTAGAAAAAATAAAATTAGCTCCTAAGTTGGTTGAAGAGGTTTTTATGGGAAATGTTGTGTCTGCTGGCTTAGGACAAGCGCCTGCAAGGCAAGCAGCAATTTATGCTGGTATTCCAGACACTGTGCCATGTACTACAATAAATAAAGTTTGTGCATCTGGTATGAAATCGATAATGTTAGCGGCTCAAACAATTGCTCTAGGTGATGCAGAAATTGTTGTTGCTGGTGGTATGGAAAACATGAGTATGATTCCTCATTATCAATATGCAAGAATGGGTTCTAAATTTGGATCAATTACAATGGAAGATGGCATGCAAAAAGATGGTTTAGTAGATGCCTATGGTAAGGTTGCTATGGGGGTATGTGCTGATGAATGTGCTGCTGAATATGAGTTTTCTAGAGAAGATCAAGATGCATTTGCAATACAATCATACAAACGCTCAGCTAAAGCTTGGAGTGAAGGTAAATTTGATGATGAAATTATACCTGTTTCTATTCCTCAAAGACGTGGAGAACCTATTATATTTTCTGAGGATGAAGAATATAAGAATGTTAAAATGGAGAAAATACCTGCATTAAGACCGGCCTTTACAAAAGACGGAACAGTTACAGCAGCTAATGCTTCTACTATAAACGATGGTGGAGCTGCTTTAGTTTTAATGGCTGCTGATAAAGCAAAAGAATTAAACCTAACCCCCTTAGCAAAAATAAGAAGCTATGCAGATGCTGCCCATGAACCCAAATGGTTTACAACTGCACCTGCAAAAGCACTACCTAAAGCTTTAGATAAAGCCAATATTACTATCGATGATGTTGATTATTTTGAGTTAAATGAAGCTTTCTCTATTGTAGGTTTAGCAAATATGAAAATTTTAAATATTGCTGATGATAAAGTAAATGTAAATGGTGGAGCAGTTTCGCTTGGCCATCCTTTAGGTGTATCTGGTGCAAGAATTGTAATTGCCTTAACATCTATCTTAAAACAAAAAAATGGCAAAATTGGTGCTGCAGCTATTTGTAATGGTGGTGGTGGTGCTAGTGCATTAATTATCGAAAAGCTATAAAACACCTGTTCTTCATTTTAAAATTTGTAAACTAAATGACTTATGGCATTTGTAATTTAAGTATTGTTGCTTTACGAGCAGCAGCATCAGACAAATCAGAAATGATAAGTCAGGTGTTGTTAGGAGAAACGTTTACAATTCTTGAAAAAGATAAGTATTGGAGTAAAATTAAATTATCTTTTGATACTTACGAAGGTTTTATTGATAATAAACAATTTGAATTTATTTCTGATGAGATGTTTCATAAAGTTACAAGAGCTGATGACATTTATACTGCTGAACTTCTTGACTTTATTACAGATTCAAATAAAAATTTATTTACAGTTCCCATAGGGTCAAGATTGCCTTTTTTAAAAAGGCAAGAGTTTCTTTTAAATGATAAAAAATTTCGATTTGAAGGAACTACTTTTTCAGGAAACTTATCAAAAACAGAAATCATACAAAAAGCATTTATCTTTTTAAATACACCTTTTTTATGGGGAGGAAAAACTCCTTTTGGTATAGATTGTTCTGGTTTTACACAAATGGTTTACAAACTGTGTGGTTATAAATTATATAGAAATTCACATGAGCAAGCAAAACAAGGTGAAGTTTTAAGTTTTATAGAGGAAAGTGAACCTGGTGATTTAGCCTTTTTTGATAATGAAGAAGGTGAAATTATTCATGTTGGTATTGTTTTGAAAGACTACAATATTATTCATGCACATGGTAAAGTAAGAATAGACACCTTAGATCATAGTGGGATTTTTAATGCAGATTTGCAAAAACATACTCACAAACTTAGAGTGATTAAAAAAATTATATAAAAAAAACCGAAATCAAAAGATTTCGGTTTTTTGGTAAAACAGAGGTTTATTACTGCCCTCTCATTTCTTTATAAATAGGTCTTAAAGCATCTGCTTTTTCAGTCATCAATAAAACATCGTAAATGTTTAATAGAGATTTTACTGTTTCTTCCGTTCTTTTAAATTCATCTGCTTTTTCCAAATAAGGTAAAGCCTTTTTATATAATTCTTTTTGTTTTTTTGCTAATTCATCATATTTCTTAAAATTAGATAAATTCTTATTCATTTCTTCTATAATTGCTTGTTCTTTAGATAAAATAGCTACAGCTAAATTCATGTAAGCATCTGCATAATCTGGTTTTATCTCAATAGCTTTTCTATAATAAGAAATTGCTTCTTCAGTCTTTTTTTCATTTTGATTTACAACACCTAAATTAAAAAATAACGTTGGATTATTAGGGTCTAACTCTATTGCTTCTTGCATTAAAGCTGCAAACTTATCCATCTGCTCTAATTTTATATATAACTGAGCCTCATTTAATAGTAAATTTAAATCTTTTGGATTAGACTTTCTAGCCTCTTTAAGTGCTACAATAGCTTCATCTGTCTTACCTTGATTTATAAGAATATAACCTATATTTTTTATGATATCAGCTTGTTTAGATTCTGAATATTTTTCAACTGGATTGATATGAGACTTTGATTTTACAGAAATATCTCTTAACCCTTTATTAGAAAATAATTCTTCTTCACCAGTAGCTTTGTTCGTTGCAAAATACTTTGCAGTTTTACCTGTGTAACCTAGTTCTCTTAACTTATTGTAATATTTTAAAGAAGTTTCGTAGTCTTTTTCTAAAGAAGCACTAATTGCTGCATTGTATAAAAAAGCTGTATCGCTTGGACTTAATTTATAGGTTAAATAAAAGTTTTTGGTAGCAATTTTATAATTTTTATCATCATTAAAAGCTTTAACAGCTTTTTTAGAAACAAACTCAATTAACTTATTTAATTTAGGTTCTGCCTCTTTGGTATATTTTTGCCTCCCTATTTCTTTTTCGTAATCAAACAATTTATTGTAAGCAGCTGCAGCTATCTTTACATTAGATTTTCCATAAGCAGATCCTTTTAAGAAATAGTACTTGGCTTTATATTTATCTTCAACAGTACTTTCGTCTATAGATGCAATAGTTTGTTTTGCTGTTTTAACTTCTCCTTTTTTCAAGGCTTTTTCTACAGCTTTAAGTTCTTTTTTTTGCCCAAACATTCCAATTGACATTAATCCTAATGAAAGTGCTAATATTTGATTTTTCATTTTACTGTGTTTTTTATTGTATTTGTTGTTATTCTTGGTTTTCATTTGTGTTATTTCCAATTTCTGTGCCATTTTCTGAATCTACTTCAGAATCATCTTCATTTACTACTTTTGCTACTGCAGCTATACTATCATCATCCTTTATATTAATTAATCGTACACCTTGTGTTGCACGCCCCACAACTCTTAAATCTTCAACAGCCATTCTAATAATAATTCCAGATTTGTTGATAATCATTAAATCGTTAGAATTGTCAACATTTTTAATTGCAACAAGGTTACCTGTTTTGTCAGAAATATTTAACGTTTTTACGCCTTTACCCCCTCTATTGGTTACTCTATAATCTTCTAAGCTTGATCTTTTTCCATATCCTCTTTCAGAAACAACAAGAATATTACTTTCCATATCATTTACAGCTACCATTCCAATTACTTCATCATTTTCGTGCTGCAGTGTAATTCCTCTAACCCCTGAAGCTGTTCTTCCCATTGGTCTAGTTTTTGCTTCTTCAAAACGGATAGCTTTACCAGATTTTAATGCCAACATTACTTGGCTATCTCCAGTGGTTAATTTTGCTTCTAATAACTCATCCCCTTCTTTTATGGTAATTGCATTAATTCCATTGGTTCTTGGACGAGAATATTGTTCTAAAGAAGTCTTTTTAACCTGTCCTTTTTTAGTTGCCATGATCACATAGTGACTATTGGTATAGTCTTCATCTTTTAAATCTTGTGTAACTAAGAAAGCTTTTACTTTATCATCTTGTTCTATATTGATTAAGTTTTGCATTGCTCTACCTTTGGTGTTTTTTCCACCTTCAGGAATTTCGTAAACACGCATCCAAAATACTTTACCTTTTTGGGTAAAGAATAGCATATATTGGTGGTTTGTGCCCACAAATAAATGCTCTAAGAAGTCCTCATTTCTTGTAGTTGCTCCTTTTTGACCTCTACCTCCTCTATTCTGAACCTTGTATTCATCAAGATTAGTACGTTTTAAATAACCTGCATTAGAGATTGTAACCACTACTTTTGTGTCAGGAATCATGTCTTCAATACGCATATCACCCCCAGCATACTCTATGGTTGATTTTCGTTCATCACCGTATTTTTCTTTAATTTTCAGCAACTCAACTTTTATGATTTGATAACGTCTAGGCTCATTTGCCAAAATATCTTTTAAATCAGTAATTGTCAACATAATTTCTTCATACTCAGCACGTAACTTATCTTGCTCTAGACCCGTTAACTGACGTAATCGCATTTCTACAATAGCCTTAGCTTGTATTTCTGTAAGTTCAAAACGCTCAATTAAACTAGTTCTAGCTTCATCTGCATTAGATGATGCCCTAATAATTTTAATAACTTCATCAATGTTATCAGATGCTATAATTAAACCTTCTAAAATATGTGCTCTAGCTTCAGCTTTTTTTAATTCAAATTCTGTTCTTCGAACTACAACTTCGTGTCTATGTTCTACGAAATAATGAATTAATTGTTTTAAATTTAATTGTTGTGGTCTTCCTTTAACTAATGCAATATTGTTTACACTAAAAGAAGTTTGTAATTGAGTGTATTTGAATAACTTATTTAAAACAATATTTGGAATAGCGTCTCGTTTTAAAATATATACAATTCGCATTCCATTTCTATCAGACTCGTCTCTAATATTAGCAATACCCTCAATTTTCTTTTCATTAACCAAGTCTGCAGTTTTCTTAATCATATCTGCTTTATTCACTTGGTATGGTATTTCTGTTACCACAATACACTCACGCCCCTTAACCTCTTCAATATTGGCTTTAGCACGCATTACAATTCGTCCACGACCTGTATGAAAAGCATCTCTTACACCATCATAACCATAAATAATACCTCCTGTTGGAAAATCGGGTGCAGTTATGTGCTGCATTAATTCATCGATTTCAATTTCTCTATTTTCAATATAAGCAACAGTACCGTTAATTACTTCAGTTAAATTATGAGGCGCCATATTTGTAGCCATACCAACAGCAATACCAGATGCACCATTTACTAATAAATTTGGGATGCGAGTTGGTAAAACAGTAGGTTCTTGTAAAGTATCGTCAAAATTTAAGGAATGATCTACAGTTTCTTTTTCAATATCAGCTAGCATTTCTTCTGATATTTTTTGCATTCTTACCTCTGTATAACGCATTGCTGCAGGAGAATCTCCATCTACAGAACCAAAGTTACCTTGACCATCAACCATTTTATAACGTACACTCCAATCTTGTGCCATTCTTACCATAGAATCATAAACAGAAGTATCTCCATGTGGATGATATTTACCCAGCACTTCACCAACAATTCTTGCTGATTTTTTATATGCCCCTGTTGCTTTAATTCCTAACTCATGCATACCATACAAAACCCTTCTATGAACTGGTTTTAAACCATCTCTTACATCTGGTAATGCTCTTGAAACTATTACTGACATTGAATAATCAATGTATGCAGCTTTCATCTGCTCTTCAATATTAATCGGAATTAATTTTTCTCCGTCTGCCATATATAATTCTTATTAGTATTTATGCTAAAATTTAAAACATGGCAAGATACGATTTCTGATAAGATTTGCAAAGAATTTAGACTCTTCAAAACAGCAGAGTTATCAACATTTTTTAATAATTTTTAACAGTATATTATTTGTTTGATTTCCAATAGTTTTCTACATTGTACTACGAGTCAAACTGTCAGTTTTTTATAATGGCATCTTTTTTGTAAATATTTTAATAAAAAAGGATTAAATTTACATCACATCAAATTAGAAAGAAAGAAATATGGACGATAATTTTTCACCAAAAGTTAGAGATGTAATCACATTCAGTAAAGAAGAAGCCCTAAGATTAGGGCACGAATTTATTGGTACTGAGCATCTTTTACTTGGTTTGATTAGAAAAGGCGAAGGAAAAGCAATAGAAATATTAACAGCATTTGATGTTGACTTTACCCTATTACGAAAAAAGCTAGAGCAATTAAACCCGTCAAACCCAACATTTACAGAACTTACAGATAAACCAAGTTTACGTTTAACAAGACAAGCTGAAAAAGCCTTAAAAACAACTTTTTTAGAAGCTAAATTGTACCAAAGTGATGCTATAGATACAGCACATTTATTACTTTGTGTATTACGTAATGAGAATGACCCAACTACTAAGTTGATTCAGAAATATCATGTAAATTATGATGAAGCTAAAGCATTGTATAAACAATTACATGTAGATGATGTGGATACAGATTTGCCTTCTAACCCAATAGCTGAAACACCTTCTGATGATGAATATGCTTCAGATAAACCCAATCCTTTTGAACAAAAACAACAAGGAAAAACCAATAAAAAATCTAAAACCCCTGTTTTAGACAATTTTGGTAGAGACTTGACTGATTTGGCTGAAAAAGGAAGATTGGATCCTGTAGTTGGGCGTCAAAAAGAAATAGAGCGTGTTTCACAAATTTTAAGTCGTAGAAAAAAGAACAACCCAATGTTAATTGGTGAACCTGGTGTAGGTAAATCTGCCATTGCTGAAGGTTTGGCACTGCGAATTGTTGATCGAAAAGTGTCGAGAATTTTATTTGATAAACGAATTGTTTCTTTAGATTTAGCAAGCCTAGTTGCAGGAACAAAATACAGAGGGCAATTTGAAGAACGCATGAAAGCCTTAATGAACGAGTTAGAAAAGAATGATGATATTATTCTTTTTATTGATGAAATTCATACTATTGTTGGTGCTGGTGGTGCTACTGGTTCTTTAGATGCTTCTAACATGTTAAAACCTGCTTTAGCAAGAGGTGAAATTCAATGTATTGGTGCAACCACTTTAGATGAATTTAGAACAAACATCGAAAAAGATGGCGCTTTAGAGCGTCGTTTTCAAAAAGTGATTATAGACCCAACAACTGTTGAAGAAACCATACAAATCTTAAACAATATTAAAGGTAAATACGAAGAACATCATAATGTTGATTTTACAGATGATGCTATTGAAGCATGTGTAAAATTAACAAATAGATATATGACAGACAGGTATCTACCAGACAAAGCTATTGATGCTTTAGATGAAGCTGGATCTCGAATTCATATCACCAATATTGTAGTTCCTAAACAAGTTTTAGAACTAGAGGCTCAGTTAGAAATTATTAAAGAGCAAAAAACCAAAGCTGTAAATGGGCAAAAATACGAGGAAGCTGCCAAGCTAAGAGACGATGAAAAGAATATGGAGGCTGCTTTAAATTCTGCTCAAAAACAATGGGAAGACGACTCTAAATTAAACAGAGAAATTGTAACAGAAGATAATGTTGCTGAAGTTGTATCTATGATGACAGGTATCCCTGTAAACAGAGTTGCAGAAGCTGAAAGTCATCGTTTGCATGAATTACCTTCAATGATTAAAGGTAAGGTAATTGGACAAGATGAAGCTGTTACCAAAGTTGTTAAAGCGATACAAAGAAATAGAGTTGGTTTAAAAGACCCGAACAAACCTATTGGTTCTTTTATTTTCTTAGGACAAACTGGTGTTGGTAAAACACAATTGGCTAAAGTTTTAGCTCGTGAATTATTTGATTCTGACGATTCTTTAATTAGAATTGATATGAGTGAGTATATGGAAAAATTTGCGATTTCTCGTTTAATTGGTGCACCTCCAGGTTATGTAGGTTACGAAGAAGGAGGTCAATTAACAGAAAAAGTACGCAGAAAACCATACGCTGTTATTTTATTAGATGAAATTGAAAAAGCACATCCAGATGTTTTTAATATGTTGTTACAAATTTTAGATGATGGACATATTACTGATAGTTTAGGTCGTAAAATTGATTTTAGAAATACGATTATCATCATGACATCTAACATAGGTGCACGTCAATTAAAAGACTTTGGTGGTGGTGTTGGTTTTGGAACATCTTCTAGAAAAGAACAAGCAGATGCACACGCAAAATCTGTCATTGAAGGTGCTTTAAAGAAATCTTTTGCACCTGAGTTTTTAAATAGAATTGATGATGTGATTGTTTTTAATGCTTTAGAAAGAAAAGATATTCACTCCATCATTGATATTGAATTGGATAAGTTATTACATCGAATTTCTGATTTAGGCTACACATTACAATTAAGTGAAAAAGCTAAAGATTATATAGCTGATAAAGGTTTTGATAAAAAATATGGTGCAAGGCCTTTAAAAAGAGCTATTCAAAAATATATTGAAGACGCTTTAGCAGAAGAGATTGTAAATTCTAAATTAACTGAAGGAGATACCATTACAATGGACTTTGACGATGTTAAAGATGAATTAACCATCATTATAGAAAAAGGAGAAAAAAAACCCGAAACTAGAACAGAAAGTAATTCATAACTATTGAATATTTCATAAAAAAAGAGCTTGAAAACACAAGCTCTTTTTTTTTATGACTTTTTTAGATTTTTAAAAATCTTGATTAACATCCCAAGCCTCTAAAATTTCTTTTAAGGTTTTAATAAACATTCCACCTAAAGCACCGTTTACAACTCTATGATCGTAAGAATGAGAAACAAACATCTTTTGTCTTATCCCTATAAAATCGCCTTCTGGAGTTTCTATGACTGCAGGCACTTTTCTAATGGCACCTAAGGCCAAAATAGCTACTTGAGGTTGATTTATTATTGGTGTACCCATAACAGAACCAAAACTACCTACATTTGTAACAGTATAGGTTCCATCTTGAATTTCATCTGGTTTTAAAGCGTTATTTCTTGCTCTAGATGCTAGATCATTTACCGACTTTGTCATTCCAACTAAATTCAATTGATCTGCATTTTTAATAACGGGTACAATTAAATTTCCATCTGGTAAAGCTGCTGCCATTCCTAAATTGATATTTTTCTTTTTTATGATGCGATCACCATCTAAAGCAATATTTATTAATGGATATTTTTTAATGGTTGATGCTACAGCTTGCATTAAAATTGGCGTAAATGTCAACTTCTCTCCTTCTCTTTTTAAGAAAGCATCTTTTACCTTATTTCTCCATTTTACAATGTTGGTAACATCTACTTCTATAAAAGATTGAACGTGTGCAGAGGTTTGTAAAGAAGCTGTCATATGTTTTGCAACCAACTTACCCATTCTACTCATTTCTATAATTTCATCTCCACCATTTACAGAAACAGGGGCTTCTTTTACAGCAGTAGCTGGTGTTTGTTTTTGTTTTGCAGTTTGAGATTTCTCAACTGCGCTCGAAATGACAGGTTCACTAACTTTAGGACTGTTACCTCTATTTTCTATATATTCTAAAATATCATTTTTAGTTACTCTACCTTCTTTTCCTGTTCCTGAAATACTTTCTAATTCTTCCATAGAAACACCTTCAGTTTGTGCGATATTTCTAACTAATGGTGAATAAAATTTACCAGAATCTGAAGTTTTTGAAATTGGTGTTGCTGTAATTTGAGCAGCCTTTTCTATCGTTTTTTCAACTTCTTCTATTTGAGGTTTCTCAACTTCGCTCGAAATGACATTTTGAGCACTTTCTGTATTTGATACATCACCTTCAGTTTCGATAATAGCAATAGTTTCTCCTACACCAACAACAGTATCTTTTTCAAATAAGATTTCAAGTAATGTGCCCTCTACTTCACTTGGCACCTCTGAATCAACCTTATCAGTAGCAATCTCTACAACAGCCTCATCCAATTCGATAGAATCTCCTACTTCTTTTAACCAGGAAGTAATCGTTGCTTCTGCAACACTTTCGCCCATTTTTGGTAACTTCAATTCAAACTTTGCCATTTTTTTCTAGTATTGGAGTTTGCAAAAGTACAAAAAAGTGATGATTTTTTCTTAAAATTTGATTAAAATCAGTAAAAATATATTTCTATAAATTTATATTATTCATAAAATAAAAGCTAATAATTGATATTTTAACATAAATAATTCAATAATTAGCTTTAATATTTTAATTATCACTAAAATATAGATTTAATTGTTGGCTCTTCTTTTAATTCTTTCTAATTCTCTCTTTGCTCTTTGTAATGCTCTTTCTGCATCTTTTAAGGCTCTTTCTGCATCTTTTTTTGCTACTTCTTTAGAATCTGTTCCAGAAATGGCATCCTTTAATACTGCTCCAAATGCATCCATCATATCTACAATTTTGGAGTTTGCGTACTCTTTATCAACATAGATTTTTAAAGTGTTATCGGTTAATTTGCAATTGTATAATTTATCACCTTTTTCTGATTTTATCCATCTATAAATTCCATCATCTATAGTTAAATTTGATTTTCCTAGTTTATCAACTAACAATTTCTTGATACTTCCGGTTTTACTTTCGTGAAATTTTGCATTGAACTTATACACATTGTCATTTCTTTTTATTGAAACTGATGAATTGTCTTCTGCGTCATCTGTATCAAAAGTAATAGAATACGAAGTGCTTTTAGTTTTTGATGAAGTTGTTTTAGGAGTTTCTGGTGGAGTTGGTGTTTTTTGTGCAAAAAAATTGTTTGTTAAAAATAAGGCAATTACTGATGTTAAAAATAAATGTTTCATAATGTTTGTTTTTTAATTATTATGATACAAATGTACAAGTGAATTTCAGCTAAATCATAGAAAAACAAAGTGTTAACCCAGCATTAACGTTAAATTGAAACGCATTAACAATACCAGCTATAAAGACACTAATTACTCTGATTTTCACTAATCTTTGTGAAATTGTCTCTGTGAAGTTTTAAAAATTTGTTTGAATTAGCAAAATTAGTGTCTAAAATAAATTTAAATTATCTCTTTTAATTTAAACTCAAGTCCAATTCCGCGAATGCTTTCGATTGAAATTGCTGTATCCTGCTTAAAATATTTGCGAAGTCTGCTGATAAATACATCCATACTTCTACCTGAAAAGAAATCGTCATTTTGCCAAACCGCATTTAAAATTTCATCTCTTTTTAGCAACTGATTTTTATGTTCATATAAGAATTTAATCAATTCTCCTTCTTTTTCTGTAAGTCGTTGTGAAGTGTCATTAATTGTTAATTCTAGTCTTTTGGTATTGAATGTATAATTTCCAATAGTGATTATTTCTTCAGTAGCAATTTTTGAATATTGGGTCGTATTTTTTTGACTTCTTTTTAGAATATTATTCAATCTTAAAACCAATTCATCAGCTTCAAAAGGTTTAACCACATAATCATCTGCGCCTAATTTTAAACCTTTTAATTTGTCCTCTTTCATTTTTCTAGCAGTCAAGAAGATAAATGGTACCTCTGGATTGATTTCAATAATCTGCTCTGCTGTAGAAAAACCATCTAATTTTGGCATCATTACATCTAAAACACAAATATTAAAATTCCCTTTTTGGAATAATTCTAGAGCTTCACTACCATCTTTAGCCCATTCTACAGAAAAGCCAGACATTTCTAAATATTGTTTTAAAATACTTCCGAAATCGGCATCATCTTCTGCTAATAAAATATGCTTATTTTCTACCATTATTTTAAAGGGATTTTAATGATGAACTTCGATCCAACATTTACTTCGCTTTCAACTAATATTTCTCCTTGATGCGCTTTTATAATTTGATTTGTATAATACAAGCCTAGCCCTAATCCTTTTACATTGTGGATTTCTTTATTACCCACTCTATAAAATTTATCAAATAAATTTGGAATTTCTTTCTTTGGAATTCCTATTCCATTATCTGCAATTGAAAGTGTAAAATCACCCTTACTTTTAGTAGAAACTCTAACCTTTAAATCTTCATTTCCGTATTTAACTGCATTTTCTAAAATATTTAAAATAGCAGTTGTAAAGTAAAATTTATCAATATTGATTATTGTATCTAGATGAATATTTTTTTCTATCTGAATATTATTTGAGCCTAAAGAAAGTTGAAAATCATCAATTATCATATTCAAATATTCATCAACTTTTATTTTCTCTTTTTTTAATTGTATTTCTTGATATCCCAAAGAATTATTCAATACCTGATCTATTAGTTTTTGTAATCTTTTATTCTGTCTTTCAATAGTATTCACGAAATTATGAGACATTTCAGATGCTAAAACATCGTCATTCTTCTTTAACATTTTTGTGGCTAATGTTAATGTGGAAAGTGGTGTTTTCAATTCGTGCGTAATATTATTTACAAAATCTGTTTTTATATCTGCGATTTTCTTTTGAGTGATTAAGTTTTTTATTGAATAATACAACAATCCGAAAACCAATAAAAAAATCAAAATTGAAATAGATAACAAAGCAGTCATTCTTCCCAGAACTATTCTTTTCCAACCGTCAATATTCATTCTATCTTCGGTTTCAAATTGTAAATCAAAAGCAATTTCCGTTAATTTCCCATCAACAACTCTGTCTGATGTATGGTCTGTCAACCAAAGAGAACTACTTACTTTATGACCATCTTCTTCCGTAAATTTATCGCCTAATAAATGAAATGCTTTTTGATTTCCTTGACTGAATATTGTATCATTTTTTATTGAATCTAAAACAATTATTGTTTTAACAATCTTTTGAAACTTTAAATTCTCATCAATATTTCTATCTCTTAAATCTTTTTGATAAGTTTTTATGTAAACGTTATTTATAGTTTCTGTTATGGAATCAAATTTTAATAAAACTTGATTTTTTTTCACTAATCCCAATTGATAATCAACTATAACATTCAAGAAACGTTCTTGCCAAATATCGTTTATGCTGTCTAAATTTGGAGATAAATCATCAATTCTAGAAATAGATTGTCTAGTTTCAGAAATAAAAGCTGCTTTTTCTAGTTTGTAGGTATTGTTGATTAAATATCCTTGAATTAAAGACAATGCTAATAAACCTAAAACAGATACAATAATTAGAAATCTAATTTTTTTATGCATCTTCAAAAATAGGAAAAATGATTTGGTGTATGCAGAATTTTATTGGCGTTAACCTTGCGTTAACTTACAAATTAAAAAGAAGCTCTTATTTCTCTAAAAAACTCATTTATCTTAATAAATCTGATATCAAAATCTATGCAGACATCAGGTAGTTTAATGTTTCTTTTACTTTCAGGATTACTAACTTCTTCAGTTACTATAGTTATATCAGAATTATATTTTAGTTTGAAGTATTTAGCATAGGAAACTAAAAAAGGGTCTGCATTTTTTAAATTTGCAAACTGTAATAAAGCTCTTTGGTTATATTGTCTATTTTGCGCCCAATTTTGAATTTCTGCATACTCATTCAAACTATCATTTGATGATTTCCAAAAAGTCTTGGATACATTTGCCTTACACCAATTTGTTAAATCATCCTCTTGATAAAATAATTCATCTTTTACCTTATCTATAGAAATTACATCCTCTCTTTCCAGAATTAGTTTAATTTTAGACCAATAAGTAGGATGCAAGTCTAATGGATTTGTCACTTTAAAAGGAAATAATAATATATTTGTATCTATTAAATAAGTCATTTACTTATGATTTCAGCTTAAAGTTATCATAAGTTTTACCTTTCATATTTGTAAGCTTATAAGCTTCTGATGGTAAAATATTGTTTTGACTCAAAGCAGTATCAACATAATTAAAAAACTTTCTACTTACTTCATATGGTTTTGAATTCCAATAATCTCCTCCTCCACTTTGCTTGTAGGGAATATTAGTATAATAATTATAAAAATTCCAAAAATCAGCAATTTCTATAAAACTACTATCCAAAGCCTTTTTAGCAATTACTAATTTACTGACGTGAAAAATTCCTGCAAGTTTTGTAAATTTAGATGAATAATCTCCACTAATTTTCTTCCATAAAATATCAAATTGAATTTGAGGAACTAATAGTTCAGAAGCTACACTATCACAAAATTTCTCTAAAGGTTCTGAACTAGGATGGATTGGTTCATAACTTAAGCCTAAACTATTACCTATAAAAATATGTACAAGTTCGTGTATTAAGGTAAAGATTTTACCTCCTCCTTTATTATTTGTATTTATGTAAATAAAAGGACAAACTGAATCTATTAACGTAAATCCTTTACAGATATTGACATCTACTAATCTTCGGTTATTATTAACATAGCCAGTGGATATGACAAAAATTCTATTACCCTCTAATTTGTCAATCCAATACCTAAATACTTGATGATTATTAGTTTCTTTATACCAATTTACTTGAATATTTAGATATTGTCTTATTAAATCAGCAGCTTTAGAAATATTAATATTATGAAAATCTCGAAGTTTACCAATGAAATCTAACTCTTCGTAATTATTTTCTTTCAAATAATCATTTAACCATTCCTGTTTCGTTTTTACAGAATTAACTAAATCTCTAATTACTAATGGAGGGTTATTTACAATTTGACCATTACTTCTATAAAAAGTAATAGGTATTTCCTCTTTAGGAGGTTGTTTTAAAAAAAGAAAACCAAAAGGTATATGAACTTTTTTAGCAAAGTGTTCAAGTTGCTTAACAGTTGGCATTGATTCCTCTCTTATCCAATCAATTGCTTTAGGAAAAATATCCAACAAGTTATCTGTAGTATACCCACCTCTTTCTGCGGCCCATACTAATGTTTCTGGTGATATTTTAACTCTATTAGACATATTACAAATTTATAAAAATAAATAAGAAGTATTTAAACCCAATCTTTAGGATTCCCCAATACTTCTAAAAGTAGTGCCTCTTCAGAGTTTTCTTCTGGTTGATGGTTATATTTCCATTGCACAATTGGAGGTAAAGACATTAAAATACTTTCTATTCGTCCATTTGTTTTTAACCCAAACAGTGTTCCTCTGTCGTGTACTAAATTGAATTCCACATACCTTCCTCTACGAACTTCTTGCCAATCTTTATGGATTTTTTCAAAAGAAATATCTTTTCTTTTTTCAACTATGGGCACATAACTTTCTAAAAAGCTATTTCCGATTTCCGTTACGAAATTGAATCTATCTTCGATTGAAAATTCATCATTTTCTTTTAAATAATCGAAAAACAAACCTCCAATTCCTCTGGCTTCATTTCTATGTGCATTCCAAAAATATTCATCACACGTTTTTTTAAACTTCGGATAAAACTCGGGATGATGTTTGTCACAAGCATTTTTACAAACCGTATGAAAATGTATTGCATCTTCATCAAACAAATAATAAGGAGTTAAATCTTGTCCTCCACCAAACCATTGGGTAACAATGTTTTCTGCTTCATCATACATTTCAAAATAACGCCAATTTGCGTGCACTGTAGGTACAAAAGGATTTTTTGGATGTAAAACCAAACTCAATCCACAAGCAAAAAAGTTACCTTCCTTTACTTTAAATTGATTTCTTAAAACCTCTGGTAATTCTCCATGAACAGCAGAAATATTTACACCACCTTTCTCGAAAACTGCTCCATTTTCAATGACTCTGGTTCTTCCTCCTCCACCTTCTTTTCTTTGCCAAATATCTTCTTGAAACTTCGCTAAACCATCAACTGTTTCTAATTTTGATGTGATTGTATCTTGAAGAATTTCTATATAGTTGTAGAATTTATTTTTAAAACTAACTTTCTTATCCTGCAAAGTTTCTAAAACCTTGTCGTTATTTTGCTTATTATCTTGACCTGCAAGGTTTTCAAAACCTTGTAGGTCTAAAATATCATTCATTTCTTCTTTATGACAAAAGACAAAATTATCTTTATCATCAAATAAATCAATTACAGTTGTTGTTGATATAATATTTGATTTATCTTTTAATATTTCTTGATAAGAAGAAAATTGATATTTAGAAAAATCAGATACAATTTTGTGATTTTCTGGATTTTTATGAATATATAAAATGGTGTTTTTTAAATATTCATCTGATGAAATGTGTTTCCTTCTGAAATGTTTTTCAAACAAACTGCCTGTTCTATCTTGCTGTTTATTAAAAGCTTTTGCATAGGCATTAAACAAATTTGACAAAGATTGTGTTGCAATTTCGCCATCAACATTAATTCTTACTAAAAAATGATAATGATTTTTTAAAAGGCAATATGATAAAATAGTTGTGTTCTGTGAGAGGTATTTTTTTACAAGTTTAAGAAAATACTTCATATTTCCTTCATCATTAAATAGTACGCCTCCATCAATACCTCTATTATATATGTGATAATATTTATCCTTTTCTAAAATTTCTAATTTCATATTATTTGCTTAATATTTAATACCCACAAGGTTTTGAAAACCTTGCAGGAAGATAAGATAGATTCAAAAAACTTGCAGGAAATTCTAAGAACCAAAAAAATGCTCTAGCTCTTTAAAATATTTATTTTTCATAAACTAATTGAGGGTTTCCGTGTAAAATTTTAAGAGTTTTAGTTGATGCAGCTGTTACCGATAATGGCAACACAAATATAATTCCTATGATAGGAATCAGTAAAAATAGGATAAACACCAATCCATTTCCGATAGCAAAACCTTTATTTCTTTTTACAAATTCTATACTTTCTTTATAATTTAAATGACGCTCAAGAGTATAATCCATATTTCCAAAACCTGCATAATATCCTTGAACTGAAAACAATAATAAGGTTGAGAAAATATTTACAATAGGAATAAACTTTAATAATAGAATAGGAATTGAAATCAAAAGTTCTCGAATTAAATTTCTGACATTGATACGCAAACCTCTTATTAATTGCTGTGTATTACTTGTATTTCTGTATTTATGAGAAACATCTCCATAAAAGTGTTTTTCAATTTTTTCGGACACAGGACTCATAAATGGTGCAGAGAATGCCATTACTATATGCTTATACAAAATTAACCCTATTACTAAAACAATTACTCCACCTACAAAATTACTAATTGAGGTAAAGGTTTCTTTTCCCCAATCCCAAATCCATATTTTAGCAATAAAACCACCAATATTATCAGACAATGCATAAGTTTCTACTCCTATTAAAATAGCTGTAGCAATACTAATTAAAATGGGTATTGCAAAATACTTCCAAAGTTTTAATTTTGATATCAAACCAAAAGCACCACTGTATTCTTTAATTCCTAAAATTATATTCTTTATCATAATAATTCATTTAGTCTTTCAAAAATACCAAATTATCGATTTTATCCAATTCAGATTCTGTATTAATTTTAATGGCTGTTTCTAATTTTAGAATTAAGTTATCTACAATTTCATTTTTTGATTTATCTTTTAAAACTAAAAAGTTCTTTCTACCTAATGCATTATTATGTAAATCCATCAATTTTGCCATCTTTTCATTTGGTGAAAACTCTTCGTGCCAATCTGTGATTCGTTTTGTCCAAGCTAAAACTTTATCAACATCTTTAGTAAATTTTAGACATTCTTGAGCAATAAGTATATTCCAGATTGCGTGACGAAAAGCGTTTGCTTTGTTGTGTAAATTATGAATATCAGGAAATTCTTTTTGAGCAATTCTTAATGTATTTACAGTTGCTCTAAAAGTAGCAAACATAAAAAGTGGGTGTTTTAAAAACCAAACAAAAAGTGCAGCTAGTTGCTTAAATTTTACGTTTTTTATGATTTCCCATTTAGACATTTTAGGCTAGATATTTTTTAGATATGCATTTACTTATTATTAACCCTAAAGTTGGCAAAAAAGTGCGTTAGCGATTGAAATGGCATCCCCTGAACTTGTTTCAGGGATATAATGGAAAGCGCGACCTTTAGGGAACGCCAAAATTATTATTTTAAGATGGACTTTTATACTCCTTTACTGCATCTATAAATGCTTTTGCATTGTCTAAAGGAATGTTTGGTAAAATTCCATGTCCTAAATTTACAATATACCTGTCTTTTCCAAATTCGTTAATCATCTGAGTCACCATTTTTTTGATTTCTGCTGGTGGAGAAAATAATCTTGATGGATCGAAATTACCTTGTAGCGTAACTCTTCCTCCTGATAAATAACGCGCATTTCTTGCTGAGCAGGTCCAATCTACACCCAAAGCTGAAGCCCCAGATTTAGACATTTCATTTAAAGCAAACCAACACCCTTTACCAAAAGCAATTACAGGTGTAATCTCTTTTAAAGCATCTATAATTTGCTGCATATATTGCCACGAAAATTCTTGATAATCTATTGGAGACAACATGCCTCCCCAAGAATCAAAAACTTGCACTGCATCTACACCTACTGCTACTTTTGCTTTTAAATATGCAATAGTAGTATCTGTGATTTTTTGTAAAAGCGAATGAGCTACAACAGGATTCGTAAAACACAATTCTTTAGCTTTATCAAAGTTTTTAGAACCTTGACCTTGCACACAATAACATAAAATTGTCCAAGGTGAACCTGCAAAACCAATCAACGGAATTTCATCATTCAGTTTTTCTTTGGTGGCTTTTATAGCATCCATAACATACCCCAAAGAGTCTTGAATATCTGGTATAATTACCGAATCTAAATCTTTTTGAGAACGAATTGGATTTGGCAAATAAGGGCCAAAATTAGGTTTCATTTCCACTTCAATATTCATGGCTTGTGGAATTACCAAAATATCTGAAAACAAAATAGCAGCATCCATACCATATCTTCTGATAGGTTGCACTGTAATTTCTGAAGCTAATTCTGGAGTTTGACAGCGTGTAAAGAAATCATATTTTTTCTTGATTTCCATAAACTCTGGCAAATACCTTCCTGCTTGTCTCATCATCCAAACTGGAGGTCTATCTACAGTTTCTCCTTTTAATGCTCTTAAAAATAAATCGTTTTTTATCATAATATTTTATTAACCGCGAAGACAAAAAAGTTCGCAAAGACGTTACAAGTTATTCACTATTCTTTTGATTCCGTATTTGATTAGACTCACATTAAAATTTATTAATAACCCTAATTTACAATCTGATAATCTTAAATAGGTAATCATTTGTGCTGTATGCACATCATCTAATTTTTTAACTGATTTTAGTTCTATAATAACTTTGTTTTCAACTAATAAATCTAATCGATAACCAGCTTCTAATTTTAAATTATCATAAACAACTGGTAACACTTTCTGTCTGTGAACAACCAAATTATTCTTATCTAACTCATAATACATACAAGCTTCATAAGTACTTTCCAACAAACCAGGACCTAATGATTTATGTACTCTGTATGCACAATCAACTATAATTTTAGAAATTTCATTTTCTGACATAATAATGTTTGATTGTAACAGCTAAAACTTTGCGACTTTTGTTTCTTTGCGGTTTACTACATTTTAGAAACCGCCAACATCGCTTTATCAACAGCATTAGCAATTACCTTAATATCTTTTTCGGAAATAGCAGAATTTAAAAACCATGCTTCAAACTGACTTGGAGGTAAAAACACGCCGTTTTTAATCATTTCCCAAAAGAAAATAGCAAATTTTTCAGTATCTGAAGTTTGTGCTTCTTTAAAATTAGTGACTTTACTTTTTGTAAAGAAAGGATTCATCATAGAACCAAATCTATTCACTACTAAATCTACATTGTATTTTTTTGCAGTTTCTAATAAAATTACTTCTAAGATTGCTCCTATTTCCTCAAATTTATCATAAGGATTTTGCTTTTTCAACGCTGTTAAGGTTGAAATTCCTCCAGCCATTGCAATCGGATTTCCAGATAACGTTCCTGCTTGATACATTCCTCCAAGTGGAGCAACATTTTCCATGATTTCGTTTCTTGCTCCATAAGCTCCTACAGGAAAACCACCTCCAATTACTTTACCTAAACAAGTAATATCTGCTGTAACACCCAATTTTTCTTGCGCTCCACCAAAAGTAGAACGAAAGCCAGTCATTACTTCATCTGCAATTAAAACGGCTCCGTTTTTGTTAGCCAATTCTTTTAAATCTTTTAAGAAATTGTTTTGTGGAATTACAACCCCCATGTTTCCTCCAATTGGCTCAATAATGACTCCTGCAATATCATCATGCTCTTCAAAGTGTCTTTTTACACTTTCTAAATTATTGTATTCAGCTATTAAGGTATTTTTTACTGCACCTTCAGGAACTCCTTTAGAACCTGGTAAACTTAAAGTTGCCAAACCAGAGCCTGCAGCTACTAATAGAGCATCTTGATGCCCATGATAACAACCCGAAAATTTAATAATTTTATCTTTCCCAGTATAAGCTCTTGCCAAACGAATTCCACTTAAAACAGCTTCTGTACCCGAATTTACAAAACGTACTTTATCCATTTCTGGAAAAGCATCACAGACTATTTTTGCTAGTTTTATTTCAGCTTCAGTAGATGCTCCAAAAGAATAACCTTTCTTTAGCGCTTTTTTAGCGGCTTTTTCTACAGCCTTATGCCTATGCCCTAAAATCATTGGCCCATAAGAAACTACTAAATCGACATACTCGTTACCATCAACATCATAGATTTTACTTCCTTTTGCTTTTTTAATAAACAAGGGATTTCCGCCAACAGAACTAAATGCTCTTACAGGAGAATTTACTGCTCCTACAAGGTTTTTTAATCCTTTGTTGTATAGTTTTTCTGATTTTTTGAATTTCATTTTTTATACACTTTTACTCAATTTTATAAAATGATGTTTTTCGTTTTTCTGTCATTCCTGCGTAGGCAGGAATCTCATTCTCAATCAAACCAATCTTCAGATAAATCATTCCAATCTACATTATCTTCAACTATCAAATTTATTTTCCAATCTCTTTTCCATTTCTTGAGATTTTTTTCTCTCTTGATAGCATCAGAAATATATTGATAAGCTTCAAAATAAATTAACTTATCTAAATTATATCTTGATGAAAAACCTTTAACTAACTTATTTTTATGTTCAAACATTCTTCTCTCTAGATTGTTTGAAACACCAATGTATAAAACTCCATCTTTTTTATTAGTGATTATATAAACATAATATTGATGTTGAGTTTTGATCATTTTTCACTTCAATTCTGAGATTCCTGCCTTCGCAGGAATGACAGCATTATTAACTGTTTTCAGATTTTAAAACTCTTGCTGCTTCTTTAGCGAAATAAGTGATTATAATATCTGCTCCTGCTCTTTTCATAGAAAGCAAACTTTCCATCATCACTTTTTCACCATCTATCCAACCTTTTTCTGCAGCTGCTTTTACCATGGCATATTCTCCACTTACATTATAGCAGGCAATGGGTCTATCAAAATTATTTTTTAAATCTCTAATGATATCTAGATACGATAAAGCTGGTTTTACCATTAAAATATCTGCACCTTCTTGATCATCAAAAGTAGCTTCACGCATTCCTTCATCTCTGTTTGATGGGTCCATTTGATAGGTTCTTCGATCTCCAAAAGTGGGTGCAGAATCTGCTGCATCTCTAAATGGCCCGTAAAAAGCGGATGCATACTTTACAGAATACGCCATAATTGGCAAGTTTGAGTAACCTGAATTGTCTAATGCTTGACGCATCATGTCAATTGTTCCATCCATCATGCCTGAAGGTGCCACCATATCTACTCCTGCTTTTGCATGAGAAATTGTTTGTTTTGCAATATTTACTAAGGTTGCATCATTATCAACATCATTGTCATGAATTATTCCACAATGACCATGAGAAGTATATTCGCAAAAACAAACGTCTGTAATTACATATAAACTTGGGTAGTTTTTCTTGATAAAACGAATGGCTTGTTGCATAATTCCATTATCATTCCAAGTTTCTGTACCTTCATCATCTTTTTCTGATGGAATTCCGAATAATAAAACTGCAGGAATTTTTAATTCTACAACCTCATCTAATTCTTTAGAAATTTTATCCAAAGAAAAACGTTTGATACCTGGCATAGAAACGATTTCTGTTGCTATATTTTCACCTTCTTCTATGAATAACGGATAGATAAAATCATCAACAGACAATTTGGTTTCTCTAACCAATCTTCTAATTCCTTCTTGTTTTCTAAGTCTTCTTGTTCTAAACATATTTCCTTTTTTACAAGGGAGCATGCTCCCTTGTTATTTTGAGTAAAAAGTATTTACCAATTCTAAAACAGAATCTACACTTGGCAAATTAGCAACTTGAACATTTTCAAAATGTTTTCTGGCTGCTGCTGCAGTAGTTTCGCCAATACAAAATGCTATTTTATCTGTTGTATTTTCTTTTAAATAGCTTTCAATTCCTGATGGACTGTAAAACAAAACTCCAGAAACTTCATCATCAATCCTCTCAGGACTCAGCATTGTTTTGTAGGCTTCAACTTCATTCACAACAATATCGTGAGTTTGTAAATATGCTGGTAATATATCTAGACGTAAATCACTGCAGAAATATGTAACTTCTTTATTTTCTAGTTCTTTTGATAAGTATTCAGCTAATTTCTTAGCATTTTTAGCTACATGAGCAACTTTACCAATTCTTTTTTGGATTAACTTTTTAGTTCTTCTACCAACACAATAAATATCTTTAAACTTTAACTCGTTCTTAGTAAAAGAATTTAGGATTGCTTCTACACCATTTTGACTTGTTATAATGACATTTTCGAGTTCGTTTTTTATCACCTTTGGTGGAATTCTATTAAAGCGAATTTTAATAAAATCACTATCTTGAATACCAATTGTACTTGGCAAGGTTTTCTTTTGGGCTTCAGATAACTTTTTAGTGGAATATATATTATGACTCACTAAAGTTTCACCATCCATATCTGCTAACATTAGCTCCTTACCTCCTCTATTAATTACATAATCTGCACAATCTTTTGCTAAAAAACGATGACGTCCCATTTTAGCAGTTTTGGTCACTGTAATTTTTTTGGATCCGTCTTTTTTTAGCAGCACTCCTTTAAAATTAATCTCCTCTGTTTTTTCATCAACATACGCTAAAGCTCCAATTGGTGCAGTACAACCACCTTCTAGTTGGTTTAAAAACTCACGCTCAATTCCAACACAAACTTGCGTTTCATAGTGATTTAATTGTTCACAAGCATCTTTTACAAAATCGTCTTTTTCTAGACAAGCAACCATAATTGCACCTTGAGCTGGTGCAGGAATCATCCAAGATAGCGGAATTGCACCTTTAGATCTTAAACCTAATCTTTCTAATCCTGCAGCAGCAAAAATTGCTCCGTTCCAAGTTTCACTATTTTCTAATTTTTGCAAGCGTGTATTTACATTTCCTCTTAAACCTTCTACTTTATGTGTTGGATAACGATTCAACCACATCGCTTTTCTTCGTAAACTTCCTGTGGCAATGATACCATTTGGTTGACCGAAAAACTCTTCAGTATCTTTTAAAACCAACAAATCTGTATAGTTTGCTCTTTTTAAAACTGCTCCTTGTACAATTCCTTCTGGTAAAACAGTTGGCACATCCTTTAGAGAGTGCACAGCAATATCAATATCGCCATTCAACATTGCGATATCTAAATTTTTGGTAAAAATTCCTGTGATTCCTAATTCGTACAACGGTTTATCCAAAACAATATCACCCGCAGATTTAATGGGGACAATCTCGGTTTCGTAACCTAATTCTAATAATTCTTTGCGTACTTTGTTGGCTTGCCAAAGCGCTAATTGGCTATCGCGAGTACCTATTCTAATTGTTTTCTGCATCTTTTTTTAAGATTGAAACACCTTGTTTATGACCTGAAGGCTTTGTGAAACAGATGTTTCTTCATCTTTAAGATGCTTCACAAATTGTGTAGTTATTTTTTGAATAAAACGAGATGTTAATAATTCGGCTTGATCTTCATCAAAATTAACAATTTTTTTCTTTTGGAAATTAATCTCATCCTTTTTTATATTCTCTAAGGATTGTTTTAATGCAGCTATAGCTGGTGTAAACCTTCTATGGTTTAACCAATTGTTAAATTCTGCTTTATGTGTTTCAATAATCGCTTCGGCTAGAGGAACTTCTTGTTGACGAATTGCTAAAGTTTCATCAGTGATTTTTGACAACTCATCAACATTAACCAAGGTAACCTTTTCAAAATCAGAAACGTTTTTAGCAACATTCTCTGGCATTGACAAATCTAATATTAGCAATTCCTTGTTTTCAGAAATATGTGCTGTTGTTATGGTAGGTTTATCTGCTCCTGTAGAAACAATTAATACATCTGCTTTCGCTACCTCTGCAGATAAATTTTCAATTATTGCTTTTCTAATAGAAACATGTTCTTTTACAAATTCAGTTGCTTTTTCTTCTGTTCTGTTAATAAGGCAAACTTGTTTATTTTGTGTATATTCTGCTAGATTTTTACAAGTGTGTTTCCCCATTTTACCCAATCCAAAAACTAAAATATTTTTCGAATTATAATCTGGTAAATTTTTAATGATGTATTGAACAGCAGCGTAAGAAACAGAAGTTGTTCCTGAACTTAATCTTGTTTCGTTTTTTACTCTTTTACTTGCCTGAAGTACAGAGTTTATCAACCTTTCAGAATATGCATTGGTAGTTTGTAAAGATTTAGCCATTTTAAAAGATTGTCTCAATTGGCCTACAATTTCATAATCTCCTAAAATCTGGCTTTCTAAACCTGTCCCAATTCGAAATAACTGTTGAATTGCCTCTTGATCCTTGTAAACATTTGAAACTTTTGCAAACTCTTGAATTGTGCCTTCAGAAAATTCACATAAAAGTTCAATTAATTGACATGGTCTTTCTGCAAAACCTGAAATTTCTGTACGATTACAAGTAGACAAAACAAAGACTCCTGTGAATCCTTTTTCTTTGGATAAATTCAACAACTGTTTTTGGTTTTCTTTGGATAAAGAAAATTTTCCACGTGTGTTAGCATCAGCTTTTTTATAACTAACCCCAATATTGTAAAAGTGCTCTTGCCTGACCTCTTGCATATTATTGTAAAAGTTGGTCAAAAGTATAAACTTCATTTAAAAAAAAATGTCGCTTAAAGTACTTTTTATATCGTTAAATGTTTTTTAAATATTTTTTAACCTTTAAACCTGTAAAAACCTCTATTTTTGCAGTGATTTCAAGGTTTTTTATCATTACTATATAGAACCGTTCTAAATAAAACAAATCAAATTTAATTGAATAACTATGTTTAAAAATGTCGGAGAAAGTACTTTTGAAGAAATCATCTTAGAAGATGGTTTTTATATACTTCATTTTCAGAATGAAAGCAAAGAAGTACAAATTTTTGAAAGAGCTATTAATAGCACTTTCATTCAAATTCATTTTTGCTTACGAGGCTATTCTAAATTTTTATTTAACAATGGCTCATATTCTTTCGATGTTTTAGATGGACGATCCATACTTTTATACAATCCACAAAGAACATTACCCATACATTTAGAAAATCAACCCAAAACAACAATGCTTTCTTTATTAATTTCGATTGAAAAGTTTCATTCATTATTTTCAAAAGAATCTGGTTATATCCCTTTTTTAAGTGATGAGAATAGCAATCGGAAATATTATGACGACACTGAAATAAAACCCACTGTTTCTATAGTTTTACAACAAATTATAAATTCAAATATTAACAGTTCTATTAGAAATTTATATGTAAAAGGTAAAGTTTACGAATTATTAAGCTTACATTTTCAAAAAGACGAAAACGTTGAAGGTGAATATTGCCCTTTTTTAGTTGATGAGCAAAATGTTTTAAAAATTAGAAAGGCAAAAGAAATTATTATTGAACGAATGGCAGAACCTCCAAGTTTACAAGAATTGGCTAATGAAATTGGATTAAATATTAAAAAACTAAAAGAAGGTTTTAAACAAATTTATGGAGACACTGTATACAGTTTTTTGTTTGATTATAAGATGGAACACTCTCGCAGACTTTTAGAAAGTAACCAATACAACGTAAACGAGGTAGGCACGCAAGTTGGTTATAGCACAGCCAGTCATTTTATAGCTGCTTTTAAAAAGAAGTTTGGTACCACTCCAAAAAAATATGTAATGAGTTTAAATCAATAATTAGTTGTTATTTTTGCAATTATAGAAAACAAAACAATTGAAAGAAGAACCTTCTCAAGATATAGAAAACGAAGACTTATATGAACATTATAGGTTTGTAGCAAGCGATGGACAAGTTCCTTTACGTGTAGATAAATTTTTAATGAATTTTATTGAAAATGCCACTAGAAATAAAATACAACAAGCTGCAAAAGCTGGTAATATTTTGGTGAATGATGTTGTTGTAAAATCCAATCATAAAGTAACCCCTCATGATGTAGTTCGTGTGGTTTTAGCTTATCCTCCTGCTGAAAATTTATTGGTTTCAGAAAACATTCCTTTAGATATTGTTTATGAAGATGAAACCTTAATCGTGGTTAACAAACCAGCAGGTATGGTTGTGCATCCTGGTCATGGCAATTACTCTGGTACTTTAGTAAATGGTTTAATTCATCATATAGAAAACTTACCCACAAACGCTAATGAAAGACCTGGCTTAGTACATCGAATCGATAAAGATACAAGTGGACTTCTTGTAGTTGCAAAAACTGAGTTTGCACTAGCTCATTTGTCAAAACAATTTTTTGACAGAACTACAGAACGTTTGTATTATGCCTTGGTTTGGGGAAATATTGAAGAAAATGAAGGTAGAATTGAAGGTAATATTGGGCGTAGTTTAAAAAACCGTTTACAAATGGCTGTTTTCCCTGAAGGTGATTTTGGAAAGCACGCAGTAACTCATTTTAAAGTTTTAGAACGCCTAACTTATGTTACCTTAGTGCAATGTAAGTTAGAAACTGGAAGAACACATCAAATTAGAGCTCATTTTAAACATATTGGCCACACCTTATTTAATGATGAACGTTATGGAGGAAATGATATTTTAAAAGGCACAACATTTACCAAATACAAACAGTTTGTGCAAAATTGTTTTAAAGTTTTACCAAGACAAGCTTTACATGCAAAAACCTTAGGGTTTACACACCCAAAAACAGGTGAATTTATGCAGTTTGACTCTAAGGTACCCAAAGATATCACTGATTGTTTAGAAAAATGGAGAACCTATTCTGAACATTCTAAAGAATTAGAAGAATAAAATTGTTAATCATAAAAAAACCTCAGAACTTTTTCTGAGGCTTTATACTTTAATGTAAAGCTTTTTTCTTTATTGATCTATAGAACCTAAAACACGTTTCATAAAAGTATTCAAAGCTTCTTTTTTAGGTGTACCGTCTTTAATCATTTTATCAACTTCAACAGCTCCATATAAATTAGAAATCAACTCTCCAATAACATCCAATTCTTCATCTTTTAAAGAGGGTACTTCTGTTAAGGCTTCCAAAGTTTCGATAGTTTCTAAAATATAATCTTGATCGTTTTCTTCAATAAAATTAGTTAGGTGCTTTATTACAGGTAATTTCATAATTTATATTTTAATTAGATTCACAAATATGAAATTAAATAACTTCAGACACTAATTCTTTTAACAAATCAAACTTATTGGTTTGTACTTGATTCTTCTTTTCACCACCTACAAAAGTTGCAAAAGTTGGTAGATTGCTAACATCAGCTAATTGTCTACTTTCAGGAAACTTTTCTGCATCAACAATTAAAAAAGTGGTACCTTCATTTTCTGAAGCCAATTTTTTAAATTTAGGCTTCATAATTCTACAATTACCACACCAGGTTGCAGAATATTGTACTACCACCTTTTCATTTTCATTTACAATTTCTTGTAAGTTATCCGCTGTTAATTCTTGTACCATTTTAGTTTTGTATTTTCAATTATGAATTACGAGTTTAAACCCGTAATTCATAATTTGTTATTATTTTTAGTGAGCTGATAAATATTCAGCTGTACCTTTTGCGTTCGGAGACATTGCTTCTTTACCTTCTTCCCAGTTTGCAGGACAAACTTCTCCATGAGACTGAACATGCGCATAAGCATCAATTAAACGTAAAAATTCATTTACATTTCTACCTACAGGCATGTGGTTTATCCCTTCATGAAAAACTGTTCCTTCTTCATCTATTAAATAAGTAGCTCTATAAGTTACGTTATCACCTTCTACTTGAACAGTTTGTGTTGCTTCATCAAAAGTTTCATTAGTGATGTCTAAAATACCTAAAATTGATGATAAATTTCTATTACTATCTGCTAAAATTGGATATGTTACACCTTCAATTCCTCCATTATCTTTAGAAGTACTTAACCATGCAAAGTGTACTTCAGGAGTATCGCAAGAAGCACCAATTACAATTGTATTTCTTTTTTCGAATTCACCTAAAGCAGCTTGAAAAGCATGCAATTCTGTTGGACATACAAAAGTAAAATCTTTTGGATACCAAAATAACAACACTTTTTTCTTGTTATTAACTGCCTCTTCTAATACATTTAATTTAAATGTATCACCCATTTCATTCATTGCGTCTACATTTAAATCTGGAAATTTTTTACCAACTGCTGTTGCCATTACTTTTTATTTTTATTGATTAATATTTGTTATTTATAGATGCAAAGATAAAAATGAACCAATTTAAAAGTAAATATTTTTATGATAAGTATTTATTTATATATAGATTAAACTTATCAAAACCTAAACATAAAATAAGATATAATTATATTTATTTAAGAATTAAAAATTTTTGTAATTTTAAAGAAATAAACTATTGTTTATTGTTATTAAATAATAAAAATTATAGATTTTGTTTATTAAATCAAATCTTGTAAGTTTACATTTTATAAATTAAAAAAACTACTCAATGAAAAATAATACAAACTCAAGTAATCAACATAATGGTGAAAATTTTGAATTAAACGAAAGTGCTACTAAATGTCCTTTTTTAAGTGGAACAACAAAACAAACATCTGGTGAAGGTGTAAAAAACAGAGATTGGTGGCCTAATGAATTAAAACTAAACATCTTAAGACAAAATGCATCTAAGTCCAATCCTATGGGAGACGATTTTAATTATGCTGAAGCTTTTAATAGTTTAGATTATGATGCGTTAAAGAAAGAACTTATAGAATTTATGACAGACTCTCAAGATTGGTGGCCAGCAGATTATGGGCATTATGGAGGGTTAATGATTAGAATGGCTTGGCACAGTGCAGGTACATACAGAGTTGGAGATGGTAGAGGTGGTGCAGGAACTGGAAATCAACGATTTGCCCCTATAAACAGTTGGCCAGATAATGGTAATTTAGACAAAGCTCGTTTATTATTATGGCCTATAAAACAAAAATATGGTAACAAAATTTCTTGGGCAGATTTAATGATTCTAGCAGGAAACTGTGCTTTGGAATCTATGGGCTTTCCAACCTTAGGTTTTGCAGGTGGTAGAGAAGATGTTTGGGAGCCTGAACAAGATATTTACTGGGGAAGTGAAACTGAATGGGGAGCTAATGATGATCGATATGAAAATGGCGATTTAGAAGACCCTTTAGCAGCTGTAATGATGGGTTGGATTTATGTAAACCCAGAAGGTCCAAATGGAAACCCTGACCCTATGGGTTCTGCACAAAATGTTAGAGAAACTTTTGGAAGAATGGCAATGAATGATGAAGAAACTGTAGCTTTGGTTGCAGGTGGACATACTTTTGGGAAAGCTCATGGAGCAGCAGATCCAAATAAATACGTTGGTAAAGAGCCACATGGAGCTTCCAT
The DNA here is from genome assembly GCA_965661915.1 of Polaribacter sp. GTDB lineage: Bacteria > Bacteroidota > Bacteroidia > Flavobacteriales > Flavobacteriaceae > Polaribacter. The sequence continues at coordinate 18,235 of CBFIFR010000021.1, read as the reverse complement.
TGAAGAAATGAGTACAGGTTGGAAAAACAGTTTTGGTACTGGTTTTTTAGACGATACCATTACTAGTGGAATTGAAGGTGCTTGGACACCTAATCCAACTCGTTGGGATGCTGATTATTTTGATGTACTATTAAACTACGACTGGGAACTAACCAAAAGTCCTGCTGGCGCACACCAATGGAAACCAACAGCAGCATCAAATGCAAAAAGAGCACCAAAAGCTGGTAACGCAAATGAGCAACAAGATTTAATGATGACAACTGCAGATATTGCGCTAAAAGTAGATCCAAAATATTTAGAGATTTCTAAACGTTTTCATAAAGATCATAAAGCATTTGAAGATGCTTTTGCACGTGCTTGGTACAAATTAACACATCGTGATTTAGGACCAACTTCTCGTTATTTAGGACCTGAAATCCCAAAAGAAACTATGGTATGGCAAGATCCTATTCCTGAAGTAAACTATACTTTAAGTGATGCTGAAATTTCTTCATTAAAAGAATTAATTTCAGACTCTGGATTAACTGTTTCGCAATTAGTTACTACAGCTTGGGCGTCTGCCTCTACATTTAGAGGTTCTGACAATAGAGGTGGTGCAAACGGAGCACGTATTGCTTTAGAACCTCAACGAAGTTGGGAGGTAAATAATCCAGCTGAATTAGATAAAGTACTTTCTGTTTTAAAGGATATAAAAGAAAAATTTAAAGGTGAAGTTTCTTTAGCTGATTTAATTGTACTTGCAGGAAATGTTGGGGTTGAAAAAGGATTAACAAATGCTGGTTATACTGAAACATTAGATTTTTACCAAGGAAGAGGAGATGCAACACAAGAGCAAACAGATCTAGAGCAATTTGGATATCTAGAGCCTTTAGCAGATGGATTTAGAAATTATATTAGAGGAGATTTAAACATTGCTGCAGAAGATTTATTAGTAGATAAAGCGAACTTATTAACCTTATCTGTACCAGAAATGACTGTTTTGGTTGGTGGTTTACGTGTTTTAGGTACAAATTACGATGGTTCAAATCACGGTGTATTTACAGAAAATAAAGGAACTTTATCAAACGACTTTTTTACCAATCTTTTAGATTTTTCTTTCACTTGGAAAGCTGCAAATTCTGAAGAAAAAGAATTTATAGGAAGGGATAGAAAAACAAACGCTATGAAATTTTCTGGTACAAGAGCCGATTTAATTTTTGGTTCAAATACAGAACTAAGAGCAATTGCTGAGGTTTATGGAGCTAGTGATGGACAAGATCTTTTTGTAAAAGATTTTATAAAAGCATGGACTAAAGTGATGAATCTAGATCGTTTTGATATAAAGTAAAAAAAATGTTTTACACTAAAAAAGGAGGTTTCTAAAGAGCCTCCTTTTTTTTTATGATATATGATTTTGTTTATTTTTTTGCATCAATGTACAACATTAAATTTTCTGACGGTTATCCATAGATTGGGTATCAATTAATTTGTTGTACGGATCTATGCCAACTTCTGTCGGTTTTTGATCAACAATAATGGTAACTTTATTATAAATCTGAGTAATTTTGTGTTTCTGTAAATACAATTCTACTTCTTTTTGAACACCATCAACTTCCTCTGTTCCAAAAACACCAACATCTATATAATCTGCTAATTGTAAAGATAAAATTGGTTTTTTCATCTTTTCAGATTTGTAGGTTAAGGTATCCCCTACTTTATCACCATACATCCTTTTTCCTTTTTCATTATTTCTGTATTTAGCCACTTCAAATTCAATATCTACTTGATATTTTCCATTTTCTAGAGCTGTTGATGTTACGTTTGTAACTCTATTTTTATATAAAGTGATTGTTTCAAACATATCTTTAATTACGTATTGTAAAGAATCTGGAGTAACTTCTTTAATATAATTTACCATTTCTAAAGATGTAGTGTAAGGTGCTTCTTGAAATTTTACCTTTTCTACATATCTTTTTAATGCTTCATTTAATGTTGACTCACCTATATAATCACTTAAAGCATAAAAAACTAAAGATCCTTTTTGATAACGAATATATCCTTGTCCATCATTATACATTAACGGTTTTTCGCGTTTACTCTCAAAGGTTCTTTGAGTTAAATAGCTGTCTAAAGCATCCTTTAAAAAGGTTCTCATTTTGGTTTTTCCATTTTGATGTTCCAACACTTTTAAAGACACATATTCTGATAAACTTTCAGAGAGCATTGTTGCTCCTAAAACATCTGCACCAATTACTTGATGTGCCCACCATTGATGCGCTACTTCATGCACTGTTACTGCAAACGGATAATCTACACCATCTTCATTTTCATCATCAACATCAGCAATAAAGCCAAAACCTTCAGAAAACGGAATTGTATTTGCAAAAGATTGCGCAAACGTGCCAAAGGTTCTTGGAAACTCTAAAATTCGTAATTGTTTGTGTTGATAAGGACTAAAATTCTTTTCGTTATAATCTAAAGAAGCTTTCATTCCTTTCATCATTCTATCTAAATTAAACGTATGTGGTTTGTGGTAATAAATTTCTAAACTCACCCCTTTATACATTTCTTTTTTTACTTGGTATCTAGCAGAATTAAACGCATAAAAGTTTAAGATTTTACTATCCATTTTATAATGGAAATATTTTCTATCATTCTCAACCCATTCTTTTTGCAAATATCCAGGAGCAATAGCTATTTGATCTTTTGAGGTAGAAACGGTTGCTTCAAAATCAATCCAATCTGCATCTTTAGCAATATACGTATTTCCTAAAGCTGTTGAATCTGTAGGATAAGGACGTAAATCATTAGGAGGTAAATCGTATTTTTTTCTTGTTTTATTATCAGTTAATTCTCCTTGAGAAGAATATCCTAAGGAAGGAAACATAGAAAAATTATTGATAAACGTTCCGTTTTCAATGATGGGTGATTTTTGTCGGAAAGTAGAATTTTCTTTACTTTTTACGTTGATGGTCAACTCTAAAGAATCTCCTGGCTGTATTCCATTTTCAAACTTAAAAATATCAAAATTAAAGATGGTATCTTCTAAAACTAAGGTATTGGGTTTGTTAAACTCAAATGTATTTTCTAACGAATTATGATTTACAAAAACACTATCAATAACCTTATCTGTTTTATTTACCATTTTATAAATTGCACTGGCTTTGTAGGTTCTTTTTTTCGGATAAATATCAACGTCTGCCTTAACAGCCACAATTCTTGGTTGTTTGTAGTGTTCGTATTTTTTGTATTTTTTTTCCCATTCTACAGCATCCAATTCTGCTTGTTTGGATGATGAGTTTTCGCTGTCAGATTTGGTTTCGAAGTAAATGGATGTTCCTAAAGATACAAACGCAATAAAGACAACTGAAAACACAATAATTTGAGGCATTTTAAAGCGTTGTACTGCAATATGAATGCGCTCTGCAAATGAACTTGGCAAACCTCTAACCCAGAATAAAAAACTTAAAATTAAAAGGATTGATCCACCTAAAATCCAATACAATTTATACCACAAATACCTTGATAAAGTTGTTCCATATCCATTCATATCAGAATAACTGAAACCAGAGCCCTGATTGTATCTAAAAATTGGCAACTCTATGCCAATTATTGGTAATAAAGGCATAACAGACGCAATGATAAAAATGATAAAAAAACCTAAAAATTGATTTTTTACCAAAGTTTGAATAAATAAGGCTAGCAATGCCCAAACCACAAAACCTAATAGTTTTAAACCAAATAATTCTTTAACATAGTAACCAATTTCAAAATTATAATACTCTTGATAGATTTGAAACAACATACCAGAAACCATAATTACAGCTAACAATACAATTTGCATTTTTACAAGTGCAATTAATTTAGAGAAAAGCAAGGTCCAATTAGGTATTGGTGTACAATCTACTAAATGATTTACCTTAGCAATATTGGCTCTTTGCACCAACATCCCTGCATATAAAAATGTACAGATATTAATTACTAAAACCTCGTATAATACACCACCATCAAGCATTTGTCTGGTTACTGGTAATGTAGAGGTTCCAAAAATTTCTCCTACAGTAAATAAAGAAGTTACTAAAACAATAACTCCAACAATTAAGATACAGATAAAAGGAATGCTTCTAAAAATATATTTAAAATCGATATTAGAGAGTCTCCACATCGTTTTTAAATTTTGAGTAAAAGAATAATTATAAGCTACTTTTGGTAAGGTTATTCTAATAATTCCACTAAAATTTCTTTTAATTACCCTTTCTGATTTAGATTTTTTAAAAGAAATAGTAATGGCATTTTGACTAAATTTAAAGTATTTATACACCACAGCAAATACCAAGCTAGAAATAGCAAGCCACAAGAACCTGTTATAAATAATAAGATCTTCTAAAGGAACTTGCAATTCGTTTTGTTCGTAGACAGTCCAGTATTTTGTGTATTTATTTAAGGCAGAAAACCCAGATGGTTCTAACAAGGCTAATAAAGTTTCTTGCTCAGGCTCTGAGAAAATATTTCCGATAGCACCTTGAAAAAACATTAAAATAATTACCGTAATAAAACCAGCGCCCACACTTCTAGAAAAAGTAACCACTGCAAAAACAACTGCACCAAAAAATAACATATTTGGTAAAACATATATTAAATATGTATTTAAGTAACTCATTATATTTAAATCGCCAACAATATCTGAGTTAGTTCCTGGAAAACGATACCCAATCATCATGCCTAAAGCAACTGCAAATAGAATTACTGATACTACTACAATACCACTTAAAAATTTAGCAAATAAATAGTTGGCTTTGGTAAACGGGTATGAGTATAAAATGGTATGCATTTCGCTCTTAAAATCTCTGTAAATAGAAACTCCAATAATAGAAGGAAATAAAAAGAAAATTAAAGTGGTAAATGTATTAAACCTACCTACTATATTTATAGGTGAATTTACAATTCTTGATGAGCCTACAGTACCTGTAATACTATCCCATATACCTGCAGAAGTTGCAGATACAAGAAAAGCAATAGAAACAAATATTGCCATATAAATGTAAAACAAAGGTCTTTTAAACCAATACTTTAATTCTTGTTTGAATATTATTGAAAACATTTATTTAAATGGTTAGATGGTTAGATTTTTAGAGCGTTAGATTTTTTGATAGTTTAGACAAACAAATTTTCCAACTTTAAACTTTTAAACTACAGTTGGTTCATCTTGTTTTAAAGCAATAAAATATACATCATCTAATTGCGGAGTTACGGATTCAAATTCATCTGCAGGTTTTTCTGCTGAAAACACTCTAATATTTAAGGTATTATCTTGGTTATAATTAGATGATAAAATATTGTACAATTTTTCATGCGACTCTAAATCATCTCTATTGATGATTTTTTTCCAAATTTGTCCTTCAATTTCTTTGGTTGCTTCTTGTGGAGTTGTATGTTTTAATATTTTACCACCATTTAAAATGGCCATTTCATTACACAATTCTTTTACATCTTCAACAATATGAGTAGAAAAAATAACAGTACAATTGGTACCAACTTCACGCAAAACATTTAAAAATCGATGTCTTTCAGCAGGATCTAAACCAGCAGTAGGTTCATCTACAATAATTAATTTTGGATTGTTTAAAAGCAGCTGAGCAATACCAAAACGCTGTTTCATTCCTCCTGAATACCCTGCTACATGTTTGTATCTTACCTCATATAAATTGGTAATTTCTAAAAGTTCTTTTATTAATTTTTGACGATCAGATTTACTTGCAACACCTTTTAATGTCGCAAAATAATCTAACAAATCATTAGCCGACATTTTTGGGTACACTCCAAAAGACTGTGGCAAATACCCTAATACTTTTCTAAGCGACATATTATCTTCTAAAACATTAATATCACCAAAAGTAATTGACCCTGAATCCGGACTTTGCAAAGTAGCAATAGTACGCATTAAAGAAGATTTTCCTGCTCCATTTGGACCCAACAAACCAAACATTCCTGTGCCAATTTCAATACTCAAGTTATCAATTGCTTTTACTCCGTTTTTATAGGTTTTTGTTAAATTTTCAATGACAAGCTTCATTTTAATCGTTTTAGTTATATGGTATTATTGCCCTTTCAAAATGTATGCAACACCTTGTTATTTTTATTATTCTCTAAATCTTACAACTTTAAAATAAGTGTAAAAATAAGGACTTTTGTTACATTTTTTTATGATTTTTTTAATTGATATGCTAAAAATTGGTATTATTTTTACGCTTAAGTAAAATTTAAAAACACAAATTACTAGTTAGTTAAAGCTTAATCAAGTACACAAATTATAGTATTTTGAACTAGTTTCTTCTAATTTTAAACGTAAGCTCTTTACTAGCTTACATTAATATTTAATAAACATTTTATAATGGCAGAACAATCAATTTTAAACGAAAAATCTTTAGAATTTTTAGAAAAATATTTAAACAATGCCTCACCAACAGGTTACGAGTGGGAAGGGCAAAAAATATGGATGAACTACCTAAAACCCTACGTAGATACTTTTATTACAGACACTTATGGATCTGCAGTTGGAATCATAAATCCTGATGCAAAATATAAAGTTGTTATAGAAGGGCATGCAGATGAAATTTCTTGGTATGTAAATTATATTTCTGATAATGGTTTGATTTATGTAATTAGAAATGGAGGTTCAGACCACCAAATTGCACCGAGTAAAATTGTAAATATTCACACCAAAAACGGTATTGTAAAAGGTGTTTTTGGGTGGCCAGCAATTCACACTCGAGATAAATCTGATGAGCAAGCACCAAAACCAGACAATATTACCATAGATACAGGTTGCGCAACAAAAGAAGAAGTTGAACAGCTAGGCATTCATGTAGGTTGTGTAATTACGTACCCAGACGAATTTCATGTTTTAAATGGCGATAAATTTGTGTGTAGAGCTTTAGATAACAGAATGGGCGGATTTATGATTGCAGAAGTAGCTCGTTTATTAAAAGAAAACAATATTAAACTGCCTTTCGGATTGTATGTAACCAACGCTGTACAAGAAGAAATTGGTTTACGTGGTGCAGAAATGATTACACAAACCATTAAGCCAAATGTTGCTATTGTTACAGATGTTACTCATGATACAACCACACCAATGATAGATAAGAAAAAGTCTGGTCATTTAGAAATTGGCAAAGGTCCAGTTGTGGCTTATGCGCCTGCTGTACAACAAAAATTACGTGATTTAGTGATATCATCTGCAGAAGCTAAAAACATACCTTTTCAACGTTCTGCATTATCTAGAGCTACAGGAACTGACACAGATGCTTTTGCTTATAGCAATGGAGGTGTAGCTTCTGCACTAATTTCTTTACCTTTAAGATATATGCATACCACAGTAGAAATGGTACATAGAGATGATGTAGAAAACGTAATTAAAATGATTTATGAAACGCTAATAAATATTAAAGAGGGCAACACCTTTTCTTATTTCGATTCGTAAACTATAATTTTTTAATAATATATTACTTTCAACTAAAAAAAAAGAATCCTTACTATGAATTTAGGGAGGATTTTTTTTTGAACTAAAGTTTCTTATTTAAAACAATCTTGAATATTTTTTTTATCTTTACTCAATAACCCCCAAATAGTAATAATTATGGAAATTGATGAAATATTAACTAGTAATGTAGTTGATGTAAGTTCTGTAAAAAGTTTTTTCGGTACAGATAAAGACATGTTAATACAATTAATAAACGTTTATCTTTCAGAAACAACACCAAGATTAAAAATCTTAGAAAATAATCTTGAAAGCGTAGATTATGAAGAAGTTAGAAGTGTATGTCATTTCCTAAAATCTTCATTTGGCTTAATGGGCATAAGTTGTTTAGAGGATATTGCAACTTTAGAACAGCTTGCCAAAGAACATGAAAACCAAGATATCATTAAAGAAAAATTAGGCTATGTTATCCCTATTTGTAAAGAAAGTATCATAGAATATCAATCAATTTTAAATAAGTTAGAAGCATTATAATTTTTCAGTTTTTTAAATGATTAAAGAAATTCAACTCAGAGTTAATTTAGTAGAAGAAAAAAAAGAAGACATACTCTTACACAAATCATCTCAACAACTATCTATTGCTCTTTCAGAAATTTCTGCTGTACGAATTTTAAGAAAATCGATTGATGCTCGTAAAAAAGACATCATTTTCAATTACAAAGTTGCTGTTTATATTGATGAAATTCCTCCAGAAAAATCAGATTATACTTTCGATTACAAAGATGTTTCAAACGCAAAAGAAATTCACATTATTGGTTTTGGACCAGCAGGAATGTACGCAGCTTTACGATGTATAGAACTAGGTTACAAACCTATAGTTTTAGAACGTGGTAAAAATGTACAAGAACGTAGGCGAGATTTAAAAGCAATAAACCAAGATCATATTGTAAATGAAGATTCTAATTATTGCTTTGGCGAAGGTGGTGCAGGCACGTACTCTGATGGAAAACTATACACAAGAAGCTTAAAACGTGGTGATGTTAGAAGAATTTTTGAAAACCTAGTTTTTCATGGTGCAACAGCACAAATTTTAATAGATGCTCATCCACATATTGGAACCAATAAGCTACCAAAAATCATTCAAAATATTAGAGAAACTATTTTAAAATTTGGTGGAGAGATTCATTTTAATAGCAAGGTTACAGATTTTGTCATCAATAATAACACATTAAATGCAATTCAAATAAATAACGAAAAAGAAATGACTGTTAATGCAGTTATTTTAGCAACAGGTCATTCTGCAAGAGATATTTATGAATTATTAGACACAAAAAAGGTACATCTAAAAGCAAAATCTTTTGCAATGGGTGTTCGTATAGAGCATCCTCAAGAAATTATAGATCAAATTCAGTATAGCTGTGAAGACGCTAGAGATGAGCTATTACCTGCTGCTGCTTACAGTTTAGTGCAACAAGTAAATAATAGAGGTGTGTATTCTTTTTGTATGTGTCCAGGAGGTTTTATAGTGCCAGCTGCAACTGCTAATGGTGAGGTTGTAGTAAACGGAATGTCGCCCAGCAAAAGAAACAATAAATTTGCAAACTCAGGTATTGTAGTAGAATTAAATATTGATAAAGACTTTAAAAAATACGAGCATTTTGGGGCTTTAAAAGGTTTAGAATTTCAAAAAAACTTGGAAAAATTAGCATTTACCTCTGGTGGAAGAAATCAAACAGCACCAGCACAAAAATTAGTAGATTTTGTTGATGGAAAACTCTCTAGTCATTTAAACGATACTTCTTATCAACCTGGATTAAAATCTGCTCCTTTACATTCGTTATTGCCAAAAATTATTGGTAGTAGATTGCGAAAAGGCTTTACAGCTTTTGGTGGTAAAATGCATGGCTATTTTACCAATGAAGCAAATATTGTTGGTGTTGAATCTAGAACATCATCTCCAGTAAATATTCCAAGAAAACAAGATTTAGAACATACTCAAATTGAAGGATTATTTCCTTGTGGAGAAGGTGGTGGTTATGCAGGTGGTATTGTTTCTGCTGCTATGGATGGCGAACGTTGTGCTGAAGCTGTGATTGCAAAAATGTAATATTTTCAATCATAAACCAATAAGTATTCTTAATTTTACTTTTTAATATTTCAATATGAAAATTACCATTGGTAGAGTTGATAAAGCAGATTTTCCTGAATTATCTTTAGAACAAATTGATGTAAAAATCGATTCAGGGGCATATACATCATCCATACACTGTTCTAACATAAAAGAGATTTCTCTAAACGAGACGCCCTTTGTTAAATTTACTTTGTTAGATCCTGAACACTCATTGTACAATAACAAAGAGTTTACCTTTAAAAACTACACTTCTAAAATTGTTAAAAGTTCAAATGGAATTTCTGAAACAAGATTTATGATTCAAACAGAAATTTTAATTTTCAATACAATCTTTCCTATTTATTTAACATTAACAGAACGAAAAGACATGAAATTTCCCATATTATTGGGAAGAAAATTTCTGAATAAAAAATTTATCATAGATACCGCTAAAAAAAACTTATCACATAAATTAAAACAAACAAACAAATGAGAATAGTTATACTATCTAGAAATCCAAGACTATATTCTACAAAAAGATTGGTTGAAGCTGCTGAAAAAAGAAAACACGAAGTTTTTGTAGTAGATCATCTAAAATGTGATATTGTTATTGAAAAAAAATCACCAAAAATATATTACAAAGGAGAATACATTTCTAATGTTGATGCCATAATACCAAGAATTGGAGCTTCTGTTACTTTTTATGGTACAGCAGTAATTCGCCAGTTTGAAATGATGAAAGTATTTACTTCTGTTAGTTCTATAGCTTTAACCAGATCTAGAGATAAATTAAGTAGTTTACAAATTTTAGCTAGAGCTGGGGTTGGCTTACCAAAAACAGTATTCACTAACTATACAAAAGATGTAGAGCATGTTGTAAAATCTGTTGGTGGTGCTCCTTTAGTTTTAAAGTTGTTAGAAGGTACACAAGGTTTAGGAGTTGTTTTAGCAGAAACAAAAAATGCGGCAACTTCAGTTTTAGAGGCCTTTAATGGCTTAGGTGCAAGAGTTATTGCTCAGCAATTTATTAAAGAAGCTGGTGGTGCAGACATAAGAGCTTTTGTTGTTGATGGTAAAGTAATTGGAGCTATGAAGCGACAAGGAAAAGAAGGTGAATTTCGTTCTAATTTGCACAGAGGAGGAAATGCAACTGTTATTGAATTGACTGATGAAGAAGAAAAAACCGCGTTAAAAGCTACCAAAGCACTAGGCTTAGGTGTTGCTGGTGTAGATATGCTACAATCTGAAAAAGGGCCGTTAGTTTTAGAGGTAAACTCTTCTCCTGGTTTAGAAGGTATAGAAGTTGCTACTGGAAAAAACATTGCAAAAGAAATTATTAGATACTTAGAAATTCATGTCGAATAAACCGTTTACACTTCTTGGTAAAGTAATTCCTGAAGGAAAACGCACAGTCATAGATTTAAAGGTTGCAAAATTACATACTAGAACACCAATTAATGTTCCTGTAATCATAGAGCACTCAAAAAATCCTGGTCCAGTAGTGTTGCTTTTAGCAGGTATTCATGGTGATGAAACCAATGGTGTTGGTATTATTAGAGAAATTATAGATCAAAAACTGAATAAACCCCAAAAGGGAACTATTATTTGCATACCTGTATTCAATATTTTTGGGTATTTAATTCACACACGCGAATTTCCAGATGGTAGAGATTTAAACAGAATGTTTCCGGGCACGCAAAATGGTTCGTTGGCCAGCCAATTTGCATACCAATTTTCAGAAAAAATAGCTCCTTTTGTAGATTATGTTATCGACTTTCATACAGGTGGTGGCTTACGTGATAATATTGCTCAAATTCGATGCAATAAAAATGATAATAAAGGGGTAGAATTGGCAAAAATTTTTAATCCACCAATGATTTTATTCTCCAATAATATTGTCAAATCTTTACGAGAAACACTGCATAAAATGGGTAAAACTGTTTTGCTTTTTGAAGGTGGTAAATCTTACGAATTAAACCCTACTATAATTAATGAAGGCGTTAATGGCACACGTAATGTTTTAATTCATTTGGGGTTAATTCAAGGTGAAATAACTGTAAGAGAAAAACCGATTTTCATCAAAAAATCAAAATGGATTAGAGCCTCAGATTCTGGAATGCTTAAAGTGGTAGTTATTAATGGAACTTTTGTTAAAAAAAGGGAAATTTTAGGTGTCATTCAAGATCCGTTTGGTGAGTTCAAAAAGAAAATCTACGCACCTTTTAATGGATATGTATTTTGTATCAATAAGACTCCTATTGTTAATAAAGGTGATGCATTGTTTCATTTAAGCATTGAAGATTAACGCTTTATCAAATGCACTATTATTTTTTAAAAAAAATTGAGTTTTTTACTTAAAATCTCAAACCACTTTCTTTTATTAGCTAAAAAACATTCGTATTTTTGTTATATTCACAAAAAACAAAAATGGCTAAAGATTTAAGCAACTATAGAAAATCATACGAAAAACAAGAACTTTTAGAAAACAACTGCCCAGAAAACCCAATGGAACTATTTCAAACTTGGTTTAGAAATGCAGACGAATCTAATACTGTAGAAGAAACGAATGCCATGCATGTATCCACCATTGGCCTTGATGGTTTTCCTAAAAGCAGAGTTGTATTATTAAAAAAAATTACTTGGGAAGGTTTTATTTTTTACACCAATTACACATCAGAAAAAGGTAAAGCAATACAAGCCAACAATAACCTTTGTTGTTCTTTTTTTTGGCCAGCTTTAGAGCAACAAATAATCATTAAAGGCAAAGCTGAAAAACTTGCAGAAAACTTGTCTGATGGTTATTTTGAATCAAGACCAGATGGTAGTAAATTAGGGGCTTGGGCATCAAACCAAAGTGCTATCGTGGAATCTAGAGAAGAATTAGAAGCAAACTTAAAAATGTTTGAAAGAAACTTTGAAGGCAAAGAAATTTTAAGACCAAAACATTGGGGAGGCTATTTAATTAAACCCATTTCAATAGAGTTTTGGCAAGGAAGACCCAATAGAATGCATGATAGAATTCGATATTCGTTACAAAAAGATTTTTCTTGGAAATTAGACCGTTTATCGCCTTAATTTTTATATTTACAATTCAATTAACCAAAATAAATGAAAACATTATATATAGTTCGTCATGCCAAATCTTCTTGGGAGTATTCTGGGATTGATGATATTGATAGACCTTTAAAAAAAAGAGGAATCAAGGATGCTCATTTAATGTCTAAGTTTCTATCAAAAAATATTGAAAGGCCAGATGTTTTTGTTTCGAGCAGCGCAAATAGAGCTTTACATACGGGTATTATTTTTTGTGAAAATTTAGGATTCCCTTTAGCTAACCTACAAATTAGTAGGCAATTATATAGTTTTAGTGATGGTTACTTAGTTAAAACAGTTTGTGCTTTAGATGATGCCTTTAATTCAGCTATAATTTTTAGTCATGATCATGGTATCAATACTTTTGTAAATAAGTTTGGGAATAAACCAATTGCACATGTGCCTACATGTGGAATAATTGGTATTAAATTTCAAGAAAAACATTGGAAAAATATTAAAAAAGGGAAAACATTTATGACAGAATTCCCCAAAAATCATAAATAATTTGAGTGTTTTAGAAATAAAAAAATATGGAGCAATAGATATCGGCTCTAATGCAATTAGATTGTTAGTTTCTAATGTTGTAATAAAAGAAGGCAAAGAAACACAATTCAAAAAATCTTCTTTAGTACGCGTACCTATTCGTTTAGGTGCAGATGCCTTTGTTAAAGGATATATCAGCGATGAAAACATTAACAGAATGGTTAATGCTATGAAAGCTTTTCAACTTTTAATGGATGTACATCATGTAGAGCGTTATAAAGCCTGTGCAACCTCTGCAATGAGGGAAGCTAAAAATGGAAATAAAGTTGTTACAGAAATTTTAGAAAAAACAGGAATTCAAATAGATATTATTGGAGGTAAAGAAGAAGCTGCAATTATTTCATCAACCGATTTAAATCAACTTATTGAAGGAGATAAATCGTATTTATATGTTGATGTTGGTGGTGGAAGTACTGAATTTACTATTTTTTCTGGTGGTAAAATCATCAATTCAAAATCCTTTAAAATGGGTACAGTACGTTTGTTAAACAATAAAAAATCTGTAAACAAAGAAATCTTTGCAAGTGTGGAAAAATGGATTGTTAAAAACACTAAAAATCTTAAAAAAATAGCTTTAATTGGTTCTGGAGGTAATATCAATAAACTATTTAAAATGTCTGGTAGAACAGAAGGTAAGCCTATTTCATATATCTATTTAAATGCTCAATATCAATTTTTAAAGCAAATGAGTTATCAAGAAAGAATATCTGAATTAAGCTTAAACCCTGATAGAGCAGATGTTATAATTCCTGCTACAAAAATTTATCTTTCTGCTATGAAATGGAGTGGTTCAAGAAAAATATATGTTCCTAAAATTGGTCTTGCAGATGGTATAATTAAAAGTTTACACTATAATAAACTATAATTTCTTGATTTTAATGTCAATTTTTAAATGTTTTTAGTACATTTGGCTTTAGGTTGATTGAATAAGTTAAAGTATCTTATAATGTTTAAAAATATGAAAAAAAAATTATTAAGTGTAGCTTTTGTAATGATTGCTGCAATGTCTTTTGGTCAGGATTTACCACCAAACCCTGAACCTGGTAAATGTTATGTTCGTTGTAAAACACCAGATGTTTATAAAAATGAAACTATAAACATTGCTGTGTCACCAGAGTATAAGAAAATAATTAGCTATCCTGCTGAATATAAAACTATTCAAGAAAAAGTATTAGTTAAGGAGGCTGGTCAAAAAATTTTAGTTGTACCTGCAGTTTGGGGAACTCAAGAAGTGACTTATTTCGAAAAAGAAGATGGTACAAAAATAGAAACTCAAAAAGCAACTTTTGTTCAAGGTTTTGAAACTGTTGAAATTAAAGCTGCAACTGCAAGTTGGGAAATGAGTGAGAAACTTCCAAATTGTGAGTCTAGTAATCCTGATGATTGTAGGTATTGGTGTTACAAACCAAAACCAGCAGAGTTTAAAACCATGCCTGTTGAAAAATTACAACAAGATGCTTCTATTAGTAAAATTTCAATTCCTGGTGTTCAAAAAACTTACAAAAGAAAAGTTATGGTAAAACCACCAACTACTAGTATTGTAAAAACAGAGCCAGAATATAAAACTATTGAGAAAACTATTTTAGTGAGTGATGCAAGAACTGAAGAAGTAGTTGTACCTGCAGTATATAGATCTGTTAACAAACAAATTTTAGTTAGAAAAGGAGGGCTTACTTCATGGAAAGCTGTAGATTGTGAACTCATTGACAATACTCCATTACCTATTAATTGGGATTTTTCTAGCGCTACTTTAAATGACGGAGCTAAGCAAATTATAGACGCAAGATTATTACCAATCTTAAAAGATGGTGTTGCAGTATATATAGAATCTCATACTGATATGAGAGGAACTAAAAAAGACAACCAAGAATTATCTGATCGTAGAGCAAAAGCGGTTACTGATTATTTAATATCTAAAGGGATTAATGCAAGCCAATTGTTTGCAAAAGGATTTGGAGAATCTAGATTACTAAACAAATGTTCAGATGACGTAAAATGTTCTGAAGCAGAGCATTCTGTGAATAGAAGAACCACTTTTAGAGTTGTAAATCAAAATTAGATTATAATTTAATTAATTATAAATAAGTTATAAAAAAAACCGAAGTAAATTTGCTTCGGTTTTTTTATGTTTAATATTTTCTGATTACTTCTTTAAAAAAAGGATAATAATATTCTGTCATAACATACCCTTTTTTCTCAGCAATTTTTTTACCTCTATGATTAACAACCATTAATGTAGGAAAAGACTTTACTTTATATTTATCTTTTAAATACAAGTTTTCGCTCATCTTATCAGGTTCAATTAAGTCTTTTCTTCTTGGTATATCTACTTCTAATAAAACCAATTCAGTATCAGAAATAGCTTTAAATTTATCCGTATAAAATAATTCTTCATCTAAAACTTTACAAGGTCCACACCAATCAGAACCCGTAAAATAAATCAAAACAGGTTTTTTTTCTTTTTTGGATATTTTTAAGGCTTCTTTATAGGTTTGTATCCAATTTAGTTCAACTTTTTTTACCTTAAAAACGTTTACACTATCTAAAGCAATTGCCTGAGATTGAATTGGCTGGAATGCCAACAAACCAATTGTAAAAATTCCTATGAATTTATTCATATTACCATTTGTTTCTTCAAAAATATCAAAAATAATACCATTATAAAACTTAAACTGTGACTTGTTATAAATTATTGTGTCTTATAACTGTTAAGTAATCATAAATATGACAACTACTAACAAAAACTCAAAAAAGAAAAACCGATGTTTTAGCATCGGTTTTGTTGTATATGAGTAATAATTTGCTGATTAAAAACTTCATTTTGATTATTTAAAAAAATAGTTTCTATTTCAATAAAATAAAGATTATTTATAAATTCTTTTAATCGAACATAATCTTTTTCGGTAGTAATCAGTAATTTTTTTTCTGTCTTTATCGCATCAAAAACTTGTTGTATTTCTACTATTTCTTTAGATGAAAAATGATGATGATCTTTATACTTTAAATGCTGAAAATTTATATTTTGTGTATTTAAATAGGTCAATAAAGAATTGGGATTTGCAATACCAGTAACAAGAACAATTTCATGCTTCTTAATCTCATTAAAACTTAAAGTATTTTTTGCAGATTTAATTGCACCGTAAGCAATGGAAGTAAAAAAAATTTCCTGTTTATATTTTTGGAATCTCCTTTTTATTTTTTGCTGATTCTTTGTATTTAAATTAATTGGACATTTCGTTATAACAATTATATCTGCTCTTTTGGCTCCTTTGCTACTTTCTCTTAAATTACCTGTTGGCAACAAATAATCATCAACAAATAAATCATCATATTTAGTTAACAATATATAAAAACTCCCTTTTATTTTTCGATGTTGATAGGCATCATCTAACAAAATAACTTCAGGCGATTTTTGAGCAATCAAATTCGTTATTCCTTCTACTCTATTTTCATCTACAGCTACATTTATGTTGCTAAATTTTTTAAAATATTGTAAAGGCTCATCACCCACATGTAAAGCAGTATGGGTGTCATTTAAAAGAACATAACCATTCGTTTTACGTTTGTATCCTCTACTTAAAACAGCCACCTTATAAGTACCTTTTAGCAATCTAATTAAATATTCAATTTGAGGTGTTTTTCCTGTGCCTCCAACACTTAAATTACCCACAACAATAATCGGAATTTGAAATGATGTTTGTTTAAAAATGCCGATATCAAAAAAAGAATTTCTGATAGTAGTAACAAAATCATAAACTATTGCAAATGGAAATAATAAAAACCGTAGATATTTCATCAATACGAAAATAAGCCATTTTTATGAATTGAAAATACTAACTTTGATTTTTGAAATTAGTTTTACGGTATGATTATAAGAAATATTACAAATTACATAGAAGAAATTGCACCATTAAATTATGCTGAAGATTTTGACAACGTGGGTTTATTGGTTGGTAATTATGACACAGAAGTATCTGGTGTTTTAGTAACTTTAGATACTTTAGAAGCTAATGTAGACGAAGCAATTGCCAGTAACTGCAACCTTATTGTGAGCTTTCATCCTATTATTTTTGGCGGATTAAAGAAACTCAATGGTAACTCTTATGTAGAACGTGTAGTGCTTAAGGCCATTAAAAATGATATTGCTATTTATGCTACACACACAGCATTAGATAACTCTAAAGTTGGAGTTTCCGCAAAAATGGCTTCTGTTCTAGGGTTGGTGAATACTAAAATTTTAATCCCCAAAAAGGGAATTATAAAAAAACTAACAACGTATGTTCCTCCTAAAAATAAAGAAAAATTAAAGTGGGCTTTATTTGCTGCTGGTGCTGGTAATATTGGTAATTACGATAACTGTTCGTTCTCTATTTCTGGGGAAGGAACTTTTAAAGGAAATGAACATTCAAAACCTGTTGTAGGTAAAAAAAACAAGTTAGAAACTGTAAAAGAAATACAACTTACCCTTACTTTTGAGAGTAAAAATGAGAACAAAATTTTAAAAGCTTTACAAGAAAACCATCCTTATGAAGAGATTGCCTATGAAATTATTACTACAGAAAATATTCATCAAAATATAGGAATGGGTATGATTGGCGAACTTACTGATGAAATGGAAGAAAAAGAGTTTCTACTACACTTAAAAAAAACAATGCAAACAGATTGTGTACGACATTCTGGATATATCAACAAAAAAATAAAAAAAATAGCTGTTTTAGGTGGTTCAGGTAGTTTTGCCATTTCTAATGCAAAAAGAGCTGGAGCTGATGCCTATATTAGTGCAGATTTTAAATATCATGAGTTTTTTAAAGCTGAAAATAGTATTCTTTTAGCAGATATTGGACATTATGAAAGCGAACAGTTTACAAAAAACCTTTTGGTTGACTATCTTACAAAAAAATTTAGTAATTTTGCAATCGTTTTATCAGAAAAAAGTACGAATCCTATACACTATATATAAACATGGCAAAGAAGAAAGAAATTTCGGTTGAAGCAAAATTAAGAGCTTTATATGACTTACAATTAATAGA
>CBFIFR010000020.1:0-50676 GCA_965661915.1 Polaribacter sp. | reverse complement strand
CTTACACAGGGTATTCTGCATTGTGTTTAGCCGAAGGTTTATCCACCAATGGAAAAATGATAACCATTGATAAAAACGAAGAATTAGAAACTTTACAAAATAAGTATTTCGAAAAATCGGGTTTTAGAAATCAAATTACACAGATTGTTGGAGATGCCACAAAAATTATCCCAGAACTAAAAGAGAATTTCGATTTGGTTTTTATTGATGCAGACAAATCCAATTACATCAATTACTTTCATTTAATTATTGATAAAATGAATCCTGGAGGAATTATTTTATCTGATAATGTGCTTTGGAGTGGAAAAATTGTAGAAGAGTTACATCCTAAAGACAAAGACACAAAAATATTGTTAGCCTATAATGCCTTGCTAAATACAGATGATAGAATAGAAACGGTTTTACTGCCTATTAGAGACGGATTAACTGTGAGTAGAGTAAAGTAGTTTACACAAAATACTCAACCCCAGTCCATTCATAAAAGGAGTAAAATGTATTGAAGTTAACGCAACCAAAATTTTAATTTATGCTTAAATTAAGCAATTTATTTTAAAGTATAAATAATCATTTTTAATGGAATGCAATAGCGTCGAAAAATCTAAATTTTAAAGATTTCTCTACAAGGTCGAAAAGACATTCTTAATAGTACTTATGATAATAGACCTTTCAGGTTTTTAAAACTTGAAAGGTCTATAGAAATCAATCGATTATTCAATTTTTTTAATCACTGCCTTTGGTGCTTCTTTTTTAGTTCCGTCAAAACCCTCTACACCACCAACAGTAGTATATTTCATCACATATTTTTTATCAGGATAAATGCGCTTGTAGGCACTTTGACACATTAAAGTTGCTTCGTGAAAACCACATAAAATCAACTTTAACTTCCCTGGATACGTATTTACATCGCCAATGGCATAAATTCCTGGAATATTGGTTTGATAATCTAAAGCATTGTTTACTTTAATGGCATTTTTTTCGATTTCTAAGCCCCAATTTGCTATTGGTCCTAATTTTGGAGATAAACCAAATAAAGGAATAAAATAATCGGTTTCTATAGTAAAAGGCTCTTCCCCTTTTTTAAGCACAGAAACGCCTTGTACTTTATCAATTCCTATAATTCCTTTTACTTCTGCAGGAGTAATTAAAGTTATTTTTCCAGCATCTTTTAATTCTTGCACTTTATCAACAGAATCTAAAGCACCTCTAAATTCGTTTCTTCTATGAATTAAAGTCACTTTAGAAGCTACATCAGCTAAAAAGATAGACCAGTCTAAAGCAGAATCTCCACCCCCAGCAATAACTACTTTTTTATTTCTATATACCTCAGGATCTCGAATAATATAGGCAACCCCATTATCTTCAAAATTAGCAATATTAGGTATAGGTGGTTTTCTTGGTTCAAAAGAACCTAATCCACCAGCAATTGCCACTACCTTTGCATGATGTTTTGTGCCTTTATTTGTAGTAACAATAAAAGAACCATCTTCTTGTTTATCAATAGTATCTGCTCTTTCTCCTAAGGTAAAACCAGGTTCAAATTGTTTAATTTGTTCCATTAATTTGTCTGTTAAATCTCCGGCTAAAATTTCTGGATAAGCAGGAATATCGTAAATGGGTTTTTTAGGATAAATTTCTGAACATTGCCCACCTGCTTGAGGTAAAGCATCAATTAAATGACAACGTAGCTTTAATAAACCAGCTTCAAAAACGGTAAACAACCCTGTGGGTCCTGCACCTATAATAAGTATATCTGTTGAAATCATTTTCCTTGAATAAAAGGACAAAAATAGGTTTTCAAATTTATATGGAATGTGATAAAAGTCACACAAGGTTAAGCTACGTTAATGACTTCTTGTATTTGTGGTGCATATTTTTTTATAGTGGCTTCTACACCATTTTTTAAGGTCATTTGATTTACAGAACACCCTGTACAAGCGCCTTCTAATTGCACTTTTACAATGGCATCTTCTATAGAAAGTAACTTTATGTTACCACCATCACTCATTAAAAACGGACGAATTTCATCTAGCGCTTTTTCTACATTTTTATGTGTTTCTTCTGCTGTCATTTTACATTATTTTTTTACTGCACTACAGCCACTCATTGTTGTAATTCTAACAACTTCTGTTGGTGGTAAATTTGCGTTTCTTTTTAATAATTGAGCTACCATTTCTTTGGTAATATCGCTAAATGATTTTTCTAAAACAGTATCTTCTTGTAAAGCTACTGGATGCCCAACATCTCCAGCTTCACGAATACTTTGTACTAAAGGTATTTCTCCTAAAAAGGTTGTATTTATATCTTCTGCAAGGTTTTTTGCACCATCTTTACCAAAGATATAGTATTTATTGTTAGGTAATTCTTCTGGCGTAAAATATGCCATATTTTCTATGATTCCTAAAACAGGAACTTTTATGCTGTCTTGCTGAAACATTGCAACTCCTTTTTTAGCATCTGCCAAAGCAATGTTTTGTGGTGTAGAAACTACAACTGCGCCATTAATAGGTAAGGCTTGTACAATAGACAAATGTACATCTCCTGTTCCTGGTGGTAAATCGATTAAAAGGAAATCTAATTCGCCCCAAGCAGCATCAAAAATTAATTGTTTTAAAGCTTTAGATGCCATTGGTCCTCGCCAAATTACAGCCTGATCTGGATTTGTAAAAAAGCCTAAAGACAATAATTTAACTCCATAATTTTCTATCGGTTTCATTTTAGAACGACCATCTACATTTACAGAAAGTGGTTTTTCTTTTTCTACATCGAACATAATATGTTGCGATGGTCCATAAACATCTGCATCTAAAACCCCTACACTAAACCCCATTTTTGCTAAAGAAATAGCAAGATTAGAGGTTATTGTAGATTTACCAACACCTCCTTTACCAGAGGCAATTGCTATAATATTTTTAATATTCGGGATTGGTTTTCCTTTAATTAAATTCGGATCTTCTTTTGGTGCTGCTTTTTCTACTTTTAAATTGATTTTTACGTCAATTTTTTCATCAACATTGGTTTTAATGGCTTTGGTAATTTCAGCTTCAACTTTCTTTTTTGCTTGTAAAGTTGGGTTGCTGATAGTAACATCTACATTTACTTCATCACCAAAAATAACTACATTTTTAATATTATTATTTTCTACCAAACTTTTACCTTCTCCAGGAGCTGTAATCGTTTCTAGTGCGTTGTATATATCTTGTTTTTTAAAACTCATTCCTTCGTTTTTGGCTTTTATCTATAGTTGTAAGTAACGTTTAATTTACTACTTAGTCTACATTACAAAGATACGCCTTACAAATTATAAAATAAAGTAAATAAATTATGTTTGTTTATGGATTGATAGGTTGCAATTATTACTTAATTTTTAAAAAATTAGGAGATATTAAGACAAATGTTCTGAAGGATTCCAAAAAACTTTATCCAAATCTTGAATTTGATTTTCAATAACAACAATACCTTCGCTTTCTAGTAATTGTTGCATTAAATTGGTGCCATTAAAATGATGTTTGCCTGTTAACAATCCTTTTTTATTGACTACTCTGTGCGCAGGAACTTCTTCTGATTGTGTGTGCGAATTGTTCATTGCCCAACCTACCATTCTTGCTGATCTTGCAGCACCCAAATAAGTGGCAATGGCTCCATAACTTGTAACGCGTCCAAAAGGAATTTTACGTGCTACAACATAAACTTTTTCAAAAAAATTATCCGATTTTTTAGTCATAATTTATCGTTTAAAACGTGATAAAAGTAGTTTTTTATTCTTATAAATTTTTTTTGAATTTGTATGATTCCTAAAATGCTCGTTTATTTTTTTAGATAAAATTTTTGCTTTAAAGTGAAATATTTTTCTTTGACCAAACTTTATAGTAAGAGTACCTTTTTTTTAGTGTGGTAAATGTAGTGGGGATTTATGACAATAAAAAAACTCAACCCCTTAATAATAAGTTAGTTGAGTTTTAAAAAGTGGTCCCACATGGACTCGAACCATGGACCACCTGATTATGAGTCAGGTGCTCTAACCAACTGAGCTATAGGACCTATAATTTTGGTTTGCAAATGTACTATTTATTTTAAATTATTTGCAAATAAATTTTAATAATAATTATACAGTTCTATTCATTAACCATAAACCAAAATCTTTTAATTTTTGTTTATTGGTTGTACTTATATCCATTTTTGATAAGGTATTAAACGCTTTTTTTGTATAACTTTCAATTTCTTGAGTTACCAAAAGAGGAATATCATGAATTCTAAAAATTCTAGTTACATCAATTATTTTTAAAGAATTCTCTTTTAATTTTTTTCGATACAAATATTTTAATTTCTTCTTGGCTTCAGCATCAGCAACCTCTAGTGCTTTTAAATATAAAAAAGTTTTTTTATTTTCTATTATATCACCTCCCACCTGTTTTCCAAAGGTTTCAGGATCGCCAAATGTATCTAAATAATCATCTTGTAATTGAAATGCTAAACCCAAATTCAGACCAAAATCGTAAATTAAATCTGCATTTTCATCGTTAGCTTCTGCAACAATTGCGCCCATTTTTAAAGCTGCTGCTACCAAAACAGATGTTTTTAAACGAATCATATTCATATAGTCATCAATAGTAACATCTTTTCTTGTTTCAAAATCAACATCTAATTGTTGGCCATCACAAACCTCTAAAGCTGTTTTGCTAAATAATTTTGCCAGTTTTTGAAAAACTACAGGCTTATAGTTTTCAAAATATTGGTACGCTAAAATCAGCATTGCATCACCAGAAAGAATTCCTGTATTAATGTCCCATTTTTCGTGTACAGTTTGTTTTCCTCTTCGCAAAGGTGCATCATCCATAATATCATCGTGCACCAATGTAAAGTTATGAAAAACCTCTACAGCCAAGGCTGCAGGTAATGCCTGTTGGTAATCTTTACCAAAAATATCTGCAGACATTAACGTTAAAACTGGTCTTATTCTTTTGCCTCCTAACTGTAAAATATAATCTACAGGTTCATATAAATTTTTAGGTTCTTGAACCCAATTTTTTGTTGCTAAGTACTTTAAAAACTCTTGTTGATACTGTAAAATGTCCAAATCCGTTATTTTTTGTAAAAATACAGTAAACAAATTTTACTTTTTTTATGAAATGTTAAAAAATCATTAAAACTTTGGAAACTTTTTTTGTTTCTAGAGTTTCCTGTTGTACTTTTGCCACGACTTATGAGAGATAAAATTGTAGAAAAATCAAATGAACTCTTTTTAAACTTAGGTTTTAAGAGTGTTACTATGGATGAAATTGCTGGTGCCTTAGGAGTTTCTAAAAAAACAATTTACAAGTATTTTAAAAACAAAACAGAATTAGTAGACGCTGTAACCAAACATGCTTTTTGTGTAATATCTGATGGTATTGATAAAATTTGTGCTTTAAAAGAAAATCCTATTGATGAGCTTTTTAACATCAAACAATTTGTAATGACACACCTAAAAGACGAAAAATCATCTCCTCAATATCAATTGCAAAAATATTATCCAAAAATATACGAATCACTAAAACAAAAACAGTTTCATATTATGCAAGGTTGTATTATTGAAAACCTAAAATATGGTGTTGAGTTAGGAGTTTACAGAGAAAATATCAATTATGATTTTATATCACGCATCTATTTTAATGGAATGATCAGCATAAAAAACAAAGATTTATTTCCGCTAAATAAATACTCTATGAAAACAATAATGAACTATTATTTAGAGTACCATTTAAGAGGTATTTGTACAGAAAAAGGATTACAACAACTAGAAAATCAATTAAACATCAATCAAATATAAATGAAGAAATACATATACATCATTTCTTTTTTAGCACTTTCAATTTCGCTAAATGCGCAAGAGAAAACTATGGAACTCTCTTTAAACGAAGCCATAAAATTTGCGCTTACGAATAGCTATAATGCAAAAGCTGCTGAAAACGATATCAAAATTGCCAAAGAAACAGTTTGGGAGACAACCACTATTGGCTTACCACAGATTAACGGAAGTGTAGATTATCAAAACTTCTTAAAACAGCCAGTATCTTTATTGCCAGCTGCTGCTTTTGATAATACAACGTCTACTGTAGAAACTGTAGAAGATTTTTTTAATTTACAACCAAATAGGCAACCTACTCCTCCAGATGGCTTTATTCCCGTTGTTTTTGGCACAAAGCAAAACATCAATGCTTCTGTAACCTTAACACAATTACTTTTCGATGGTTCATATTTAGTAGGTTTACAGGCCTCAAAAACTTTCTTAAAAATTTCTGAACAAGCTAAAGAAAAAACTGAATTACTTACCAGAGAAGCAGTTATTAATGCTTATGGAAATATTTTAGTTACCGAAAAAAGTATCGAAATTCTTAAAAGAAATCAACAAGTAAATGACAAAATTTTAAGAGAAACTAAGCTTGCTTATGAAAATGGACTTACAGAACAAGAAAATGTAGAGCAGTTCGAAATTATTAAAGGAAATATTAACAACAATATCAAATCTTCTGAGAGATTAAAAAGTATTGCTTACCAAATGCTTAACATTGCTTTAGGCAATCCTATTGATACAAAAATTCTATTAACAGATACGCTTGAGTCTTTGGTACTGGCATATACAGATTTAAATTTAATCGTTAAAGATTTTAATGTTGATAACCATATCGATTTTAAAATTGCTGAAAACGATAGAGAAACAAAACGTTTAATGGTACAATTAGAAAAAAGTAAAAATTTACCAAGTTTAAGTGCTTTTGTAAATTACGGAACTCAAGCTTTTGGAGATAACTTTACTTTTTTTGATAATGAGCAACGTTGGTTCCAATCTTCATTATTAGGCTTAAGTTTAAACGTACCGATTTTTAGCAGTTTTGGCAGAAAAGCAAAAACAGCACAAGCAAAAATTGCATTAGAAACGGCTGATATTCGTTTAGAAGAAACCAAACAAAAATTAAGTTTAGCTGCTCAAAGTGCTAAAAGCGATTACCAATTGAGTATCGATAATTATCAAACTGCACAGAAAAACTTAAACCTTGCAGAACGAATAGAGAAAAAACAGCAAATTAAATTTAACGAAGGTATTACAACAAGTTTTGATTTATTACAAGCTCAAAATCAACTGTACTCGCAACAAAATGCTTATGTACAAGCCATGTTAAATATTATCGCTAAAAAAGCAACCTTAGAAAACGCCTTAAATATTCCAATTAAATAACCAAATCAGAAATGAGAAAAATATATTCACTAGTATTAGCACTATTCATTTTATCTTCTTGTGGAGGTGATAAAAAAGAACAATCTATAGAAGAAGTAATTGCCACCAAAAACCTAAATCAGATTCGTACCAAAAAATCTGAATTGGATAAAAAAATACAAGAAATTTCTGATAATATTAAACTGTTAAATACAGAAATTGAAAAATTAGATACGCTTAAAAGGGTGCCTTTGGTAACTGCAATCAAAACAAAAAATGAAGTGTTTACACATTACTTGGAATTACAAGGAAATGTAAAGACAAAACAAAATGTTTTAATTTATCCAGAAATGGCTGGAAGATTAGATGCAGTTTATGTAAAAGAAGGGCAAAAAGTAGTAAAAGGACAAGCTTTAGCTAAAATTGATGATGTAGGGATGAAACAACAAGTAGCACAGTTAGAAGCTACAGCTGCTTTAGCAAAAACAACCTTTGAACGTCAAAAAAGATTATGGGATGAAAAAATTGGTTCTGAAATTCAGTTTTTACAAGCTAAAACCAATTATGAAACTCAAAAAAATGCCCTAGCACAACTTAAAAAACAGTTTGATAAAACCATAATTAGAGCACCTTTTTCGGGTATTATAGATGATGTTATCAAAGATCAAGGAACAGTAGTTGCTCCAGGACCTGGTGCCGAAGTTTTTAGAATCGTAAACCTAAGCAATATGTTTATTGAAGCTGATGTTCCAGAAACCTATATTTCTAGTATTACACCTGGTAAATTTGTAGCTATTGATTTTCCTGTTTTGGGTAAAACCGTAGAAACTAAAGTGCGTCAAACAGGTAACTTTATCAACCCTGCAAACAGAACTTTTAGTATAGAGGTTGGGGTGCCAAATCAAGATAACAGCATAAAGCCAAACCTAACAGCAAAACTTAAAATAAACGATTACACCAACCCTGAAGCTATTTTAATTCCACAAAGTATAATTTCTGAAAATGCAGAAGGCGAGCAATATGTTTATGTGGTTAAAAAGAATAAAGGTAATAACGGAATAGCAACACAAGTTGTTGTAAAAACAGGCAAAACTCAAGGTGATATTATTGAAGTTTTAAGTGGTGTAAAAGTAGGAGACCAATTGATTGAAGCTGGTGCAAGAACAGTAAAAGACGGGCAAGAAGTGAGGATTAGTCAGTAGACTTTAGACATCAGCCAATAGAAAATTAATGAAATCAACAATGTAGCGAAGATTTAACTGAATTATCAAAAAAGATATCAGGTTTATTAAAATATTTAAACCAAACTAAAGACTAACGTCTAAAGACCACAGACTAATGAATACCAACAAAAAAACAGATAAAGAATTTAAACTTTCATCGTGGGCAATTAACAATAAAACCACCATGTATGTTGCTATATTCTTAATTCTTGTTCTTGGAATTTCTGCATATTTTAGTATGCCAAGAGAAGATTTTCCAGAAATTAAAGAAACCAAAATTTACATCAGTACTTTATATCCTGGTAACACTGCAGAAGATATAGAAAAGCTAATTACAGATCCACTTGAAGATCAATTAAAAGGCTTAAGTGGTGTAGTAGAAATTACCTCAACTTCTCAAGAAGATTATTCTATGATTATTGTAGAATTTGATGATGATATGGATGTTGAAGTTGCCAAACAACGTGTAAAAGACAAATTAGATACCGAAAAAGCATCTGAAGATTGGCCAACTTTTAATGGCGCCAAAGTAGACCCAAATGCTTTCGATTTAAATTTATCAGAAGAAATACCGTTTTTAAATATTAATATCTCAGGAGATTATCCTTTGCAAAAACTAAAAGAATTTGCAGAATATTTACAAGATGATATTGAAGATTTAACCGAAGTTAAAAAAGCAGAAATTAGAGGTGTGCAAGACAGAGAGGTTGAAATTGCTGTAGACATCTATAAAATGATGGCAATGCAAGTAAGCTTTAATGATATTGTTGGGGCTATACAAAATGGAAACATTACCTCTTCTGCTGGGAATTTAATTGCAAGCGGACAAAGAAGAACAATTAGAATTTTAGGTGAAATTGACAAACCTTCTGAGCTTGAAGATTTTGTGATTAAATCAGAGAATGGAAACTCTATTTATTTAAAAGATGTAGCTAAAGTTAGCTTTAGAGAAAAAGACAAAACAACTTTTGCCAGAAAAGATGGTAAGCAAGTGGTAATGTTAGACGTTAAAAAACGTGCTGGTAAAAATATGGTAGCTGCTGCAGACGAAATTAAAGTTATTGTTGATGCAGCTATCAATGAATATTTTCCTACTGATTTAGAGGTAAGCATTACCAACGATTTATCTGATAAAACCATTGGTCAGGTTGATGATTTGGTAAACAACATCATCTTCGGAATCATTTTAGTAGTTACTGTATTAATGTTTTTCTTAGGTTTTAAAAATGCACTATTTGTGGGTTTTGCAATACCAATGTCTATGTTTATGTCGCTTATGATTTTAGGAGCAATGGGCTACACCTTAAACACTATGATTCTCTTTGGTTTAATTATGGGACTAGGAATGTTGGTTGATAATGGAATTGTGGTTGTAGAAAACGTATATCGTTTGATGGATGAAGAAGGCCTAACAAGAGTTGAAGCCGCTAAAAAAGGAATTGGCGAAATTGCATATCCAATTATTATATCTACAGTAACCACAGTTGCAGCCTTTGTTCCTTTAGGATTATGGCCTGGTCTTTTTGGGCAGTTTATGATCTATTTCCCAATCACACTTTCTGTGGTTTTAGGTTCCTCTTTAGTCGTTGCTATTTTCTTTAATTCTGTACTCGTTTCACAATTTATGACTATAGAGGATAAAGATATGCCATTAAAAAGAATCATAACAATTTCTGCAATCGTTGGCGGAATTGGGCTTTTAATTCTAATTTTTGGTGGTGCTTATCGTGGTTTAGGTTCTGTAATGGTATTCACAGCAATAATGTTATGGGTGTATAGATTAATCTTAAGAAAAGGTGCGAATTACTTTCAACGAAATATTTTGGTTTGGTTAGAAAATGCTTACGAAGTAACTCTTAAAAGTGCTTTAAAAGGATGGAAACCAATTGCAATTACTATTGGTACATTTATACTTTTATTTGCAGCTTTTGGAGGTTTTGGATGGTCTGTAGGAACGCAAAGAACCAAAATTGAATTCTTTCCAGATAACAAACCAAATCAAGTTGTGGTGTATATTGAATATCCGCAAGGAACAGATATTTACCAAACTAATAAAATCACCAAAGAAATTGAGCAACGCGTATATGGCATCTTAAACCAAGAGATGTATATGGATAATGGTAAGAACTTTATGGTAGAAAGTTCTGTTTCTCAAGTGGGTGAAGGTGCTGGAAACCCAAATACTGATGGAGGTTCTGCAGCAGAAATGCCTCATAAAGGTAAAATTACAGCTTCTATGCGTCAGTACAAATACAGACGTGGTTTAGATAGTGAAGAGTTAAGACAAAAAGTACAAGAGGCCCTAACTGGTGTATATCCTGGAGTTCTAATTTCGGTTGAAAAAGATGCAAATGGACCACCAGCAGGTGCACCAATCAATATTGAATTAAAAGGTGATGATTATGAAGAGTTAATTGCAACTGCAGAGAAAATGCGTGCGTATGTAAATACAAGAAATGTACCAGGTATTGATGAATTAAAGATTGATGTAAACAAAGACAAACCTTCAATGAAGGTAATTGTAGATCGTAAAAAAGCTGGCGAACTGGGTGTTTCTACAGGTCAGATTGGGCAGCAATTACGTAATGCTATTTTTGGTGCAAAAGCGGGTATTTATAAAGAAGATGGTGATGATTATGATATTAATGTGCGTTTTAAAGAAGATATCAGATACAATAAGAGTGCTTTGTTTAATCAAAAAATAACGTTTAGAGATCCTTCAAATGGACAAATTAAGGCTGTACCAATTTCTGCAGTTGCCAAACAAACTAACAGTTCTGGATTTAGCGCTATAAAACACAGAGATACCAAACGAGTGGTTACTGTATATTCGCAATTAGCTCCAGGTTATGTTGATGCTGCTGCAGTAGTGAATCAGATTCGTGAAGAAATGAAAAACTTTACAGAAAAACCTGCAAACATTAAAATAGATTATACAGGGCAAATTGAAGAACAAAACAAACAACAAGCCTTTTTAGGTGGAGCGTTCTTTAAAGGTTTGGGTTTAATTTTCTTTATTTTGATTTTCCAATTCAACTCGGTTTCGAAACCAGGTATTATTATGATTGCTATTTTCTTGAGTTTTATTGGTGTTTTTGGTGGTATTGTAATCACAGGATCATCTTTTGTGATTATGATGACCATGATGGGAATTATTTCTCTGGCAGGGATTGTAGTAAACAATGGTGTTGTACTCTTAGATTATACCCAATTACTAATCGATAGAAAAAAGGAAGCATTAGGCTTAGGAGAAAATGAATACTTACCAAAAGAATACCTTTTTGAAAGTGTTGTAAAAGCGGGTAAAGCACGTTTACGACCAGTATTATTAACGGCAATTACCACTATTTTAGGGTTGATTCCTTTAGCAATTGGATTAAATATTGATTTCTTTTCTCTATTTAGCGAATTTGATCCTAAAATTTATATGGGTGGAGACAATGTAATTTTCTGGGGACCTTTAGCATGGACCGTTATTTACGGACTTTTTGTAGCAACATTCTTAACCTTAGTGGTTGTTCCTATTTTATTCTTCTTAATTACACAATTTAAAATGTGGTTAAAAGGAAGTAAAAGTGATAAACACTTAGAAATGGATAAACAAATTCAAGAAATTGGATAATTCATAAAAGGTAATGGTGCCAAAAATAGTTGGTAATTTTGATTAAAATATTTTTTATTTTATGGCTATTAATCTGAAGAGGACATAAGCGCTGCTGAGGAGCAACTTATTAGCGATAAGATTAATCTTATACAGTAATGAAAGGACTTTTAACGAAGTCCTTTTTTCATTACTGGTAAGTTCATAGCTTTAAAAAACCTACGTTCTATTTTTAAAGAATAAATACCACATTATAAATTGTTTTCTGTGTTTATAAGATAAACCTCTATGGATGTTTAAATGCCCTTTCATGTGACCAAAAAAAGATTCAATAGAATTAGTTGATTTAGGTATTTTAGGATTGTCTAAATAGTAAAACATATTTGTTAACGCTCTTTTAATAGTCATAAAAGATCTTCTAACCATTTTATGAGTATACCAGTACCTTTCCGTTTCTAAATTGTAGCTTTTTTGATTGATATATTGTCTATATTCTTGATGCCATTTATCTAAGCTTAAAAGCCAAAGACTTAACTGATAATGTGAAGTTATTAAGTGCATTTTAGCGCTAATTTGCTTTAAATCATATCCAGCCGAACTTTTAGGTCTATTAGTAAGCCATATTCTACAATCCCTTTCTATATATACTAAACAACGTTGTAGTTTAGCATCTGGTAACACCTCTTTTATCGCTTTTAATATAGATTTATGTCCATCAGAAGTAACGCTTTCTATTTGAACACCAAGCTTTAAAAGATTCTCTAAATCTTCTTTTATTTCTGAATAATGTTCTCCATTAGAAAAACGATAAAGTTGTGTGAATTTAATGGTAACATCTCTGTAGAGAACCAAACTAATACCATTACTAAAATAAGCGCCATCAATTAATAAATTTAATTTTTCTGAAGGGTAAACAGAAAGAATTGGAGCTTTTGATAAATAGCTATTAAAATACCGTTTTAAACTTCTAACAGAATAGGTACTTTCTTTTGATAATTGATCAATGATTCTTCTTCCAATTATCCATTTTTCAAACCAAATAAATCGGTTTGAATCTGTAACAGATTGGCTTTTTGAGGTAAAAAGTAAACCACAATTTTTGCATTTAAAACTTTGTTTTCCTAGTTGTTTTCCCCATTTAATTGTGTCAAGACCTCGACAACCCCAACAACGCTTTTTTTTGATGTTTTCATACTACAAAAAAAGTTTATTGAAACCAGTTTCAATAAACTTTCTTTAAAACCATTGATAGCTAACCTTTCAGAGGTTTCTACCAACTATTTTTGGCTATTAAACCTATAAAATTTTACTGTTTTAGAACTTCCATTAGTTTTATTTTTAAATAAAGCAATATAACAGCCTTTTTTAAGTTGATTAAATTTAGAGCCTTTAAATATTTTAAAACTCTTTTTATCAAGTACTTTTGAGATTTTTGATAGTACTTTTTTTCCATAAAGGTCAAAAATATCAATTTCGTATTGATCAAGTAGATTGGGTAAATCTACATAATCTTCTTGAATTGATGTATCCATTGGGTTTGTTTGTTCATTCGTAGAATCTGGTTCTTTATTAGAGTAACCAAATAGTATAATTTCATTAACTGCTGCAAATACATTTTCATACATTGATAATCGTAAGTATCTGGTATCAACATTAGTAATATGCGTTTTCCAAGTATTAAAACTAGAACATGAATCTACAAATAATTCGTTCCAATTATTTTCACTTCCATATTGCACAGTAAATTCATAGGTATTATGCATATCATGCAGATAAATTTCTGTAATATGGTATTCTTCACCTAAATCAATAACTACATGATAAGGCGCAGTTTCTTGGTTCCAAGACCAAAAAGGTTTCCAAGAAGTACTAACAGGATGTTGGTTGGCTATGACGTCTGTTTGTTGTTCATCAAAAAGAAATAATGGCGATACTACACTACCACCAGTTACTTGATCAGTAACCATAGTACTATCTATTATAATTTGTTGTGGAGTTGGTAAAATATCAAAAAATTCTGGGCCACTAGTTGCTCCCAATCCTTTTAATTCTTGTGGGGTATCATCAGAAAGTGCATAGTTGTTATGTAAAGTATCTTTAAAGCTAATTTGATGAATTCCTGAAAAAGAATTGTTACTAAGACTAAAATTAGTCAAGTTTCCAGAATCATTATTATAAAAAGGGATATTAGTATTGTACCTGTTGTTGTTTATATTTATGGGATTCAATTCGTTCATATTTCTCACCACTTGAGGGCCATTCATACTTCTAAAATAATTATTGCTTATTGCAATAGGTTTTAGAGTATCTGTAAACGTTCTGTTATCAATAAACATTCCTTGAGAGTTTGCAATATAATTATTATTAAAATTAGACCCTCCTTTACCAAGAGAAATAATTCCAAAGGAAGGCGCTTGAATAATGATATTATTATAAGCATTCACAACACTATTATCGCCTATTTGTAAATTATTTGTTTGATAGTTGATGTTTTCTAAACCAGCATTTATCATGGTGTTGTTGTAAATTTCAGCACCTTCAACAGCATTTGCTACCTGAATAGATTCTCTTTTGGTGTTTCTTATAATATTATTGTAAATTTTTAAATGTTTAAACTCCATTCCTGGCGATTTCGTTTCGCCTATATACATGCCTTCGCTTACGTTTTCAATAAAACAATCATGAATAATTAAATTGTTAAACACAGGATAAGGTACAGGAGGATTACCACCAAAATCCTTTTTTGCGAAAATTCCAAAAAAACCATCATGCGCTATTTTTATTTGTTCTGCCTCACAATCTGAGCTTAATTCAGAAAAAGCTAATCCACAATTATAGCCACCGAGTTCAAAACCATACCTAAAATTAGGATGTCCAGCACCAGATATTTTTATATACTGGCAGTTCTCAAAAGTAATACCTCCCCAAGATTGAGAGTCGTTAATTTTAACTTGGCCATTTATATTTATAACTACAATTGGTGCTTCAGCGTTTCCTATCAGTTGTTGAAATTTAATCGCTTTGGTTCTTGAAGATGCTACAAATATGGTATCTCCACCACTAAATGTTCTGTTTATGGTGCTAGCATTTATAAGATATGGGGCTGAGTTATCAATAATAAAATTACCATGCTGTTGGGCATTAATTGGAAAAGTAATAAAAATAAAAAAGCACACAATTTTGTGTAACGTATAAGATCTCTTGTTGATAAACGTATTTTTAAAATTTTGGAATCGAAATAATATTTCAGAAAAATATTTTTTCATGGTTTTTGATTTTTGAGGGATAAAAATGAGTATAATAAATATAATCTTTAATTTTAGAAGTAACAAATTTGTGAAGGCTTTTTATCGGTTTCAGTAAATAAAAGCTAATAATTTATAACAATCAATTTCTAACTTCCTTTTTTAGACTTAACACCCTACATTTTATAGAAATTCCTTAATTTCGCATCCTTATCAGAAAAGAGACATCATGAAAGCGAAATTTACTGAATATAAAGGACTTGACTTGCCAAAAGTAGCAGAAGAAATTCTAAATTATTGGCAAGAAAATAACATATTTGAAAAGAGTGTAACTTCTAGAGAAGGTGCTGAACCTTATGTGTTTTTTGAAGGACCACCTTCTGCAAATGGTTTACCTGGTGTGCATCATGTTTTGGCGAGAGCTATTAAAGATATTTTTCCTCGATACAAAACCATGAAAGGTTTTCAAGTTAAAAGAAAAGCGGGTTGGGATACACATGGTTTGCCTATAGAATTAGGTGTTGAAAAAGAATTAGGTATTACTAAAGAAGATATTGGCACTAAAATTTCTGTAGAAGATTACAATGCAGCGTGTAGAAAAGCAGTGATGCGTTATACAGATATTTGGAATGATTTAACACAAAAAATGGGCTATTGGGTAGATATGGACAATCCATACATTACCTACGAACCAAAATATATGGAGTCTGTTTGGTGGTTATTAAAGCAGATTTACAACAAAAAATTAATTTATAAAGGCTATACCATTCAGCCTTATTCTCCAAAAGCAGGAACTGGTTTAAGTTCTCACGAATTAAATCAACCAGGTACCTATCAAGATGTTACAGACACCACAGTTGTTGCACAATTTAAAGCCATTAATGAAACATTGCCCGATTTTTTACAGAATTTGGGTGATATTCATTTCATTGCTTGGACTACAACTCCTTGGACATTACCCAGTAATACAGCTTTAACAGTTGGGCCAAAGATTGATTATGTTTTGGTTGAAACGTTTAATCAATATACGTTTGAACCTGTAAAAGTTGTTTTGGCTAAAAATTTGATTAGCAAACAATTTGGTGGTAAAAATGCTTTTAAAGTAGAATCGTCATCAGCATTAAAAGACTACAACAAGGGTGATAAAAGAATACCTTTTTATGTTGTAAAAGAGTTTATTGGTAAGGGTTTAGTAGGTATTAAATACGAACAATTGTTAGATTTTGCTTTACCAAATGACAATCCACAAGATGCGTTTAGAGTAATTTCTGGAGATTTTGTGACTACAGAAGATGGTACAGGTATTGTACACACAGCACCAACTTTTGGGGCAGATGATGCTTTGGTTTCTAAACAGGCATCACCAGAAATTCCGCCTTTATTAGTAAAAGATGAGAATGATAATTTAGTGCCCTTAGTAGATTTACAAGGTAAGTTTAGATCAGAAGTTTTTGATGAAGTTTATGGTTTTGCAAATGAACACGTAAAAGCTGAATATTTAAGTGAAGAAGAGCTTGAATTTGAGTTAAAAAATCAGCAAGACCGCATGCAATCTGTAATTAAAAATCAACAAAACTATTTATCTGTTGATGAAAGATTGGGCTTAAAACTAAAAAACGAAAACAAAGCATTTAAAGTAGAGAAATATAAGCACAGTTATCCAAATTGTTGGCGAACAGATAAACCAATTTTATACTATCCATTAGATTCTTGGTTTATTAAAGTTACGGATGTAAAAGATAAAATGCATTCTTTAAATAAAACCATCAACTGGAAACCAAAATCAACAGGAGAAGGACGTTTTGGTAATTGGTTGGCAAATGCAAACGATTGGAATTTATCACGATCTCGTTATTGGGGAGTTCCATTACCAATTTGGCGAACAGAAGATGGTAAAGAAGAAATTTGTATTGGTTCTGTTAAAGAATTAAAAGCAGAAATGCTACGTGCCGTAGACGCAGGTATTATGAGCGAAGATATATTCGCAAGCTTTGAGGTTGATAACAATTCTGATGAAAACTATTCAAAAATCGATTTACATAAAAATATTGTGGATGAAATTATCTTAGTTTCCTCATCAGGACAACCCATGAAACGTGAAAGCGATTTAATTGATGTTTGGTTCGATTCTGGTTCTATGCCTTATGCACAATGGCATTATCCTTTTGAAAACCGAGATAAAATCGACGGTTTTCAAAATCCTGAACTTGATTCAGGATCTGGTAATGAGAATCAGAATCAAGTTCAGGTTGCGCGAAAAGGCGCATCTTTCCCTGCAGATTTTATTGCAGAAGGTGTAGACCAAACTCGTGGCTGGTTTTACACTTTACATGCCATTGCAACTATGGTTTTCGATTCTGTTGCCTATAAAAACGTAGTTTCTAATGGTTTAGTTTTAGATAAAAACGGACAAAAAATGTCTAAACGTTTGGGGAATGCAGTAGATCCTTTTACTACATTATCAACTTATGGTGCAGATACTACAAGATGGTATATGATTTCGAATGCCAATCCTTGGGATAATTTAAAATTCGATTTAGAAGGGATTGAAGAAGTAAAACGTAAGTTTTTTGGAACCTTATACAACACCTATTCTTTCTTTTCTTTATATACAAATATTGATGGTTTTTCTTATGATGAAGCAGATATTCCTCAAAATGAAAGACCAGAATTAGACAGATGGATTTTATCAGAATTACATACTTTAATCAAAAAAGTAGATAAATTCTATGCAGATTATGAGCCAACAAGGGCTGCAAGAGCAATATCAGATTTTACACAAGAATATTTAAGTAACTGGTATGTGCGTTTAAGTAGAAGACGTTTTTGGAAAGGAGATTATCAAACCGATAAAATTTCTGCGTATCAAACTTTATATACTTGTATGCTAACCATTGCAAAATTAGGAGCACCAATTGCACCATTTTTTATGGACAGGTTGTATCAAGATTTAAATGCAGTAACTCAAAAAGAAACTGCAGAAAGTATTCACTTATCTACGTTTCCAAAATTCGATGAACGTTTTGTAGACAAAAGTTTAGAGCGTAAAATGGAGAGTGCACAAATCATATCTTCTTTAGTATTATCTTTAAGAGCTAAAGAAAAGATAAAAGTGCGTCAGCCATTACAAAAAATTATGATTCCTGTTGATCATCCTCAGCAAAAAGAAGAAATTTTAGCAGTTTCAAATTTAATTAAACATGAAGTTAATATCAAAGAAATCCAGTTGATGGAAGATGCTTCTGACATATTAATCAAACAAATAAAACCAAATTTTAAAGCATTAGGACCTAAATTTGGTAAAGAAATGCGTTTTATTGCAGCTGAGGTTAAAAACTTTACGCAAGAAGATATTAACAAAATAGAGAAAGATGGTAACATTTCTCTTCAAGTTAATGGAAAAAATATTATTTTAGAACGCTCAGATGTAGAGATCTCATCAAAAGATATAGAAGGTTGGCTTGTAGCAAATGAAGGAACGTTAACTGTAGCCTTAGATGTTACTATTAGTGAAGATTTACGTAAAGAAGGCGTTGCAAGAGAATTGGTAAATAGAATTCAAAATGCACGTAAAGATTCAGGTTTAGAAGTTACAGATAAAATTAGGTTATCGGTTTTAAATTTCGAAGATTTACAAACTTCTATCCTTGATAACAAAAACTACATAATGAGTGAAACTTTAACCAACGAATTGGTTTTTGTAGATGAGTTAACAAATGGTACCGAAATTGAATTTGACACCATTAAAAGTAGAATATTAATAGAAAAAATGTAAGATTATGTCAGACGTAAAAGTAAAATATACAGACGAAGATTTACAAGAATTTAAAGAAATCATCAATAAAAAAATAGCAAGAGCAAAAGAAGATTTGACCTTATTAGAAGCATCTTATAAAAACGATGCCAACAATGGTACAGATGATACCTTATCCTCATTTAAATCTTTTGATGAAGGCTCTGAAGTAATGAGCAAAGAAGCAAATGTGCAGTTAGCCATTCGTCAAGAAAAGTTTATTAGAGACCTAAAAAATGCTTTGTTACGTATCGAAAACGGAACCTATGGTGTGTGTAGAGTTACTGGTAAATTAATTCAAAAAGAACGCTTAAGATTAGTACCTCATGCAACTTTGAGTATCGAGGCAAAAAGAAAACAGTAATTCGTATAAAGTTATAACGAAGCAATCGTTTGGCAATTCGTAAAAAAGGCAATTTAAAGTAACAGTGCTTTAGATTGCCTTTTTATGTGCTTTTAAATCATAGAATTATCTTATTTTTGAAATATGAAAAAGATAAGTACACTAGTTTTGCTTTTAATTTTTATAGGTTGTTTTATGCTTATTAAAAATGCTCATAAATGGGCAACACATCTAGAGCATGAAGAAACCATAAAAAACCATCCACTTCAAAAATCGTTACTACTTTCTAAAAAAGAACGTTTAGAAAAAGGATTGCCACCTAACAAGTATTTTGAACAAATGTATTTGTTGCAAATGAATCCACATACTGGAAGAACGCATCCAGAAAACCTATATAAAGTTCAACAAGAACTCAAAGAAAAACAAAGCATTCAACACAGAACTCCTGGAGATGCAATTGATAATCAATGGACAGAAAGAGGCCCAAATAATGTGGGTGGTAGAACACGTATGGTTATGTTCGACCCAAATGATACTACTCACAAACGTGTTTTTGCTGGTGGTGTTAGTGGTGGTCTTTGGGTAAATGATGATATTACAGATGTAAACTCTTCTTGGACACAGGTGGGTATAGACGATAATTTATCTGTAACCTGTATGGCTGTAGATCCTAACAATTCTCAGATTATGTATATAGGTACAGGAGAATTGTATAACCCGCAACAAGCTTTAGGAAACGGAATTTGGAAATCTACAGATGGTGGTATAACCTGGGAAAATGTTTATCAACTAAGAGGAACAACGTCAGTTTCATCCAATATTATTGTACCTGGTACGTATTTTATGACTGATATTATTGTTAGAGATCAAGATGGAGACCCTAATACAATCAATGATTCTGAAGTTTTTGCAGCTATTGGTGGTAGTTTTTATAGTTCAAATCCGTTAAGCACTTGGGTTGGGCTAAACGATTATGGAATTTACAAATCTACTGATGATGGTGCAAATTGGTCTCAACTCACATTAAACGTAGATGGAAAACCTGTTGCTGCCAATGATTTTGAATTAGGAACAGACAATACACTTTGGCTAAGCACCACTAAAAATGTATGGGGTAAAGGTGGTGGACGTATTTATAACAGTACAGATGGTGTAAACTTTACATTAAAACACAGCATAACTAATGGACGAAGAACAGAAATTGCAACTTCTAAATTAAATGCTAACACTCTTTATGTTTTGGGTGAAGTGTATACAGAAAACAGTTCTGGTGATGAAATAGCTCCTTTTGTATCCATTTTAAAAACTATAGATGCTTTTGCAACCTCTCCAAATACACTTTCGCTTCCAAATGATGCAACTAGTAGCATTCCTGCAGATGATTTTACCAGAAGTCAAGCTTGGTATAATTTAGTAGTTGAAGTAGATCCAACCAATGATGCTATTGCTTATGTTGGCGGAATCAATTTATTTAGAATCACAGATAGTGGTGTTTCTTGGAATCAAATTTCTAAAAATTCACCAACAGGTAGTTTGCCAGGAATCACTGTATCTTATGTGCACTCAGATCAACATAGTTGGGCTTTTCATCCAACAGATAATAATATTGCAATAATTGGTGGTGATGGAGGAGTGTTTTACGCAAATTCATTAGCAACAGCTGCAACAAGTGATACAACAATTATTGAACACACAAAAGACTACAATACAACTCAGTTTTACAATGCAGCAATTGGGCAGACTACAGATCCAGAATATATTATTGGTGGTACTCAAGACAATGGAAATCTCTTTTTTGATGAAGCTACAAGTGGTATAAATTCAGCTACCAAAGTAAATCGAGGAGATGGTACACAATGCTATATTGATAAAGATGGTGGGTATATGATTATTTCAAATTTATACAACAATATTTATCGCTATAATTTACCATATGCAGGATCAGGTACCACAATTTCATCAGACAGTAATTCAGGAAATTTTGTAAACGCAATGGCACTTGATGACAATTTAGATATTTTGTACACCAATGGAGGAAATCATTTGGCACGTTTCACAAATATCACAAATTCGTCAACAAGAACTAATCTTTTAGATACCTTATCTACATCAATTTCAGCTATAAAAGTATCGCCATTTACTACAACATCATCCAAAGTTTTTATAGGTACCAGAAAAGGAAAAGTCATAAAAATTGAGAATGCCAATACAGAAACTCAAACTGCAACAGACATATCTTCAAGCTCATTTTTAGGAAATATTTCATCCATAGAGTTTGGCGAGAATGAAGATGAAATAATGGTGACTTTTTATAATTTTGGTGTAGAAAGCATTTGGTTTACAGAAGATGGAGGTACAACTTGGGCAAACAAAGAAGGCAATTTTCCTGATATTAATGTACGTTGTATTTTAATGAATCCATTAAATAAGGATGAGGTAATTATAGGAACTGAATTAGGCGTTTGGAATACCACTAATTTTAGAGATAATTCTCCAAATTGGAATCATTCTTACAATGGAATGTCTAATGTTGTGGTTACATCTCTTAGTTTACGAACTACAGATCAAACCATTTTGGCAAGTTCCTATGGTAGAGGATTGTACACTGGTAAATTTAAAGCAAACGATTTAACAACATGGACAGGAACTATAGATTCTGATTGGACAAACACAGCAAATTGGTCTAATGGAATCCCTGCTACCAATATTGATGTTAAAATTCCTGAAACAAACAATCCACCAGAGATAAATGCTACAGTAACGCTTGCCAATCTTTCTATAGAAAATAATGCTGAATTAACAATTACCAGTTCAGGTGCTTTAACTGTTGAAGAAGATGTAACCAATGAAGGTTTGTTAACCATAAATGCTAACATTTCGAATTCTGGAACTTTAATTGTAGAAGGAAATGCTACAGGAAACATCACCTATAATCGTTTTGTATCTGATAATTGGCATTTGGTAAGTGCACCAGTTATAGGTGAAAATTATAATGATGATTGGGTGTCAACAAATGCTATTGTATCAAGCACAACCAACACCAATTTAAGAGCAATTGCAAGTTACAACAATAATGAAAGTTGGGAGTATATGTTGGCAGGAGAAACACATACATTTAATACAGGTAAAGGGTATTCCATACTAAGAAATTCTTCTGGAAATTTAAGTTTTACAGGAAATTTGTTAACCTCAAACACCACTAAAAATATTACTAATGGTACTAATAGCGCATTTAATTTAGTAGGTAATGTATATACGTCTTACATCCCTATAAACAATGGCGCAGACGCAGTAAACGATTTTTTAGGCAACAATAGCAATGCATTAAGTGAGTTAACCATTTGGCTTTGGAATGGCACTTTTTATACCGCTTTAAATCAGGCTTCTTCTAGTCAGTTTATTGCCCCAGGTCAGGCCTTTTTTGTTTATGCAAAACCAGCAGGTGGTGCAATTTCTTTTACTACTGCTATGCAAAATCATCAAAATAACACATTTTTTAAAAACAAAGTTTCAAGACCAGAAATTAGAGTGTTTTTAAGTAAGGGTAAGACTAAGAAATATACTGATATTTTTTATATCGATCATACTACAAAGGGTTTTGATAACGGTTATGACAGTTCATTGTATACTGGAACTTCTAGTAATTTCGAAATTTTTACCAAATTGGTTAATGAAGAAAAAGATATGAAATTGTCTATTCAATCCATTCCAAAAGATTTTTCAATTGTAATTCCTGTTGGTGTTTTTGTGGCTGGAAATGAAGAAGTTGAAATTAGTATTGATGCTAAAAATATTGATACAATAAATAAGGTGTATTTAGAGGATAAAGAAACAGGAATTTTTACTTTAATGGATTCAGATGATACTGTTTATAAATTTAAAAGCGCAGCTCCAATTCAAGGAGCAGGTCGCTTTTTTATTCATATATTATCAGAAACACTACAAACCAATGAAGCAGTTTTGGCATCTACAAGAGTTGTTGTAAATCGTGATCAATTGCAATTTGTAAACTTGCCTGAAGGAAAAATAAAGGTAGAATTATTTTCTGTTTTAGGGAAATTAGTGCTAACCACTAATTTAAAAAGTAATGATTTCATATCGACTAAAAACTTACCAAAAGCACCTTATATTGTGCGTTTAACCACTGAAAAAGGAATCCTAAATCAAAAAATATTGCTTGAATAATTATTGATGAGAAAAGTTTTTGTTACCTTTTTTATATTGATTTCAATCATTGCTTTTTCGCAAAAGAAGATCAGTAAAACATTTGAAACACTTGCCAATGAAGTTAATATTTACACAGCGGGTTTAGATAATTTAGTCATAGAAAATTCAGATACTAATTTTATTGAAGTTTTTTTGTATACCGAAAGTTATGATGAACAATTAATTAAAGTAGAAAATAATGACAAAATTGTGAATATAAAATTCGATTTTGAAGGCACTGAAACTCGGGAAGTTATTTTTAGAAAATTCATCACTAAAAGATTACAAAGAGCTCATGCTGTTGTAAAGCTTCCTAAAAATAAAAAGGTATATATTTTTGGTGAAAATGTAGATATAGCCTCAAAAAGTATCGAAAATAATTTAGCCATTTATATTGAAAACGGAATTGTAAAACTGCATAAAATTACTGCAAATACTATTTTAAAATTGTATTCTGGTAATATTTATGCATCAACCAAAAACACCAATTTACACGTATCTACAAAAAGTGGTAACA
Organism: Polaribacter sp.; assembly: GCA_965661915.1. GTDB lineage: Bacteria > Bacteroidota > Bacteroidia > Flavobacteriales > Flavobacteriaceae > Polaribacter. The sequence goes on along the minus strand of CBFIFR010000020.1, from coordinate 26,556 downwards.
TAAAAATAGATGGTATTTTACAAGAAAAAGAGGTTCAGAAAACCTCAAAAAATGCTTTTCATCAGTTTAAAGTAACCACTATAAAAGGAAATATTTTTTTAAATAATGATTAATTATTATTGAAAAAGAACATATCTGGGAGGCACAATACCATTCAATCGTAAATAAACAATCATTTGTGCTCTATGATGTGTAATACCAATTTAAATATTTAAAGTTGTTATTTTTGTTTATCTTCAGGCATGGCAAAACCACGAGAATTTAAGATAAAAGAAACTGCTTTAGAATTAAAATTATTATGAAGTAAACAATCTAGTTTCAACTATGAAAAGCGAATAATTTGGTTAATATCTATATTGAATCAACGCTTTAAAACAAGAAAGCAGTTAGCAGATTATTTAGATATACCTCCAAAGACAAGCGAACGTTGGACTACTAAATATATTGATAATGGTATTGAAGGCTTGTTAAGCGATAAACCGAAATTACTACGTTCTAGAATTATAACTCCAGAAATTCATAAAGGACTATAAGTAAAGGTTAATTCTAGTTCATCTCGTTTTTCAGGGTATTGGGATGCTAAAGAATGGGTTTTTAATACTTATGGTGTTCAGGTTAAGTATCATTAGCTACGTCATTATTTAATACAACACTTTAAAACCAAACTCAAAAGCCCAAGAAAATCGCATTATAAAAAAGAAGCAGACGCTGAAAAATCGTTTTTAAAAACTCCCTAACACATTAGATTAAATCTTAATAAAAACAACTTCGAAGATGTAAAGTCTGGTAGTGGTGCCAAAAATATTTGGTGATTTTGGCTATTAAACCTTATAAAATACAATTAAAAAAGGGTTGGCATTACAATAATGCTAACCCTTTTTTTATTCAACGTGTTAAAAATCTTTAAGAAGCCGATTATAAATTATAGCTTTTTTGTGGTAATAATAATCACTCCATTTGGTGCATTATAGGTATCCTTAGCCTTTTTTCCTTTTACAATTTCTACTTTTTCAATTTTATTAGGACTTAAAGTATCCAATATTTTTTTATCAACCTCTTTTCCATCAACAATTATTTTTGGTCCATTTTTCCCCCCAAGTTTTTTATCTTCATTTAATTGAATTTTAGGAAATTTAAAACGATCTGCTTCTTTAGTAACAATTAATATTACTCCATTTGGTGCGTCGTACTTTTTAATTGCTTCTTTACCTTTTACAACAAACATAGATGCTATTTTACTTTGATCAATTAATTCTATAGGAAAATCAAAAACCTTACCATCAACAATAATTTTTGGTTTTGCACCATCTTGCAACTGCACCAACAGATTTTCGTTTTCAGACTTTTCATCTTGTGCTTGTACCACAGAAAACGAGCTCAAAATTATAACGATTGTAAATAGTGTTTTTTTCATTTTTATAAATATTTAGTGTTTAATTTGTTATTGTGTACACGATTATTAAATCGTTTTCTAAAATTTTATTGTAAATTTTTTGTTCTTTATTATCATCTACAAACATACTTCTGGCTTCCTCTAACAATGCTGATTTTTCACTTTCAGACAATTCATTTGAATTCATATTGTAAACAAATAATGATAATACTAAGGTAATTGAAGCAGCTACAGACCATAAACCAACTTTACGTTTTTGAGTTTTTTTTGTTTTTGCTTCAAAAGATTCCCATAATGAATCATTGAAATTTTTAGGAATTTTATTTTGGTTTAACTTTACAAAATCAAACCATTTTTTTAAAGGCTGTTCCATTTTTTTAGCACTATGTAATAAGCGTTTTTCCTCTTCTAAAGAAGACGCTCCAGCTTTGTATTTTTCGATGATATTTTTAATAGTTTCCTCGTTCATAATTGTATGTTTTTTCTAAGGATGTACCAATTTGTTTTCTTGCTCTAGATAACAAAACACGAACATATTCTACTGTAATTTCTAAGGATGCAGCAATTTCTTTAAATTCATAACCATCTACATCTCTCATCAAAAAAACCTCTTTTTGTTGTTGAGGCAATTGTTCTAAAATTTTAAAAATAATATTATTTAACTCTTTCCATTCCAAATTTCCAGCATGATTTGTAGATTTTAAAATCTTTAATGCTGATGTTGAATCATCTAAAATAATTGCTTTTTTTCTTAACAAATCAATACAGTAATTACGAGCTGTTAAGAATACAAAACCTTTTAAATTAGGATGATTTTCCAGTTTTTTACGTTTTTGCCAAAGCTTAATCATGATTTCCTGAATAGCATCTTCAGCATTACAGCCGCCAAGTAAACGTGCAACCATAGGAAACAAACGTTCTGATAATGAAAATACCTTAAGTTTAAAATCTATTTTGGTCATTCTATTTTAGTAACGTAAAAGTATAAACACTTATAACAGTAAAATGTGATTATTATAAAAAAACATTGACTTAATAATCCTGAATAACTTAACTTAGAACTTAAGTTAAAAAAAGCAGAAATATTTAAGATGAAATTTTAGTATTTTTGAATTGAACCAATACTTTTTTAATACAATGAACTACAGAAAATTAGGTAAAACAGGTTTAAATATCTCAGAAATTAGTTTGGGTACTTGGCAAGTTGGAGGTAAATGGGGAAGTGATTTTAGTTTTAATAATGCAGAAAAAATAATAAATTCTGCCATAGATAATGGAATTAATTTTATTGATACAGCAGATGTTTATAGCGAAGGTTTAAGCGAAAAAGCTGTTGGTAAAGTTATTCGTAATAGATCTGAAGAAGTTTATGTAGCAACTAAATGTGGACGACAATTAAACCCTCATATCAATGCATCTTATACTACAACTGCACTCAGAAAATTTGTTGAAGATAGTTTGTCTAATTTAGGTTTAGAAAGAATAGATTTAATACAATTACATTGTCCACCAACTGAAGTTTATAGTCGTCCAGAAATTTTTGGTTTGTTCAACGATTTAACCAAAGAAGGTAAAATTAGAAACTATGGTGTTAGTGTGGAAAAAGTAGAAGAAGCTTTAATGGCTATGGAATTTCAAGGTGTTGGTACAGTGCAAATCATCTATAATATGTTTCGTCAAAAACCAAATGAATTATTTTTTAAAGAAGCAAAAAAAAAGAATGTAGGTATTATTGCTAGAGTTCCATTAGCAAGTGGTTTGTTAACCGGAAAATTTAATAAAACAACAACTTTTGACAAAGATGATCATCGATTTTTTAACAGAAATGGAGAAGCTTTTGACAAAGGAGAAACTTTTTCTGGAATAGATTATCATCTAGGCTTGCAAGCTGTAGAAGAATTAAAAAAAGTTTTTAATAGCGATGAAAACCTAGTGCATAAAGCATTACAGTGGATTTTATCTTTTAATGAAATTAGCTGTGTGATTCCTGGAGCTTCAAATACAGAACAGTTATTGTCTAACTTAAATACATTAAAAGCAAGTCCAATTTCTAATCAAGAAAAAAAACATACGAAAGCGATATACGATAAGTTTATTAAGTCTGAAGTACATGATTTATGGTAAACCTATTCAAAACTTACTTATCAAAATAAATATAAATGACAATCCAAGAATTTAAAACCAAGCTTAAAGATAATCCAAAATCAAATTTATTTGCAGAAACAATGCAAACCATTGAAAACAATTACACTTTTACACCAACAGCTTTTAAAAACGGAACAGTCGAAAATAAAGCAGGAGAGAATTCGGGCTCTTGCAAGTTGTTTGCCTTTGCAAATCATCAAAATTTATCTAAAGAAGAAACATTAGCTTGTTTTGGAGAGCATTATCAATCTGTTTTAGAGGATAAAAATGGAACATCACACCAAAATATCAGAAATTTTATGAAAACTGGTTTTGAAGGTTTATCTTTTAATGGTGAAGCCTTAACGTTGAAATAGTAAATAAAGTTTTATTTACCTGAAGATGCGCTACCTTTATATGATTCTTTAGATAACTTATATTTTTTAGAAAATAATTTGATTGATTTAACAAAAGAATTCGTTTTGCAAGGTGGTACTCATTTATTTTTAGACGAAGTTCATAAATATCCAAATTGGTCAAGAGAAATTGACAAAAAAATAATACAATTAACAGTAGAAGAAACCCAGCTGTTAATTGACGCTATTGCATCAACAATAAAAAAGAATTGCAAACTCAACATTAAAAAATATGGCAAAAAAAAACGATAATTTTTTCGATAAGGTTTATGTTGTTGCACGCAAAATTCCTTTTGGTAGAGTTACCAGTTATGGAGCAATTGCCACGTATTTAGGTGCAGCAAGATCTGCAAGAATGGTGGGTTGGGCAATGAATAATTCGCACAATCAAGAAGAAGAAGTGCCTGCACACAGAGTGGTCAATAAAAAAGGGTTACTCACAGGTAAACACCATTTTGATGGCACCAACTTAATGCAACAATTATTGGAAAGTGAAGGTATTGTTGTTATTGATAATCAAATTCAAGATTTAGAGACTGTTTTTTGGAATCCATCAAAAGAGCTTTTGGAATAGTTTTTGGGCACTATAAAAAATGAAGAAAATTTTGTTTTATTTATTGTTTGTTTTAAGCATATCAAGCTGTATCACAAAGAAAAGAAAATACCCTGTAATCGTACCTTCAAGCTATGATACTATAATCACAAACAACTTTGACTCCATGCAATTAGCAAAAAACATTGTTTATCGTGTTGGTTTTAAGAGTGATACCTTAATGCTAAATGAAAGAAATCGAAATAAGTTTTTATATAATGATGAAGTTTCCTCATTTAATAATTATTCAGAAAATAAAAAGACAGACAGCATAGTTTTATATGTTGATGTTGATCACCATAATTTTCATACAAATTTTAACGCTTCATATTTTAGTTTATCAATACCACCTCCTCCATCAGGTATCGAAATTGATTCAGTAGAATTCAACAAATATCAAAAAGAGCATAAAAAATGGTTATTAATAGAATTAAACACTCATTACAAAGCATACCCATTTTATATTTATAATACATCAAAAAAACCTCAAGAAATTTCAAAACCTATAGCTGGTGGAGATTTATTTATGATTTTAGAAGCTAAAGATGAAAAGGGTTTTTGGAAACCTATCGAATACTTTGAACAATTTGGATTTTTATGTGGAACAGGGCATCAAAATTATCTTCTAAAACCAAGTCACTATATCATAGGAGCAATAAAAAAATATGAAGGAAATTATGAAACAGTAATGCGCATAAAACTTAGGTCTTTTGATAAATTATTCTATTCTAACGAATTTCCAGGGAAAATAAATTACAGTCAATTTCATTCAAAAAATATTGTTGAAAAATTAAAGAATAGATTTAATTATCGTGATAAAAAAGAACCTAATTATAGAGAAAAAAATATGTTTTTAAACCATTACTAAAAAATCGTTTAAAAAAGTACTGAACAAATTTTCAAAAGACTACTATTCAATTATTTCCTAATTTTTAAGAAATTAGTAAATATTTGTAAAAATAAATCATAACATAGCCCAAATAATTAACACGATTAGTTCAATTATATACTAAAAATTAGAAAATAATTTTCCCTTATCAACCCATAAACAAACCTAATTTATTCCCTTTATTATATAATTTGTAAGCTGTATCTTTGTAATGTAGATTAAATAAAAATAAGCAACTGCTTTATTTTGTAAAGTGATACGTAAACAGCAAAAAATGAGTTTTAAAAAGCAAGATATATACCAAGCATTAGAAACTATTACTGAACCTGGAGAAGGTAAAAGTTTAGTAGAAAATAATAATATTAAAAATGTAGTTATTTTTGGAAACGAAGTAAATGTAGATGTTACCATTAATAACCCAACATTGCAAGCCAAAAAGAAAATTGAGTCAGAAATTACCAAAGCCATCAAAACTAAAATTGATGAAAGTATTGAAGTAAAAATAAACTTAAAAGTAGAGAAACCTGCCCCAAAACAAGACCCAAATTTAATTAAAGGAAAACCAATTCCGAATATTAAAAATATCATTGCAGTAGCATCTGGTAAAGGTGGTGTTGGTAAATCTACCATAACCGCAAATTTGGCAGTTTCTTTAGCTAAAATGGGCTTTAATGTTGGCGTTTTAGATGCCGATATTTATGGTCCATCACAACATATTATGTTTGATGTAGAAAAAGAAAAACCACTTTCTGTACAAGTAGATGGGCGCTCTAAAATGAAACCTATTGAAAATTATGGCGTAAAATTATTGTCTCTAGGTTTTTTTACAAATCCAGATCAAGCTGTAATTTGGCGAGGACCCATGGCAAGTAAAGCATTGAAACAATTAATTTTTGATGGAGCTTGGGGAGAATTAGATTTCTTGTTGATAGACTTGCCTCCAGGTACAGGAGATGTGCATTTATCTATAGTACAAGCCTTACCAATAAATGGTGCAGTAGTGGTATCAACTCCACAAAACATTGCTTTAGCAGACGCCAAAAAAGGTGTGGCTATGTTTCAACAAGATAGTATAAAAGTACCTGTTTTAGGAATCGTTGAAAATATGGCGTACTTTACGCCAGAAGAATTGCCAAATAATAAGTATTATATTTTTGGTAAAGATGGGGCAAAAAACTTAGCAAACGATATCAACACAACGTTTTTAGGCGAAATTCCGTTAGTTCAAAGTATTCGAGAATCTGGTGATGTTGGGCATCCAGTAGCTTTACAAGAAGACACTGTTTTAGAAAAAGCGTTTCAAGACATAACCAAAGAAATGGTAGCTCAGTTACTAGACAGAAATGCAAATTTACCACCAACAGAAGTGGTTAGAATTACAACAATGAGTGGTTGTAGTGCAGTAAAAAAATAATAAAACTCTTTTCCCAGAATGAGTTTTTTCCCTTAAGGGAAATTTAAAAGGGAATTAATTATGACAGCAGAAGAAACACATAATAACGTAGAAAAAGCATTAGACGAAATTCGTCCTTTTTTAATGAGTGATGGTGGAAATATTAAACTACTTTCTATAGAAGACGCTATTGTAAAAGTACAGTTAGAAGGCACTTGTACAGGTTGTTCTGTAAACCAAATGACCTTAAAAAACGGTGTAGAAGCAACCATAAAAAAATACGCACCTCAAATACAAGAAGTTATTAATGTAGCATAATCTAATGTAACTTTTATCACATTCTATAAAAATTTGAAAACCTATTTTTGTCACTTTATACAAAAAAAATGATTTCCACAGACATACTGATTATAGGTGCAGGCCCTACAGGTTTATTTACAGTTTTTGAAGCAGGTTTATTAAAACTACGTTGCCATTTAATTGATGCTTTGCCACAAGCAGGTGGTCAATGCTCTGAAATATATCCGAAAAAACCGATTTACGATATTCCTGCCTATCCAGAAATTTTAGCTGGTGATTTAACAGATAAACTAATGGAACAAATTAAACAATTTGAACCTGGTTTTACCCTGGGAGAACGTGCAGATACAATTGATAAACAAGAAGATGGTTCGTTTATAGTTACCACAAATAAGGGTACAAAACATCATGCAAAAGTAGTTGCAATTGCTGGAGGTTTAGGAAGTTTTGAACCAAGAAAACCACCTATACCAAATATTGCTAATTTTGAAAATCATGGAGTTGAATATATTATTCGCGATCCTGAAGTTTATAGAAACAAAAAAGTGGTAATTTCTGGTGGTGGAGATTCTGCATTAGATTGGTCTATTTTTTTAACGGATGTTGCCTCAGAAGTTACTTTGATACATAGAAGAAACGAATTTAGAGGTGCTCTAGATTCTGTTGATAAAGTACAAGAATTAAAAGATGCTGGTAAAATTAGATTGATAACTCCTGCAGAGGTAAAAGGAATTGTAGGCTCTGATAAAGTAGAAGGTGTTTCTGTAATAAAAAAAGGAGAAGACCCTTTTACCATTGAAACCGATCATTTCATTCCACTTTTTGGTTTATCTCCAAAACTAGGCCCAATTGCCAATTGGGGATTAGAAATTGAGAAAAATGCCATTAAAGTGAATAATGCTTTAGATTATCAAACCAATATACCAGGAATTTATGCCATTGGCGATGTAAATACGTATTCAGGAAAATTAAAGTTGATTTTATGTGGTTTTCACGAAGCAACATTAATGTGCCAAAGTGCTTATCAACGAATTTTCCCTGATAAAAAATATGTAATGAAATATACTACTGTTGGTGGTGTAGAAGGTTTTGATGGTACTCGTAAAGAAGCTCCAAAAGCAGTTATTAAGAAGATTGAGTAATACAATAATAGAATACCTTTTAGGTTCTAAAAACTAAAAGGTATTCTATTTTATAAATCACTTCACTCTACTTACAGTTAAACCATCTCTAATAGGTAATAAAACAGTTTCTATCCTATCATCTGTATTTAAAAGCGTATTGTATTCTAAAAGTATTTTAGTGTCTATATCTTTAGGATTTAAAGGTTCTACAATTTTACCACTCCACAATACATTATCAGACAAAATAATACCACCTGAATTCATTTTATCTATAATTTGATGAAAATAATTTACATAATTAGATTTATCAGCATCAATAAAAACCAAATCAAAGGTTTCATTAATTTCAGGAATTATATCTAAAGCATTCCCAACTTTTTGTATTATTTGATTTCTGTATCCAGATTTTTCAAAATATTTATTTTGTAAGGTTTCTAATTCCTCGTTTTTATCAATGGTAATAATCTTTCCATTTTTAGATAAACCTTCTACTAAACAAAGGGCAGAATACCCTGTATAAGTACCAATTTCTAAAATGGTTTTTGGATGTACTAATTTTGATATCATTGCTAAAACTCTTCCTTGAAAAGCACCACTTAACATTCTAGGGTTTAAAACTTTTTGCCAAGTTTCTCTATTCAATTCTTGCAATAATTGTGGTTCTTGCTGTGAATGTTCAACAATATAATCGTCAATTTTTTCTGGTAAAAAGTGCATATCTATGTCTGGTTTAACGCAGTCTAGACCAAAATTAAATTCTTAAAAATCTTCTCGCCTGCGCTCGAGAAGAGGTCTTTTTTCATCAAAAATAAAAAAACGGAATCTATATTGCTATAAATTCCGTCAATCTAACAAAAAATCAAAAATACGGTTATAAAAAACCGAAAAAACTATTTATCCTTCGTAATTACTTAACTGTCTCTTTAAGGCTTCTTTATCCTTTTCTGGCATACAATGTATAATGCTTTTACAGCTTTTTGCATGCCCCTTGTAAATTTTAGTTAACGTTACATTTTGTTTTGTATATTTCATACAAATTCTACAACGAATAAAATGAATGTTTAGTTTAATTTTTTCTAAAAATGTAGCCTCTCCATATTGATTTTTATCGCAAATGGTTGTGGCTTCATCACAATTAATTATAAATTTTTTAAACATCTTTTAATTATTAAACCAATTATCTTCCATACACTTTCTTAGTTGAGTTCTGGCTCTGTGGATGATAACCCATAAATTTGACGCAGTAATATCTAATTCCTTACAAATTTCTTCTGTTTCAAATTCTTGAATGGTTTTCATTCTAAAAACCATTCCATATTTTTCTGGCAAATTATCTATACAAACATCAATCTGGCTTCTTAACTCTTGGTTTTCAATGGTTTTTTCTGATGCATTGTCCCAACTTTGTGGCACACGTTCTTCTAACCAATTTCCTTCATTTTCACCATCAGTATAAAAATTCATTCTAACCTCAGCCTTTCCTTTTTTAGAATTTATTTTTCTGTAATGATCAATTACTTTTCTTTTTAAGATTGAAATTAACCAAGTTCTTTCCGTTGATTTTCCTTGAAAATTTTTAGCAGATTTTAAACCAGCAAAAAAAGTTTCTTGTACTAAATCTTTCGCTAAATCACCGTTGTTAACGCGCACAACAGCATAATTATACAAATAATCTGCATAATTATCTATCCATTTATTAGGATTTAAAGTGATTTTTTTTTGTAACATTTTACATTTTAAACTACCAAATATAATGCTATTTTTTTTCTTTTAATGCTTTACAGCTTTCTCTTCTTCTCATATCAACTAAATACGTGATTTCCCATTTTCCGTTGTTATTAAAAAGCTGAAAAGAGTTTGCTCCACAATGGCTAAATTTTCCATTAAAATAAAACTCATAAGGGGTCCAAACTGACGCCAAGTTCCCATCAACTTTAATATCGTAAGAAAGTAATTTTTCTAAATAAATATGTTCTGGTTTTTTATTAGCAATTGATGTGAGTAGCTTTTCCTTAGTTTCAGTCTGTAAAATGTTTATACCTTCTTTATTAGTAGATGTGGTTTGAATTTTAATGTCTTTGTGCAGGGTAGTTTTTATAAGGGTACTATCACCTTTATGTAAACCTTCAAAAAAAGTTTCAATTACTTGTTTTATTTCTTTATGTTTTGGTTTTTCTTGAGCATTTATAGCAATCGAAAAAACAAAAATTACAAAAAAAGTTAGAAATTTTGACATCTTTAATTTATTTTAAAAAGTATAAATCTAACTAAAAATTAAATAACATAAATAATTTAAAGTATTTAAAATTGGTTTTCTTTATTGTAACAATAATCTATAGGAAACTGAAGGACAAACCTTCAGAAATTCTTTTCGATTTACGAAATCTTAACAAGATAAACATCTGTAATTATTTCTTACTTTTACCAAAGCATAAAATTTAAATAATATGTCTGTAGCAAAAAAACAGTACAAAAGAATTACCGTAAAATCTTTGGTAGAAATGAAAGCCAATGGAGAAAAAATATCCATGTTAACTGCCTACGATTATACAATGGCTAAGATTCTAGATAGCGCAGGTTTAGATGTGCTTTTAGTGGGTGATTCTGCTAGTAATGTTATGGCAGGTCATGAAACTACGTTGCCTATTACTTTAGATCAAATGATTTATCATGCAAGTTCTGTTGTTAGAGCTATTGATCGTTGTTTGGTGGTTGTAGATTTACCTTTTGGTAGTTACCAATCAGACCCAAAAGAAGCTTTACGTTCTGCCATAAGAATTATGAAAGAAAGTGGTGGGCATTCTATAAAATTAGAAGGTGGTAAAGAGGTAAAAGAATCTATAAAGCGAATTTTAAATGCCGGAATTCCTGTTATGGGGCACTTAGGTTTAACACCACAATCTATCTATAAATTCGGTACGTACACAGTTAGAGCTAAAGAAGAAGCAGAAGCTGAAAAATTGATGGAAGATGCTTTAATGCTAGAAAGAATTGGGTGTTTTGCACTTGTTTTAGAAAAAGTACCTGCAAAATTAGCACAAAAAGTTGCAGAAGCCTTAACCATACCAGTTATAGGCATTGGAGCTGGAAATGGTGTAGATGGCCAAGTATTAGTAACTCATGATATGATTGGAATGACCCACGAATTCAACCCACGATTTTTGCGCAGATATTTAGATTTATTTGCTGATATGACTACTGCTTTTGAAGGTTATGTTGATGACGTAAAATCTGGTGATTTTCCTAGTGATAAAGAGCAATATTAAGTAATTAGATTCATAGATTGTTAGATTATTAGATTATTAGATGTTTAGGATTGTTAGACAGTTAGACAGCAAATTTTAAAAATTTATGTAACAATTGATGCTTCTATAAATTTAAATATCTAACAGTCTAAATATCTAAACTATGCATCGTTATAAGGATTTAAAATTTTGGCAATTAAGTAGAACTTTTTGTAAAGAGATTTATCAAACAACAGACCAATTTCCAGAATCTGAAAAATTTGGTTTAGTTTCTCAATTAAGAAGAGCTGCTGTTTCTGTGCCTTCAAATATTGCTGAAGGTGCATCAAGAAATTCAAATAAAGATTTTAATCGTTTTTTAATGATTTCTTTAGGTTCGTGCTATGAAATTGAAACTCAACTTTTGCTTTCTTGTGATTTAGGCTTTATTGATACAAAAGATCTTGAAAAATTGACAAATACTTTACATCAAATTATTAAAATGATGTCAAGATTTTCTTCCACTCTAATAATCTAATAATCTAATAATCAAAAATACTAAAAATCTATTTTGAGAATCCTATACCTAGACACCAATCACCCTCTTTTAATAAATCAACTTAACGATTTAGGGTTTACTAATGATGAAGATTATACCTCATCTAAACAAGAAATTGAAGCAAAAATTCATCTCTATGATGGTTTTATTATTAGAAGTCGTTTTAAAATTGATAAACATTTTTTAAATAAAGCCACAAACTTAAAATTTATAGGCAGAGTTGGCGCTGGTTTAGAAAATATTGATTGTGACTATGCATTATCTAAAAACATCGAATTAATTGCTGCTCCTGAAGGAAATAGAAATGCGGTTGGAGAGCATTCTTTAGGTATGTTATTATCGCTTTTTAACAAGTTAAACAAAGCTGATAACGAGGTTAGAAATGGCAAATGGTTACGTGAGGAAAACCGAGGAATTGAACTCGATGGAAAAACCATTGGTTTAATTGGCTATGGAAATATGGGAAAATCTTTTGCAAAAAAACTACGTGGTTTTGAGGTTGAAGTGCTTTGTTATGATCTAAAACCAAACGTTGGTGATACTAATTGCAAACAAGTTTCTTTACAAGAATTGCAAGAAAAAAGTGATGTTTTAAGCTTACATACACCTCAAACTGAGCTTACCAAAAATATGATTACTACTGATTTTATCAACAGTTTTAAAAAACCTTTTTGGTTAATAAATACTGCACGTGGAACCTCTGTTGTAACCAATGATTTGGTTGGTGCTTTGCAATCTGGTAAAATTTTAGGTGCAGGTTTAGATGTTTTAGAATACGAAAAATCATCTTTTGAAAACCTTTTTTCTGATGAGAATATGCCTGCAGCATTTCAGTATTTAATCAACGCTGAAAATGTAATTTTATCTCCACATGTAGCTGGTTGGACTATTGAAAGTTACCAAAAATTAGCGCAAACTATTGTTGATAAAATTAAAGAAAAATTTTGCTAACTTGTGGATTGCAATCATCAACCATATTAAAAATGACTTACGAAGCCAATTCACCAGAAGAATACATTGGTCAATTACCAGAAGAAAGACAACCAGTTGTTGAAAAATTAAGAACTATCATCAAACAAAATTTACCAGAAGGTTTTGAAGAGGGTATCAATTATAAAATGTTAGGGTATTATGTTCCTCATGCTATTTATCCAAATGGGTATCATTGTAACCCAAAAGATCCATTGCCTTTTTTAAATGTGGCCTCTCAGAAAAACTCTATAAATTTATATCATAGTGGTATTTATGCGAAAAAAGAATTGTTAGATTGGTTTGTTGCTGAATATCCAAAACATTGTAAACGCAAATTAGATATGGGTAAAAGTTGTATCCGATTTAAAAAGATGGATGATATTCCTTACCAATTAATTGCAGAATTATGTACTAAAATATCTGTTAATGAATGGATTACAATTTACGAAACTGCAATTAAAAAGAAATAAAAAATGAAAAAAAGAGTAACCGGAATTGGAGGATTATTTTTTAAAAGTGATGATCCAAAAGCATCAAAAGATTGGTATAAAAAACACCTTGGTTTTAATACAGATGATTGGGGTTGCACTTTTTGGTGGAAAGACAAAAATGATAAGGAATGTTCTACACAATGGAGCCCTTTTACAAAAGAAACCAATTATTTTGAGCCTTCTAAAAAAGAGTTTATGTTCAATTATAGAGTTGAAAATTTAGTTGATTTGTTATCAGAATTAAAAAAAGAAGGTGTTACTATTGTTGGTGAGATGCAAGAGTTTGAATATGGGAAATTTGGTTGGATTTTAGATAATGAAGGTAATAAAATAGAGCTTTGGGAACCTATTGATGCCGCTTTTAAATAAAAATTGATTATGAGATTCTTATCTAACTATCCTACCGAAGTTTTACTACTTTTATTTTTAATCATCACTTTTGTTTTATCGGCAATAGAAAAACTGCAAGATTGGAAAGGTAATGTAGTTTTTATAACAAATCATTTTAAAAATTCTCCTTTAAAAAATAGTGTGTCTTTTTTATTAAGCATCATTTTGATTATAGAAATAATTGCAGTGGTTTTCATGGTTTTTGGTGTATATCAATTATACACAACTGGAGCAAAAGAATTTGCTTTATGGGGTGTAGAACTATCAGCGATTACTTTATTATTTTTACTCATAGGTCAACGTTTAGCAAAAGATTATCCTGGAGCAATGAGTTTAGGTGTCTATTTTATCATTACAGTTTTTGGGGTGTTTTTACTAAATAACTAAAAACTATTATTTTTAAATATATTTATAAGAAAAAACTATTAAAAAAGCTCTTAAAAATTTCGTTTTAAGAGCTTTTTTAATTTTAGAAAGGTATTTATATGTTTTCAGAAAATTAATTGAAATAAATATATTAAAAATTGATATTTACTACTTTTTAAGTATATAAATTAACGAAGAATATTCTTTTGTTGTTTTCGCCTTCCAGTTTGATATGAAACCGCTGTAAAATGATTTTATGGGATTCATTTTTCCGGTTTTATATTTCTCACTTAATAAAGAAACATAATAAGCATCAAATTTCATAGGTAAAATTTTATCAACTTTTAAATGCACTGTAGAAAATAATTTTGAAATTGAATTTTGACTAAAATGCCAAAGGTGTCTTGGCACATCAAAAGCAGCCCAATTTTCTTTATAATATTTTGCATCGTAACTTTTATGATTGGGTACAGCGATTACTAATCTACCTTTTTCAGAAAGTAAACTGTAAAGAATAGTAATGTAAGCTTCTAAATTTTCAACATGTTCTAAAACATGCCAAAGTGTAATACAATCAAATTTTTGTGTTTTAAATGCTGATAAATTTTCTTGTAAAATAACTCCTTTTTTTCGAGCAATGTTTCTAGCTTCTAAATTGGGTTCTGTTCCAAAAACATTCCAAGAATTATTTGAACAAACTTTTAAAAAGTCTCCTGTACCTGCACCAACATCTAAGATATTTTTTTTTGAAGTTTCAAAAGAGTTTATCAGTTTTAATTTTCTTTGTAAAGTAATATTTTTTACACTTTGATAAACTTTATCAAATATTGTTTTTTTGGAATCTGTATGAGAAATATAATCTTTGCTTTTATAATAATCTCCTAAATTTTTAGGCACGGGTGTTGTTACTAACATTTCGAATTCTGTGTTTTTTTGCACCTGATAAATTTCACCAGAAACCGTAAAATCTTTACATTCTAAAAAAGGAATTAAGTTTTTATAAAAATCGATTTTCGTATTCATTTCTATTCATCTTAAAATTTTAATTCCTGCCTAAGCAGGAATTAAATATCATGTTTTTTATTGATACATTTCAATTTGTTCCACGAGGAACATCTTTAGTTTTTGATAAAATTATCTTCCCATATAAACCAAAAGCACGGAAACATCAGAAGGGGAAACTCCACTAATTCTACTTGCTTGAGAAATTGAAGTTGGTTGAATTTTACTTAATTTTTCTCTAGCTTCAAAAGATAAAGATTTTACTTTTTGATAATTAAAACTAGCAGGAATCATAACATTCTCTAACCTGTTTAACTTGTCTGCATTATTTTTTTCTTTAGCTATATAACCAGAATATTTTAAATGAATTTCAGCTTGTTCAATCACTTCTTTATCAATATTGTTTTCTTTTATAAAAGCATTTAATTTATACACAGGTTTAAAATCTGAAAAACTCAATTGTGGTCTTGATGCTATCTTAAATAATTTCATAGATTGATTCACCAAAGCCAAATTTTTTGACTCTAATATTGGGTTTATTTCTTCCTGTTTCACACTTGTATTTTCCAAAAACTGAATTAACAAATCTGTTTTTCTTTGCTTTTCCAAAACACGATTCATTCGTTCTTGTGACGCTAAACCCAATTCAAATGCTTTAGGCGTTAATCGTAAATCTGCATTATCTTGACGTAATAAAGTTCTATATTCTGCCCTTGAAGTAAACATTCTATAAGGTTCTTCTGTACCTTTAGTTATTAAATCATCGACCAAAACACCTATATATGCCTCATTTCTTTTCAAGATAAAAGGTGACTTTCCCTGTACTTTTAAGGCAGCATTTACACCAGCCATTAAACCTTGAGATGCTGCTTCTTCATAACCAGTAGTACCATTTATTTGGCCTGCAAAAAATAAGTTATTAATCAACTTTGTTTCTAAAGAATGCGTCAATTGTGTTGGTGGAAAGTAATCATATTCAATTGCATAACCATATCTAAAAAACTTTACGTTTTCAAAACCAGCAACAGCACGAATTGCTTTATCTTGAATATCTTCTGGGAGTGAAGTTGAAAACCCATTTACATACATTTCGCAAGTTGTCCATCCTTCTGGTTCAACAAAAATTTGATGTCTTTCTTTACTCGCAAAACGATCAACTTTATCTTCTACAGATGGGCAATATCTAGGTCCAGTAGATTGGATTCTACCATTAAACATTGGTGAACGATCAAAACCTTTACGTAATAAATTATGCACTTCTGTATTCGTATACGTTAACCAACACGAACGTTGTTTCGTTAAGTTTTTAGTAGTTGGTAAATAAGAGAATTTTTCTGTGTTCTCATCACCTGGTTGTTCTATCATTTTAGAATAATCTAAAGAACGCCCATCTACTCTTGGTGGTGTTCCAGTTTTCATTCTTCCAGCCTCAAAACCTTTAGCAACGAGGTCCTCTGTTATTCCTCTAGATGCTCCTTCTCCTGCTCTACCTCCACCAAAACTTTTATCACCAATATGAATCAAACCATTTAAAAAAGTACCTGCTGTTACAATCACTGTTTTCGAATTAATTACTAAACCTAAAGCTGTTTTTACACCAATAATTGTATCACCATCAAACAACAAACCATTCACAGAATCTTGGTAAAAATCTAAATTTTCAGTTTGCTCTAGCATGGTTCTCCAACATTCAGCAAATTGCATTCTGTCTGATTGCGCTCTAGGACTCCACATTGCAGGTCCTTTAGACTTGTTGAGCATTTTAAATTGTATAGCTGTTTTATCAGTTACAATTCCACTATAACCACCAAGCGCATCAATTTCTCTAACAATTTGTCCTTTTGCAATTCCGCCCATGGCAGGATTACAACTCATTTGTGCAATATTCTGTAAATTCATTGTAATTAATAAAGTATGTGCACCCATGTTTGCTGCAGCAGCAGCAGCCTCACTACCTGCATGACCTCCACCTACTACTATTACATCAAATTTTGTTGAAATAAGACTCATATTTATAAACGTTCCACGTGAAACTATTTTATTTAATTTCACTTTTTAAAATTAATAATGCTTTATTTTCTACCTCTCTCATCATCATTTTTTCTTTATCTGATTTATCTTTATAACCCATATAATGAAGCACACCATGAATCATAACTCTATGTAATTCTTCCTCAAAAGAAGTATCAAAATCAATAGCATTTTCATAAACTCTTTCAATAGAAATAAAGATATCACCAGACAATAGCTTTCCTATACAATTATCAAAACTAATTATATCAGTTAAAGTATCATGTTGTAAAAACTCAACATTTAGCTTATGTAAATAAGCATCATCACAAAAAACATAACTGATTTCACCTGTCTCAAAACCCTTATTTGATATTAGGTTCTGAATCCATTTTGCAACTACTTTTTCATTGCTTAACTGAAAATCCGTTTCATAATTAAACCCAATCATTTGATTCTACTTTTGGTCAGAAAAATACAATCTAACCTTGTTTTTATAATTTTGTTGCAAAGGTAAGGATTGTCTATTTAATATTTCTATTTGATTATAAAACTGATTTTTAAATTGGAGTGCTTTAATTTCGTTTCTTTTATTTTCTTTCTGATTTGAAGTTGATTTACGCTTTTTGTCTTTACCTTGTTCTAAAGCTGCTTTTTCTAGCTTCAGCAATTCATAATTTAAATTTTGCATTTTTTGTAAAGTAGTTGAATTAAACCCTTTTTCTAGAATTTCATTCTCCAACTCTTCCATGGATTTTAAAGCTTTTTTTGCGTTCGAATTACCTCCAGATTTACCATTTTCACTTTCTTTAATCGCATTTTGCAATTCTTGTCGTAATTGAGATTGTTGCTTATATATTTGATATAGTTCTCCATCTAAATCTTCATTAGAACTACCTTCCCCACTACCATTCTTTTCTCCACTTTTTCCATTTCCAGATTTATTTCCCTTTCCTTCTTTACCCTTTTCTCCTTGCTCACCTAGTTTACCCTCTGAATTTGGCTTACCTCCTTTTTTGCCATTCTTTTTGCCATTTTTCATTCCATCCTTCATCTGTTTCGATAAACCTTTTTGTTTCTTAATCAGATCTGGTAAACTAAACCCTTGCCCTTTTCCTTTCTTTCCTTTACCACTTTGCATGGCCATATTATTTTGCATATTATTTAATATGGTACTCAGATAATCTGCAAGATTATTCGCAGCAGTCATTACATAACGCTGATTAGATATTCCATTATTAAATTTGTTTTCAGAAAAATTTTCTAAAGATTGCTCTAAATTATAGTGCGCAGAAGATAGATCATCTTGAATTTTAATAGATATTTTTGGTAAACGCATAGCCAAAACATACAAACTATCATCTATGTGTTCAAAGTAAGATTTTATCTGATTTTGCTGTTTTAAATCTTTTCCAAATTCAGGATGTGATTTAGATGTTACCGAAAATTTATTCATCAACTGTTCTTGTTGAAAAGAAAATATTACAAGATTTTCTAGAATTTTTCGTAAGTCATCTATATTTTCTTCTATAGTTTCCCCTTGCATTTCCATCATTTGTTGTTGCATTTTGGCACTCATCTCTTTCATCTTTTTTGAAGATTGCTTTTGACTCTTTTTTGCCTTTTGTTTATTTTCCTTTTCCAAATTTTCTTCAGCGGTTTTTAGCTGCTTTTCGATGTCATCTTTTTCATCCTCAACATCTGGCAACTCCATAGGTTCTTTTAATTTCTGATTATCTTTATCTAGTTCTTGTAATTGTTTTTTGATTTCATCAAATTCCTTTCGAATTGATTTTTGAGCTACTAAACTATTCTCTTCACTTTTTTCTAAATCTGATTGTTGTTTTGATAATTGTTCTAATTTATTAGCAATTTGCATTGTCTTTTGTTCCACATAAAAACGTTTTACCATTTCTAATGTTTTCTCTAAACTACGTTGCTGTTGTTTATTTTGTTGTGCTAATTCTTTAGCTTTTTGCACAAGATTTTCCTTTTTCAATTTCTCTGCCATTTTCTGTATTTCTTCCAATAGCTTTTGTTGTTTATCTAGTTTTTTTAGCTCTTTAATGCGTTCTTTTAAATCTAGTTTTTTTTCTTCTAATGATTTGTCCTCTTCTTTTTTTTCATCTAAGTTTTCTTCTAACTTATCAGTTTGTCTTTGCATCATTTTTTTGTACTGCTCTTGGCGTTTCATAAAACTGTTGAGCTTCTTTTGATCATTCCAATTAAGGGTTTTTTTATTCTGGAGATCTTGTTGTAAATTTTCTAAATGCTCTATTTCCTTTTTTTGATTTTGTAATGAGTTTTCTATATCGTTAATTGTATTTCGTTGTTCTTGTAACATCTCCTCCTCTATTTCCTCAGTTGTTTTCTGACGATACTTAAAAACCTTACTTTTTGTTTTTTTATTTCCGTTAACACCATCATTATCAAATACTTGGAAATAAAATTCATAATTTATTCCATTGTTTAAATCTAAACCATCAGGAAATTGATAAAAAAATGTTTGAATATTTTGTGTATTTATCTGTATATCATGCAGTTGCATCTTATCTATCTCTGTTTCATTATAATATACAAGTTGCAACTTTTGTAAGCCATAATCGTCTGAAATTTGACCTGCAAATTGAGCTTTACCTCGTGAAATACTATCAATATTTGAGCTTACTGAAATTAGTGGATATTCATCCTTAAGCACATCAACCGAAAACTGTAAATTTTCATAATCCTTTAAATTTGTATTGGATGATGAAATTTGATAACGTAATGGTTTTAAAACTCGTTTGTTATATTTAAAAAAACCATCTGCCAAATTACTGAAGTAGTTTCTTTGTTGATAATAAATAAATGACAAAGAATCTGTTTGGTACGTAGTTACGTTCCAAGTAATATCGGTTCCTTCTGGGACAATTAAATTACCCGTATTTTGGATGGTTTCACTTTTTTTATTTAGGTAATTTGGATACTTTAAATCCAAAGTAATATTATTTATAGTGGGTGTGCCAATAACTTTGATTTGGTATTCATGAGATTGAATTCCATTCGCCTCAACATAAAAATCAATAGACTTTTGAACATCCATAAAAATATATGAAAAGGATGCATTTCCATTTTTGCTTAAATAATATTGTTGATTATTATAAACAATTTTAGCTTCATTAGGAATTACGTTACCAAAAGTATTAACTTCAATAGTAATGGAATTACCTTGTAAAACTTGTAAACTTTGATTGGTTAAACTGAAAGAAAAAGGTGCTGGCGGATTATAGGCAGTGCTGTGATTTACAACACGAACAAGACTGTCTGAGAAAAAACTAGTATTACCTGTTACAAGAATAATAAACCAAATAAAAAAAGGAATAAGTGCATATTTTAAATAACTAATATTTTTTTTAAAATCGATTGCCTTTACAAAAGGAATGGGTTGTAATTGAGCAGATTTTTGATTGATACTGGCTAATATTAATTCTGACTGATTAGCATTCTCATTCAGTTGTAATACATTCAGTAATTTATCTTCCACTTCTGGAAAATGTGCCCCTATAATCTTTGATGATTCTTTTAATGAAATTCCTTTTCGTAAACCTATCAATTTAAAAATTGGAAAGGCAATGAACTTCATAAGCAAGAACACCTCTACTACAATAAAAACCCAAAACAAAATAGTTCTTGCAGTTGGTTTTAACCAAAAAAAGTATTCTAACAAAAGCGTAAAAAATAAATACAAAATACCCAAAGAAAAAAACAAGATGCTTCCTTTTATCAGTTCGTTAGTATAATATTTACGCGTAAATTGATGTAGTTTCTTCTGTATGTTTTTAAAATCTCTCATAACTAACTAATAAAAATACATCTTTTGAAAGTACCATCAACAAAATAATTGTTAAATTGATTTGTAAGTATTGATGAATTACAGCAACTAAAGATTTATAAATTTAAAAAAATGAAGAAATTAACGAAATTCTTATTCCTTTTCGTATCGATTGCTGCCTTTTCACAAAGCCCTTGGACACAAAAAAAAGGGAACACCTATACACAAATTTCATTTACCACTATTCCCAATTATAATGCTGTTTTTAGCGATGAAAACCAAAATCTTTTTGGTACCTATACTGATAATACAGTTCAATTTTTTGGCGAATATGGTATAACTAACAAAACCTCATTAATCGTAAATCTACCATTTAAATTAATCTCTGTAGCCGATTTTAAAGATCCAAGAATAGATTGTACAGAAAATTGTGGTAAAAATTACACTAACAACACTTTTGGTAATTTTTCTCTGGGTTTAAAGCATAATTTCTATGCTAAAAAATGGATGCTTTCAGGGCAATTATTAGTAGAAGCCAATACAAGTTATTATGATGATACCTCAGGAATACGAACTGGTTATAATGCTTGGTCTTTTACACCTCTTTTTTTAGCAGGTAGAGGATTTGGAAAAACCTACTTACAAGGTTTTATTGGTGCAGACCTTAGAACGAATAACTACAGTACTAATTTAAAAATTGGTGGCGAAATTGGGAGAAAAATTTTGAAGAAAATATGGTTAATTGGTTTTTTAGATATTTCAAAATCTTTAGAAAATGGTACTATCGTTTTGCCAGTACAACAAGCATTAACAGGTTTATATGTAAATGATCAAGAATATGGTTCTTTTGGATTTAAAGGAATTGGAGAAATCTCTGATAATTTTGGAGTAACTGTTGGTTTTGGTGGTGCTTTTTTTGGTAATAATGTTGCAAGACAGGCTGCTTTAACTATAGGTTTATATCGTAAGTTTTAAAGAGGTAACTACATATAAAATCTTGAAAAAGCCTTATTTTAAGGCTTTTTTTTATGATTATAGAAAAGTATCTTTGCATCACAAAAAAAATTACATTCCTGTGAAAATAGGAATCAAAAAATCAACAAAAATGGAATCTAATGTTCGCGTTCGTTTTGCACCAAGTCCAACAGGACCTTTACATATTGGAGGTGTAAGAACAGCTTTATACAACTATTTATTTGCTAAAAAACATAAGGGAACTTTTATTTTAAGAATAGAAGATACCGATCAAACACGTTATATAGCTAACGCTGAACAGTATATCATTGATGCTTTACAATGGTGCAATATCCCTTTTGATGAAGGACCCTATAAAAACGAAAAATTTGGTCCATACAGACAATCTGAGCGTAAAGACTTGTATAAAAAATATGCAGCTATTTTATTAGAAAAAGGTTGGGCATATTATGCTTTTGATACTGCAGAGAATTTAGATACAGAAAGAAAACAACACGAGGCAGAAGGTAAAACCTTTATTTACAATTGGCACAATAGAGAAAAAGGACGCTTGGTAAACTCTCTAGTTTTAACTGATGAAGAAGTTCAACAGCGGATTGACGCTGATGAAAAATATGTCATCCGTTTTAAAAGTCCAAAAGATGAAACTCTAATTTTAGAGGATGAAATTCGTGGAACTATAAAGATTGATACCAATACATTAGATGATAAAATTTTGTTTAAAAGTGATGGCATGCCAACGTATCACTTAGCAAACATTGTAGATGACCATTTAATGGAAATTAGTCATGTAATTCGTGGTGAAGAATGGCTACCCTCACTTCCACTCCACTCACTTTTGTATACCGCTTTTGGATGGAAAGCTCCAAAATTTGCCCATTTACCTCTAATTTTAAAGCCAGTTGGTAAAGGAAAATTAAGCAAACGTGATGGAGATAAATTAGGTTTTCCAGTCTTTCCTTTAGAGTATACTAATGAAAAAACAGGTGATGTTTCACGAGGATACAAAGAAGATGGTTATTTTAGTGATGCTTTTATAAATATGTTAGCTTTTTTAGGATGGAATCCTGGAACAGAACAAGAACTTTTCTCTTTAGAAGAATTAATACAAGAGTTTGATTTAAAAAGAGTATCAAAATCTGGAGCAAAATTTAATCCTGATAAAACAAAATGGTTCCAACAACAATATATGCAAAGAAAATCTGACGCAGAATTAACTGATTTATTTCTTCCTATATTACAAGAAAAAGGAATTAGCAGTGAAAAAAATTATGTTCAAAACGTAGTTTCATCCATAAAAGAGAGGGCTATATTTGTTGATGATTTTTTTGGTTTATCATCATTCTTTTTTGTTGCTCCAACCACATATGATCCAAAAAATGTAAAGAAAAATTGGAAAGAAGGAACTCCAGAATTAATGCAAGAATTAGTTGCTGTAATTTCATCAATTGAAAATTTTTCATCAGAAAATACAGAAAAAATTATCAAAGAGTGGATTTCTGGCAAGGAAATTGGTTTTGGTAAAGTAATGCAACCTTTACGTTTAAGTTTGGTGGGCAAATTAGCAGGTCCTCACCTTTTTGATATTATTGCCATGATTGGAAAAAAGGAAACGATACAAAGAATTGAAAACGCAATTAAAAACATCTAAATTATGAAAAATTATATTTTTTTACTTTTTGTTTTAACAAGTTTTTTGGTGCACAGTCAGTTTGGTGGTATGAGAAATCAACGTCAAAGACAAATGCAAATGCCACAAACACAACAAGCACCCAAACCAAATTATGAGATTGAAAAATATCTAGGTATTGTTATTTATGACATCGAAAAGGCGATGAAAAAATCAAGTATAAAACCTTCTTCTAAAATAGGTAAAGATTTTTCATACATCCTAAAAAAGTATAACAGAAAAATTAGTGATATTAGAAGGATAAATAGTTTTACTTTAAAAAGTACAAAAGAAATGGTTGAGAACTTTCAAATCCATGTTCAAAAAACTGGCGACTTTTCTGATAAGGCTAAAATTGACAAACAAATGGTAAAAAATTTAAAGCCCATAACTGAAACACTTAAAAATGAAGATATTGCTTTAGATAAGAAAATACGAAATTTACTCTCTAAAAAACAGTACAAAAAATGGATAAAATATAATAAAAGATTGTATAAGGTTTTTCCTGATCCAGAATTAATAGATAAAGAATAAGTTGTAAACACCGAGTATTAATTGCTCGGTTTTTTTATGCATTTATGTAACATTTAATAAAAAAAACGTCATATATATAACATTTTGTAATTCACTATCTTTACAAGAGTTCAATTATAAACACTAAAAACAAATTATGAATCCTACTTTTATTATTTTTATAGTACTTGGAGCAGTTATACTTTTTGCTGCATTTTTCTTGGTAAAACAACAAACTGCAGCCATTATAGAACGTTTTGGAAGATTTCAAAGTATTCGACAATCTGGCTTGCAAATAAAAATTCCTTTAGTGGATAGAATTGCTGGTAAAGTAAGCTTAAAAATTCAGCAATTAGATGTAATCATAGAAACTAAAACCTTAGATGATGTATTTGTAAAATTAAAAGTTTCTGTACAATACAAAGTAATTAGAGACAAAGTATATGATGCTTTTTATAAGTTAGATTATCCTCATGACCAAATTACCTCTTTTGTTTTTGATGTAGTAAGAGCAGAAGTTCCTAAAATGAAATTGGATGATGTTTTTGTAAAAAAGGATGATATTGCCATTGCTGTAAAAAGAGAATTACAAGAATATATGACAGAATATGGATATGACATTATTAAGACTTTAGTAACAGATATTGATCCAGATGCACAAGTAAAAGCAGCTATGAATAGAATTAATGCAGCTGATCGAGAAAAAACTGCTGCACAATTTGAGGGTGATGCACAACGCATTTTAATTGTAGAACGTGCAAAAGCAGAGGCAGAAAGCAAGCGTTTACAAGGACAAGGAATTGCAGATCAACGACGTGAAATTGCTCGTGGTTTAGAAGAATCTGTAGAAGTTTTAAATAAAGTTGGTATTAATAGCCAAGAAGCATCTGCACTAATTGTGGTTACCCAACATTATGATACTTTACAATCTATTGGACAAGAAACTAATAGTAATTTAATATTATTACCAAACTCGCCACAAGCTGGTAGTCAGATGTTAAATGATATGGTTGCAAGTTTTACAGCTAGTAATCAAATTGGTGAGGCAATGAAAAACGCAAAACCTAAAAAAGAGTAATTCTAAGAATTTTTAGTTTCTTATACATCTTCTATTATACTAAATATCAATATTTTAACATATAGAAGATGTATAGCATGAATAAGAAAAATAAACTAAAAATTACGTAGCACTACCTATTTTAATACTTTCAAAATTTTTTAGTACTTTTATACACGATGAAAAAAAGAGTATTAGATTGGTTTAATACGCCCTATTATTTTAATCCTTCTGTTATTTTTAAATTTAAAACAAGTGTTACTTTTGGCATTTCTGTTTTTATTTTTTTGTACGTTTTTAAACCATTTTCATTATTTTCTTTTGGTGATTATATTTTACAGTACACTGCTGCCATAGGAATCTTTACTTTTGTTGGTTCTTTTTTTTTGTTATGTATACCACCATTAATTTTTCCTGATTTTTTTAATGAAGATAAATGGACCGTTGGTAAAAATGTGCTATTTTTAGTATTAAGTACTTTATTTATAGGATCTCTTTTATGGTATTGTTCAAATCTCTACAAAGATGGTAAAGAATTACCTGGGATAGATTTACCTCGTTTTCTTACCTACACCTTTTTAGTTGGAGCAATTCCTATTTTTTTCTCAGTATATTTAAATGAACGGAATCTTAGAAGAAATAGAATTAAAAAGGTTAATGATATTAAGCAATTTAGAAAAAAAAGAAAAAACAAAAAACAATTAACAACTGAGATTACCATTTATTCTGATAATGAAAAAGAAAAAATTAACTTTAATATAAACGATTTAGTTTATGTATCATCTCAGGGAAATTACGTTAGTTTCTTTTTAAAATCTGAAGATCATAATTTAAAAGAAAAAATTTTAAGAGCAACACTAACTAAAGTAGATGAAAAGTTAGTACCATACTCTAAAATAATACGTTGCCATAAATCTTATATTATCAACACTAGTTTTATAAATGATATTAGTGGTAATGCAAGAGGATATTTGTTAAAGTCTGATATTATTTCTTTTGATATTCCTGTATCAAGACGTTTTAGTAAGCAATCTTTAATGAGTTTTTTAGATTAAAACCTTCCCATTTGTCCCAAAAGATATAAAAACCTTCCCATTTGTAACATTTTTAAACCTTTATGAATATAAGATTTATAAAATAGTAAAGTAATGATTATATTTGTAAGATATTAAATTAAAATATTGGGGGATTTTTTAATTTTAAACAAAAGGTAATGGTGCCAAAAATGGTTGGTAATTTTCATAAAATTATTAATTATATTATAGGCATTAATCTGAAGAGGATAT
>CBFIFR010000019.1:0-52832 GCA_965661915.1 Polaribacter sp. | reverse complement strand
AACGAGTTCATTATTCAACCAAACCTCTATAGATTTAGCAACTCCAATTTTATATAAATTGATGTAAGCTTGTTCCATATCATTTGTAATCCAAGTACCAAAACCATCTTTTCTATCAATATTTTTACAGTTATAAATCACTTCTTCAAAAACTTGGTTTTCTGTAATAACAAACTTATTTTTTTTGATGATTTTACGCATTGATTTTGATATTTTTATATGCTCAGGAAACAAAACCATCCTTTCTTGAGGACAATACCAAATAATTGGTTCGCCTTCGGAAAACCAAGGGAAAATTCCGTTTTTGTATGCATATATTAAACGTTCTTCAGACAAATCTCCACCCAAAGCTAAAACACCCTCTGAAGTTGCAAATTTATAATCTGGGAAAGAAATTTTATCGGTAAGCCAAATCAATTTTAATAATTTTTACAAAGCAAATTTAACAAATTCTTAAAAATGAGTTAATGTGTAATATAAAGGAAATATATCAAAAAAATGTCAGTATTTTTGCAAATCATTTTTGATAAATGATACCTGTTAATGGCTAAAAGAGAAAAATCAAACGGAAAAAAATTTAAGCTAATTCATAAATATTATGAACGGACTGGTTTTTATGCTTTTGTTGGTAAAAATTTAAAAAGTGCAATTTTACCTATTCTAGGTGTTATTTTGGTTATTTTCTTATTTAATAAATATGTGTATAATATTAACGATGGTTTGCGCCATTTTACAGAAACATTTTCTAGAGTTACAGTTTTAAGTGTATTTTTTATTTCTGAAACTTTATTAGGTTTAATACCTCCTGAAATGTTTATTGCTTGGACCAAAAAAACGGAATCACCTATAATTAACTTAGCTATTTTAGCTTCACTTTCTTATTCAGGTGGTTTAATTTCCTACTTTTTGGGTAGAATGACCTTAAAAATAGCTTCAGTAAAGGAATATTTAGAGGTAAAAATGGCTAAAAATTTAGCAAACACAAAAAAATGGGGAGGTATTTTAATTTTAGTTGGTGCTTTGTTACCTCTACCTTTTTCTATAGCTTGCGTTGCTGCAGGAATGATTAAATATCCCTTTAAAAATGTAGTATTTTTTGGCTTATTTCGTTTTGCACGATTTGCTATTTATGGTTGGGCTATTTTTAAAGTTGTACATTAAAAAAGAATTATATTTGAATTATGGGATTAACAAATAATGATATTTTTAAAAAACTTAGGGTAGCACATAAATTGCGTGATACCGATATTATTGAAATTTGTGCCTTAGTAGATTTTAAAGTTACTAAAGGCGAATTGGGTGCAATTTTTAGAAAAGAAGATCATCCAAAATATGTTGAATGTGGAGATCAATTTTTACGGAATTTTTTAAACGGATTGATTATTCATTTGCGTGGACCAATGCCTAAAAAATCATAGATTTTTTTGATTCTTAGTCAGTTAGATTTTTAGAGGCAAGAACCAAGACTAAAATATATTAAACAAAAAAGAGAGCATTCATTAAATGAATGCTCTCTTTTTTTATCTGGTCTTTTGTCTCTTGATTCTATAAAATCAAAAAATTAAATCCTCTAAACATCTAATAATCTAGAATGGTAAATCGTCTGGTTCATCATCAGAAACTTTAGATGCTGGCTCAAATTGATCTACAGGAGGCAAATTACTTGGTGCACCTTGTTGAGATAAATTTTCAATTCTCCAACCTTGAACAGAGTTGAAATATTTTGCTTCACCTTGAGGATTAATCCACTCTCTACCTCTTAAATTAATAGATACTTTTACATCTTGCCCCACTTTATAATTGTTTAACAAATCTGTTTTGTCTTGTATAAACTCAATCATAATCATTTGCGGATATTGCTCATCAGTAGTAACTACCATTTCTCTTTTTCTGAATCCGTTAGAACCAAATGTTTGTACTTCTCCAATTAATTTAATTTTTCCTATAACTTCCATACTATAAACTTAACTATTTAACTAAAAGCACTTTCCAAGCACTTTCTACATCATTTATTTTTAAATACTCTTGGGCAAATGTATGTTTTTTTATGGTTTCTAACCCTATAAATTCAGGGTGTTCTTTTGCAAAGTTATCAACAGCCTTTGTATCTGGCAGCTTATCAACATTGCCTAACATGCCTAAATTATTTCCTGTTAAAATGTTACTATTTCTAATTTCTGATGGAATTGCATCTACTCCAATACCCAAGCTAGCCATTGGTTTCGGAATTTCGAAAAAACCATCTCTTGCTCTTGAATAGTAATTCCCTCCTGCTCTAGCCACCAAATCAATTTTATGTTGATCAATGCCTCCATCTTCATCTAAAATCGCTTCGTTAATATGAATTTTTACCACTTCACATACAATTAAATTTCCTGCTCCACCTTCATTTCCTGTATAAACAATATCGGTTACTTTACACTCAAATTGCACAGGAGATTCTGCTACGCGAAAAGGTGCTACACAATCAGACTTTAACATGGTTAAGCCCGATTTTTTAAACTCATTAACTCCTTTTGGGTACATAGTGCTACTTAAAGACATTTGTTGTACAATAGCATAATTCACCACATTAATTACAACTTCTTTGGTAATTTCTGCATTATCTAAAGTGTCTTTTGTTGTATTATTTCTTACACTTCTTGCTGGTGAAAAAATCATAGTTGGCGGATTTGCACCAAAAACATTAAAGAAAGAAAACGGAGATAAATTAGGATTCCCATCAGCATCTATTGTACTTGCAAACGCTATAGGCCTTGGGGCAACTGCACCTAATAAATAACTGTGTAACTTTGGAGTTGATATTTTCTTGGGATCTATAGATAGCATAATTAAAAAATTTATTAGTAAAGATACTATCAAATCTTGAAATGAGTTATATACACAAAACCTTTATATTTGTTTTAATGAAATTTTTCTCAAATACTCTTCTCTTTAAACGCATTACAATACTTGTATCTTTTATAATTGTGGCTTTAATTCTTTGGAATACTTATACTTTTTTTCAAAAGTTTAAACAAGCTGAAAGAGATAAAATGGAAATTCATGGAGAAGCTATTAAAGAATTAAATACCGAAAGTATTGAGGAGTTAAATAAAAATATTTCTGAATTACCACTTTCAATTATCAGCAGAACTAAGGATATTCCTTTTATTTTAGTTAATTCTGATGGAGAAATTAAAGGTTCTAATAACTTAAATCCTAAAAAAGAAAATGATCCCAAATACTTAAAAGAGCAGCTAGAAATTATGAAAAGTCAAAATCAGCCTATTAAGGTTGATTATTTAGGTAAAACAGATTATATCTATTATAAAGATTCAGACTTATTAGATAAATTAACTTATTATCCTTTGGCCTTAATTTTAATTCTTTTGCTTTTTTTAGCTGTAATTTACCTTTTTTACAGTTCTAGTAAAGCTGCTGAAACCAATAAACTTTGGACAGGAATGGCGAAAGAAACTGCGCATCAAATTGGTACACCATTATCATCACTTTTAGGCTGGATTTCTATTTTAAAGATGGAAAAAGTAGATGAAACCTACATTAAAGAAATTGAAAAAGATGTATATCGATTAAACACTATTGCAAATCGTTTTTCTAAAATTGGTTCTAAACCAGCGCTTAAAAAAGAAAATATTGTTGACATTACTAAACAGGCTTTTGATTATTTAGAATCTCGCAGTTCTAAGCAGATTTCTTTTTCTTTTGTTTCTTCTGATGATACAATTTTAACCAAACTCAATTCCGAATTATTTGGCTGGGTCATTGAGAACCTTATTAAGAATGCTATTGATGCCATGTTAGGAAAAGGGGAACTGAATTTACAAATAGAAAACACAACAAAAAAAATAAAAATTAAAGTTACAGATACAGGAAAAGGGATATCTAAAAAACGATACAAACAAATTTTCAAACCAGGCTTTACCACAAAAAAACGAGGTTGGGGCTTAGGTTTATCATTATCGAAAAGAATTGTAGAAGATTATCATAATGGAAAAATCTTCGTAAAAAAATCTGAAATTGATAAAGGAACCACCTTTGAAATTTTATTGAATGTAATTTAGTAGTTTATGGGGTATTTTAAAATTTGTTCTTTTTTATCAATACGCAAACACACAAGTAAATCCTTCAAATTCTAAAAATTCAATGTTATAAGTTGCTTCTTCACCGTTAAAACGAATTTCTCCTGCAGTTTTTTTGTCAGCAAATTTGAAATCTTTAATATAAATATGATGTAAGAATAAGAGTTTTTTCTTTCCATAAATTTTATACAAACTCTCTTTTGCTCCCCAAACAATGGTCAGTTTTGCAATTAAAGCATCAACATTTGCAATGGTTTTATACTCTTCTATTGGTGTAAATTTATGTGCAATTTTTAAAATTTTTTCGCGTTGTTTTTCAATGTCAATGCCTACAACAGATTCGTACGAAAAAATAATAGCTGTAAAATTAAAAGAATGTGTAATCGAAATAAATCGTCCTTTATCTAAATGAGGTTTTCCAAATTCATCATACTGCAAATCAGCATCAGTTAAACCTATTTCTTTTAACAAATGTCTTATTGATAAAAAACCCTTTTGATGAATTTCAGATTTCATCGAATTTAATCGAGATTTACTATGATTGGTCATCGTAATTCCTGATTTTAATTCATCAATTGTTTCTTCAATCTTCCAAATCAAGACTTTAGTTGTGGGGTTAACCGTTAAAGTTTTATAAAGTGCCATACTATTTTAAAAAGGATATCGTATCTTTGCAATCGCAAAAATTAGATTTTAAATATACAAAATATGAGTGCAACTACAGCATACGTTCCATTTAAAGTTAAAGACATTTCTTTAGCAGATTGGGGAAGAAAAGAAATTGAATTGGCAGAAGCAGAAATGCCAGGATTAATGAGTTTAAGAGAAGAGTATGGAGAATCTCAACCGTTAAAAGGCGCAAGAATTGCTGGTTGTTTGCATATGACCATTCAAACTGCAGTGTTAATTGAAACATTACAAGCTTTAGGTGCTGAGGTTACTTGGAGTTCTTGTAATATTTTTTCTACACAAGACCAAGCTGCTGCTGCAATAGCTGCAACAGGAACGCCAGTTTATGCTTGGAAAGGAATGAACGAAGAAGAGTTTGATTGGTGTATTGAGCAAACATTATTCTTTGGTGAAGACAAAAAGCCATTAAATATGATTTTAGATGATGGTGGAGATTTAACCAATATGGTTTTAGATAAATATCCAGAATTGGCTGCAGGAATCAATGGTTTATCAGAAGAAACAACTACTGGAGTGCATAGATTGTATGAAAGAGTAAAAAACGGAACGTTACCAATGCCAGCAATCAATATTAATGATTCTGTTACAAAATCAAAATTTGATAACAAATACGGTTGTAAAGAATCTGCAGTAGATGCGATTAGAAGAGCAACAGATATTATGTTAGCAGGTAAAAGAGTTGTAGTTTGTGGTTATGGAGATGTTGGTAAAGGTACAGCTGCTTCTTTTAAAGGTGCAGGTTCTATTGTTACAGTTACAGAAATTGACCCAATTTGTGCGTTACAAGCGGCTATGGATGGTTTTGAAGTTAAGAAATTAGAAACAGTTATGGGAAATGCAGATATCATTATTACAACAACAGGTAATAAAGATATTGTTACTGGTAAACATTTTTCAGGAGTTAAAGACAAAACGATTATTTGTAATATTGGGCATTTTGATAACGAATTAGACATTGCTTGGTTAAACAATAATTATGGTGATACTAAAGTGGAAATTAAACCACAAGTTGATAAGTATACCATTGATGGTAAAGATGTTATTATTTTAGCAGAAGGGCGTTTGGTAAACTTAGGATGTGCCACTGGTCACCCAAGTTTTGTAATGAGTAACTCATTTACCAACCAAACATTGGCACAAATGGAGCTTTGGAACAATGCTAATGCTTACGAAAACAACGTATACATGTTGCCAAAACATTTGGATGAAAAAGTAGCAAAATTACACTTAGAAAAAATTGGTGTTGAGTTAACAGAATTACGTAACGACCAAGCAGAATACATTGGTGTTACTGTAGAGGGACCATACAAACCAGAACATTATAGATATTAAATAGTTGTTAGTTTTGGTTGTTATAGTTATTAGTAGCAGCCTAAACTTAAAAACTAAATGTCATTTCGACCTTGTGGAGAAATCTCATAAAACTTATAAAACTCTCTCACTTGAGCTGAATTTATTTCAGTTTCTTTGAGAGAGTTTTTTTCTTGCCATTTAGAGCGCAGTCGAGAAATCTCTTTTGGGCGTTTTAACAGGCTGGAATTTATCTTGAGCGAACACGAAAGACAATATCTTTTTATAACTGTCATTGCGAAGTTTACTTTTTTGTAAACTGTGGCAATCTCTTTATTGAGAAGAGATTACTTCATTCCATTCGTAATGACGCTTTTTTTAAAGAGTTCTATAAAAAGGATGTCGTTTCTATCCTTAACGCGAGTTACGTATTCTAAAAAATATTTCTTACTTTTAGAGAATAAGCTATATCATTTATTATGATTAAAAAATGATATGCAACTA
The DNA here is from genome assembly GCA_965661915.1 of Polaribacter sp. Taxonomy (GTDB): domain Bacteria; phylum Bacteroidota; class Bacteroidia; order Flavobacteriales; family Flavobacteriaceae; genus Polaribacter. Next base: position 46,266 of record CBFIFR010000019.1, on the reverse strand, counting down.
ATAATATTTTACAATTATTAAAATGAAAATAGTATCTATACTTCTCTTGCTTTTTAGCTTTTCACAGTTGAAAGCTCAAACAGAAGTTAGTGGTTTTGGAGATATACCTCCCAATCGTTTATCTGCAACGAAATGGCAAAATTTTAAATGGGACAGTTCAGGAAATTGGGAAACCATTGATGTTACCAAAAAAGGAATTGTTCCAGATGCAGGCACAGATATCGCTCCAAAAGTAATGTCAATAATCAATAATGGAAGTGGAAAGAGGATACTGAAGTTTCCTGCTGGAACTTTTCAAATTAAATCGCGATTGAAAATATTAAAAGGTGATATACAAATTGTTGGAGAAGGAAATGCTACCAAATTTATGCTTCAAGGTGGATCAAATGCGGGATATATAACCATATTTGGCAATGAATCTGGAAATTACAAGTTAGCTGTTGACGCGTCACGTGGTAACTCAAAAGTTACCTTAACTTCTGCAAGTGGACTTAATGTAGGTGATTATTTCATTGTTAAACAGGGAGGTTCACTTGTTAGGCCAAATGCTGACCCACCTATTAAAGGAAGGGAGACACAGATTTTTAAAATTATTGCAAAATCGGGTAATGAGCTTAGTTTAGATATGAATTTCGGTATTCCATTTTTCAAAGATCATACCTCAGTACTAAAAATGAATTTTTTAAAAAATATTCGATTTCATAATTTTTATATTGAGAGAACTTCTAAAACAAACGGCGATGGAGATGTTAATATATATTTGAGAATGCTTCAAAATGCAGAATTCTCTAATATAGAAAGTAAAAACGCATTAAAAACACACATAGCTTTATTTAACTCAAAAGATGTGCTTTTTTTTCAGAACTATTTGTATGGCAATTATGGTTGTGATTTTTGTGGAGGTTACCAATATGGCATTTCGCTGGTTTCGTGTACACAAGTAAATTTAATAAACAATAGGGGCTCTGATTTACGCCATTTTTTTGTTTCTCAGTTTGGTACAAACCACTGTGTGTTTGCCTATAATAGAGCTGAGGCACCTTACAATCAGTATGGAGATATTGGGCAGCATAACTCAAAAGGATGCCATAATAACCTTTTTGAAGGAAATTATGGAGATGAAATTTTTGATGACGGAAATCCAAGATCTGGTTGGGGAACTAGATATACCATGTGGTTTAGAAATCATGCAATAACTCAAATTGGTAGCACAAGCAGCTATGTTGAGGAGATGACGATTATTGGAAATGAAATTGAAAGCGAAGATGGTGAGAGAACTGGCATAAGAGATGGAGAGGTGGGAGTACCAGGAAAAAATACCTTTTTGGGTGCAAATATTCTAAATGTTTCAGCCGAAGGCGAAGGTGGAAACATAGTTTGGGGTAATATGACTGCTGAAGGCCAGATACCTGCATCCTTATTTATAACTGAAAAACCTGAGTATTTAAATAAATGGCCATTGTATGGACCTCCTGAGTCCACTCAATTAAATGTTGATGTAATATTAGAAAAAAAGAAAGTATTGTTTCCCAACCCAACAAATGGTATTGTACATCTACCTGAACTCATAAAATGGAAAGTGTTTTCTGTTACTGGCACTTTACTGAATTCTGGAGAAACCAATTTAATAGACTTAAGTAATCATAAAAGTGGTGTTTACCTAATTTGTATAAAAGAAAAGTTACATAAAATCTTTAAATACTAAAGAAATCTAAAACAATTACTTTTTTTTGCAATAACTCAACTAATCATAATGCAACCAGCCAAAAAAATAGGATTACTTCTAGGTCCACTATTATTTTTTATCATTCAATTTTCACCAATTACTTTGGTTTCAGAAACAGGAGATGCAGTAATTGCAGTTGCCATTTGGATGGTAATTTGGTGGATTACAGAAACCGTAAATATTGCTGTTACAGCTTTGTTGCCACTCATTTTATTTCCACTTTTAAAAGTGATGCCCATTGCAGATGTTGGTGCTAATTACGGAAGTCCAATTATCTTTTTATTCTTTGGTGGTTTTGTGTTGGCGTTGGCTTTAGAGAAAGTAAATTTACACAGAAGAATTGCCTTAAATATTGTAAAACTAACAGGCACAACTCCAGAAAAAGTAGTGTTGGGTTTTATGTTAGCCACTGCTTTTATGAGTATGTGGATTAGCAATACAGCAAGTACAGTAGTCATGTTGCCTATTGCAATTTCTGTAATAAAACTCTTAATTGATGATAAAGACGGATTTACAAAAGGCGATAAGAATTTTGCATTAAGCATTATGTTAGGAATTGCTTTTGCAGCCAATGCTGGTGGAATTGCGACTGTTATTGGTACACCTCCAAATTCGGTTTTAATTGGACTTTTGGAAAACGAATATGATATTCAAATCTCCTTTTTAAATTGGATGAGTTTTGGTTTGCCATTTTCAATCTTAATGATCACAGCAGTTTATTTTGTGTTGGTAAAATGGATGTTCCCTTGCAAGGGAATTTTGTTTACTTCATCTGCAAATTTAATTACAGATGAAATTGAGAAACTCGGAAACATATCAAAAGAAGAAAAAAGAGTACTCACCATTTTTGCAATCACCGTTTTTTTATGGATTACAAGAACGTTAATCAATAGTGTTTTTCCTGGTTTAAAATTATCTGATACTAGTATTAGTTTAATTGGTGCAGTTGGCTTATTTGCAATTCCTTTAAACTTCAAAAAAGGGAACTTTATTTTAGAATGGAATGACACCAGTAAATTGGCTTGGGGAATTTTATTGCTTTTTGGTGGAGGTTTAGCACTCGCAAAAGGAATGGCTTCTTCTGGTTTAGTAGCCTTAATTACAGATACCATTGCAGCAGGAGAATTCAATATTTTACTCACTGTTTCTTTACTAATAGTCTTAATGTTATTTATGACAGAATTGATGAGTAATGTAGCATTGGTTGCAGTTTTAGCTCCTGTTGTTGCAGGAATTGCAATCGGATTAAACATTCCAATCTTAAATTTATTAATTCCTGTAACTATGGCAAGTAGTTGTGCATTTATGCTACCAATGGCAACTCCACCAAATGCAATAGTTTTTGCAAGTGGTTATGTAAAAGTGAATCAAATGGTAAAAGCTGGTGTTATTTTAAATGTAATTGCAGTTTGTTTGCTGATTTTATATTATCAATTTGTAATTCCTATTTTCTTTTAATGTTATTTATCGGCTAAAAATTCAACCGAACTTTTTTTTTGAGTTTTACTATCAGCTTTAGAAACATCAAAGTTTGATTTTACTTTCAAAACAATAGGATAGACTAACCCGATTACAAACAAACATCCACCTAAAATTAAGATGTTATTGGTATTGGTAAATGTGTTTCCAGTAGTTAAAATTCCTAAAATTAGAATTACAGAAATAGGTAATGAAAGCGCCAAGATGGAAAGGGCAAAGTTGGTGTCAAAAGTTTTATCAATCGTATTTTCTTTTTTCTCTTTAAAATTAACAGCAGAAATGTGGGCAAAAGGCCAAAAACTACTAGCACTTAAAGAAAAGGCGATCATCACTAAAATATCTTTTTGAATAGTAATATCTGCAAAGAAAACAATTCCAGCAATTAACAATAAAGTAAAACTTGCTCTTAAAAGTAATAACGAAAAGATTTGAAAGAACTGTTTTTTTTGAAACTTTACAGCCAAACCAATAAATAAAAGTACCAAAGGTGTCATTATATAGCTCAACCTTGATAACGTACTTGCTATAAAATTAGGAAGTTTTTCTAAATTAATCCCAAATGAAACTAAAATTAAAGCCACGAGTATGAACAAGTTTACTGGCTCATAGAGTAAGGTTTTAAAAAGTGATTTTAGTTTTGATTTTAAAGAGTTTGCCTCAAAATCAGCATTTTTATAATGCCATTTTAAGGCCACCAAATACAATAAAAACAATACAAAAAACTTATTTCCCAAATCAGCCATTGCAGCTTTTGCCAAAGAGCCATCACCTAAAAATTCTAAAATAAAAGGAAAACAAGACAAACCAGGTGCTAAAGAGGGTATTAGTAATCTTGCACTTCTACCCTTATCTGAATTCAAATTGATACCAATTAGCGAAAGTAAAATAGGCGTAATTGCAAATAAGATAATATTTAAACCTAATGCTAATACCGGAAAAAGAATTAGGTTACCATCTATTTTGACTCTTAAAAGTGCAATAAAAATGGTTGCAGGTAATGCAATGGTAAGAATTAAACTTTTAATTCCGTTTGTTTCATCACCAACAGAAATCTTCTTTTTTAAAAGAAATCCGATAAAAATAAAAAGTAAAAAAGAAATGGATTTTTCTAAAGCTTCATCCATAAATTATGCAAATATTTCAGAAATGGCGTTGGTAAACGTTTTCATTTCATCCATAGTTCCAATACTTACTCTACACCAATTTTTGTCCCAAAATTTAAAAGCTCTTACTGCTACTTTTTTAGCATAAATTTCTTTTAAGAATTCTTTTCCATCCATAGGGATTTCGAAAATAATAAAGTTGGTTTCAGAAGGTAAGTAAGTATAATTATTTTCTTTTAAATAAGCCTTTGTGTATGCTCTTGCATCAGCAATTTTAGTTTTACACATCTCTAAAAAATCTGTATTTTCTAAACTAGTAGTAGCTGCAGCAATCGATGGTCCTGTAATTCCCATTCCACCTCTTGTAATTTCAGAAATTACATCTAATGTTTCCTTTTTACCAATAATATAGCCAATACGCAAGCCTGCCATTCCGTGAATTTTAGAAAAAGTTCTAGCTACGATTACATTTTTACCTTCTGCCACTAAAGAATTCATGGAGTCTTTAATTCCGTTTTTAGACAATTCAATATAAGCTTCATCTACAAAAACAGGAACCTTTTCTGAAACTCTGCTACAAAAATTTTTTAATTTTTTTGCATCAGTTACAGACCCTGTTGGGTTGTTTGGATTACAGATATATACCAATTTTGTGTTTTCATCTATCCCTGCTTCCATAGCATCTAAATCGTGTTGAGAATCATCTAATAATTTATAAGATTTCCAATTACCACCCACAGATTTTGTAACCACAATTAAAGACATATAACTTGGGTCTGCACTTACTACATTTCCTCCATTTTGAAACAAAACCATAGCCACTTTTTCCAACAAATCAGAAGAGCCTGGCCCCATTAGAATTTGATTAGGATTTATGCCTTCATTTTTAGCAATCTTTTCTTTTAAGTTGGTCAAAGTTTTCCAAGAATATCTATTCCCTGTAAAAACTTCTTTTTGAAAAGCTTCTGCAGATTTTGGTGGTGGTCCATAAGGATTTTCATTTGCCCTTAAAATGGTTAAAGGAACTTCTTTCTTTAATAGAGGAGGTGTAAACTCGTTAAAATAATTATTTGAGTTGTATAAAAAAGTTAGATTTTCTTTTTGAGCTGTGAGAACATTAGCACTCCAAATTTCATGAGGTACAAGTGCCATTGCACCTAAAGTTAGTGTTCCTTTTTTTAGCCATTGACGTCTGCTTAAGTTTGTTGATTCCATTAGTTGGTTTGTTTTTGAATTTACATCAACTAAGTTATAAAAGATAATATTTTTTGAAGTATAGATATTTCAATATAAATCATAAAAAATCTATTTTTATTGAAAAATATCTTACATATTTACTAAAGTGATATTTATATTAAAGCAAATACATTGATACATTAATAATAATTCAACAAACCAAAAATCTTATAGTAACAATTAAGGTTATGTTTTTATTTAGTTTGGGGTTAATTTCTTATCAAACTAAAATTACCAGATCTTTTTTTGATTTCATTATTTTGATTGACCAAAATTACTTGAAACCAATAATCATTTGAAGCTAATGGTTTTCCATTATAGTTTCCATTCCAACCCATATCATCAATAGTAAATTTTACAATTGATTTACCATATCTGTTAAAAATTGTAATTACCCCGCTTTTATAAAAACTGTTGTTTAAGCCTTTAATTTGCCAATAATCATTATTGCCATCATCATTTGGCGTAAAAAAATTCGGAAAACTAATTAAAGAAATTTCAAAGGGAATTGTGCCACAATTATTTTTATCGTTTACTTCTAAAATATAGTTACCACCATCTAAATTTTCAAAATTAGGATCGTCTTGATAATCATAAATAATATTAGAATTTTCATCTAAAAGGCGAAATTCATAATTTCCTAAACCCAAATTAGTAGTGTTTATTTTTATAAAATTATTATCAGAATCATCTTGCACTTCAATATCATTGATAGTGACTGTAGAGATTGAGGATTCTTGAATAAAAATCTCTTCTTTATTAGAATCACAACCAAATTTAGAAGTGGCTATTACATTATAAGTTCCTCCTTTAGAAATAGTTGTAGCGAATGAATTACCCACTATATTATCATTTTCATCTCGCCAAGTATAAGTATAGTCAGAATTCGGATTATCAACTTTAATTTCTAATTCTGAGTTTGTAGTCATACAAATAATATCTTCTGAAATTAAATTTACAGTGGGTTTTTCTCTAACAATAAAATCTACTGTAGTTTCTTCATAACATATATCATAAATTGGGTTTTCTAAACGAACTCTAATGGTTTGTGATGCCGTAAGAAAAGGATTAGGCAATGGACTTGGTAATGGTGTATTATTCTCATCAAAATAGGTAATTACCAAACCTGTTTGCATACCAATAATTGTACTTTCTATGTTTGTGGTATCAAAGGCAACAAATCCATCAAAATCATCATCACATGCTTCTTGAGGCGCTATAATATTTGCAATTGGCACTGTATTTACAACAAAATCTAGGGTTGTTTCATCAAAACATTTTCCATCTGTATCTAAAGAATTTGAGTTTTCGATTCTAGCAGTAATTTTTTGAGATGCTGTTGAAAACGGATTAGGTAAAGGGCTTGATAATTGGTTTCCATTTTCATCAAAATACGAAACAGTTACATTTGTTTGACTACCAATAATTGTGTTGTGTATTGCAGATGTATCAAAAGCATAAAAACCATCTCTATCATTATCACATTCTGGATTTATATTTACTGGATTTGCAACAGGTACTTTTTCGACATTTAAAGAGATATGAGCACCTAAACCCAAACAATCATTATCAACTTCACTATCAACTCTTATGTAAATATTTTGTTGATTTGGGTAACCTATATTTTGATAGTTTTTAATATCCGTAATTTCATTTTCTTCGGCTAAAGCATCTTCTTCATTTCTATAATAATTTATGATTAATTGTTGATTTACAGGGAAAATAGCAATGATATCATTAGTTACCTCACTAAAATCAAACGTTGCAATTCCGTCAGTTGTGTTTGCGCCATCATCACATTGATAATAAGATTTTAAAAGTGTTGCTGGGATTTGAGTAGTAGATACAAAAAGATCAACTTCACTTACCTCATAACAACCATTTGCATTTTCAACTCTTGCCCAAACTGTATCAATACTAACAACTTCGTTTTGGTATTTGGTAATATTTGTTATTTCTGGGGTGCCATTTTCAGCATCAATTTCTTCTTCGTGAAATGTAATGGTATAATTCTCTGGGTTTGCAATGATTTTATCTTTTACTTCGTTTAAATTGAAAAAGCTAAACCCATTAATATCTGAATTGTCACATTGTTTTAGAGATACTGAATCATTGATATTTGGAGCATCAAATATTTCTATTTCTTTAGAGATTGTATAACTTGTGTTATCAATATGAACAACTTCTGCTGTTACATTGTAAATTCCTGCTGATGTAAATTGATGATTCACATCAATAGAAGTAAATGTATTGTCAGCACCAGAACTTGGGTCGTCAAAATTCCAAACTACAGATTTTATTTCTGATTGATTAGTTAAACTAAAATCGCTTGAAAAGTTAATACATTTATTGTTATTGATTATTTCAAAAGGTACTATTGTTATAACTTCTCCACTAACTTTTATGTAAAAATTAATGTCACTACCTGTGATGGGGAATATTTCATTTGTTGTTCTGTAAATACCAATAGTGTTACTAGCACAACCTTTATACCAAGAATCATCATTATCCTCTAAAGTACGAGCTAGAAATGGTTCACCACCACCTGAAGCAAAAGCATTACCTTGGTGAACTTCAACAAGAATTATTTTCACATTAGCAGGAACAGTTACTGGGTTTTCAAAATCGATTGAATAAATTTTATTAATTTCAGTATCAGAATTTGAAAACCCTATTGTTTGACTACTACCAATTAAATCAGCTTCTGAAAAAGAAGTAGGGAAATCAGTATCGACTTTATAAATATTAAAGGTAAAATCATACGACCAATCAAGACCACTAAGACCAACAAAACCTTTATCAATTATAAATTCCTCATTCTCAGAAATGCCAAAATCTGAAAGAACAAATTTTCTTGCCCAATATTCATTAAAAGATTGACATATAGCTAAATCACTATGATTTAAAATCAAGTCGTCTCCAACATTATGTGTTAGCGTAATTTGAGAAAAAGCAATTGTTGAAATAAATAGGTAAATAAAACTTAAAATATTTTTTTTCATAACATAATTTTTTACCCCAACCAACCTTCACGATCCAAACTTCTATATTGAATTGCTTCTGCAATATGATCTGGAGAAATATTAGTTGCATCTGCTAAATCAGCAATAGTTCTAGAAACTTTTAAAATTCGGTCATACGCCCTTGCAGAAAGGTTTAATTTTTCCATAGCAGTTTTTAATAACGCTAAACTTTCTGGTGATAATTTACAGAATTCACGAATCTGTTTTACATTCATTTGTGCATTATAATGAATGTTCTCTAAAGCTGCAAAACGTTCTGATTGGATTTCTCTTGCTGCAGTAACTCGTTTTCTAATTTCTACTGATGATTCTCCTTTTCTTTCTTCTGATAATTTTTCGAATGGAACAGGAGTAACCTCAATGTGAATATCGATTCTGTCTAATAATGGCCCAGAAATTTTACTTAAATAACGTTGCATTTCTTGAGGAGAGGAAGTCATTGGCGAATTTGGGTCGTTAAAAAAACCACTAGGACTAGGATTCATACTTGCCACTAGCATAAAAGAAGCTGGATAGGTAACTGTAAACTTTGCTCTAGAAATGGTAACATCTCTGTCTTCTAAAGGTTGACGCATTACTTCTAAAACCTCTCGTTTAAATTCTGGTAATTCATCTAAAAATAAAACTCCATTATGAGACAATGATATTTCTCCTGGTCTAGGATATTGTCCACCACCAACTAGAGCTACATTACTTATGGTGTGGTGTGGACTTCTAAATGGTCTTTGAACCATTAACCCATTGTCTTTTGTTTTACCAACTACAGAATGAATTTTTGTGGTTTCTAAAGCTTCTTTTAAAGTTAATGCTGGCAGTATACTTGGCAACCTTTTCGCTAACATGGTTTTTCCAGATCCAGGAGGTCCAATAAGAATAATATTATGACCACCAGCTGCTGCAATTTCCATACAACGTTTTATAGATTCTTGTCCTTTTACATCAGAAAAATCGAACTCTGGGAAATCGATATTTTTATAAAATTCTGCTCTTGTATCTACAATGGTAGGCTCTAGTTTTTTATCACCATTAAAATGATGGATAACTTCTAAAATATTGTCTACACCAAAAATCTCTAAATCATTTACAATAGCAGCTTCTTTTGCATTTTCTTTGGGCAGAATAAAGTGTTTAAAACCTTCTTCTCTGGCTTTTATTGCCATTGGCAAAACCCCTTTTATGGGTTGTAAACTTCCATCCAAAGAAAGTTCACCCATAATAATATAATCAGTAATATTTTCGGATTGTATTTGATTGGATGCCGCTAAAATACCAACAGCTAAAGTTAAATCGTAAGCAGCACCTTCTTTTCTGATATCAGCAGGTGCCATGTTAATAATAATTTTTTTACCTGGAAGTTTATACGTATTGTTATTTAAAGCTGCAGAAATTCGATACGAACTCTCGCTTACAGCTTTATCTGGTAGACCTACCAAGTGATAGCCAATTCCTTTATCAATATTTACTTCAACAGTAATTGTGGTCGCTTCAATACCAAAAACAGCAGAACCAAAAACTTTTGCTAGCATTCTTTTTCTTTTTGTTAAAAATAGAGAAAAAAAGAATGCTAGTAAAATTTTATTTAAGCAGAGTTTCTACTCGCATTAATATTACCAAATAAAGAACGCATTACCATTTTTTCGTAAATTTCAATTTCACTAGCATCTGCACCTTCTTTTTGTAAATCTTGTACTTTTTTTAAGGCGTATTGCTGAATGGTTAACAATGGTAATACTATCTTTTCTCTAATTTCAATAGATGCTTTTCCTACTGGTTGATTCTCCATCAGTTCTTTATGACCTGCAAGTTTTAATAATAAGCGTTTTGTAGTTTTATATTCTTGGTTAATAAGTTTCCAAAACTCTCCATAAACAGGGTCATCAGCCATATAAGCAGTTAAGCCAAAGAAAGATTTTGTTAAACTCATCATACTGTTTTCTAACAACGTTTTAAAGAAATCAGAAGCATTGTAAAAATCTACTATTTCATCAAATTTACCTGCATCTTCATATTTTTTTAAGGCAGTTCCTACCCCAAAAAATCCGGGTACATTTTGTTTTAATTGGCTCCAACTTCCTACAAAAGGTATGGCTCTTAATTGAGAAAAATCTAAAGTATCTGAGTTTGAACGTTTACTAGGTCTACTACCAATATTGGTTTTCGCATAGTATTTTAACGTGCTCATTTTTTCTAGATAAGGTAAAAAACAAGGATGACTTTTAAAATCTACATACGCTTGGTAACTTGTATTTGCTAAATCTTCAATTAAATCTCTATGTGTATCGTTAATTTGATCTTTTGTAAAAACCTCATTTTTAATACCCGAACTTAATAGCTGTTCTAAGTTGTACTGTGATGATTCTTCTGTACCAAAATTAGAACTAATGGTTTGTCCCTGAATGGTTAACTGAATTTCTTTGTCTTCAATTGTTGGTCCTAAAGAAGAATAAAATTGATGTGTCTTACCTCCTCCTCTTGCAGGTGGTCCTCCACGCCCATCAAAGAAAATTACCTCAATATCAAATTCTCTTGACACTTTGGTTAATGCTTCTTTTGCTTTAAAAATACCCCAGTTTGCCATTAAATATCCACCATCTTTTGTCCCATCAGAAAAACCTAACATAATAGTTTGTTTGTTTTTTCTTTTCGATAAATGATATCTGTACGATTTATTTGAGTATAAGGTTCGCATTACACTTTCTGAATTCTCTAAGTCGTCTACTGTTTCAAAAAGCGGAATCACATCAACAGGAAGTTCGTTTTCAAAACCACATAAATTTAGCATTGCAAACGTTTGCATTACGTTTAAAGCGGTTTGATTGTTACTAATTATATAACGATTTGCACCACGTTCTCCATTTCTTTGTTGAATGGTTTTTAAAGCATAGATAGATTGAATGGTTTTCTCAGACATTTCATCTGTTAAAATTGCAGGATCTATATTTCCTTTAACTACAGATAGAATTTCAATCTGCTCTTCTTCAGACATTCTATGATAGTTTTCTGGGAAAGTAGTGTCTCCTGAAGCCAATAAATCATCAATAATTTGTGTAAATGCTTTATGATGTACTCTACTATCTTGTCTAAGATCTAATGTTGCAAAATGAAAACCAAAGATTCTAACTTTGTTAATAAAATCATTCAATTCATCAATAAATAATCCATCATGATTTTTTTCAATGATTTTTCGGGCTGTTTCTAATTCATTTAATAGTATTTTTTGAGAGAAGTTTACTTTTGAATAACTTCTTACTACATGTTTGTATAAACGTTTTTCTACACCTACTAAAATTTCTTGAACACCATCAAAAGTAAAACGTCTTTTTAAACGTCTTACATCTCTATAATAACTTCTTAAAATAGATTGACGCAATCTTTCTGCAACATCTAAAGTAATTTGCGTAGTTACAAATGGGTTTCCATCTCTATCTCCACCTGGCCAAAAACCAAGATCTATAATTTCATTTTCTGTAGGATGACCATCATAAATATGATGCTGTATATAATTGTATATTTTAGGAACAGATTTATAAAATACATGTTCTAAATACCAAATTAAGCTAACAGCTTCATCAAAAGGTGTTGGTTTTTTCTTTTTATAAAATGGTGTTTTACCTAATTGTGCAAGTAGCTTTTTAATAAGTAGTAAATCGTCATTTTGTATAGCTTTATCTAAGTCTGTAATAATACTTAAAACTGTACCTGGATAAAATTGAGTAGGGTGTGCTGTTAATACAATACGAACTTTAAAATCTTCTAGATGCTTTTTTAATTCTTCTTTTTTATTTCTTAAAATTGCAGTTTCTTGCGAATTACGAAGCGTACCAAAACCCTCCATATTATTCACTAGAGGAAAAGCAGCGTCTTCAATAGCATCAAACAAAACTACTTGACGCTCAATATATTGTATAAAGTGAAAAAGTAAGTCTTTTTTTTCTTGCTCATTTGATGAATCTACGTACTTTTTAAAAAACTTTTCTACTATTTGTGTTGGGTTCTTTCCCTTTTTAAAACCTTTTTCGCATATTTTGTGAAAAAGAGGTAATAAAACCCCTGTATTGTTTATCGTATCAAAAGGTAGTGTCATAAATATGCTGTTATAAATTTGATATTTAGACAACACATTGTCATTAAATCTTGTTAATTGTGGTAATGCAGACATATTATTTATATTAGTATTGTAAAACTACAAAAATCAAAAAATAAAGATGCTGTGTTTTTACGAATAATTGTTCTAAAAATTACGAAAACCACAGAAATTAAACTTAATTTTTTACAAATGTTTAATTTCTGATAAAACTTATTAAATCTGTTGATTTATTATTCTGTGGCATGCACTGAAAGTAAGTTTGGGCATTGTAAATTCCAACGAGTTGGATTGTTTTCAACTAAAAAAGCAATTGGCAAATTTCTATCTTGATATCTTTTGTAATCAAATATAAAATCAGCATGAGTTTTACTTACATCTTCAAAAAAAAGTGGAATTTGATTAAAGTCAGAAATAAAATGACCTACATAAGCAAATTGAACATGGTTTAATTTCAATTTTTTGTGAAGATTTGCAATTGAATTTGCATTTTTAGATAAACTTGAAAATGTATAAATACTAACTGCTTTATTTGATGGTGTTTTCGTTGAGGTTTGTGCATGATTAGATAACCCTAAAAATAAAGCGATGATGATTAAAAAGTATTTTATTTTCATGATGTTAGTTTTATTAAGTTCATCAAAAATTATTCCAATTATTTGTTAAACCTAACTAAGCCTTCTTTTAACCAAGAATAATAGGTGTCTCTGTCTGTATATTGTTGCGATGTGTTTAAAATTTCTAAATCCGGACTTAATAAAACATAAAAAGGTTGTGAGGCATTTTTAAAATTGATGACTTGAAATGTAGACCATTTATCACCAACTGTTTTTATTTTTTTGATTTTACCATTGGCTTTTAAAAAGTCGAATTGTTGTGCTTCAGGTAAAGCTTTCTCATTATCATCTACATACAAAGAAATTAAAATATAGTCGTTTTTTAAGGTTTGATAAATGTCTGGCTCGCTCCAAACATTTTCTTCCATTTTTCTACAATTTACACAAGCCCAACCTGTAAAATCTAATAAAATGGGTTTATTAACTTCTTTAGCTTTTGCTAAGCCTTCATCAAAATCTTTGTAACAATCCAACCCTAAAGGACAATCACTTTCTTGTTCATAAATACTGTAAAATTGTGGAGGAGGAAAACCGCTTAATAAACTTAAATTCCAAGTAGGATTTTTTAAAACTCCAGGAGCAATATAAATGATAAAAGCAATCACCAAAACCCCAAAAGAAATTCTTGAAAATGATAGTTTTTTGATTGGAGAATCATGTGGGAATTTAATTTTAGCAAATAAATAGAGTGCTAAACCTATAAAAATAAGAATCCAAATTCCTATAAAAACTTCACGTTTTAAGATATCCCAATGCGCAACTAAATCTGCATTCGATAAGAATTTAAACGCCAAAGCTAGTTCAAAAAAACCTAAAATTACCTTGGTTGTGTTCAGCCATCCACCAGATTTTGGTAAAGAATTTAACCAATTTGGGAATAAGGCAAACAATGCAAAAGGCAAAGCCAAAGCCAAACCAAAGCCAGTCATACCAGCAGTTAATTGTGTTGCTCCACCATCCGAAGTTAAAGAACCAGCCAAAAGTGAACCTAAAATTGGCCCAGTGCAAGAAAAGGAAACAATAGCTAGTGTTAAGGCCATAAAAAAGATTCCGATAATTCCACCAACAGACGAAGCAGAGTCCATTTTATTTCCCCAAGAACTTGGTAGAGTTATTTCGTAAAATCCGAAGAAAGAAAAAGCAAAAAATACTAAAACTATAAAGAAGAAGATGTTTAACCAAACATTAGTAGAAATGGTATTTAATATTTCTGGATCTAAATTGTCTAAAAAGTGAAAAGGAAGACTTAATAAGATATATATAAAAACAATAAAAACTCCATATAAAATGGCATTGAAAATTCCTTTTTGTTTGTTTTTAGATTGTTTGGTAAAAAACGAAACTGTTAAAGGAATCATTGGAAAAACACAAGGTGTTAAAAGTGCTAATAAACCACCAGCAAAACCTAAGAAAAAGATGCTAAATAATCCGTTTGAACTTTCTGAACTAGAATCTGAATCATTTTTTAAAAGTGAAGTGTTTTTTAAATCTAATTGTAATTTTTGGGTTAACTGCTTGCTTTTTTCGTCAACAGTATTCGAAATTTGAATAGGATTATCTGTTAAAGAAAGCGTAAAAGGTTCATCAATATTTATACAAGCTGTTTCGCAAACTTGCCCAAAAAAGTTGAGTTTAATTTTGGTGATTTCTTTGTTTGTTAATTGAATTCTTTGTGTAATAATTGCTTTATCTTTAAAAACAACCTCCTCTACTTCCCAAACTTCTGAATATTTTTTAAAAGTGTCTTGTTCTTTGGCTTTACCCACTAATTTATAACCAGTTTCACCATCAGGAATCGTAATTTCTAAAGGTAAAGAAGCGTCCTCTGGATTATACTGTGAGTATAAATACCAACCTTTATATAGTTTGGCATTAAAAACAACGTCATATTCTGTTGCTGATATTTTTTGAACAGTTGCCTCTATTTTTATAGGGTTTTCTGCACTTTGTGCATTTACAAAAATTGAATAGCATAAAATAAAAAGTGTGATGGCCTTTTTCATTATAATGATGTAATTTTTAAATGATTTTTGAT
This sequence comes from Polaribacter sp., assembly GCA_965661915.1. Classification (GTDB taxonomy): domain Bacteria; phylum Bacteroidota; class Bacteroidia; order Flavobacteriales; family Flavobacteriaceae; genus Polaribacter. Next base: position 30,963 of record CBFIFR010000019.1, on the reverse strand, counting down.
TGATTTTGACAAAAATCGTCTGTCTTGTCTATGATTTATTACCCAAATAATTTCGTTATTAGTATTGCAAAGTAACCAAGTTTTTTCTTTATCAATCAAAGAAAATTTCTCGTCTTTAAAAAATTTACTCAGTTTCTTTTTCCCTTGCATTCCTGTTGGATAAAGATAGTCTCCATTTTCCCATTTTCTTACTATTAACGGGTACTTTAACAAATCTTTATCAACGTAAATGGTTTGCTTGTTTTCTGTTGATTTTTTATCAACTTCTTCTAAAACTAAATGAATTGGAGTTGTTATTTCTGATTGATTTTTCTCAATAAAAAAAGATCTTTCGACTTTGCTCAAGGTAACATTCGATTTCTTTGTTAAAATTAAAAAATCCCTATCCTTTAAAAGGCGATGTGTTTTTGAAAAAACTTGTTTGCCAGATTGTGCTGATAACAAATTAGAAATATCATTCCATTCTGTAAAATTATAATCTTTTAAAAGTTGATATAAATAGGCTTTCGGATTTGAAAGTAGCTTAATTTTTTTGATATTTATTTTTGCTATTTCAAGCGATGACGAAAAATCTCTTTCAATAATTTCGGATGAAACATCGTCAACTCTATCCTCAATAATTTGTTGACTTTCTTGCAGGTTTTCTGTTGTTTTTTGGAATGAAAAAAGTAAACTCGGATTGATTTCTTTTAAAACAGGAATTACCTGATGCCTTATTTTATTTCTAATATATTTTGTTGATGCATTACTGGCATCTTCTCTCCATTCAAGTTGATTTTTTTTCGCATAACTTAAAATTTCATGTCTAGAAAAAGGCAATAAAGGGCGAATAATATTCCCATTAAGTGGTGGTATTCCAGTAAACCCCTCTAAACCAGAGCCTCGAGTTAAATTAATTAGAAAAGTTTCTAAATTATCATCTGCATGATGAGCTGTTACAACATAATCAAAATGATGTTTTTCAACTAATTCTTGAAACCAAGTATATCGTAATTCTCTTGCTGCAATTTGTGTCGAAAACTTGTTTTTTTTAGCAAAATTTTCAGTATCAAAATTCACTGTAAAAATCTGATTAGACGTTTTTTGGGATAATTTACATACAAATTCCTCATCAAGATCACTTTCTTTACCTCGTAATTTAAAATTACAGTGAGCAAAAGCTATAGTATAATTTAATTGATGAAAAATATGAGATAAAACCACAGAATCTAAACCACCAGAAATAGCGATTAATAATTTTTTATCCTTTAAAAAAGGAAAATTAGTGTTGATATGTGTTGTGAATTTTTGAAGCATTTCTGCGTCAAAAATACGTAAATTAAAGTTGAGAATTTAGCCAGTTTACAACATCTTGCAGCATTTCTGTAGCACACAAATCATTATGTAATTCATGGTAACCACCTTCATACAATTTTAATGTTGCATTTTTTGTGTTTTTGGCAAATTCTTGCGTTCCTTTATAGCTAATGATACTGTCTTCTGTGCCATGTAAAAGTAACATGGGTGAAGCTAGTTTATCTGCATTTTCAATAGCCCAATTACCAGTTTCAATAAATTTAATAGAATAATTTGGACTAATTTTGGCATGAATTAAAGGGTCATTCATGTATTTTAATACCTCATTTTTATCTCTAGAAATAGCATGAATGTCTAATTCATTACCCATTGTTAAAGAAGGTATAAAATTTTGCAACATTTTACCTACAAAGAGTTTAATTGCTGGTGGTTTAAATGCCAATCTTAAAAACGGACTTGTTGCAATAAAGCCTTGTAGTTGGTCATTTTTTCGAAGTGCATAATTTATAATAACATTTCCACCCATAGAGTGACCATAAAGAAATATAGGTTTGTTAGGAAATAGTTCTTTCGCTTTTTCAATAGTTTTTGAGACACTTTCTAAAACTGCCTCAAAATTAGGGTTATGCCCTCTTTTTCCTTCTGTTTTTCCATGTCCAAAATGATCAAAAGCAACGACTGAAAAATTATTTTCTGTTAATTTTTTAGCTACATGTTTATAACGTGAAGAGTGTTCTCCCATTCCATGAACTAAAACTACTACTGCTATTGTGTCTTTAGCTTCCCAGTATTGACCGAAAAATTTGGTGTCATAAATATTGAAATGGAATTCTTTATTTAACATCGTTTCGTTTTTTTAACCAAACTCTAATTTCTTTTTTTAAAGATTGCTCTGGTTTTGGCAAAGGAATTGTTTTACCAAACTGCTTGCTTCTATTAAATTTAGAAAATAAAATTTTAAGTTGCTTCCATTCCTCAGGATATGTTTTTAAAAAACCACTAAACATATTTTGTTCGGATTTTTTATCCTTTAAACTCTCAAAAACAACTTGAAACTTTTCTTCTTTGTTTACAATCATTATGTAAATATAGAAAATATGCTAGTGCACAGCTATATTTCTGTCAGAAAATAGAAAAACGAAAAACGTGTTTTGAGTATTAAACTAATTTTGAATGTCTTTATGTGCTAAAACATCATTTACAGAAATTGCAATCTGTTTTGCATAACAAGCAATATTTTCTGCATTAGCCTCAACATCATTTTCTTTTTGCACAAGTACAGGGCTAATATTTTTGGCAACATCAATAACAAGTTTTTTAAACTCCTTTTCTGATAATTTTGTAGTCATCTTTTTGTTGCAAGATAGCTCAGCATCAACAAAAATTGTTTACCTAAAAATTAAGGAATTGTAAAATTATTCAGCATGTAAAAGCACATGTTTCATTGCTTTTGCTTTTAATAAACATTCTTCGTACTCTTTTTCAGGATTCGATTTTGCTGTAATTGCGCCCCCCACAGAATAAGAAATATAGTTGTTTTCTGAATTATATAAAATACTACGTATCAGAACATTAAAATCAAAATTACCATCAGATGTAAAATAACCTACAGCACCAGAATACAAACCTCGTTTGGTTTCTTCTAAGTTTTCTATAATTTTCATAGCAGCAACTTTTGGAGCTCCAGTCATACTTCCCATTGGGAAAGTATTTTTTAAAACATCAATAGGATGGGTGTTTTCTTTAATTTCACAAACTACTGTAGAAATCATTTGATGTACTTGCTTAAAACTGTAAACTTTACACAATTCTTCTACCTTTACACTTCCTTTTTTAGCAGATTTTGACAGATCATTTCTTACCAAATCTACAATCATAACATTTTCAGAGCGTTCTTTAACGTCTCTAGATAAATCTGATGCGATTTTATCATCATCAATTTTACTTCGTAAACGTTTTGCTGTCCCTTTTATGGGTTGTGAAATTATTTTAGCACCTTCTTTTTTGATATATCTTTCTGGTGATGCAGACAAAACATACTGTGCATCAATCTTAAAAAAAGTCGCAAAAGGAGGCTGAGAAATTGCATTTAAATGCTCATATACTTCTAAAGGATTTATTGTTGCGTTTTCAGCATAAAACTCTTGGCAAAAATTAGCTTCATAAAGATCTCCTCTTTGTATATGTTCTAAAATTGAATTTACTTTTTTATAGTATTCATCTTTATGAATTCGTAGTTTTATTTTAATATTTGATGTAGATGATTGGATACTTGGATTTTTAGATTTTTGGATTTCCTCAAAATCACTTTCTATTTCATCATCAACCATTCTTAAATAATGGAATTCAACTTTATTACCTTTGATGAAAAATAATTTTTGAGGTTGAAAAAAGTACAAATCAGGAAAATCTAAACCATCAAAATTTTTAGAAGAAAGTTGTTCTACATCATTTTTTACATCATAAGAAATATAGCCAAAAATATAATCTTTTGTAATGGTTTGATATTCTTTTAGCTTCTCAAAAGCGTTGTCATAATCTGTTTTGATTGATGTGAATTCTTCAACAGCTAAAGCACCATCAAAACTAGAATATTGTTGTTTGTAGTTATTAGAATCTAACCATAAAACCGTTTCAAATTGTTGCGCCCAAAGCAACAATTGTGCTTTAAATTTAGCAATATCATCAACAGAAAAAGTTTTGGAAGTTCTTTGCATATTTTTTGTAAAAATACTTGAAAGTTTCTTAAATAAAAAAGACCTCACTGGTTGTGATACTGAATCAAGTTCAGCACAAAAACCTGTGAGGTCTAGATTATAATATTATAATTTTAAGCATTTAAAGGTTTTCCATCCCAAGCCGCTTTTGCAGCTTCTTTTACAGCCTCAGAATACGTTGGATGGCCATGACAAATTCTTGCTAAATCTTCTGCAGATGCTCTATATTCCATAGCCACAGCAGCTTCCATAATTAAATCTGCAACTCTTGCACCTACCATGTGAACTCCTAAAATTTCATCAGTTTTCTTATCTGCCAAAACTTTAACAAAACCATCTATATCTCCACTTGCTCTAGATCTTCCTAAAGCACGCATAGAAAATTTACCAGATTTATAGTCAATTTTAGCATCTTTTAATTCCTGCTCAGTTTTACCAACAGCAGCAGCTTCTGGCCAAGTATATACAATACCAGGAATTAAATTATAATCGATATGTGGTTTTTGACCTGCTAAATATTCTGCAACCACAACACCTTCTTCTTCTGCTTTGTGCGCCAACATTGCTCCTTTTACAACATCACCAATAGCATAAATGTTAGCGATATTTGTTTGTAAATGATCGTTTACATCAATTTGCCCTTTTTCATTTACTTTTATACCCGCTTTTTCTAAACCTAAACCTTGTGTATATGGTTTTCTTCCTACAGAAACCAAACAGTAATCTCCAGTAAATATTACCTCTTCTCCTTTTTTATTATTGGCTTTAATGGTAATTTCATCACCATTTCTTTCAACTGCAGTAACTCCATGATTTACATGAAACTTCATTCCCTGTTTTTTGAATACTTTCTGTAATTCTTTAGAAACATCAGCATCCATACCAGGTGTAATTTTTGGTGCATACTCAATAACAGATACCTCTGCTCCTAACCTTTTATAAACAGACCCTAGCTCTAACCCAATTACGCCACCACCAATTACCAATAAATGTTTTGGTACTTCTTTTAATTTTAACGCTTCTGTTGATGTAATAATGCGTTCTTTATCAATTTCGATAAAAGGCAAAGTTGATGGCTTAGAACCTGTTGCTATAATAATATTATCGCCTTCAATAACTTCTGACGAATCATCACTTTTTGTGATTTTTACATGAGTTGCGTCTTCAAAAGAACCCAAACCTTCAAAAACATCAATATTATTTTTGTCCATTAAATACTTAATACCACCTGTTGTAGTTTCTACAACTTTGGCTTTTCTGTCTATCATTTTAGAGAAATCAAAAGAAGGTTTTTCTACAGAAATACCATGTTCTTCAAAATGATGAACTGCATCATAATAATGATGAGAAGAATCTAATAAAGCTTTCGAAGGAATACATCCTACATTTAAACAAGTTCCTCCTAAAGTTGCATATTTTTCTATAACAGCTACTTTTTTACCCAATTGTGATGCTCTAACTGCAGCAATATATCCTCCAGGACCAGAACCAATAACAATAATATCGTATTTCATAATGTAATTTAATGGAAATTTAAATACAAAAATAAGGATATTTTTAGAGAATACTATTCAAATTATGTAGATTTACCTTTTGTAATTTATAAAGCAAATCCGATGAAAGTTTTAAAGAAAATAGGTTTAGTTGTGCTTTTAATATTGATTGTAGCTCAATTTTTTGGACCTGAAAAAAATGATGGAAATTTAGATACTGTTAATGCTTTTATTGCTGAAACAAATCCGCCAGAAAATGTGGTTGCTATAATGAAAACCAGTTGTTTTGATTGCCATTCAGCAAAAACAAATTACCCATGGTATAATGCTATAACCCCTGTTAATTATTGGTTAGATGAGCATGTAAGAGATGGAAAAAAACATTTAAATTTCTCTAAATGGAACGAATATTCTTTAAAACGAAAAGAGCATAAAATGGATGAATTGTATGAAGAAGTTGAAAAAGGCGAAATGCCATTAAATTCGTACACTTGGACACATGATGAAGCAAATTTAACACAAGAACAAGTAGATGCTATTGTTACTTGGGGTAAAAAAGTACAAGCTGATTATAAAAAACAAATGTCTACAGAATAATTGAAACAACATGTTTTAATACTTGGAACAGTTTGGGTAGAGCCGAATTCGTCTGCTGCTGGCAGTAGAATGTTGCAATTGATTGAATTGTTTTTAAAACAGAATTTTAAAATCACTTTTGCATGTACTGCTCAAAAAAATAAAAATTCTTTTGATTTAAAATCTTTAGGAATCGAAGAAGTTTCTATTGCATTAAATTCATCTTCTTTTGATGATTTTATCATCAACTTACAACCAACTATAGTCCTTTTTGATCGTTTTATGATTGAAGAGCAATTTGGTTGGCGAGTTGCAGAAAATTGCCCAAATGCCATCCGAATTTTAGATACAGAAGATTTACATTTTTTACGAAAAGTTAGGCATCAACAATTAAAAAAAGGAGAAGACTTTACAAACGAAGCTTTATTGAAATCTGATGATACCAAAAGAGAAATAGCATCTATTTTACGTTGCGATTTGTCTTTAATCATATCAACTTATGAAATGGATTTACTAAAATCTGTTTTTAAGATTGATGAAAACATTCTTTATTATTTGCCTTTTTTATTGGATAAAGTTGAAACACATCAAGCAAAAAAATGGAAATCTTTTGAAGAAAGAGCACATTTTGTCTTTATTGGCAACTTCTTCCATAAACCCAATGTGGATGCTGTTTTAACGCTCAAAAATGAGATTTGGAGTGAGATTAGAGAGAACCTTCCAAATGCGGAAATTCATATTTATGGGGCTTATGTAAATCAGCAAATACAAGAATTACACAACAAAAAAGAAGGTTTTATCATTAAAGCTTTTGCAAAAAACTCAAAAGAAGTTATTGAAAAAGCTAAAGTTCTTTTGGCTCCTTTGCGTTTTGGAGCAGGAATAAAAGGCAAATTGACTGAAGCCATGCTTTGTGGTACACCAAGTGTTACCACAAAAATCGGTGCAGAAGGAATGTGTGATCGTTTTCCTTGGCCAGGTTTTGTAGAGGATAATTTTTCTGATTTTGCATTAATGGCATCAGAATTATATCGTAATAAAAATATGTGGAAAAATGCGCAAGAAACCGGAATTGAAGTCGTGAACTTCATTTATGATAAAGCAAAATTGACTCCAGCTTTTATAAATAGAATAGAGGAAATTCAACAAAATTTAGAAGAACATAGAACTCAGAATTTTTTAGGCAATTTGTTGCAATATCAAACTTTACAAGCTACAAAATTTATGAGCAAATGGATTGAAAGTAAAAATAAGAGTTAATTACAAATTTTCAATTACGAATTATGAACACGAATAACCATAAATCGTAATTGAAAATTGTTAATTTGTAATTAGATAAGTCCAGCTCTTCTTAATAAAGCTTCTGGTTTAGGTTCTTGTCCTCTAAAACGTTTGTACAATTCCATTGGTTTTACAGTTCCGCCTTTAGAAAGTACATTTTCTTTGAATTTCGTGGCAACCTCTTTGTTGAAAATTCCTTTTTCTAAGAAATATTCAAAAGCATCTGCATCTAAAACTTCGGCCCATTTGTATGAGTAATATCCTGCAGAATATCCACCTTGAAAAATATGAGAAAAAGCAGTGCTCATACAGTTTTCTGCAACGTCAGGATATAATTTAGTTTCAGAGAAAGCATCAATTTCAAAATCTTTTACAGAGGTAATTTCTGACGGATTTTCAGAGTGCCATTTCATATCTAAAAGTCCGAAACTTAATTGACGTAAAGTTTGCATTCCTTCGTGAAAACTAGCAGATTCTTTAATTTTTTCAACATATTTCATAGGAATAACTTCACCAGTTTCATAATGCTTTGCAAACAACTCTAAGGCCTCTTTTTCATAACACCAATTTTCTAAAACCTGACTTGGTAATTCAACAAAATCCCAAGAAACAGAAGTCCCTGATAAACTGTTATACCTTGTGTTTGCTAACATTCCATGTAGTGCGTGACCAAATTCGTGAAACAAAGTCGTAACCTCATTAAACGTTAATAAAGATGGTTTTGTAGCTGTTGGTTTAGTGAAATTACACACAATAGAAACGTGAGGTCTTTCATTAATTCCGTTTTTAATTTGTTGTGGTTTGTAACTCGTCATCCAAGCACCATTTCTTTTTCCTTTTCTAGGATGATAATCCGCATAAAAAACAGCAATAAAGTTGCCTTTAGTATCTGTTACATGATATGTTTTTACATCTGGATGATATTTTTCGATGTTAAAAACCTCTTCGAACTTTAAGTCATACAAACGATTAGCGATTTCAAAAACGCCATCAATTACATTTTCTAATTTAAAATAAGGCTTTAAAATCTCTTGATCTAAATCGAATAATTCTTTCTTTAGTTTTTCAGAATAATAAGCCCCATCCCATTTTTGGAGTTGATCAATTCCGTCTAAATTTTTAGCATATTCCTCTAAATTTTCAAACTCTTTTTGAGCAGCAGGTTTTGCTTTTTCTAATAAATTATTCGAAAATTCAATTACCTTTTCTGGTGTTTCTGCCATTCTTTCTTCTAAAACAAAATGAGCGTGGGTTTTATAACCTAATAAATTGGCTCTTTGCTGACGTAAGTTTACAATCTCTAAAACAATTTTTTCGTTGTTGAATTCATTGTCCTGAAAGGCTTTTTTACCAGCAGCAATTGCCATTTTTTTACGCAATTCTCTATTATCAGCATAGGTTAAAAACGGAATGTAACTTGGGTATTGTAAAGTGAAAATATAACCTTCTTTACCCTGTTCTTTTGCCAATTGACTTGCAGCTTCTTTCACAGAATCTGGTAAGCCAGAAACATCCTCTTCATTGGTTAAATGCATTTCAAAAGCATTGGTTTCTGCCAAAACATTTTCACCAAATTGTAAAGATAATTTAGAAAGTTTTGAGTCAATTGCTCTTAGTTTTGATTTCTTTTCGTCACTTAAATTCGCACCATTTCTCGCAAAACCTTTGTATTGCTTGTCTAACAACATTTGTTGTTCTGGTGTTAAATCTAAATTTTCTCTATCATCAAAAACTGATTTTACTCTTGTAAATAAAGCTTCATTTAGAGTGATGTCATTTCTAAATTCACTTAACCAAGGTGAAACTTCTTGCGCAATTTTTTGAATAGCATCATTAGTTTCTGCCGAATTTAAATTGAAGAAAATAGACGTAATTCTATTGAGTTTTTCACCTGTAAAATCTAAAGCTACAGTTGTGTTTTCAAAAGTTGGAGCATCTGTACTATTTGCAATTACATCAATTTCTGCTTTTGCGATTTCTATCCCTTTTTTAATAGCAGGTTTATAATCATCAGAAGAAATTTTTGTAAACGGAGCTGTATTAAAATCTTGTAAAAGTGGGTTCATTATTGAAAATGTGTAATTGTTTATTTGTTTAAACGTTTAATTGTTAAAAATGTATGATTACTTTCTTACTCGTTCAGAAGCTTTTTCAACTTTTAGTTTTAAGCCTTCTTTGTAAGCGATAATTTTATCTAACACACATTTGTCTGAAGCTCCAATTATTTGAGCTGCTAAAATTCCTGCATTTTTTGCACCATCTAAAGCTACAGTTGCAACAGGTACACCTCCTGGCATTTGTAAGATTGATAAAACAGAATCCCAACCATCAATAGAATTTCTACTTTTTACAGGAACTCCAATTACTGGTAAAGGACTCATACTTGCTACCATTCCTGGTAAATGTGCTGCACCACCTGCACCAGCAATAATTGCTTTTATACCTCTAGTATGTGCGTTTTTAGAATAATCGAATAATTTTTCTGGAGTTCTGTGAGCAGACACAATATCTACTTCTATCTGTATATCAAAACTTTCTAAAATGTCTATTGCTTCTTGCATTATTGGAAGATCTGAATCGCTTCCCATTATTATTCCTACCATAAAATTTAATTTATTAAGTTGATAATTACGTTTATCATCATTTCTTTTTCATTTGGATTGCTTTCTGCAATCATCAAAGTTAAGGCAACTAAAGTATTATTTTCAATTCTTTTTGATTTATCATCTTTGTATAGAAAGTTATTTTGATTCAAATACCAAACAAATAACCAAGCAGCAATTCGTTTGTTTCCATCTGTAAAAGAATGATTTTTAACTACAAAATATAATAAATTTGCAGCTTTTTCTTCTATGCTAGTATATAATTCTTTACCATCGAAAGTTTGGTCTATTGTAGCAATTGAGCTTTTAAAGGATTCATCTTTTTCATTTCCAAATAAAGATGACCCTCCAAATTTTAATCTTAATTGGTTTATGGCATCTTTAGCTTCTAAATAATTTATTTTATACGATACTAAATTATTTACATTTTCTTTATTTAAGGTCTGGTAGTCAAAACCATCTAAAATATCTAAAGCTGATGAATAATCTGATAAAATATCTATTAAACCTTTTGTATCATTTGTTATCTTAGAAGTTCTTTTAACAAGTTGAATTGTTTTTTGAAGTTGTTCTAAGCGTTTTTCGTTTATAGAATAACCTTTAGTTAAGTGTTCTTTTAAAATATTTGTAGCCCAAATTCTAAACTGTGTCCCTTTTTTAGAATTTACTCTGTAACCTACACTTATAATGGCATCTAGGTTATAAAATATTACCTTTCTATTTACTTTTCTGCTCCCTTCTTTTTGAACTGTCGAGTATTTCTCGGTAGTTGAAATTTTATCTAATTCTTGTGAAGCATAAATGTTTTTTAGATGTAGACTTATGGTGTCAGAACTTTTATCAAATAATTCTGCCATATCTTTTTGAGAAAGCCAAATAGAATTATTTATTAAGTTAATTTTTATGGAAGATTTTCCATTTTCATTTTCATAAAAAACAACTTTTTTTGAGTCCATCTTACTTTGCAATCACTCTAATTGTTTCTTTAACTTTTTGTGCAATTTCTCTAGCTTTATCAATATCAGAGTTTACGATAGTTACGTGTCCCATTTTTCGAAAAGGACGTGTTTCTTTTTTACCATAAATGTGTGGAGTTACTCCTTCAATTTTTAAAATATCATTTAAATTCTTGTAAATCACATCACCAGAAAAACCTTCTTCACCAACCAAATTTACCATAATTCCTGCTACTTTACTTGCTGTATTACCTAATGGTAGATTTAAAATAGAGCGTAAATGTTGTTCAAATTGATTGGTGTAACTGGCTTCTATAGAATAATGCCCAGAATTATGTGGTCTTGGAGCCACTTCGTTTACCAAAATTTTATCATCTACAGTTTGAAACATTTCAACTGCCAACAACCCTATAAAATCGAATTCACTGACTACTTTTAAAGCAATTTCTCTTGCTTTTTCTGCGACTTTAAAATCGATTCTTGCTGGGCAAATTACATATTCAACTTGATTTGCTTCAGGATGAAATTCCATTTCTACAACAGGATAGGTAGTAGTTTCACCATCTGCATTTCTTGCCACAATTACTGCCAATTCGTTTTTAAACGGAATTAACTTTTCTGTAATACATTCTACATTGGGTAAACTTTGTAAATCATCGATATTTCTTACAATTTTTACACCATTACCATCATAACCAAAACGTGCAGCTTTCCAAACAAAAGGAAAATCGATAATATCGTTCTCAAAAGAATGTTTTAATTCTTCTAAATACGCATAATGAGAAAATGCTGCAGTTGGTATTTGATGATCAATATAAAAATTCTTTTGCCTAGCTTTACTTTGAATAATTCGTAAATCTTTAGGTTTAGGATAAATGGTTAAGCCCTCGTCTTCTAATTTATCTAAAGCATCTAAATTTACATTTTCAATTTCTATAGTTAATAAATCAACAGTTTTACCAAAGTTGTAAACAGCATCAAAATCTAGTAAATCACCTACTATAAAAGTATTGCAAATTTCGGCACAAGGTGCGTTTTTATTACTATCTAAAATTGAGGTATGTATATCAAACTTTTGGGTTTCTGCTAATAACATTCTTCCTAATTGACCACCACCTAAAACACCTAATTTAAAGGCTGAAGAAAAATAATTGCTCACGTTTTATATTATTATTGATTGACAACAAAAATACGCATCTAAAAGAAAAGAAACTACTAGAAATTACTAATTCGAATCGAGTTACCCACTTTTACTGCATTGTATTCTGCTGCAGGACATTCAAAGCCTTCAGTTTGCGGAGTTCCTCCTAAATCCACACTATATTCACTGCCATCACAAGAACATTTTAACACTAAATTTTTTTCAAAAGTCATGGGTTGATTGCAATTATTTGCAGGACATCTTCTATCAAAAGCAACAAACTTATCTAGCCCTTTATTCAATAAAAAGATTCCTTTTGAACCTCCATTAATATAAACAAAACCTCTGTCAGTTAATACCGGATTCAACTCAGAAGTGTTTAAAGATTTTGAAATACTTAATGGTAATGGCCTAATACAATTAGCAGGTAAATTGTCTTCTACACAACTAAAAAGTAGCAAAAAAGCAAAGAAATAAAGGAGTCTTCTAGTCATATTTATGATAGTTTATCTTTAAACGCTAGCAATTTACAAATATTTTGTACATTTGTTACATGATCTCATTCCTGTGAAGGCAATGAGATTTTTAAATTTAACCCATAGTTGGTTTATCAAAGCATAAAATTATCTGTTTTTTTTTAGAATAATGCATTTTGCATAAAAACTGATACCATTAAAAATAAAAAAATGAGCGAAATTTCATATTATTCTCCAGAAGGATTAAAAAAGTTAAAAGAAGAGTTACATCAACTAGAACAAGTTGAAAGACCAAGAGTTACTCAAGAAATTGCAGATGCAAGAGATAAAGGAGATTTGAGTGAAAATGCAGAATATCATGCAGCTAAAGAAGAACAATCTCATTTAGAGTTTAAAATTGCGAAACTAAAAAATGTAGTTGCAAATGCACGTATCTTAGATGAAAGTCAATTAGATACATCAAAAATATTGATTCATTCTAACGTAAAAATAAAAAATACTGCAAATGGTATGGAGTTCAGCTACACACTTGTGGCTGATTCTGAAACTGATGTTAGAAATGGTAAACTCTCTGTAAACTCGCCTATAGGAAAAGGTTTGCTAGGAAAAAAAGTGGGTGAAATTGCAGAAATTCAAGTACCAAGTGGTATTATGAAATTTGAAATTGTTGAGATTACAAGATAATAAACCTACTTTTAGCTTTTGGCTTTAAGCCTTTAGCAAAAGTTAAAAGCTTAAAAAATGAGCATATTCACAAAAATAATTACTGGTGAAATACCAAGTTATAAGGTTGCAGAAAATGATAAGTTTTTTGCTTTTTTAGACATCAACCCAAATGCAAAAGGACATACTTTGGTAGTTCCTAAAAAAGAAGAAAATAAAATTTTCGACTTATCTAAAGAAGACTATTTAGCATTAATGGATTTTTCTTATGATGTTGCAAAAGCATTAGAAAAAGCAGTGCCTTGCAATAGAGTTGGTATGAGCGTTGTTGGCTTAGAAGTACCTCATGTGCATGTACATTTAATACCCATAAACATTATGGCTGACATGCAGTTTACCAAAAAAGTGCAATTTGCTAAAAATGAATTTGTTAAGATAGCCAATACCATTGCAGCAAATTTTAAGTAATTGGTAACCTATTTTATCCCTAATAGAGAAATTTATCTGTAAATTTTAAAGTACAACAAGTTTACTTATAATTTTTAATACTTCAAATAATGGTAGAAATTTTTAATTTCTTATTTGAGCAATATAAAGACTACTCAACTACAGATATTACCTTAGAAATTATCGCTGTAATTTTTGGTTTTCTTTCGGTTTGGTTTTCCAAACAAAATAAAATTTGGGTATTTCCAACAGGAATGATTAGTACTTCTATTTTTGTATACCTGCTTTTTAAATGGGAGCTTTTAGGTGATATGATGATTAATGGCTATTACTTTATAATGAGTATTTACGGCTGGTATATTTGGACAAGACAGGTTGATGAAACCCATGTAACTCCAATTTCTAGAATAACTAAACAAGAGAGTAATATTTCTGGTTATATTTTTTTAGCCACACTTTTATTTGTTTTTATTATTTATAAAAGTTTTGATAAATGGACTTCTTGGGTGGCTTATGTAGATACAATTACTACTGCCATTTTCTTTGTAGGCATGTGGTTGATGGCAAAGCGTAAAATAGAAAATTGGATTTTTTGGATTCTAGGAGACATCATTTCTGTACCTTTATACTTCTATAAAGGATTTACGTTTACCAGTTTTCAATACTTAGGTTTTACGTTTATTGCCATATTTGGTTATTTAGCATGGAAAAAAAGCTTAGACAAAAACCCATTAACCTTGTAAAAGTTGTTTTATTTGGGCCTGAATCTACAGGAAAAACAACACTTTCAAAACAATTAGCACATCATTACCATACAGTTTGGGCTCCTGAATATGCACGTGAATATTTACAAAAAAAATGGAATAATGAACGTAAAACATGTGAAGCTGATGATTTAATACCAATTGCTATTGGGCAAATGAAACTAGAAAATACACTAGCTAAAAAAGCAGACAAAGTATTAATTTGTGATACAGATTTATTGGAAACCAAAGTATATTCTGAAGAATTTTATGGTGGTTTTGTTGATGAAACTTTAAATAAAGCCGCAAATGAAAATCAATATGATTTATATTTACTGACGTATATAGATACCCCTTGGGAAGCTGATGATTTAAGAGATAGACCAGAACAACGTTTAGCAATGTTTACCGCTTTTGAAAAAGCCTTAAAAAAACACAACAGACCTTATATACTTTTAAAAGGTGATAAAAAAACGCGTCTTGAAAATGCTATTAAAGCAATTGATACTATAATTCTAGAAAAAGATAATTTATATTGCTATACTCATAAAAATTAGGTGATGAACTCCAAAAAAATTCTCTCAGAACTAAAATTCAAAGCCATAAGAAGCTCTGGTGCTGGTGGGCAACATGTAAATAAAACATCATCTAAAATAGAATTAACTTTTGATGTAGCGAATTCCAATGCACTTACAGAAAATCAAAAATCTATTTTAAAACAAAAACTGTCCTCAAAATTAACGAAAGAGCATGTTTTAATTCTGTTTTGTGAAGAAACACGTTCTCAGCATAAAAATAAAGAACTAGCTATTAAAAGGTTTTTAAAGTTAATTGAAAAAAGTTTAATTAGACCCAAAAAAAGGAAAGCTACCAAACCAAGTTTAAGCGCTTTAAAAAGAAAAGCTGAAAACAAACAACGCAATTCTGTTAAAAAAGCATTAAGAAAAAAACCGAAGTTAGAGTAATTGCTAAACGTTGGCAAATGGGTTTAGCCGTGATTGAAACGACATCCTTTTTTTACTCTTTAAAGCGTATCGTATTTTTACGACGGTATTTAACTTTTATAAAAACTACTTCACCAACTAGAACTATGCGTAAAAAAAGATACAGTGGAAAGCGCGAAATAGCTTCTTAAAAAAAAATCATTTTTTTGTTTCTCATTAAAAAATTCCATCTTAATTTTGCATCGTTCTCATAAAGGGGTGCTAATTTTAGTTTTCGGTTTTTAGTTTTTTGTTTTTAGTCATACTCAGACTTTCAAACTTTTTAACTTTTAACTTTTAACTCTAAAAGGCTGAGATCATACCCATTGAACCTAGAACAGGTAATGCTGTTTAGGAAAAAGGTCATTACAAACAAAGTGATGTAATTTATTTATTTAGATTGCTGCGTAAATTCGTAATGCCAAACATTTAATTATTCAATATTAATCACAAGAATAATTACCTCTTTTTATTCGTTTTAAAATTTTTTAAAATGAAAAAAATCACATTTTTTTTATTCTTGTTTGCAAGTATACTTGCAAACGCCCAATCATTCACAATTAAAGGAACTGTTTATGATGATGACAAAAACCCATTAACCAATGCCAGTATCTTAATTAAAGAACTTAAAAAAGGAGTTACTACTGACAACGAAGGTAATTTTAGTGTTCAACTTAAAAAGGGAGTATACACTTTTGAAATTTCTTTTTTAGGGTTCAAAACCATTGTTGATAAAATTACAGTTACTCAAGATGAAGCTTATGTAATTCAACTTAACCCAGATACTACAAGTTTAGATGAAGTTTTGGTTTCTGCAGTTCGTGTAAATGCAGATATTCCTGTTACATTTTCCAATTTATCAAAAAAGGAAATTGCAAAACGTAATTTAGGGCAGGATATCCCTATTTTAATGAACTATTTACCCAACGTGGTTTCATCTTCAGATGGTGGTGCAGGAATTGGTTATACGTATATGAATGTACGTGGTTCTAATAGTGAACGTATTAATGTAACCATAAACGGAATTCCGTATAACGATGCTGAAAGCCAAGGAACTTTTTGGGTAAATTTAGGAGATTTTGCATCATCTACAGAAAACCTACAATTGCAACGTGGTGTAGGAACATCCACAAATGGTTCAGGCGCTTTTGGGGCAAGTTTAAACATTTTAACAGATGCTGTTTCTGAAGAAGCTTTTGGAGAAATTTCAAATTCATTTGGTTCTTTTAATACCAGAAAACATACTGTAAAATTTAGTACAGGTAAACTTAACGATCATATAGAAATTGCTGGACGATTATCTAACATTTATTCTGATGGTTATGTAGATAGAGCATTTACAGATTTAAAATCGTATTTTTTACAAGGTAGTTATACTGATGAAAATACCTTAATTAAAGCTGTGACTTTTGGTGGAAAAGAAGAAACATACCAAGCTTGGTTTGGTTTAACTGCAGATGAATTAGCCACAGATAGAAGACAAAATCCATACACCTATGATAATGAAACTGATAATTACCAACAAAATCATTATCAATTGCATTGGAATGAGAAATGGAATAATAAATGGAGCTCTAACCTTGGTTTAAATTATACAAAAGGTGCTGGTTATTTTGAGCAGTTTAAAGACGATGAAGACGCTGCAGATTTTAACAATTTAATTGTAGATGGTACAGATTTGATTGTTAGACGTTGGTTAGATAATGACTTTTATGTGCTAAACTTTAATACAAATTATAAAACCGATGACATTAACTTTATAACAGGGATTTCCTATTCAAACTATACAGGAGATCATTTTGGAGAAGTAATTTGGGGTGAAGATTTGGCTACAAACGTTAACATTAGAGATCGTTATTATTTTTCTGATGCTACTAAAAATGACTTTTCAATTTTTGCTAAGGCAAATTTCGACATTAGCGAAAAGCTCTCTGGTTATGTAGATTTACAAGGGCGTTTTGTTAGTTATCAAACAGCAGGCTTAACATCTGATAGAGACCCAATTGATGTGGATAGAAAGTTCGATTTTTTTAACCCAAAATTTGGATTTACGTTTAATGTTAATGACGATAACAATCTGTATGCTTCATTTGCAGTTGCCAATAGAGAACCGAATAGAAACGATTTTCAAAATGGGGTATCTACTCCAGAAACTTTATTTGATTATGAGTTTGGATGGCGCTTAAAATCTGAAAACGTAAAACTAAACACTAACATTTATTATATGGATTATGACAACCAATTGGTATTAACAGGTGCCATAGATGATGTTGGGCAACCTATAAGAGCAACTTCTGGTAGTAGTTATAGGTTAGGTTTAGAAATTGATGCAGAAATAACCTTAACAGAGCAACTGTATTTAAGACCTAATGCTTCTTTTAGTCAAAATAAAAATAGAGATTTCTTTGTGGTTAGAGATGGCAATACAAATCCACAAGCTTTAGGAAATACAGATCTTTCTTTTTCACCAAATATGGTTATTGGTAATATGTTTACTTATGCACCTATAGAAAATTTACAACTTACCTTTTTATCTAAATATGTTGGTAAACAATTAATGAGTAATTTAGGTAGTGCTATTTCTAATAACGACGTTTTAGATGATTTTTTTATCAACGATTTAAATGTTGTTTATCAAATAGAAACCAATAAAATTTTTAAATCGATAACTTTAACAGCCTTAGTGAACAATATTTTTAATATTGAATATGTAGACCGAGGTTACTATTTTACGTTTGATGATACATGGTCTAATCCAGGTGTTACAACTACAGTTGATGGAGCAGGTTATTACCCACAAGCCACCAGAAATTTCTTATTAGGAGCTACATTAAGATTCTAAAAAAAAATTAGTTATTATTTATTCAAAAGCCGTTTCAATTAATTTGAAACGGCTAATACTTTGTTTTTAATTGATTTAATATCAACTATTTGTATAATCTTTAACGGTTTTATTTACATTTTCTTTTAACTCATTAAATTCTTGATTTAATTCTCTGCAGTTTTCTCTAATTACTTGGGTTGATTGATTAAGCTCTTTAATTAACTGATTATATTTTCTTTTTACATCGTCAATTTCTTTAACTATATTGTTCGTTTTTAACCAATTTGGCATAGTTACTGACAAATTATTTATAAATTGTTTTAAATTTATAATTCTATTTTTAGAGATTTGATACTCTTGACTTTCTATTAAAGACAATTGGGTATTTACCAAATTGTATGCATTCCAATTATCAAAAATAAAATCGTCATCATAATTTTTTTTAACAATTTCAGTCTCACCATTCTCTAGTTTAATTCTAAATACATTTGGATTGTCTAAAAAAATAGCTTTTTTATCCTTTTTTGTAATGCAAGAACTTAATACGATAGTAAATACTATTAATATTGACTTTATTTTATTCATATAATCTAAAATTAATTTAATGCAAATTTATAGGATTAAAATTTTATTTTTTAACTCGAGTAAATCTATTCTTTGCTCTTTTACTTTTGTATCATTCTTTTTTTTGATTGTTATTTTTAGTATCGATTACCAACAAAATTTTTGTCTCCATACATCATAAAAAAACCAAAACTAATTCATTTTTGATTGTTTTTGGTTAAAAAAGAATTAAAAAGCGTTATTTTTTAGCAAAACCGACTTATTTTCTGTAATTTTGCAAGTGATGAAAAAAACAAATTTATATCAGTTACAACTCCTTAACGCTCTTCAAAACATTACTGATAACTTTTTATATTTCGTTTTCTAATTTTTCTATCTGTACATTCCATTTACAACTCTTAAGCTTTTTTTGATAAGTTTAATTGGTACAACTTACTCTTAAAATTTCAATAATTCTTAAATTCAAAATCCTACTATGAGACAACTTAAAATTACAAAACAAGTTACCAATCGCGATGCAAAATCTTTAGAAAAATATTTTCAAGAAATAAGTAAAATAGGTTTAATTACTGCTGATGAAGAAGTAGAATTAGCCATAAAAATTAAAAATGGAAACCAAAGAGCCTTAGATACATTAGTACAAGCCAACTTAAGATTTGTTGTTTCTGTGGCTAAACAATATCAAGGGCAAGGTTTAAAGCTATCTGACTTAATTAACGAAGGAAATTTAGGTTTGGTAAAAGCTGCCAAGCGTTTTGATGAAACTAGAGGTTTTAAATTTATATCGTATGCGGTTTGGTGGATTCGTCAGTCTATAATGTCTGCTCTTGCAGAACAATCACGTATAGTTCGTTTACCTTTAAATAAAATTGGAAGCATCAGCAAAATAAAAAAAGTGTATTCTAAATTAGAGCAACAAAATGAAAGAATACCAACTTATGTTGAGATTGCCAACGAATTGGACACTACAGTAAGCAATGTTTCTCAATCTATGAAAAATTCTGGAAAACACCTTTCTATGGATGCGCCTTTTAAAGAAGGTGAAGATTCTAATTTATATAATGTATTAAGATCTGATGAAGCTCCTAGACCTGATAAAAAATTAATGAAAGAATCTTTAAGTACGGAAATTGATAGAGCCTTAGATAAACTTACTCATAAAGAAGCCAAAGTCATTAAAATGTTTTATGGTTTAGGCAATCACTCACCTTCGAGTTTAACAGAAATTGGTCAAACATTCGATTTAACAAGAGAACGTGTTCGCCAGGTAAAACAAAGAGCTATTAGACGTTTGCAAAACAAATCTAAAAGTGAAGTTTTACGTTATTATCTTGGATAGCCATAAGAGGCATCAATACAAATGCAATAGATATTAAAGCATAAATTAGTGTGTTCAGATTTTAAAATATTTATCTTTATGAAAACGAAGTATTTGGTAATATTGTTGATGTTCTTATTTTTTAATTGTAAGCACAGAGAAGGAACTGACTCTAAAAACTTTGAAAATTGGACGAAGCGAAAAGTTCATACTACTTTAAAAGACTCACTAGAATATGGAAAATCTTATCTTTCTATATATTCAGAAATTTATAGTTTTACAGAAAGTAAAAAAATTAGTTTAACCTCTATGATTAGCTTAAGAAACACGAGCGATTTAGACACTATATATGTTTTAAAAGCAGAATACTTTGATACTGAGGGAACATCTATTAGAAAATATTTTGATTTTCCTATATTTTTAAAGCCCTTAGAAACTGCTGAAATCATAATAGACGAAGTAGATGTTTCTGGAGGAACTGGCTCTAATTTTATTTTTGAATGGAAAATACCAAAAAACAGTCCAGAACCAATTTTTGAAGCAGTGATGAGCTCCACTATGAGTCAACAAGGTTTATCGTTTATCTCTCAGTCTAAAAGAATAAAATAATCAGAAATTATGAACTCTTATTGATTTAAATGCTCAATAAATTCAGCTATAGAAGTTGCATTATCTACAGAAAAATCACCAATTTTTGTTCTTCTTAAGGTTGATAAATGTGCGCCAGTGTTCAGTGCTTTTCCAAAATCGAAAGCTAAAGAACGAATGTATGTGCCTTTGCTACAAACCACTCTAAAATCAACTTTTGGTAAATTAATATGCGTAATTTCAAATTCTGAAATGGTAATTTCTCTAGATTTTATTTCTGTAGTTTCTCCTTTTCTAGCCAATTCATACAATCGTTTTCCATCTTTTTTTATGGCAGAAAAAATGGGCGGTTTTTGTTGAATAACACCTAAAAACTGTTTTGTAGTTTCTTTTAAAAGATTTTCTGTAATGTGTGCTATCGAAAATGTTTCATCAATTTCAGTTTCTAAATCGTAACTTGGTGTAGTTGCTCCTAAGGTAAAAGTACCAGTATATTCTTTTATTTGCCCTTGATAGGTATTTATTTGCTTGGTTTGTTTTCCTGTACAAATAATTAGCAAACCAGTAGCTAAAGGATCTAAAGTACCTGCATGTCCCACTTTAATCTTCTTTAGTTTAAAGCGTTGCTTAATATGCCACCGAATTTTATTTACAGCCTGAAAGGAAGTCCACGTTAATGGTTTATCAATCAATAAAACTTGACCATTTTTAAAATCTTCTACGGTTTTAATCATCCTGAAAAATAAAATAACATTCCTGCTTTTGCAGAAATCATAAAAAGAAATTAATTGAAAAGTGCATAACCAATGGCTATAAGACCAACAACAGCACAGTAAATTGAGAAATAGGATAATTTACTTTTCTTTACCAAAGCAATCATCCATTTACACGCAAATAAACCCGATAAAAATGCAGCAACAAAACCTGCTGAAATGGCAATCATTTCTGAAGATTGAAAGTTTAAATCGCCTCCTAAAACATCTTTCCCTATTTTACCAAATATTAAAGGCACAACCATTAAAAAAGAAAAACGAGCTGCTCTTGTTCTATCAATCCCTAATAAAACAGATGTAGAAATGGTTGCACCAGATCTAGAAATACCAGGTAACATTGCAATTGCCTGAGAAATACCAATAATTACTGAATTAGAAAATGAAACTTCTTTATTGGTGTTTTTTGCTTTATCTGCCAATAAAAGTAACAGCGCAGTTACTAACAACATTACCCCTACTAATAAAATTTTACCGCCAAAAAAAGATTCTAATTGTTTTTCAAAAAGCAAACCTACAACAACTGCAGGAATCATTGAAATGATAATTTTTAAAGAAAATTTTAATTCATCATTCCATTTAAATTGAAACAATCCTTTTAAAATTTCTGCAACTTCTTTTCTAAAAATTACAAGGGTACTTAAAGCTGTTGCAAAATGCAAAACTACTGTAAACGTTAAACTTTCTTCGGGTACAGAAGTATCTCCTAAAATAGCTTTTGCCAGTTCTAAATGACCACTAGATGATACAGGTAAAAATTCTGTTAAACCTTGTATTACCCCTAATATAATTGCTTCTAAAATGTCCATTAGTTTTTATTTTTTAGGATCCGCTAAAATTGCATAAATTTCGATACCTAAACCTATAATGACTAAGGTTGGTGCTAAGCGAATTCTTTGCCAATTGTAAATTTCTTCATTAAAAACAGTAGGATCATCACTACCTCCACCAGCCATTGCAATAAAGCCAGCTGCAATAAATACGATACCTATTAGCATAATGATATAATTCTTTTTACCGAATAAAAACTCTTGTGTTTGATGGATTTCTTTTTTCATAATTTTAATAATAAAGTTCGTCTGTTTTTAAGTTTAAAAAACGTTGAGTAGCAAAAAATGTACTAATCCAAGTAATTAGTAATGCTGATAATACTACACCAACTGCAATATAAGATAAAGTGGTATAATCTTCTAGAAAGTTTAAACTTGGAATGTATTTATCTAAATAATACACCAAGACTGCTAAGCCCATGAGTGCTAAAATTGCACCAAACAATCCTAATTTTAAACTTCGCCAAATAAATGGTCTTCTAATAAAGCTTTTAGTAGCGCCAACCATTTGCATTGTTTTAATCGTAAAGCGCTTTGCATAAATGGATAAGCGGATAGAGCTGTTAATTAAAATCATAGCGATTAAAGCAAAAAAACCGCTAACAATCAATAACCAAAAGCTAATTCTTTTAATATTTTTTGTTAGTAGATTTATTAGTGGTTTATCATAAGAAATATCAGCAACAAATAGATTTTTTGAAAATCTTTTTTCTAATGCTGCTACTTTTTCAGGAGTTACATAAGCTGCTTTAAGGTAGATATCAATTCCGTTTTTTAACGGATTTTCTCCTAGAAACTCTAAAAAATCTTCCCCTATTTCTTTACTATATTTTTTAGCTGCCTGTGTTTTACTGGTATAAATTGCTTTTTTTGTAAACGGTTCTTTTAAAAGTGATTCTCTAAAAGTCTTGATTTGCTTTTGGGTAACGTTATCTTTTATAAACAAGGTAATCGCTACTTTTTCTTTTACATAGTTAGCTACTTGACTAGATTTTAAGACAATCAACCCTAAAACACCAACCATAAAAAGCACTAAAGCAATGCTAATTACAACAGAAATGTAAGAAGATGCTAAACGTCTTTTTTGATAAGAGTCAAATTTTGATGACATTAAATAATCCTTTTGATAATCGACGCAATATAATAATTAGAAATTAGTTGATAGTACCTATTTGCAGTATTTTAACTATTCGATTTCTTGGCATAATTCAATTAAAACTCCGTTTGTAGTTTTAGGATGTAAAAAAGCCACTAACTTATTGTCTGCACCTTTTTTGGGTATTTTATTTAAAACCGTAAATCCTTCTTTTTGCAATCGTTGTATTTCTGCATGAATATCAGTTACAGCAAAAGCAATATGGTGAATTCCTTCGCCCTTTTTAGCGATAAATTTTGCAATTGGACTATTAGGATTTGTTGCTTTTAACAATTCTATTTTATTAGGTCCAGATTTAAAAAAAGAGGTTTTTACACCTTCAGAAAGTACCTCTTCTATTTTGTAATGTTTTTCACCAAAAAGAGAAGCAAATAGCGTGTTGGATTTTTCTAAATCTTTTACAGCAATGCCAATGTGTTCTATTTTATTCATGTTGTAAAAATAAAAAAACCAGTAGAGAAATTTCTACTGGTTTGTAATTTAAAATATTCGCAGATTAATCTGCGGCTATTTTTATATTGTCTAGCTCATAAGTACCATCAGCAGCGGTTTCTCCACTTCCTGTATATTTAAAAGCAAAATGTACTGTACCTGATCCACAAGATAAATCTACAATACCAGACTCGAACCAAGAAGAAAAAGAATCTGAATCTTGGGTGATATAGGCTGCAGGAACAACACCCCAAGTTGCTTGAGAGATTCCTTCTGTAGTACCATCCCAGTTTTCAGAAAACAACAAATCTAAAGTACTAGAATCTGCGAAACTATTTGAAGTTTCGAAAGAAAGGGTAACATTAGTGTTTGCATCTAAATCAATTTCTGGAGTAATTAACCAAGCTACTGTTCTATCATCTCCAGATCTAAAAGAACCCACTGCAGCAGAAATGCCTTGCGAAGCGTTAGAACCTGTTGCTCTGTATGCTTCCCAAGTTTCTGTACCTGCTTCTTGGTAGTTTGTCCAACCATTTCCTGAAATTGGGTTATTGGTACTTTGTGTTTCGAACATATCTTCAAAAAGAATTGTTGAACCTTCAGCACTGGCTGTACCACAATCTAATTCTGGTGGATCACATCTTTCACCAGTAACAGTAATATCATTCTTATCATTTAATACTAAAATTAAGCTACTCCCATCAAATGTTTTTGAAACTACACTATTAATGGTAAAACTTCCTGTAGGTAATGGCGCAAATTTAAAAGTTGCAAATGAGCTTGTTTCTAAAGAAATAGAGCCACTATCTGTACAACTCTCTAAAAATCGTTGTGTATCGAATCGCTCATCAGGATCTCCAAAGGTTAAATCTTTGATTGCTTTATCAAACTGAGCATTTTCTACCTGTATAAACATTCCTAAATTTGCTGAAGAAATTTCAGATAAATTTATTGTTTTGGGCACTATATTTGCGGTTACAGAAGATCTGAATAAATTTTCTTCTATTTGTTTTACTGATAAATCATCTACTGCATCTCCGTTCGCAACACCTCCAATGGTAATTACACCATCTCCAGTTCTTGTTTCTCCTATTAATAAACCATTTAATTTTATATAAACTTCTCTACCAAAATTGTATTTGTTGTACGTATCATTTAAATTTAAAACTACCTTGATTGCTGCTGTTGGGTTCTCTGGAGCATCTTGAATAAAAAGTTCTCTAAAAAAGTTACCTGTTCTATCTGATGAAGTAACGTATCCTTTTACTACTAAATCTGAGGTAATTTCAGTAGCTTCTCCTGTAAATAACGTCTTAAGATTAGTAATAGAAATTAAATCTAAACTTCCATTAGGATTATTTAATTCTTCTATAATTTTCTCAACTTCTTCGTTTTCTACTAGTCCTAAATCATTAGGTACTGTATAATCTCCATCCTCTACACAAGAGTTCAAAGAAACTCCCATAATAAAGGCAAGTGCCAAGATGATTATTTTATTTGTTTTCATATTCGTTTAATTATAATATTTAAAATCTTAAGTTTATATTTAAAAAGTAGGTTGTACCTCTACCATACCAATATCTATTGCCAAATACTGGGTTATCTAACGCTTTATCGTCTCTTAATTGTCTGAAGTTTGCGTTTCTACCTTGTTCAAATCCTCCTGATTTGAATTCTGTGTTTAATAAATTATTTACTGTTGCAAATACACTGATATATTTATCGCCGATTTTCCAAGATTTACCACCAATTAGGTTAACAGCCATGTAATCGTCAAATTTTTCTTGTTGTAATAATTCTCTAGCTAACTCAGGATCGTAATCAGAAAATGGTAAACCATCTGCATCTTCATAAAAGTTTGAAGAACGATTTAATGGAGCAACATCTACATAAATATTAGAAAAGAAGTTAGCAGTTGCACCAAACCACCAATAATCTGGATCTCGATATTCAAAACCAACAGAATAAGCATTTTGTGGACCAGAAGCTAGTTTATAATTCTCTAATAAAGACACATAATCTTTTGATCTAAAATCGCTATCAAATCCGCCATTATCTGCTACATCAGAGGTAAGGTATAAATCTGGATTATTGGCATAGGTAAATTGCCCAATTGAAGCTGCACCTTTTAATTTAATGGTTGGTGTAACTTGCGCCTCAATACCTAATTCTATACCTATATGATCTTTTTCTATACCTGATAAAACTTCTTGTACAAAAGCAGTATTATCACCACCAACACCATCAGCAAAATAAAAAGATATTTCTGTTGCATCTTTAATATTGGTATAATATGCTGTTAATCTTGAGGTAATGATTGGGCTTCTTACAATATAACTAAAATCTGTAGAAAACATTTTTTCGCTTTGCAAATCATCAACTACATTATTGTTTTCTCTTGAGTTAGAGAATGAATTTCTAATGGTTGGTGCTTGTGTTAAATACGCTGCATTAACATCTAATAAATGACGCCCTGTAATTTTATAGGTTAAACCACCTTTTACACCAAAATTGGTAAAGTCTAATTTTTCAGACAACCCTAATGAGTTGTTTTCAAAACGACCATTTTGATACAAGCCTTCTCTTTGATGTGTGGTTCTAGATACATTAAATGCTGTAAAAAAGTCAACTTTATTATATTTAAATTGCGCTTGGGTAAATGCACCAATAACATCAGAATTTAAGAGAAAATTATATCTAAACGTATCTCCTTCACCTACAACCCTATTTGGTGCTAAAAGATTGTTTTGCTGTTTTTGTTCTGTATCTGCAAACGGATTGATATCCAAATAACCAGTACCTCCCAATAAATCTATGACTTCTGCAAAACTATTAGAACGTAATCTTCGATACTCTAATTTAGCATTTAAAATAATATTATTGGTAATTTCTGCATTTAAAATACTATTAATAGTTAGTTGTTTATCATCACTTCTATCTTCATACAACACATATGCATTATTATTACCATTGTTGGCATTGGTAACATTTGCATCAATAATTCTATTCCAATCTAGCTGCCCATCATTTTCAAAACGATTTCTTGATTCGTACGCACCAACTAAATCGCCATTTCTCTCATAAAAACTTGGTAGATATTGATAATACGTTGGGCTTGGATTTGCTCCTCCATTAAAATCAATACGGCTGTTTCCTATTTTTCCAAATTGATAAGCAACGTTTGTTTGTAAACTTGTTTTATCGGACATGTCCCAATAATGATTCAACATTAAAATTGGTTCTTCTACTTCTTTTATTCTAGAGTTGGTTTTTCTTCCATTTAAATACCCCCAATAATCATTGTAAGCAATGCCTTTAAAATCAAAAACTTCTTGAGTGTTTGGTGATGATTTACCTCTTCTATTAGGTGTAAAAATTGATGTGAAGTTAATACTATGATTTTCTCCAATTTGCTTTTCTATGGATGCAAATAAAGAATATGCATTGTAACTTGTACCTTCATTAAACCCTTCTAAACCTGCTCTTCTACTTCCAGAAAACGTCATAGACCAACCGCCTTCTAAAGTACCTGTAGTATGTGTTGCCATAACTCTGTGTACGTAACTTCTGTTAGAAGATGAATACGATATTCTAGTACCAGCTCTTTGCCCTGAAGCTCTAGTATCTATATTCGTAGAACCCAAAACACCACCAAAAGTGTAGTTAGATGCTGCCAAACCGTTACTAAATTCTTGATTTCGTAACACATCATTTAAACCACCCCAATTACTCCATTGTGCTCTACCATCGTAAAGTTTGTTCATTTCTATACCATTAATAAGCACTTTTCCATTACCAGAATCTAAACCTTTAATTCTAAAAAAGGAAGAACTAAACTCGAAAGCAGCTGTTCTTAAATAAATATCTCTAGTAGCTTGTAGCAAACCTGCAATATTATCTGCAGCACTAGCATCATCATTTAATTCGTCATCAGTAATGGTAATTAAACTTAAATCTTGGTCTTCTGCTATATCTTTAAAAAAAAGAATAGTTCCTAGATCTATAGTTTCTCCAGAAAGTTCTACAGGAAAGTTTTGAGTTTCATAACCCACTAATTTAATCTCAACAATATAGCTTCCATTTGGTATGTTTTTTATCATAAATACACCATCAGAATCCGTTTCTTGACTCAGATTGGTATTTACAATACTTACCAAAACACTTTGCAGAGGATTTTCTGAATCGCTATCTGAAACGATTCCTTTTACAATATTCTGTGCATTTGTTCCTAATAAAAGAAATAACATCAGAAATATTGATAAAACAATTTTTCTCATAAATGTTTGATTGATTTTTTTTTAAATTTACCGAAATAATATCAGCAAAATTAACAAAATTTAACAAACACCTATGTTAAAATAACATTATATAATCTTTGGCTTACATTTTGTTTTATAAGTTTGCTATTTAAATTACAATCAATGAAAAAACACGTCCCTTTTTTAATACTTTTTTTATTAGGAATTTCGATTACTACTGCCCAAAAAAAAGCAAAACAATACAATATTAGAACCATTGCGTTTTATAATTTAGAGAATTTGTTTGATACGATTAATGATACCTCAATTAACGATGAAGCAAGCCCTATGATGGAGCTAAAATCTAACAGATCTAAAGTATATTGGGATAAAATTGATAAATTAGGCAGTGTAATTGCGCAAATTGGTGAAGACAAAGCCAATACAAGCCCTGCTATTATTGGGGTTTCTGAGGTAGAAAATTTGAGTGTTTTGGAAGATTTGGTAAAAAACAAACACTTAATTACCAAAAGATATGGCATAATTCATTACGATTCTCCAGATAAACGAGGTATTGATGTTGCCTTATTGTACCAAAAAAGATATTTTAAACCTGTTTTTCATGAGGCATTTAACCCAAATATTTATAGAGATAACAGAAAGGTATATACCAGAGATCAATTATTAGTTTCTGGATATTTAGATGATGAATTGATTCATTTAATTGTAAATCACTGGCCTTCTAGAAGTGGTGGTGAAGCAAAAAGTAGGCCTTTGCGTGAAAAAGCAGCATATCAAAATACAAAAATAATTGCCCAAGTGCGTGAAAAAGATCCTAATGCAAAAATTTTAATTATGGGCGATTTTAATGATGACCCAACCAATTCTAGCTTTAAAGAAGTTTTAAAAACAAAAGCAAAAAAGAAAAATGTTGGTGAGTTAGACATTTACAATCCTTATGAAGATTTACATAGAAGAGGGTTTAACACTTTGGGTTATAGAGATAATATTAACCTATTTGATATGATTTTAATTTCATCACCCTTGTTAGAAAAAGGCAAAAAAGATTTTTCTACCTATAAAATGTACCAAGCAAATATTTTTAACAAACGCTTTTTAACGGGTAAAAAAGGGCAATTTAAAGGCTATCCTTTTAGAAGCTTTTCTTATGGTGGTTACACAGGTGGTTATTCTGATCATTACCCTGTTTATATGTATTTGATTAAAGAAAAAAAGTAGAACAACTTTACTTATTAAACTTCTAAGCGTCACAATCGTTTTTTACGAATACAACTGAGTCCTAAATCAATTTCAGAAGTACTCTCTATTTTGGCAAACACAGACAGTAGTATGCCTAAAAAATGGAGAATATTAACAATTAAAAATCTACTATATTTTCACATATTTTACGTATATTAGCTTTTTCATTTGCTATGAAATCTATTACGCTACTACCAAATACACATAGAAATTGTAATGTTATTATGATTGTTTTTCCTTTTGATGAGGAAGTTAAACATCATATAAAATTATTACCAGAGGTAAAATGGAGCAGAACATTAAAATCTTTTTACATTAAAAACAGTAATGGTAAGCTGCATTTATTATTTACGCATTTACGACAAAAAAAATGGCTGGTTGATTATCAAAAATTACGTAAAGAAGTTACAAGACCCTTAAAAGAAAATTATCAATTGGTGTTGCCTCAATTATCCAAAGAATTGAGCTCTGAATTAATTAAATTTAAGAAATGGTTGCAACAGAAAAGATTGAGCGAAAATACAGTGAATACCTATACTGAGGTAACTGCGTTTTTTTTGCGATATAAAATGCTAAAGAAAGTTGAGTCTTATTCTGTTAAACTCATTGAGCAGTTTAATTATGATTTTATTTATAAGGCCAACAGATCTGTTTCTTATCAAAATCAGTGTATTAATGGAATAAAAAAATTTCTTCTTTTTAAAAATCTGGAGATTAATCCGCTTACTATTGAAAGACCTAAAAAAGAAAAACAGTTGCCAACAGTTTTGAGTATTGATGAAATAAAAGCCATTTTTAACACCCTAACCAATCTTAAACATAAAACACTTTTAAGTTTGCTGTATTCTGGAGGCCTTAGAATTGGTGAAGCTTTGAGTTTAAAAGTAGAAGATATTGACAGTAAAAGAATGTTAATCCATATTAAACAAGCGAAGGGAAAAAAAGATAGATATACATTATTGTCTACTAGTTTTTTAAAACTTTTAAGAGAGTATTACTTAGCCTATAAGCCAAGTGTTTACTTATTTGAAGGACAAAATGAAAAACAATACAGTAATGCAAGTGCACAGGCAGTATTGAAAAAAGCACTAAAAAAGGCAAAAATTACAAAAAGAGTAACATTACACACGTTAAGACACTCGTTTGCAACTCATTTATTAGAAAACGGAACAGACATTAGATATATTCAAGAATTATTAGGTCATAATAGTCCGAAAACCACAATGATTTACACCCATGTTACAAATACTAGTTTAAATAATATTAAAAATCCGTTTGATGAATTATAGAAAAGTACTACATTTAGAGAAGATAAAAACATTATACAAACATCAGCATATAAATCTAAAAAAGTGTTATATACTGAATTAATATAATTATATATACAAGTTAGCAAACATTGCTCACTCAAACTCAAAAAAAACCGAAAATGTATTTAGAAAAAATTTTATTATTTGAAAAAACACCTTTAAGTGAATTAACTGAATCAAAAGAGAAAACTATTCTTGAAAACTTTAAGGAAAAATTGAAACCAATTGAAGATGAAATAAAAGCTCAACCAAGTGGAACAATCACTCTTAAAGAATCTGGAAATACATTTGTTGTCGG
>CBFIFR010000018.1:52640-52889 GCA_965661915.1 Polaribacter sp. | reverse complement strand
GGATTACATTTATAAAATAAAATAATGTTAAATATGTGTAATAATGGTGTATAAAAATACAATTAAGGCAGTAAGTGCTTTTTTTCTTTTCAGCTTCGTTAACCTTACAATTAGTGCTCAAGAGTATCCATTCAATTTACCAAACACGATTACTGCTACTTTAAACGTAAACACCTCACAAAAAGAAGCGTTTAACAACAAGTTAATTGGGTACAATATGCAAGGCTTTAAAACACCAACTCAGCAAGA
>CBFIFR010000018.1:0-52630 GCA_965661915.1 Polaribacter sp. | reverse complement strand
CAAATTTCTATGAATGGGAAACAGATGGCTATCAACAAGATAGTTATGATAATAGAGATCATCAAACAGCACTAGACGTTTACGTAAGAAGTTTTAAAGGAGAAATTGGTGGAATAGCAGAATTAAATACAGCTAAAAAAGCAATAAACAATGGCAAAGGCTATGATATGATGTGGACCTACACCATAAATTTTGATGATGGAGCAAGTAGCGTAGCTAGAGCAAAAAAAGATCTTGGGTTAGGCTTAGAAGTAAAAGCCATAGAACTCGGAAACGAACATTTTTGGAAAGGACAAAGAGCATTAAGAACAGAAACACCAGAAATGTATTTGGCAGCAGCTACAGAGGTATCTTCTGCTTTAAAAGCAGAATTTCCTGAAATCAAATTGTCTTTACCTTTAAGTTGGAGAAGAACTCATGAAGATTACAATAACACCATAAAAGGAGATGGTACTTTTTTTGATGCCATTTCTTTACATAAATATATAGGAGCAGATCCAGATGTACCAGGTGAAAGCGATAAAGCTTACAGCTCAATTTTAACCGCAAAATTACAACTAGAAGAAGATGCAAACTGGGTAAGAACATTTGCGCCAGGAAAACCAATTTGGTTGACAGAATGGGCTGTTTCTGCAAGTGATAATTCAGTTGTACATGCAGCAGCTTGTTTGGGAATGGCAGATGTGTACCTGTTTATGTCAGAAAATCAAGATATATACAAAAGAGCAAATTGGTTTATTTTTAATAGAGTGGCAAATGCAATGGTGGTTTTAGGTGATGATAAAGAACCTTTATATCCTCTACAAAAAAGAGCCTATCTATCTACTTACCAAATCATTCAAGATGTATTTAGAGATGCAACTATGTTAAACGGAACGCTAACTTCTTCTGCACAATTAACAGTAGATAGAGGTTCTGTAAATGCTGTAAATGCCAGAGCAACTACAGACGAATTTGGAGAAACCAAAATTATAGCCGTAAACTTAACAGACAAACCTGTTACTTTTAAGTTACAATTTGATGGAGTTAATTACACCAAGAGTTTTAAACACGAAGCATTGGTTTTTGATGATTTAGGTGTTGTTCCTAATGTGCCTTATGAATCCAATCAATTAGAGATAATCAAAAAAGGAACAGGTGCAATTATCTTACCTCCTTTATCAGTAAGTAAAATTTCTAAAATTTATTTTGATGATGCAATTACACTGCTTGAAGGCACAATAGAAGCCGAAGATGTTAAAGTAGGTGGAGAAGGTGTTGGTTTTGTTGATACAACTCCAGATAATACTTTAAGTGATGGTATAGATACAGATGGACTAGATATTGGTGCTAGCAATGGAATTACCTTTGTAGGGGATATCCAAAATGGAGAATGGTTAAAGTATGATGTAAATGTTTTAGAATCGGCGGATTACGATTTTGAGTTTATCTATACAGCAGAAAACCAAGAAGGTTTATTAAGTGTAACTATCGATGAAACTTTGGTTTTTGATAATTTTTCTTTATTACGAACAACTAATTCTTCAGATTACAAAGCAATTAAAAAACTAGATGTCCCTTTATCAAAAGGATTGCATACCCTAAAAATAAGCATTAAAAAAGGCGGATTTAATTTAGATAAAATCAATATCAAAAAAGTAACCCCAATTGAACCTCCTGTTTTTGTAAATCCAAAAAACGGAGATAATTTTTCACCAGGTAATACTGTTAAAGTAACCGCTTCAACAACATTTCCAGAGGATAAAATAACGAGTATGGAGCTTTTTATCAACAACCAATTGGTAAGAAGTATTACGCAAGCTCCTTTTAATTGGGGTAATGATGGACAAGGTGATACTTTGTTAGAAAATATTGCTGAGGGAACCTACGTTTTAAAATTGGTATTAACGGATGATAGAAATAGAATATCAGAAGCAGCTATTAAAATACTAAGTAATAACTATCCTACGCAACCCTTTAATGGGGTTGCACATACAATTCCAGGAACAATTCAACTAGAAGATTACGATATAGGAGGTGCAGGTTTTGCATTTTCAGATTCATCTTCTGGAAACTCAGGAGGAGTTTACAGAACTGATGATGTAGATATTCATGTAGACGGAACTGGTTTTGTGGTTTCTAAAACTAGCGGAAATGAGTTTTTAAGATACACGATAAATGTCAAAGAAGTAGGTATTTATAAAATGATATTAAATTATAAAACTTTTTCAAGTACTTCAAAGCCCATTGCAGCGCGTATTTTACCAAAAGATTTATCCTCTTTTAAAGAATTATTTTATGATAGAGGTGGCTCTTCAACCTCAGGAATAATTAAGGTAACTTCTGGTTCAGATTTCCAAGATTATATTTCTACAGAATTTGATTTAGAATCAGGTTTATCAATTCTAGAATTTAGAATTCCTACTGGTGGTTCAGGGCCAACTTACGATTACATTACTTTAAATAAAACCGGTACTTTGGCTACAAATGAATTTGATGAAGCAGAAAATGAGCTAAAGATTTATCCTATACCTAGTAAAGATGGTAAGTTTACCTTAAGTAAATATAGTAAATGGGAGGTGTATTCAATTTTAGGTACAAAAGTAATGGAAGGAAAAGGTTTGTTGGTGGATATATCAGGTTTTTCAAAAGGCTTATACTTATTAAAAATTAACAACAAAGTTGTTAAAAAGTTGTTTTTTAATTAAAAGTTAATAAAAAGTACTTATCTAGTTACTACAGGATACTGCAGGATGCTAGGAATTAGTAAAATTTTTAAATTGCATGTATTAAACTATAAAACATATAATTATGAAAAAAATTACATTAAAGATTAGTGCGTTTTTAATTTTTACAATGATTGCTTTTCAAGCACAAGCTCAAGTAACTGAAATCGTTGAAGGTACTAAATATACCTTAAGAAACGTGGAAACGGGTCAGTATTTACAAGCAAATGGTTCTGGTGGGTACGTATTTGCTGATGCTATTGCAGATGGAGACGATTCTTTCAACTTTACTTTTTACCATCATAATACAATTGATCCAGGAGCAGATGCTGAGGATACATCAGATGATGTAGTACATAACTATACAGACGATTGGAATATTCAAGGTGATGTAAGAGGTATTATGAGAGCTGCAAATACAGGTACTGTTCATACAAATTTTAAGTATGATAGATGGAATGCTAATGGGGGTCATAAAACAGACAAAAGATGGTTTTCAACTACACAAGATTTAGGAGCTTTTACCGCTTTTAGATTTCAATCTGTGGTAAGTGGAGAAGGAGCAGATTCTAGATTTTTATTCCAAGGTACCAATAACGTATTGTATAATTTTACAGATGCAGATATAGCGAGTGATGCTACTTCCGTAGAAATTGATGGCTCAGATGTTGTCGTTTCAGATGGTGAAACAAATAGAAGTTTATGGGTTTTAGCTGAGGCTGTTTTAAGTACTAAAAGTTTTGGTGCGGATGCTTTTATAATCTCTAATCCAGTAAACAATCGTTTAACTATCAAAGGAGCTGCTACGTCTAAAGTAAATGAAATTTCTTTGTATTCAGTTTTAGGTAATAGAGTATTGTCAAAAACAATGAATAATGTAAATGGAGATATTAATATCGATGTTAATACTTTATCAACTGGCTTATATATTATTAAAATGAGTGGTGATAATGGAGAAAGATTTACAAAAAAAATAGTAAAACAATAAGTATTATAATTAAATATTATTTTTTAAAATCATTCTATTTGTCATAAGTAGAATGATTTTTTTTTGATGAATAGTTTTTTATTATTTTACAGGATACAACAAGATAGATAATCTGTTTTTTATCATTATTTTTATAAAAATATTTCAATAAATGAAAAAACAACAAATAATTAGCTATATAAATGCAATTTTATTTCTTCTTATTTTTAATTTTTCAGTAACTGCTCAAGTTACTTTAGAAAAAGAAGTAAAAATTTCAGATATTGGATTACATTTTAATGGAGTTTCCAGATCTAATGATAGAAATGTTGCAGATAATGGAAATCCAGATTCATATGATTTTGTTTTTGGACGTAATATTTCTGCACATGGAGATGCAGTAAAGGCCTATGGCAAATATGTTTTTATGACTTGGTATAGAGGTGGTAAATTAGACAGACATATGATGCTATCTCGTTACAATACAGAAACAGGTACTTTAGTAACCATAGAGTTTCCTCACAGGCATACTGGCTTTCAAAATAGATGGTGGCTTGGGGAGTCTCATAACACCATTGCTGTTGGTATTAGTCCTTTAGATGGAACCATTCATTTGTTGTACGATATGCATGCGTACAGTCCAACAAAACCTTCAGATGGTAGTTTGGCAAACGATTACTTTAGGTATTCGTATTCAATTAAAAATGCAGCTACATTGCCAGACGCTGAGTTTACCATAGATAAATTCGTGCAAAGCAGTAGTAAAAACTATAAACACTTACGTACACCAGGTAATATAGCTCAACGAGAGTTTCTAGCTTTAACCTATCCTAGGTTTTTTCTAAATGATCAAGGAGATTTATTGTTTTTTATGAGAGAAGGAGGAAATAACAATGGGATGTATAAGTTTAGTAAATATGATGCAAACAAAGGCGAATGGCAAAATTTTACAGATTTTAACAGATTGAATGCTAGAAGTCAACCAGGAATAACCTATAACTGGGGATTATATGGAGATATTAAATACGCAAATGGAAAAATCAGAATAGGTTTTCAAAGAAGATTATCAAATAATAATGATAAATTCTTATATCAAAATGGTGTGTATTATGCGTATTCTGATGATCCAAGTGGAGCATCAGAATGGAAAAATCATAAGGGAGAGTCAATTTCATTACCGTTACTAGATGCAGATGATATAAAAGTTATGGAGCCTGGTGATTTTGTAGAAACAACTGGTGTTGGTAGAGTTAGAATTGTAGGTGGTTTCGATTGGACGGTTACAACTAATGGAGATGTACACATTAAAAGTGAAGTAAAAGATTTAGATAGTAACGAAACCAAAAGACTACATACGTATAAACCAGCAGGAGCTTCAGATTTTATTACTAAAGAACAAACTATAGCAGGATCGTTTTATACCTCTGGGCCCAATGTTTATGCAGTTGGTTTAATTAACGGTAGAGTTGTTGTAGATAAAGCAGAAGGTGGTACAGACAACTTCGAAAGAGTTTACGAGGCAACAGGAGGTAGACGATATGATCATGGAGTGGTTCACATAGAAAATGGTAAAGCATATTATTATTTAATGGAAGATAGTTCAGGTAGTGCTATGCCCTTGTATTTACAAATTATAGATTTAGATATACCTCCAGTCGACCCAACATTACCAAATAATTTTACAGTGCAAACTATTGGTGAAACTTGTGTAGATAAGAACAATGGGAGCTTGATTATTGAAAGTGCTGCAGTAAACGATTATATAGCTACAGTTAATGGAGAAGAGTATAGTTTTACTAAAAATGTAACTATAGACGATTTAAATCCAGGAACATATGATTTATGTATTTCTGTTGTAAATACAGAGTTTACAAGTTGTTACCAAGTAGTTGTACCAGAGGCAGAAAACCTTTCAGCCAAAATAAATGTAAATAAGAAAACTGCAGTTGTTGCTGTGGCTTCAGGAACAGCTCCATATACAGTTTATAAAAATGGAAAAACTATTTTAGAAACCTACCAGACTAATTTTACTGTAGATGTTAATCACGGAGATGATATACAAATAAAGAGTAAAGAAGCATGTCAAGGAGAGATGTCTAAGTCCATCAATTTGTTAGAAGAAGTAAGAGCATATCCCAACCCTTCAAATGGAATATTTGAATTATTTAT
The DNA here is from genome assembly GCA_965661915.1 of Polaribacter sp. GTDB lineage: Bacteria > Bacteroidota > Bacteroidia > Flavobacteriales > Flavobacteriaceae > Polaribacter. The sequence goes on along the minus strand of CBFIFR010000018.1, from coordinate 46,789 downwards.
TCCAAACGATATAGAAACTATCGGTTTAGAACTCTATGATATTCAATCTCGATTAATACTGTCTAAAACATATAGTGTAACTAATGGCAGAGTAGCCATAGATATAGAAGATAAACCAACAGGTGTTTATTTTGCTAAAATAAATGCTAAGAAACCTGTATTTGTAAAATTAATAAAGAAACAATAAGATGAAGAAGTCATATTTATATATAGTATTATTGCTCACAGGATTAACATTATTTTCTTGTGGAGGAGGAGATAAACCAGGAGATGTTATAGAGCCAGATGTTAATACAGCACCTACAATACCTAATCAAATATTTCCATTAAATAATACAATTTGTACCGACAATAATGTAATATTTCAGTGGAATGCAGCTACAGATGCAGAAGGAAATACAATTTCATATATAATAGAAATTTCAGAGAACAGTTCATTTTCACCAATTACAAAAACAGAAAGTAGTTTTGCAGAGTCAAAGTTAATAAGCTTAGAAAAAGGTAAAGCTTATTATTGGCGAATTAAAGCAGTTGATAGTGTAAATGAAGAAAGTGATTATTCTTCTGCAATGCAGTTTGTTACAGAAGGAGAAGGAGTCTCAAATCACGTTCCATTTGCACCTAGCTTAGTGTCACCAGCTAATAATTCAGAAGTAGAAGGTACAAGTGTAACAATCAATTGGTCAGCAAGCGATGTTGATGGAGACGCTTTAGGTTATGATGTGTATTTAGATACCAATGAAAATCCAACTACAAAAGTATCAGAAGATCAAGCAGAAACAAGTTACAATGCTGCAAGTTTGTCAGCATCTACAACATATTATTTTAAAATTGTAGTAAAAGACGACAAAGGAGCATCTAGTATAGGTCAAGTTTGGAGTTTTACAACGAAATAAAAAAAAGAAATAATTACAATAAAAAACTGCTACAATCGTCTAGATTTTAGCAGTTTTTTTTAATTAAAATATTAAAAATATGCAAAGATTAGCCTTTAAAATGAAATTAAATCCAGGTCAGAAAGAAGCTTATACAAAACGTCATAACGAACTTTGGCCAGAATTAAAAAAATTACTGAAAGAAAACGGAGTAAGTGAATACTCTATTTTTTTAGATGAAGAAACTAATATGCTATTTGCCTTTCAAAAAGTAGCAGGAGAAGAAGGTTCTCAAGATTTATCATCTAATGAGATAGTAAAAAAATGGTGGGATTTTATGGCGGACATCATGGAAGTAAATCCGGACAATTCTCCAGTTTCAAAACCACTTAAAGAAGTTTTTTACATGCCTTGAAAATTATTTTTATACACTTAATTTATTTAAAGTATTTAATTTACATACAGGACATTACAAGATGGTTTACTAATTAATAAATGTTAACTTTATGCAATTAAATAAAATCTACTCAATGACAAAAGCTAAATACCATTTTTTTAATGTGCAAGCTATTTTTCTTTTCATAAGTTTTCTTACTTTTTCTCAAGTTACTTTAGAAAAAGAGTCGAAAATTACAGATATAGGGTTACACTTTAATGGTAGTAAAGTTACAAGCGGTACAAAATTTAATGCTGATGATGGAAATACCAATTCTTACGATTATTATTTTGGAAGAAATATTTCTGCTCATGGAGATTGTATAAAAACTTATGGAGACTATGTTTTTATGACTTGGTATAGAGGAGGAGAATCAGATCGTCATGTAATGCTAACGCGTTACAATACAATCACAGGCACAAGTGTAGATATTGAGTTTCCTCATAGACATACAGGGTTTCAAAACAAACCTTGGATTGGAGAATCTCATAACACCATTGCAATTGCTATTAGCTCTTTAGATGGTACAATTCACTTGTTATATGATATGCATGCCTATAGTAAAACAAGACCATCCAATGGAAGTTTAAGTAAAGATTATTTTAGATATAGTTATTCAGTAAAAAATGCAGCATCCCTTTCTGATGAAGCATTTACATTAGATAAGTTTGTGAAAAACAGTGCTGATGGTTACAAACATTTAAGCTTAAACAGTGGTAAATCTGGGTATCCAGATGAAGAATATTCAAAATACTCAGCTTTAACATATCCACAATTTTTTACAAACGATTCAGGAGATATTTTCATGTATATGCGTGAAGGAGGTAATAATAATGGAGCATACAAGTTTTCTAAGTATGATGCTACGACTTCTGTTTGGTCAGATTTCACACATTTTAATGTTTTAAATGCAAAGCGTCAACCTGGAGTAACTTATAATTGGGGACTTTATGGAAACATGAAATATGTAAACGGTAAAATTAGAATAGGATTTCAGCGAAGATCTGCAAATAATAGCGATAAATATCAATACCAAAATGGAGTTTATTATGCATATTCAGATAATCAAAATGGTTTTAATGATTGGAAAAACCATTCTGGAGCAGCTTTTAGTTTACCTCTCTTTGACGCTGATAAAATAAAGGTTATGGAACCTGGCGATTATGTAAGAACAACGCAAACAAGCAAAGTACACATTGTTGGTAGTTTTGATTGGACAGTAACTGAAAATGGAGATGTACATATTATTAGTAGAGTAAAAGACAATCAGTACAACCAATCAAAATACTTGCATACTTACAAACCTGCAGGTGCAAACGATTTTATCACATCAGAAGATTTTGCGGGTGGAAGTTCCATTTATACATCTGGAAATGATGTTTTTATTATTGGCTTAAAAAATAATCGAGTTTTTATTCAAAAAACTCAAGGAGGAACAAATAATTTTAAAACAGTATACCAAGCTACTTCAGGCAGAACATTTGACCATGGTAGAGTGCATATTAATGACGGGAAATTATATTATTATTTAATGGAGCGTAAATCAGGTAGTGCGCAACCACTTTATTTACAGATAATAGATTTAGACATTCAGCGAGAACCATTTAGAGTTTCATTAATAACTCCTTCAGATGGACAAACGTATATTATAGATGAAGAAATTGAAATTTCTGCAAATGCTATCAATGAAAACGGAAGTATTACCAAAGTAGAATTTACTTTAAATGGAGAGTACTTGGGTGAGGACACTACCAAACCTTATCAGATGAAATGGACACCAAATTCAGAAGGGTCTTATAACATTCAAGCAATAGCCTATAATAATAATGATGAAACAGTATCATCTTCTGTAAGAACAATAAATACTAAAACTTTTGACCCCTTAGATTTGTTAGGAAAGACATATCGCATAAAAAATGTTGAGACACAAAAATATTTAAAAGTATCTGGTTTTGATGTTATTGAAAGTGAATACACGTCAGGCGAAAGTGCTTTACACTGGGAGTTTGTAAAAACTACTGTTGATGGTGTAGAATATTTTAATATTGATAGCGACGCTAGAGGTATATTAAGAGCTGCAGGATCAGGTGTAGATTATACAATAATAAGCACTACTAAAGAATCACCCGCAAATGACGTAGATAAAATTTGGGATATATATCATAATGAAACAGACAATACCTATCGTTTTGAAGCTAAAGACAATGAACGATTTTTGTATATTGAGGATGATGGAGTATACTATAACCTTACTGCAGATAACACAGATCCAAGAAGTAAATGGACTTTAGAATTAGCTAATGAAGCCCCATTAAGTGTAGAAAATGAAAAACTAGATTCTTATTCGGTAAATATATTTCCAAACCCATCAAAAAATAATTTTACCATATCATTTAAAGGCTTTACAAAAGCAACTGTACAAATTTATGATTTGCTTGGTAAGATTGTTTATGAAAAAAATAATTTAGAAGAAAGTATTTTAATTAATAATAAGGAAAGATTTAAATCAGGTGTCTATTTAGTTCGTGTTATTGGTAATAATCTAAAAGTTTCTAACAAAAAATTAATTATCAAATAAACGAAAAAATTAATTATATTTATAAAAAAAGTCTATAACTGTGGTTAGGTATTCCGAATCAAAAATAGTTATATTATTGTTTTAGATTAGATCTTCTATAAATAAATGTAAAAATGTATGTTTAGACTCCAAAAGCAATAATATCTGAATTGTTCCACATTTAATTTAGTAAAAAAAATGATGATTCAAAATAAATTAAAAATTTTAAAAATGATAAATACAAAAAAGTATTTCTTAATAATTCTATATACTATACTCTCTTTTTCTTTATTTGTAGCTAATGCCCAACAAAAAGAAGCGCCATCATGGGTAGATTTTGCAGAAAAAAAACTTACAGGAAATTTAGCAGAAGCAACATTAAACGACTTTTCATATACAGGTTATCACTTTTCTGAAAAAGAATTGCCAGATGTATCAGGTTGGAATACAATAAGTGTAACCGATTATGGAGCAATACCTAACGATACAGGTTATGATGATGCAGGTATCCAAGCAGCTATTAATGTAGCAGAGGCTAGTAATCAACCAACAGTTGTTTTTTTTCCAGCAGGAAAGTATATTGTTTCCAGTGAAACTACAAAAACGCAACCTATTATTATTAATGGTAGTAATATTGTACTAAAGGGAGCTGGAGCTGGAGCTGGAGGTACAGAGATATATGCAGATAAGTTTAATGAAAATAAATTTGGTAGTGGTTCAACTCACTATCGCTTTATGTTTAAACCACGCAATACAGATTCAAATGATATTACGCAAGTAACTGCAGAGATAAAAAAAGGCGATTTTGAAGTTCAGGTGGCAAGTACTGCTAATCTATCAGTGGGTCAATATGTAGATTTATTTCAAAAAACAACAGATAATCTAGAGGCAAATATGCCTGGATTGACACCCAATACAAGATGGGAGATCATTATTAGAGATGGTATTCGTCCTTTTGAAAAACATGTAATCACCAAAATTACAGGAAATCAAGTAACCTTCAAAAACCCTGTGCAATTAAATATGCCAGCATCTTCTACTACTGTTTTAAAAAGCTTTAATACGATTAGTGAAGTTGGTATAGAAGATATTTTATTTACAAGTGGTTGGAAAGATTATCCTGAGAATTTTGTACATCATAAAAATGATATTGTAGATTATGCATGGCAAAGCGTTTTTTTTACCAATGTTGCTAATGGATGGATTAAAAATTGTCATTTTAAAGATTGGAATGAAGTTATTTTTATTGATAGAAGTATGGCTGTTACAGTTAAAGATGTTGAAATATCTGGTAAAAGAGGGCATACTAGCTATTTCTCAAGATATAGTTATGGCGTATTATTTGAAAATTGTTTTGATAATGCAGATAAAGGTCTTAGTGATGGTAGAAAAGGTATGTTGCATGGCCCAGGAATGCGTTGGAGTACTACAAGTTCAGTTTTTGTAAATTGCCCTATGCAACCCGATCAATCAATAGATTGCCATGGTTCCCACCCCTATGCCAATTTATTGGATAATATTCAGGGAGGAAAGCTTCTTGGTAATGGAGGAGCAGAGCGATCTTATCCAAATAGCGGACCTTATTTAACATTTTGGAATTTTAAGCATGACGCTTTTTTTACAGGTAGGCTCTACGATTTTTGGTGGATTTCTAACACAAGTCAAAGAAGAACTCATACATTTCCAAACCCATTATTTATTGGTTTTCAGCCTGGTCCAGGGGAGAATAATATAAGATTTAAAAATGAAGGTCTAGATGAATTAAGAGGGGAACAGGTATATCCTAATTCTTTATTTGATGCGCAGTTACAGTTGCGTTTGTACAATGGATTCATGTCTGCATCTTCATCAAAAGAAAATACAAAAGCAGTACTTGCAAACGACAAGAAAACAGCTACCTTTTGGGAATCTAATGGAGCAGGTGCAGGAGAATGGTTAATGTTAGATTTAGGGATTATAACCTCTGTAAGTGACATTATCATAAGAGAACAAACGTCAAGTATAAATGAATGGAAAATAGAATATTGGAGTAATAATGAATGGAAAGAAGCTACATCAGGTTCTGAGATTGGTGTTGAAAAGAATATCTCTTTTGATGTTGTTTCTGCTAGAAGATTACGTTTAAAAATAGAGAGTATGTTGCCAGGTCAAGAAAATGCACCTGCTGCTATATCAGAATTTAAAGTAGATAGAGGTCCATTACAATTGGCAGCTAATAATTTTTCGATACGAGGTTTAGGCGAAACATGTTTAGATAAAAACAATGGTAAAGTAGTTATAAACGCAGAAGCAACTTATAATTATATAGCAACCATTAACGAAAAGACTTACAACTTTACAGATACTATCACTACAGAAGATTTATCTCCAGGTACTTATGATTTATGTATCACTGTAGATGGAGAAGATTTTGAACAGTGCTTTCAAGTTGCTATCGCAAAAGGAATAAGTTTGTCTGGAAAAATAGAGGTTTCAAAAAAATCGGTAGCTATTTCTGTAGATTCAGGAACAGCACCTTACACGGTTTTAAAAAATGGCGAAGAAATTTTTCAAACAAATCAAACACAATTCTCGGTAACTGTAAATGATGGAGATATCATTCAAGTAAAAAGTAAGGATGCTTGTCAAGGAGAAATGGAAAAGAAGGTTAATTTTTTAGAGAATATTAAGGCTTTTCCAAATCCATCAAATGGAAGTTTCGAGATCTTTATACCAGGTACTTTTAGCGATGTTAATATAGAGGTTTACAACATTCGTTCTCAGTTATTAGAAGTTGTAAATAAGTCAATTCGCTCAGGTAAAATTTTACTAGATTTGCAAAACAGAACAAACGGAATTTACTTTGTAAAGCTAAATTTAGATCAACCCGTATTTTTAAAGTTGATTAAGCAATAGTAAATACGTTGTGAAAATTATTTGGATTTGATTGATGCCACATCTAGATACAGCAGGATGGTTTGGAATTAAAAAAAATGCATATTGCTTCATCAATTAACTCTTTGTTTTTTAATTAGCAATGAAAACTAAGCAATTTTTTTATATACTTTTTGTTTTAGTATCCTTTACAGCGTGCAATAAAAATTTAATAGAAAAACCTAAAAATCTTACCATTTCAGAAGGCTTTAAAAATCCTATTGGCTTTTACAACCCAAAACCAACTTTTTCTTGGCAATTACCAGTTTCAGAAGACATAGCATCACAATCTGCGTATCAAATTGTAGTGGCTACCTCTAAAGATTTATTACCAGATAATGCTGATTTGTGGGATTCTGAAAAACAAGAAAGTACGCAATCTACTTTTATCAACTATAAAGGAGAAGAGTTACAATCTCGTCAAAAAGTTTTTTGGCAAGTACGTTTTTGGAATCAAGATAAAAATGCATCAGAATGGAGCGAAATCAATCACTTTGAATTAGGTTTATTAAACAATTCTGATTGGCAAGCAAAATGGACAGGTTTAGATACTGCAAAAGATAGTATCAAAGGAGTTCGTAAATTTTTAATGCATAGACCTCAATATTTACGTAAAGGTTTTGAACTATCATCAGATATAGCATCAGCAAGATTATACATCACCTCAAAAGGTGTTTTTGATGTGCATTTAAATGGGAAAGATGTAAGTGATGACGTATTAACTCCAGGTTGGACGCCTTATAATAAACGAATTGAAACACTAACCTATGATGTCACCTACCTCCTATCTCAAGGAAAAAATGCTATCTCAGTAGAACTGGCTTCAGGTTGGCATTCAGGAAGAATTAGTAGAGGAAAAGCGGTTTATCAAAATTTTGCATCTCCAAAAATTCTGTGTCAATTAGAAATAACGTTAAAAGATGGCTCTAAAAAAACAATTATTTCTGATGAAACTTGGAAAGGAACAACCAACGGACCAATTCGATTAGCAAGTTTGTATGATGGAGAAATATATGATGCAAATTTAGAAATACCAAACTGGAATACAGCAAGTTTTAAAGATACTTCTTGGAAAAACACAGAAGTAGAACCGATTGCAGATAGCGTAAAATTAGCACCAAAACGTCATAGTACTGTAAAAACAATGGCAGTTTTAGAGGATGCAGCAATGGTATCCAAAACAAAATCTTCCGTAATTTTTGACTTAAAACAGAATATGGTGGGTGTACCAAAAGTAACAGTACCTATGAAAAAAGGAGACACTTTAAAAATTCGTTTTTCTGAAATGTTACTAGCAGATGGTACTTTTTATACCAAAAATTATCGATCTGCAAAATCTACAGATTATTATATTGCCGCAAAAGATGGCGTTATAGCATATACCCCAAAATTCACTTTTCACGGTTTTCAATATCTAGAATTATCAGGATATGATAATTCTGCAACACCAAATACAAGCTGGGTAAAAGGCTTGGTGCAACATTCCAATTTTGAGAAAAACGGAACATTTTCTTCTTCTCACGATAAATTAAACCAGCTACAAAGTAATATTACTTGGGGTTTACGAGATAATTTGTTAGACATTCCTACAGATTGTCCACAAAGAGACGAACGTTTAGGGTGGACAGGTGATGCGCAAGTGATTTCACCAACGGCTATGTATAATTATAAAATGTACGCATTTTGGACGGCTTGGTTACAAAGTATGCGAGAAACACAATCTGAACACGATAATGGTTTAGTACCTTTTATTATTCCAGATGTTTTGCAAAGAAATAACGCAAGTTCTGGTTGGGGAGATGCTTGTGTAATTATTCCTTGGGATATTTACAATATTACAGGAGATAAAAGAGTGTTAGAAGAGAATTTTGAAATGGGGAAAAAATGGGTGGGATATTACCAGTCAAAAGCAAAAGATTTAATTCCTAATATACATTCTTTTGCAGATTGGTTGCAACCTTATCCTGATAAAACAGGAAAAATTGGTAATAGAGGTGATACACCAAGATTATTGGTAAATACAGCTTATTTTGCACATTCAGCACACTTAATTTCTAAAATAGCAAGTGTTTTAGGTAAAAAAGAAGATGAAAAAAAGTACAAAGCACTATATGAAGAAACTGCACTAGCTTTTGAAGCTAAATTTTTCGATAAAAACGGAAAGTTTAAAAGTAAAAAACAAACGCAAACCAGTTATTTATTAGCCATTTATTTTGATTTATTACAACCAGAAACCAAAGTAAAAGCGCAAAAATATCTATTGGAAACTATTAAAAATGCAGATAATCATTTGGGAACAGGTTTCTTAGGTACTCCAATTTTACCAAAAGTTTTAGATGCTATGGGAGAAATAGATTTAATGTATAAAATCTTGTTTAAAGAAACCTATCCTTCTTGGTTTTACTCTATCAATCAAGGTGCAACCACGATGTGGGAACGTTGGAATAGTTTTAGCAAAAAAGGCGGTTACAATCCGCAACCAATGAATAGCTTAAATCACTATGCGTATGGTGCTGTTGGCCAATGGATGTATGAGCGTATTGCAGGATTATCTTCTTTAGAACCAGGTTACAAAAAAATAAGAATTGCACCTATACCAAGCCAACAACTAACATCTGCAACAGCAAGTGTAAACACGCCTTATGGAGAAGCATCGTCTTCTTGGAAAATTGAAAATGATATATTTTATTTAGAGGCTACGATTCCTCCAAATACAACTGCAGAAATTCATATGCCAAAGACAACAAATAGTAAAAATCCTGAAATAAAAATAGTAAGTGCTGGTACTTATCAATTTCAAACTAAATTAGAATCTAATGAATAATGCATCTAAACAAAAGGCATTTTTAATCACACTTTTATGTGTTGTTTTTTTCAGTGTAACTTCTTGTGACCAAAAAGAAACTATAGAAAAAGCAAATGATTTAACAATCTCAGAAGGATTTAACAATCCGTTAGGTTTTTATGATGCAACACCAACATTTTCTTGGAAATTACCTGCTGTAGAAAATAATAAGAGTCAATCTGCTTATCGAATCGTAGCAGCAACAAATCCAGAATTGTTACCAAATAATCCAGATTTATGGGATTCTAAAAAGCAAGAATCAGATCAATCTGTCTGGGTAAAATATCAAGGAAAAAAATTAGAATCAAGACAAAAAGTATATTGGCAAGTAAAATATTGGAATCAAGATAAAGAAGCTTCTGTATGGAGTGAAGCAAGTCATTTTGAACTAGGATTATTAAATATTTCTGATTGGCAAGCAAAGTGGATTGGCTTAAATACAAAAAAAGAAAAAGTAATTGGAAGTCAAGAGAATATCATCCACAGACCACAATATTTAAGAAAAGATTTTGAGTTATCTAACGATGTTGCATCAGCAAGATTATACATCACTGCAAAAGGTGTTTTTGATGTTGCCATAAATGGCGAAGATGTAAGTGATGATGTAATGCCACCAGGTTATACGCCTTACAAAGAGAGAATAGAAACCATTACGTATGATGTTAGTAATTTAATAGAATCTGGAGCAAATACAATAGGAATTGAAGTTGCTGCAGGTTGGCATTCAGGACGTTTAGGTTGGATGAAAAAGTATTGGTTAGATACAGAAACTCCTAAAATAATATGTCAGTTAGAGTTAACAATGAAAGATGGTTCCAAACAAATGATTCTTTCTGATGATACTTGGAAAGGAACTACAAATGGACCAATTCGTCTTTCAGAGATTTATGATGGCGAAACTTACGATGCCAATTTAGAAATGCCAAATTGGACTACAAATAACTTTAATGACAAAAACTGGGAAACTGTAAATACTTTTCCAGTTGGTAATGAAATTCGTTTAGAACCAAAAAGACATACTACAGTTAAGTCTAAAATAGAATTAGCAACCAAAGAAATTATCAAAAAAAATGGCGCTATAATTTTTGATTTACAACAAAATATGGTGGGTGTTCCATTGGTAAAAGTACCTATGAAAAAAGGACAAACACTTAAAATTAGGTTTGCAGAAATGTTATCTCCTGATGGTACTTTTTATACAGAAAATTACAGATCAGCACAATCTACCAATTATTATACAGCAGCAGCAGATGGTGTTATTGAGTATATGCCAAAATTTACATTTCACGGATTTCGTTATGTAGAATTAAGTGGTTTTGATATTTCCAAAGAACCTTCAAAAGATTGGGTAACAGGTTTGGTTCAGTATTCAGATTTTGAAAAAAATGGAACATTTACTTCATCAAACAAAAAACTAAATCAGCTGCAAAGTAATATTGTTTGGGGTTTACGAGGTAATTTTTTCGATATTCCTACAGATTGTCCTCAACGTGACGAACGCATGGGCTGGACAGGTGATGCACAAGTTTTTGGACCAACGTCTATGTTTAATGCAGATGTATATAAGTTTTGGGCAAGCTGGATGCAAAGTGTTCGTGAGTCTCAGTTTGACAATGGAGGAATTCCTTGGGTAGTGCCAGATGTGTTGTATAATAACAAAGTTAGTGCTGGTTGGGGAGATGTTGCCACCATAATTCCTTGGAAAATTTATGTAAGAACTGGCGATACAAAAATCCTTGAAGAAAACTTTGAGATGATGAAAGGCTGGGTTGCTTATCACGAAGCTAGAACTAAAAACAACATTTCTTCAATGGGATTTTTCGCAGATTGGTTGCAACCACTTCCTGAAAATGGAAATAATAGAGGCGATACTTCTAAAAGCTTGATTGGAACTGCATTTTTTGCACATTCTGCAAACTTAACTGCAAAAACTGCTAAAGTTTTAGGTAAAATAGACGAGTTTAGAAAATACGACGCTTTGTATAAAACAGTGGCAAAAGCTTTTGAAAATCATTTTTTTAAAGATGGGAAAGTAAAAGAAAACAATGCAACAGAAACACAAACCTCGTATTTGTTAGGTTTGGCATTTGGATTAATTTCTGAAGAAAATAAAGCAAATGCAAAAAAGCATTTATTAAGAAAAATAGAAGAGGCTGATAACCATTTAAGAACAGGATTTTTAGGAACCCCTTTACTGTCAGAAGTTTTAGACGAAACTGGTGAAATCGATTTAATGTACAAATTGTTATTTAACGAAACTTATCCATCTTGGTTTTACTCTATAAATCAAGGAGCAACTACCATTTGGGAGCGTTGGAATAGCTATAGCAAAAAAGACGGTTTCAATCCACAAAACATGAACAGTCTAAACCATTATGCGTATGGTGCCATTGGCGAATGGATGTATGAACGTATTGCAGGAATTGCGCCTTTAGAAGCAGGTTATAAAAAGATAAAAATAGCGCCACAAGTTAGAAATCCATTAACTTCAGCATCAGCAAGTGTTACAACTCCTTATGGAAAAGGATCATCATCTTGGGAAATTAAGGAAGGCGAATTTCAATTGAATGTTACGATACCACTTAACACAACTGCAAAAGTTATTATTCCTGGAGACACCAATCAAGTATTATTACTAAACGGAACTAAAGTTGTAAATGATGACAATGTAACTATAGAAAGTAAAAATGAAGAGTCATTTGAATTATTAGTACAACCTGGTAATTATAAATTCACATCAAAACTTTAATCGTATGAAACTTAAAATTGTAATTCTTTTTTTAGCAATTGGTTTGATTGGCTGTAAAAATCCTAAAAAGGAAACAAAAGATACTAAGGCAAACAAACAAGAAATAGCAACAGAAAAAACCAATAACAATCCAGTAATTAAACACGTTCGTACAGCAGATCCTTCAGCACATATTTGGGAAGATGGAAAAGTTTGGATGTATACTTCTGGAGATGCTGAAGATGCCGTAAATTACAACACAATGGATGGTTACCGCGCTTTTTCATCAACAGATATGGTCAATTGGACCGATCATGGAGAAGTATTCCATTCTAGAGACATTCCATGGGGAGTTTCTGGTTGGATGTGGGCACCAACTGCTATTTATAAAAATAACAAGTATTATTTATTGTATCCTCATTCTGTAAAGGGCAATAAAGACGATATGCGTTGTGGAGTTGCAGTGAGTAATGTCCCAGAAGGGCCTTTTAAATATGTAGGTTGGATTAAAGGCGTAGAAGGGCAGTGGTTAGATCCGTGTGTTTTTACAGATGATGATGGGAAAACATATTTATATTGGGGTGTTAGAGAACCAAAAGTAGCGTTATTGAAAGACAATCTTCTAGAATTGGCAGAAAAACCAAGAACCGTTGATTACGGATATAAAAATTTCTTTGAAGCGAGTTATATGCATAAGCGAAATGGAATTTATTATTTTTCGTATAATGCAGGTTTAGGTGGTTTTTATGCTATGGGAGATAATCCTTATGGACCTTTTGAATATAAAGGAGGTTTAAACCCGAAACAAAGACAAGACCATCATTCAATTGTAAATTATAAAGGTCAGGACTATTTTTTCTATCATTGGCAAAATTGGAATGGAGGTTCTAAGTTTAGAAGAAACACTGCCATAGAATATTTATATTATAACGAAGACGGAACCATTAAAGAAATTTATGCTACTAAAGAAGGAGTTCAAAAAATCAATTAACAAACAAAAAGACGATCAATCTAAAAAATGAAAATCAAATTATTTTCAACAACTATTTTTGTAATTCTAGTTTCTTTATCAAGTTGTAAAAAAGCAACAAATTCAGAATCTGTAGCTGAGAATAAAAAGTCAACATCCAAAAAACCAAATATTGTTTATATCCTTACAGATCAATGGAGAGGTTCTGCTTTAGGGTATGCAGGTAACCCAGATGTAAAAACGCCAAACTTAGATGCTTTTGCAAAAGAGTCTGTAAATTTTACAAACGCAGTTTCTGTAACACCAGTTTGTACGCCACATAGAGCAGCATTATTAACAGGTAAATTTCCTACTACAACAGGAATGTTTTTAAATGATATTTATTTGCCTAAAGAAGAAGAAACTATGGCAGAAATCTTTAAAAAAGAAGGCTATAATACGGCTTATTGGGGCAAATGGCATTTAGATGGTCATGGAAGATCTACATACATTCCAAAAGAAAGACGTCAAGGGTTCGATTTTTGGAGAGCTTTAGAGTGTTCTCATAATTATACAAAAATGCCTTATTATGATAATGAAAATACAACATTAAAAATTTGGGGAAAATATTCGCCATTTGCAATTACAGAAGATGCGAATCAATATTTAGAGCAACATGCTAAAGATAAAAATCCATTTTTAGCCGTAATTTCTATTGCAACTCCTCATTATCCTCATGGTTCTGCACCAAGAAAGTATAAAGAGATGTATCCACCAGAATCGTTGACTTTAAACCCTAATATTTCAGAGAAATTTAAGGAAAGAGCACGTAAAGAGTTACAAGGCTATTATGCACACGCTACAGCAACAGATGAAGCTATTGGTAATGTGATTAATAAAATAAAAGAATTAGGTTTACAAAAAAATACCATTATTGTGTTTTCTGCAGATCATGGTGAAATGATGGGTGCACATGGCGTAAAGCCTTTTGTAAAACAATTGGCTTGGGATGAAGCTGTTCGAGTTCCTTTTTTAATTAGATATCCGAAAATTGATGATAATGCAGGAAAAGTCGTGAATGCGCCATTAACCACACCAGATATTTTACCTTCTTTGTTAGGGTTAACAAACAGTAAAATCCCTAAAACTATTGAAGGCGAAAATTTATCAGAATTAATTAAAAATCCAGATCCAAATGCAGATAGAGCTGCTTTAGTAATGAATGTTGCACCTTTTGGAGCTAATTTTAAAGATGAACCTTATCGCGGTATTAGAACCAAACAATATACTTACGTAGTTACACCAAAAGGACCAAGTATGTTTTATGACAATGTTAAAGATCCTTATCAACAGAATAACTTATTAGGCAAACCAGAATTTACAGCTATTCAGAAAGATTTAGATGTCAAACTGAAACAACAACTGACAAAAATCGGAGATGAAGTAAGACCTAGAGCATTTTACATGAAAAAATGGGGGTATAAATTTGATGATAGCAGAAGAGCCATTAATTGGTGGGATTGGAAAACAGGAACAGGTGCAGTTCAGTCTCCAAAAAAACTTTAGAATAAATTTAAAATGAGAAAATTACTAGTAGTATTTTATGTAACCTTATGTGCATCAGTCTCTTTTTCTCAAGAAGAAAAACCCAACGTATTAATATTTTATGTTGATGATTTGAGGGCAGAATTAGGTTGTTATGGAAGTGAAACAGCAATAACTCCAAATATTGATAAATTGGCTAAAGATGGAGTTTTATTTGATAAAGCATATACGCAACAAGCCATTTGTGCACCATCTAGAATGAGTACTTTAACTGGTCTACGTCCTGAAACTTTAGGTATTTATAGCATTTTTACACCACTTCGTAAAGTCCATAAAGAGGTAGTTTCTATGCCACAATTGTTCAAGAAAAACGGATATAAAACAGTTAGTATTGGTAAAGTATATCATCATAGTGTAGACGATAAAAAAGTATGGACCAATTACTTTGCAAAAGAGCCCAATAGTTACGTAAAACCAGAAAATATAGCTTTAATCAATCGCCTTAAAAAAGAAGGAACATTTAAAAAAGGTCCCGCTTATGAGGATGCAGATGTTGCAGATGATGCTTATAAAGATGGTCGAGTTTCTAATTATGCTATAGAAACTTTAAAGAAAATTAAAGACGATAAGTTTTTAATGTTTGTGGGTTTAAGTAAACCACATTTACCTTTTAATGCTCCTAAAAAATATTGGGATTTGCATGATAAAAGTAAATTTAAAATTCCTTCGAGAAAAAAACCAGAAGGCATGTATCGTTTGGCATTGAGTAAATGGGGCGAATTAAAAGGCTATCATGGAATTCCTAAAAAAGGAGATTTAGATGATGAGTTAACAAGAACGCTTATTCACGGATATCATGCTTCTGTAAGTTTTATTGATGCACAAGTGGGTAAAGTAATGCAAACCTTAGAAGAGTTGGATTTACGTAAAAATACGATGGTTATTTTTATGAGTGATCATGGTTATAAAATTGGTGAATATGGAGCTTGGTGTAAACATTCCAACGTAGAAATTGATGTAAGAGTGCCTTTAATTATTAGTAGAGAAAGCAATTATAAGAAAATAAAGACAGGGAAAACATCAAATACTTTAGTAGAAAATGTTGATATTTTTCCAACTTTAGTAGATTTATGCGGGTTAGAAGGTCCAAAATCTGATGGTAAAAGTATTTTGCCTATTATCAATAAACCGAACAAAAAAGGTGATGAAATTGCAACAAGTGTATATGCAAGAGGGAAAAATATTATGGGTGTTACAGCTACTGATGGAAAATGGCGATATACAGAGTGGCGAAATTCTGTAACCCATGAAATTTTGCAAGCAGAATTGTATGAGCATAAAAACAGTTTACTGTCTTTTGTAAATCTTTCTGGAAATAAGAAATACAAAAAAGTAGAAGTAAAAATGAGGAAACTTTTAGATGCCCAATTCCCAAAAGACAAACCTTTTTTGCAAAACGATCAGCCTAGAAAAAAATAATTCGTTGAAAATTATCAATGTAGTATAGAAAAGTGTTAAAAAACTTTTAGTCACCCTATTTCAGATTTTTAATTTCTTCATGCTTCTTAAATTTATGTTTATAAAATTAAGAAGCATGATAGATCTTATTAAATTAGACGTTAACTCAATTACTCCTAAGTATTTGCAGATTACACATGCTGTAATACACAACATTTCTGTTGGTAATATTAAAATCGGTGATAAGATTCCGTCTATAAATACATTAAGTAAAGAAATTTATTCGTCAAGAGATACTGTTGAAAGAGCTTATAAAGTTTTAAAAAAACGAAAGGTAATAGTCTCTGTTCCTGGAAAGGGAACCTATGTGGCAGAAACAGAATCAATTTCTAAACCTAAAATTTTATTCTTTGTTAATAATTTGAGTATTTACAAAACGAAAATTTATAATTCGTTTTTAACAAAATTAGGCAATAGTTCAAGAGTAGATTTATTTAGTTATCATTGTGATGAGGATTTTTTTTTAGAATTAATAAAAAAATATGAGTCATTTTACGATTACTTTGTCATTATGCCACATTTTAGAACCAACAACTTAGCACCTACTAGCACTACTGAAAAAGTAACTAAAGTCATAAATAAAATACCTAAAGAAAATTTAATTTTATTAGATAATAGTGATCACAAAATAAAAGGAGATTTTAATGAAGTATATCAAGATTATAAAAATGATATTTTTAAAGCATTACATAATGGAGCAAAAAGCCTATCTAAATACAAACAATTAACAATAGTATATCCTAAAACCTCTTTTTATTCTTATCCTGAAAGTATATTAGATGGGTTTAAAAAATACAGTACCCAAAATAATTTAAAATTAAAAATTATTGAGGAAGTAACAGATCAAACTGAAATAACATCAAAAAATGTATTTATAACTTTAGAAGATGATGATTTAGTAAACGTTGTAAATAAAATAAAGAACAGTAAGTATAAGTTAGGGAAAGATGTAGGTGTAATATCTTACAACGATAATCCTCTAAAACAGTTGCTAGGTATTTCTGTATTAACAACTAATTTATCAATTATGGGAGAACAAGCAGCAAATATGATATTACAAAAGAAAAAAGAAAGTGTCAAAATTCCAATTAATTTTATCGAGAGAACCTCCCTATAAAACTATCTTTAAATTGATAAAAATAAATACCAAATTTGGCTTCCTTTTTTTTGTAAAACACTGCTACCAACTAAAATGTGTTTTTTATCTTAGAACAAATATTTTAGCACAAAGTTGAAGGAAGTTTTTTAATGAAATATAAGTTTTCTCATTACTGTTCATGTTTATTACTAATTTTATTGTTAACTGTCTAATTGAAATATCTCTTGGCTACTGGTTTGCTTCTAAGAACTACAGTCATTTATATTTTATATAACTACTAAAGAGTTTACAAGACTGTAAGATTTAAATCTTACTTTAAATGTAGGTTTAGAGGTGTGTAAATTGATGATGACAATACTATTTGGTTAGCCAAGATAAGTGGGTTATATTTTATAAAGCTATCAGAAATCACCAAAAATTTAAAAAATCTTTTATTATTGAAAAATAATATGATTTTATCCTGACAGTACAGGATTATTTTTTACTTTTTTAACATTATGTTTGATTTTTATAATTAAAAAATCTAAAACACAAAATGAAAAAAATATTCCTTACGTTCTTTTTATTGATTGCAGCTATCCAGTATAATGCGCAACGCGTTGAAACTAACTTCAATAACAACTGGAATTTCATTCTAGAAGACAATCCATCATTTTCAAAAGAAAATTTTAATACTATTGGATGGAAAAATTTAAATGTTCCACACGATTGGTCCTTTGAAAAAGGTGTACGTAGAGGAGGGGATCAAGGTCAAGGTGGTGGTTATCATGATGGTGGAATTGGTTGGTACAGAAAACAATTCAACATAAAAAAAGAAAGCCTTTCTAAAATTACCTATATCAATTTTGATGGGGTCTATATGAATAGCGAAGTCTGGGTAAATGGCAATCATTTAGGAAAAAGACCTTATGGATATATTAGTTTTCGATACGATATTTCTAAATATTTAAAAGAAGGAAAAAACACCATTGCAGTTCGGGTAGATAATTCTTTAGAACCTTCTGCACGTTGGTATCACCCTTGTGGAATTTATGCGCAAGTAAAATTGATTGAGGTAAACCCTACACATTTTAAACCCAATTCTATTTTTATCAAAACACCTGCTATCACCGATAAAAAAGCAAAAGTTACTATTGATGCAGCAATTAATGGAAAATTAAAAGGTTTAAAATATGAAGTAAAATTATTTTCTTCGGATGGAAAAGAAATCGCTAGTACCTGTAAAAAATTAAAATCTTCCAAACCAAACTATCAATTTGAGGTGAAAAACCCAAAATTATGGAGTCCAGAAACACCTGTTTTATACAAGGCTGTTACTCAAATTTTAGATGGTAAAAAAGTGATAGATGAAATTGAAACTAGATTCGGATTCAAAACCGTAAAATGGGAAAACAAAACAGGCTTTTGGTTAAATGGTGAAAACGTAAAATTAAAAGGTGTTTGTGAACATTGGGAAGGTGGCCCTGTTGGTGGAGCTTGGACAAAACCTTTATTACGTTGGAAACTACAGTCTTTAAAAGATATGGGGATCAATGCAATTAGACCATCACACAATCCAACACCACCAATGTTTTACGACATCTGTGATGAAATAGGTTTATTAGTAATGGATGAAATTTTTGATGGTTGGCACAAAAAAGCACCACAAGATTATGGTAAACAAGCCTTTGATGAGTGGTGGCAACGTGATGTGACAGAATGGATTACAAGAGATAGAAACCATGCTAGTATTTTTGTATGGAGTTTAGGAAACGAAACGCACAGCCCTATTGGACCTGAGTTGGTGAAATTCGGAAAAAAATTAGACCCAACTCGTTTATTTACTTCAGGTGCAGGTAACCCAGAGGATATGGATATACAAGGAGTAAATGGAGGTTCTGAAACAAAATCTTTTATAGACAGACAAAACGAAAAAGAATTAGAAAAGCCATTCATTTCTACAGAAGCACCACACACTTGGCAAACAAGAGGCTATTACAGAACACAAACTTGGTGGAGAGATAACGAATTACCAGGAACCTATCCTTTGCCAAATTTAACTGAAAAAGAAATTTTCTTTTACGAAGGCATCAACCCTAAAAATTGGAGAAACAGAAAGCAGAGTTTTAATTCCTCTTATGACAATGCAACAGTAAGAGTTTCTGCTAGAAAATATTGGGAAGTAATGCGTGACAACCCTTGGCATAGTGGTCATTTTAGATGGACAGGTTTCGATTATTATGGAGAAGCAGGTTTAGTGCATGGAGGTTTGCCTTTCAATTTATTTATGGGAGGTGCTTTAGATGTTGCTGGATTTAAAAAAGATTTATTTTACTTTTATCAAAGTCAATGGACAGATGAACCTATGATTCACATGTTACCTCATTGGTCGCATCCAAGAATGAAAAAAGGAACAGTAATTCCTGTTTGGGTATATTCTAATGCTGATGAAGTAGAATTATTTTTAAATGGAAAATCATTAGGAAAAGACAAGCCAGGAACGGTTTGGAATGAAATGCAATGTGAGTGGATGGTACCTTACGAAGAAGGAAAACTAGAAGCTGTTGCTTATATCGATGGAAAAGAAGTAAAAAGAACTTCATTTTCTACAAGTAAACAACCTTCACAATTAAAAACAAGTTTACAAAAATTAGATGCAGAAGATAGTTTTACGACAAGTTATATCATCACATCAGAAAGTTTAGATAAAAACGACAATTTGTATCCTTATGGAGAAAATAAAATCTACTACAATATTCAAGGTGATGTAAAAAAGATTTCAATGGAAAATGGAAATCCGATTGATCCTACAAGTAGAACAAAATCAGATTTTAGAGCCTTATTTTTCGGAAAAACAAGATTGTTTTTAAGAGAACAGCCTAATGCCAAAAATGCATCCATCATTACAGGAGCTATTTTGGGTGATAAAGCATTGTATACTTCAAACAAAATAACTATTGATGTAAAACAAGTTGCTGTTTTAGGAGAATTAAAAGCATCTGATTTAGAAATTTTATACACGATAAATGGAGATAATCCTGAAACAAATGGTAAAGTGTACAATGATGCTTTTGAAATTCAAGACAATACGACTGTAAAAGCTATTGTAAAACAAGATGGAAAAGTAGTGTTAACAATGACTGAAACTTTTGGTAAAAACGAAGGGTTGTTTTGGGGTGATGAACATTCTAAAGATATGTGGATTGGTAGAGGTATAAATATTTCTGCGGAAGAAGGTATTTTAAAAGGAAGTGCAACAGTAAGCAGAAATGCAAGACGCTTTAAAGGTTCTGGTTTCGTTGATTTTAAAGGTGGAGAAGGTTCTGTAGAATTTTATCAAGAAAATGATGGTGAAGGAGGCGATTATAGCATCCGTTTTAGATATATGCATAACAATGTTGGGAAATTATATCCTTTAAAATTATATGTAAATGACGAATATATCAGAACCTTAAAATTTAAAGCAACTGGTGGTTGGGAGAAGTCTTGGAAATTTGTACCTACTATTATCCGTTTAAAAGCAGGTGCAAATAGTATTCGTTTAGAAACCACTGGAGAGAGTGGCCCTTTTATAGATGAATTGTTTATTGATTAATTATTAATAGGATTTTCTATATTATGTAATTTTTATGAAGAATACATTACTATTTTATAGCAAAGTAGTTACCCTACTTCTAATAGGTCTATGTAGTAGTGCGTATTCTCAAAAAAATAGTAAAAAAATCTACATTATAGAATATGAAGTTTTAGAAGCCCAAAAATCAGACATTAAAATTGGTGACAACAAGGCTGTTAAAAACTATAATCAGTTAATCCAAAAAGCTAATAAATTATTAAAAAGTAAACCATTTTCTGTAGTAAATAAAATTGGTGTACCACCAAGTAAAAGTAAACAGGATTATATGAGCATTGGGCCTTATTATTGGCCAAATCCAAAGACAGCAAATGGTTTACCATATATTAGAAAAGACGGAGAAGTAAATCCTAAAACCCGAAATAATTTTACGGATTATGTAGAGAAAAACAATTTTATTTCAGCGGTAAAAACATTAAACAAAGCGTATTATTTAAGTGATAAAAAGCAATATGCGCTTAAAAATCTAGAGTTCATTCATTCGTGGTTTTTAGACGAAGAAACCAAAATGAACCCCAATCTGAATTACGGACAATCAGTTCCTGGTAAATCAGAAGGACGTTGTTTTGGGATTATTGAATTTGGAGGAATTATAGAAGTCATAAAGTTTTTGGAGTTAGCTGAAGATAATAATATACTCGATAAAAAAATAAAAGAAGGTATGTTTAACTGGTTTATTGCATATAGTAATTGGCTAAAAAACAGTAAACTGGGTAAAGAAGAAGCAACCAGAAAAAATAACCACGGTACACATTACGATGTGCAATTGCTAAGTATTTTAATATACCTAGATAAAATTGATGAGGTTAAGGATTATCTATCAACAATTACAAAATCAAGAATTTTTAGTCAAATAGAACCTGATGGAAGTCAGCCACTTGAATTGGCAAGAACAAAATCATTTTCGTATTCAGTGATGAATCTACACGGATTTTTAGAATTGGCAGAACTTGGTAAAAAAGTTGGTGTAGACCTATGGAAATTAGAATCTAAAGATGGAAGAAGTATAAAAGCAGGCTATCAATATATGTTGCCCTATCTAACCAACGAAAAAGAATGGAAGTACCCGCAAATTAAGGATATAAAATATTCTGAAGAAAAATTAATTAGAGATTTAGAATATGCTAAAAAAATATTTGGAGAGCATTCTTTTGATAAAGTACTTCATCAATTAAATCAAAAAAATGTAAGTGAGCATTAAATTATAATGAATGAAAACAGTAGTACCATATTTAATCTGTTTATTTTTAATTTTAGTATCCTGTCAAAATCAGAATGTTAATAGTAATTCAGAAAAAGTAATCAATCTCGAAGCAGGTTTCAAAACTCCACCAAACCAAGCAAAGCCAAGAACTTGGTGGCATTGGATTAGTGGCAACGTCTCTAAATCTGGAATTACAAAAGATTTAGAAGCAATGAAATCCGTATGTATACAAGAAGCACAATTGTTTAATGTGCATTTAGGATTCCCAAAAGCATTTATGAAATATTATAAGTTAACATAACTAATTTATGGAATAACCGACTAATAGGAGATGAAAAGTTACTATTAGATTATCCTAGAAAAGGTAAACGTGCAAGCCCACTTCCAGGATGGCTACACCACAGGATAGAACGTTCATCAGAAAGATCTACATTTGTATCTTAAATCCATTATAGTAAAAAAGATAAACTTAAAACATCTGGTTTGTTAGGACCATTTAAAATAAATATTTCCATAAAAAAACAATTATAAAACTGAATATGACAAGATGAAAAAAGTTATATTAGTACTTATTCTGTTTAAGGTATTTTTTGTATCAGGACAATCCTTAGAACATCCCGTTATTTGGACAACTGCCACAGAAAAACCAGCAATTTTAGAAAAAATTGATAAATATGCATGGGCAAAAAGTATCCTATCTCAAGTAAAAGGGTTTGTAGACTCTAGAGTAAATGCGCATGTTTCAAATCCAGCTACTTTTATAAATAGCATTCCTGTATTAGCAACAAATGATAATGCATCAGAAGCAGAATCTGGAGCTGCTATTAAAGCACATGCCCATACCTTAACGTATGCATCGTATGCAGCTATGGTTTATCACATTACAAGAGAGGAGAAATACGCTCAATTTGCTTCCGACGTTTTATGGCATTATATAGAAGAACTCGCTCCAAGAACACCAGAGAAAACTTCCATGAGTGGTTATTATTTTGCAGACCCGAGAACTGGGTATCTATATTTTGCGATAGCTTACGATTTTATGGTAAATTATTTAAAAAAACCAGAAACTAGAGTGTATCAAAAAAGTTCGGGTACTACAATACCTTTCGATAATGATAAGGCACAAAAGGCTGTACTAAATATAGCAAAGAACGCATTAGGAGAATTTAAGGGGAGAGATAATAGATATGGCAGAATAGTAAGCAACCACCCTATTTTAACTGCTCCAGGAACTCTATTTAGCATACTTTGTATAGAAGATGATACCGAAAGAGACAGACTGTTTACTGTTTTTTGGGATACAGGAACAAAACGTCAAAATTCTTTTACCAGAACTATTTTACCACTTTTTGGAGACCAAGGGATTTGGCCAGAACCAGTAAGTTATAGTTTTATGCCAAATGTTACTTTGGTGCTTAATATCGTAGAAAAACTTAAACCAGAATTGAGTGTCCTTGACGAATATAAAAGAATATTAGACGGAAACTTCTTATTTGATAACCTTAGACATCCAAATAGAACGTTTGTTCGTTTTGGAGACTCTAAAAGAAAAAGTGATCAAACTATAAAAGCCTATAGATATACGCATAACATCGCCAAAAGAAAAGGGCTTACAGATTATATTAAACAAGCAGAGGTAGCTTTAAGACAGGGCTATGACGCTCTTGGAGGCTATAATCCAAATATAAAAGTTAGTACTTATGAGAATGTAGCTGCTTATGCAGAGTTATTTTGGGGAGAAGAAATACCTCAAACTATTGAAGGAGAAATAGATTTTGAAAAACCAACAGTTATTGTTAAACATGCTGGTGTTGCTTTGCAACGTAATTATGTAAAACAGAATAATGAAGATTATGGACTTTGTGGAATTATTGGTGGTGCACATTATGTACACTCTCATGTTACAGGTATCACTATGGAACTGTATGGCGCAAATTACATTATGGCACCAGGGGCAGGTTTACCTCCTACAGTTGCAGATAGAAAAAAACCAGAACATAGAGGGTATTTTTGGAGACATGCAGGTAACAATACGATGATTGTAAATGGAACAACTCATGGTATACAACCTGGTTCTTGGAATTCAAACTCAGAATTGTGGATGGATACAACAATAAATGTAGCTGCAGAGCCAAAACATTTGGAAGACCCTATAACTCCAAAATTTAGTTTTGCTACTCAGTTTTTAGATGATACTGTGAATGATGACCAGCAAAGAAGAACGCTTAGTACCATCAGGACCAGTGAAACTACAGGATATTATTTTGATATGTTTCGTTCTAAATCTTTAGGCGAAAATAATTTTCATGACTATATCTATCATAACATTGGGGATGTCACAAATATTATGACAATGGACGGAACAACATTAGCAGTTTCTCCTACCAAAAGATATCAAACCGATATAGGAGACTTAAATAAATCTCCAGGTTGGCGATTTTTTGAGAATACGAATGTAACAGAACCTACAAATGCAGCTGTTTATGTGCGTTTTGATTTGAATGAAACAAATACCTATATGAATATGTTTGCTCCATCTGGAGTAGCTAGAGAGTATACCAAAGCGCTTGGGCCTTCGACTCGCGAAGCAAGAGGTAGCTATTTAAAAAAGAAAACACAAATTCTAGCCATAAGGCAACAAGGTGAAGCATGGGAGAAACCGTATGTGCATATTTTTGAACCTTCTAAATCTACCAATACAAGTGTAAAGTCCGTAGAACATATATATAATAATAGTGCAATTGCTGGAGCAAAAGTGGTTTCAGAAGTAAACGGTTCTAAAATAATTGATTACATATTTTCTAACGATTCCAATACCACTGTTTCCCATCTTGATATTAATTTTATAGGTGAATTTGGTATAGTCCGTACAGAATTAAAAGATGGAAAAACTAATGTTTCTTTGTATTTAGGAAAAGGAAGTGCTCTGAAATTTCTTGATGAAACAATTACAGGGGATGCAGAAGGAAAAGCTTACAAAGAATTTGTGTTAGATTATGAATATTTCTCTGAAATACCCGCAAATAACTTTAATATTCAAGTGACTAGTGAAACTTGTACTGGTAAGAATAATGGGAATATAACTATAAACACCGTAGAGAAATTCAATTATCAAGTTTCATTAAATAATGTTGATTATGAGTTTACAAATCAAACAGTAATTGAAAACTTAACTCCTGGAAGCTATGATTTTTGTATTGGCATAAAAGGAAGTGATTTTCAACAATGTTATCAAGTAGTTGTGGACGAAGCAGAATCTTTACAAGCTAAAATTAGTACAACTAAAAAAGGGAAAGTAACTATTGATGTTGCCCAAGGTAAAGCACCTTACAAAGTATTCAAAAACGGACAGTTTCTATTTGAAACAGAAGCAACTCATTTTATAGTTGATGCAGAGCAGGGTGATGAAATCAAAATAAAGTCAAATGTTGAATGTCAAGGGTTCATGTTATCAAAAGTAGATTTTTTACAAGGAATTAAAGTATATCCAAACCCAACATCAAACTCTTTTACAGTAAATTCAAATGGTGCTGATTGGGAAACTTTAAACATATATAACACTTTAGGGGTAAAAGTATATTCAAATAATAAGGCTCAGAAGTTATTAAATATTAGTACAAAAGAGCATAAAATGACAAGTGGAGTGTATTTTTTGATTATAAAAGACAACCAAGGTGAACAATTTACACAAAGGCTAATTATAAAATAATTGGTATCAATTAAAATGATAAAAAAAATATACATAATCAGCATTGGTCTGCTTTTACTTACAGTCGCTTGTAAGTCAGGTCGAAAAGAAACCTCAAAGAATAATTTTGAAACACAAAAAGTAGACTATTTTGCAGATAACGGTTTTGGTAATGCTGTTGCTATTGTACAACATCCATCAGGTGTTTATCATAAAGGAATAACATATGTAGCCTATCAAGGAGCCTTAGAAGATCCTTATGTAGCCTCTTACAATCATAATACGAAAACATGGAAAGGCCCATTTAAAGCAGGAATTAGTGAAATGGGTAAAGACCCAAATCGTAAGAAAAAAATAGACAATCATGGCAAACCAGCACTTCTAATTGATGATGCTGATTATATTCATATTGCGTTTGGAGGTCATGGAGGAACACGTGAAGATGGTGAAAACCCTTTAGGAAATCATCATTATGGAAAAAATTTACATGCGGTTTCTAAAAAACCTTTAGATATATCTTCTTGGGAAACATTAGACAATATTTCATTATTTGGAACCTATAGTCAGTTTGTAAAAATGGACAATGGCGATATCTATTTGTTTTACAGACATGGAGCACACAGAAGTAATTGGGTATATCAAAAATCTACCGATAATGGTAAAAATTTTAATAAACCTGTTTCCTTTTTAAAACACAAACGCCAACAAAGTATTGAAGGTGAAGATTCTTGGTATCCTTGGGTAAGTAGAGGTAATAATGACGATATTATTGTAGCATTCGATTATCATATTTGTAGAGATAGAAACAATACACAAGATGAGAGAGGGCATATTCCAGAAAGACACAACCTGTATTACATGGTTTTTGACACAAAAAATGGTGAATGGAAAAATGTAAAAAACGAACCTCTAAAAATGCCTTTAACCAAAGAAATGGCAGATAATAAAACCTTGGTAAGTATAATAGCTGATGATTGGACGTTTCAAGGAATAACTGATGTAGACCCAAATGGAAATCCACATGTAGGCATATTGGTTGGGCCAGATATAGGAGCTAAAAGAAGTGGAACTAAACGCATACAAACATTTAGGTGGAATGGACAAACGTGGTTAAAAGGTGAGAATACTAATCTTCCAAAAGGAAGTGCTGATATAGAAGTTAAATCTGCAACAGAAGTGAGTTTATATTTAGAAAGTGAAGCAGAAGACAACGTTGGAGAAATTAGCAGATGGGATAGCTTTAATGGCGGTAAATCGTTTACAAAAGGCTCAGTGCTTTTAAGTAAAAAAGAATCTGGATTTGTAATATCTGCTTTAATTGATAATCCACATCCTGATGCAAGAATCGTTGTGGGACAAAAAGAAAAAGGCTCAGATTTTAGAAAAATGTATCTTTTAGGAGATAATGGACCAATTCAACGAAATAAAAAAGAAACGATATTTGAAAAACCAACAAAAAATTAAATCAAAAAATAAAAAACTGAATTTAAAATGAAAATCATTAAAAAATTATCCTTAGGAATATTTGCAGTAAGCATATTAATTTCCTGCGGAAAAGGAACTAAAAAAGAGACAACAAATGTATCTGCAAAATCACAAAATCAACCAAATATTGTATTCATTCTCTCAGACGATCAATCTTGGACGGATTACAGTTTTATGGGTGATGAAAATATTGAAACTCCAAGAATAGACCAATTTGCAAAAGAGAGCTTAACATTTACTCGAAGTTACGTACCAACACCACTTTGTTCTCCATCTTTGGCAACAATTATCACAGGGTTGTATCCTAAAGACCATGGAATATTAGGAAATGATAAGGTGTACGATAGAAAAGGGAAACGTAAAGAAAATAGAGCAAAAGCGTACAAGCCTGTTATTGATGCTTTTGAAAAGCAAACAACGCTTCCAGATATGTTAAAAGAAAAAGGCTATTTATCTTTTCAAACAGGAAAATGGTGGCATGGAAATCATAAAATAGGTGGTTTTGATTATGGTATGACCCATGGAGATCCTAAAAGAGGAGGTCGTCATGGAGACTATGGTTTAAAAATAGGAAGAACGGGGCTAGATACGATTAACAATTATGTAGACTTGGCATTAAAAGAAAAGAAACCTTTCTTTTTGTGGTATGCTCCTTTTTTACCTCACAGACCTCATAATCCACCTGCGCGTTTATTTGAAAAATACAAAAAGAAAACAGACTCTGAGCATTTGGCAAAATATTGGGCAATGATAGAGTGGTTTGATGAAACTTGTGGGCAACTATTCGATTTAATAGATGATAAAGGCCTAACTGAAAACACCCTTTTTGTATATGTTTGTGATAATGGTTGGAGACAAAACCCTAAGAAAAGTGGTTACATGTCAGACTCTAAACGTGCCCCTTATGATATGGGAATCCGCACACCAATTATGTACAAATGGGCGGGTAAAATAGAACCAGAAATGAACAACACTACCATTACAAGTAGTATAGATATGGTACCAACCGTGTTGGATATTTTGGGTATTGAAAAACCAGAAAATTTGCCAGGAATAAGTGTTTTAAATGAAAAAGCATTAGCTGAACGTAAAGGTATTTTTGGAGAAGTATATGCACACGATTTTGATACGATAGAAAATAGTATGTTTTACAATATGGCAATCTTTCCTCCGTATAAAATTATTGTTCCAGACCCTGTTAGAAAGAAAGGAGAAGTTGTGCAGTTGTTTAATATTGATGAAGATCCTTTTGAGGAAAATAATATAGCAGCTAGTAATCCAGAAATCGTTAAAGATTTACAAGAAAAAATAGCAGCATTCAGATCAAAATAGAACAAACATTATATAAGTATATCAGAAACTAGTTTTAATTTTTTAGAAAATGAAAAGAAGAGATTTTATGCAATTGTCTGCCCTTACAGGTCTTGGGATATCTTTGTCTGCTTCGGGTCTTTTATCTGCATGTAAAAGTACTCCAATTGCAGAACACTCTCCAGAATATAAAAAACTAGTTTTTGATTTATTAAAAGAGTGGTGTGATGGTATGATTGAAATTCAAATCATAAATCCATCAGACCCAACAGTACATGGGCAGTTTAAATGCCCAACAGGATTGATGCATGGTCGTGTTATTGATGCTGTGTATCCATTCTTTTGTATGGCAAAAATTACTGGCGAACAAAAATATGTAGATGCTGGTATTGCTGTTTTTGAGTGGGGTAAAAATGTAACGAAACCTAATGGTGCTTGGACAAATGATTTAGATCCAAAATCTTGGGAAGGTACAACTGTTTTTGCGGCCATTGCATTAGCAGACACTTTAAAGTTTCATGGCGATTTAATTGATGAGACTAGAAAAGAACGTTGGTACAAGAGATTGAAGCAGGCTATGGAGTTTGTGTATAATAGGTTTCCTATTGTAGGTAACTCCAATATTAATTACAGTGCTACCACAATTTATGCCTTACATTTAGTTGGTACCATGCTCAACAATACCAAGTATTTAGAAAGAAGTAAGGATATGGCAAATCAGATTAAAAGCCATTTTTCTGAACCTAATGCTTTGCTTTTTGGTGAAATTCAAAATAAGAACAAAAAAGCACTCAGCCCAAAAGGGCTTCCAGGTATAGACCTAGGGTACAATATAGAAGAGTCTTTAAATAATTTGGTAATGTATGCTTTAGAAGCTAAAGATGATGAGCTCTTACAAATCCTAAAAAAGTCTTTAGACTCACACTTGCAATTTATTCTACCTGATGGTGGAATAGATAATAGTTTCGGAAACCGAATGTTTAAATGGACCTATTGGGGTAGTAGAACCAGTGATGGTATGCAACCTGCATTTTCTTTTATGGCTGGCAATAATCCTGCACTGGGAACTGCAACATTTAAAAATACAGAATTGTTGAAACAATGTACCAAAGATGGGTTACTTTATGGTGGGTTACATTATATGTCTCATGGTATAGAGGCTAGTGTGCATCACACTTTTGCCCACGCCAAACCTTTGGCAATAATTTTAGACCATTGGGAGCATCTTCCTGAAATTGATAAGAGTGCACCACTTCCAAGAGCAGTAGCTAAAGGAGAAACGTATTTTAAAGAATTAGATGTATCTTTATTTGGGAAAGGAGATTGGAGAGGAACGATATCTGCTTACGATTCAATTTATAGTACTAGATCTGATGTAAGACAAGCAACAGGTGCATCACTATGTACAATATATCATATGAAAGTGGGATTACTTTGCACCACAAGTTTGGCGATATATAAAATGAAAGAACCCCATAATCAACAGGAACAACCTGGAGAAGATTTTGCGTTAACTCCAAGAATAGAAACATTTAAGGATGAAATTTGGTATACCAATTTATTCGATTTAGAAGCGACTTTTACATCCAAAGAAGAGAAAGATAAATTGGAGTATAATGCTATAGTAAAACTTAAGAATAAAGACTTTGAAGAGGTAACCGAAACAGCTTCAAATTTCAATTTAAATTATAGGGTCACTTCAGAAAAGTTAGAAATTATTGCAACTACCAATAAGGATGTAAAAACACCAACTGTTTTTGTTTTACCAATTGTTTCTCCAACAGGGGAAAAAGTAACGCAAGTTTCAGAAAACGAAGTCACTATCGAAAAACCAGAAGGAACAGTTAAAATTACATCAAATACAGTTTTAAAAATAAAAGAAACACCAAAAGAAAGGTTGTTTAATATGGTGCCTGGTGTAGAAGCAGTTCCTATAATTGCTCCTTTGGAAAAGAAACAAGCTACAATAACTATTGAAATCATATAAATAAAAAAAAAGAAATTAGTATAATTATGAGACACATAATAAATTTGAGTATTCTGTTCATTTCAATGTCCACATTTGGGCAAGAAGCCTTATTACAAAATAGCTACTTAAGAAATGGACAAACCCTAAATGGCAGATGGCATTATATTGTAGATGTATATGAGTCTGGCTATTATAACTACAGAATGGAACCACACGATGGTACAGAAAACCCAGGTTCTAGTGCTTATTTCTTAAATAAAAAACCTAAAAATAAAACTGATAGAATAGAGTACGATTTTGATGCAGCCCCAACTATGGTTGTACCAGGAGATTGGAACTCACAAAACGAAAAACTGTTTTATTACGAAGGTACAGTTTGGTATAAAAAATCATTTAACGTAGAAAATTATGATGCTAATAAACGGTATTACGTGCATTTTGGAGCAGTTAATTATAGAGCAGATGTGTATTTGAATGGTAAAAAATTAGGTACGCATTTAGGTGGTTTTACACCATTTAATTTCGAAATGACCCATCTTTTAAAAGAAAAAGACAATTTTTTAATTGTTAAAGTTGATAATAAAAGAGCAGCAGACGAAGTACCAACATTAAGCACCGATTGGTGGAATTATGGAGGTATTACTAGAGATGTAACTGTTTACGAATTAGATCAAACGTTTATTGAGGATTATAAAATTCAATTAACAAAAAATAACAACAAAGAAGTTTCAGGTTACATTCAATTGAACGGAGAACATAAAGGAAATCAAAAAGTAAACCTTACCATTCCAGAATTGAAAACAAACAAAACCTTTACAACAGATGCAAACGGATTTGTTAAGGTAAAGTTTCCTGTAAAACGTGTGAAATATTGGAGTGATACCAATCCAAAATTATACGAAGTAAATATCATTATTGATAAAGATAAAGTAACCGACAAAATCGGCTTTAGAACCATAGAAACAAAAGGTAAAGACATTCTTTTGAATGGCGAAAAAGTATTTTTGAAAGGAATTTCCATTCATGAAGAAAATGTAATGCGAGGCGGAAGAGCTTGGTCTATGGAAGATGCCAAAGTCTTATTAGGTTGGGCAAAAGAATTGGGATGTAATTATGTGCGTTTGGCACATTATCCGCACAACGAAAACATGATTCGTTTGGCAGACCAAATGGGGATTTTAGTTTGGGAAGAAATACCTGTGTATTGGACCATACAATGGACAAATCCAAAAACGTATCAAAAAGCAGAAACACAATTAACAGAACTCATCCATAGAGATAAAAACAGAGCATCAGCTATTATTTGGTCCATGGCTAATGAAACCCCTACATCTAAAGAGCGTCTTGCCTTTTTAACCAATCTTGCCAATACCGCTAGAAAATTAGACGATACAAGATTGATAAGTGCTGCTTTAGAAGACCATGGTAGAAAGGACAATAAAAATATCATGATTGTAGAAGATGAATTTGCACAGGTGGTAGATATTTTAAGTTTTAACCAATACTATGGTTGGTACGGAGGTAAAATTGATAACATTAAAAATATTCGTTGGGATATTGATATTGATAAACCAGTAATTATTTCAGAATTTGGTGCAGGTGCATTACAAGGCTATCATGCAGATAATATGACAAGATGGAGTGAAGAGTTTCAAGAATTATTATATGAAGAGACTTTACCTACTTTGGCTAAAATTCCTGGAATAAGTGGTATTACCCCTTGGACTTTAGTCGATTTTAGGTCGCCACGAAGAATGTTAATTCCATATCAAAATGGTTGGAATAGAAAAGGCCTAATCTCAGAAACTGGAAATAAGAAAAAAGCCTTCTACACGCTTAAAAAGTTTTATAAAAACATCAATTAAATACTTTATCCATGAAAAAAATAGTTTATTTAGCAATATTATTTAGTTTAATAATCACTTCTTGTAAAACAAAAGAACAACAAGAAAAAATAGCATCAAACAAAGAAGTAAAACCTAATGTATTATTTATATCTGTAGACGATTTAAATAATATGATAGGACCTATTGATAATTTTTCAAATGTAAAAACCCCAAATTTTGATCGATTAGCAAAAATGGGCGTTACCTTTACAAATGCGCACGTACAAGCGCCATTATGTGGACCATCAAGAGCGTCTTTAATGACAGGTTTGCGCCCGTCAACTACAGGAATTTACGGCATGATACCTGATAATGAATTGAGAAGACCAGGAAATCCAGCTACAAAAGATATTACCTTTTTACCAGAACAATTTAGTAATAACGGCTACCATACTATGGGCATTGGTAAATTATTTCATGTACATGCTCCAGACAGTGTTTTTAATGAATCTGGAGGTCGGTATAAAGGTTTTGGACCTTACGCTAAAAAACGATTTGTTTGGGATGGTTATGGCAAAGGTATTAAAGGCGTACATGGTAGAACAAGTACAGATTGGGGTGCTTTTCCAGAAAATGATTCATTAATGCCAGACCATGCTTCTGCCAATTGGGCAATAGAACGTTTACAAAGAGAATATGATAAACCATTCTTTTTAGGTGTCGGTTTTTTACGGGTACATGTACCTTTGTATGTGCCTCAAAAATGGTTCGATTTGTATCCTTTAGAATCTATAGAAACACCACCTTATAGAGCAGATGATTTAGATGATATTCCTGCAGTGGGACGAGAAATAAATAATTTACCCATGATGCCAACCACAGATTGGGCAATAAAAAGTGGCGAATGGAAAAATATTGTACAAGCCTATTTGGCATGTGTGAGTTATGTAGACTATGAATTGGGTCGTGTTTTAGACGCTTTAGAAAATAGTAAACATGCGGATAATACTATTATTGTTTTATGGTCTGATCACGGATACAGATTAGGAGAAAAAGGAACGTTTGCAAAGCATGCCCTTTGGGAAACTGCCACAAAAACACCACTAATTTTTTCGGCACCAAATTTACCAAAAGGAAAAAAGATTGATGCACCAGTAGAGTTACTTTCTATATACCCGA
This sequence comes from Polaribacter sp., assembly GCA_965661915.1. Taxonomy (GTDB): domain Bacteria; phylum Bacteroidota; class Bacteroidia; order Flavobacteriales; family Flavobacteriaceae; genus Polaribacter. The sequence continues at coordinate 13,049 of CBFIFR010000018.1, read as the reverse complement.
CACTTTTAGAATTAAGCGGATTACCTGCATATGCTAGAAACGAAGGGAAAAGTTTAGTAACTATGATGCAAAAAGATGAAGGTTTAGAAGATTCGAATGCACTTACTACTTATGGATATAACAACCATGCCGTAAGAACAAATCAGTATAGATATATTCAATATGAAGATGGTACTCAAGAATTATATGACCATAATAACGATCCGAATGAATGGAAAAACCTAGCAGGTAAGCCAGAATTTAAAGACGTAATTGAAGAGTTGAAATTACTGCTCCCAAAAACAAATGCAAAATGGGATGAAAAATCGATGTACAAGTTTCAACCTTATTTTGTAGAACAGAAAGCACGTGTAAATGGAGAATAAAAGAAGCTTGTTGACGTAATTGATGCAGATAGATAAAATAAAAAGCAATGCTCAATCAGAAAAAACTCATAAAAATGCATCTCACTATTTTATGTGTCTTGTTGTTTCATATCACTTTTTCTCAAAACCCAATTTTAAAAGGGTTGGGTGTATCAGATCCTCATATTAGGGTTTTTAATGATACCATTTATTTGTATTCTGGTCACGATTCAAGTCCAGAAGACAAAACCTGGGTAATGAAAGATTGGAGAGTGTTTTCATCAACAGATTTAGTAAATTGGTCTTTAAAAACTAACATAAGTCCAAAAGGTAATTATATGGACGATAATAGTCCTGATTGTTGGGCAAGTGATGCTGCAACTAGAAATGGAAACTATTATTTCTACTTTTCGGATAGAAAACGAGGTGTTGGAGTAATGTCTGCTGAGTATCCTACAGGAAATTTTAAAGATGCACTAGGAAAACCATTGGTAGCTCCAATGCATGATCCCACCATTTTAATTGATGATGATAGTAATAAAACTCCCTATTTAATTTATGGTGATAAAGAAGGTGGTGGTTTTCACATTACAAAATTAAATGAGGATATGGTTTCTGTTGCAGAAACTCCAAAACCAATACAAATTATTGGTGATGCTTGGAAAAATGCGCCACATTGGATGGACAAGAATTATATCTTCAAGCACAAAGATAGGTACTATTTAAGTTGGGGTAGAGATTATGCCATTTCTAAAAATATTTACGGTCCTTATGAATGTGCAGGTTCTGTTGGAAATGGCTTCAAATTAGGTGAGTATGCTCATGGAAGTTTTTTCAATTGGAAAGGTCAGTTTTATCATATATGGTGTTACTACCTCAAAAAAGGTTTTAAGTTTAGAGAATCAATCATTACTTATTGTCATATGGATGATGATGGGAAAATTGTTACAGATATTAATTTTTTAGATCAACATTTCGCAAATGGAGTTGGGCAATATAATGCTTCTTGGGAAAAAATTGAAGCAGAATGGTTTTACGAAAAGTCATCAGAAGAAATACTTAAAACAGGAACTAAAGAAAAAGGTTTTACACTTTCTAACATTAAAAATGGAGATTGGATAAAGTTTGCGAATGTAAATTTTGATAAATCGTATCAAAAAATAGTTGTCAATTCACTTTTTAAAGGAACAAAAGGAACGTTAGAGATAAGAACCAAAAGTGTAATAGGAAAGTGTATAGGTAAGTTAAAATTATCAACTGAAAATCAATCTAAAATTTTTCAGAAAATAGAAAGTAAAATAAATAATAGTATAGGAAAAACAGATTTATACTTGGTTTTTAGAGCAAAAGATAATAGTACCTTAAATTTAGATTGGATAAAATTTACATAATAAACAATAAATAATGAATATAAAAAATAAAACCACTTTATTAGTTGTTAGCATTCTGCTTTGTTTTTCTTGTGTAAGAAAACAAAATAATAATAATGAAGCGTTAGCAAAATCGAAACCCAATATTCTATTTATTGCTGTAGATGATTTACGTCCAGAACTAAATTTTTATGGCGCCAATCATATAAAATCTCCAAATTTAGATAAGCTTGCCAGTGAAAGTTTAGTGTTTAATCATGCTTATTGTAATGTGCCTGTTTGTGGTGCTTCCAGAGCAAGTTTACTTTCAGGTATGCGTCCTACAAGACATCGTTTTATAGACCATAAAGCTCAATTGGATATAGATGCTCCGAACGTGGTTTCATTACCAAACCTGTTAAAGCAAAATGGTTATGCCACAATTTCTAATGGTAAAATTTATCATTATAATAAAGATGATAAAAAAGCATGGGATGAAATGTGGCAAGCAGATGGTTTGTGGAGCTATGCTTTACCAGAAAGTCAAGAGATAAGAAAAAACACAAAAAGAGGTTTACCTTTTGAAGCTGCTGAAGTTCACGATTCTGTTTATAGAGATGGAAAACTAGCATTAAAAGTTATTAATGATTTGCATAAATTAAAGCAAAGTAAACAGCCTTTTTTCTTAACAATGGGTTTAATGAAACCTCATTTACCGTTTACAGCACCCAAAAAGTATTGGGATTTGTACGATAGAGAAAGCATAGAATTACCAGAAAGTTATATGCAACCGGAGAGTACACCTAAGCAAGCATTTCATAAATATGGTGAATTAAGAAATTATGAGAATATTCCTAAAAAAGGCCATTTATCTGATGATTTAGCAAAAGAGTTAATTCATGGCTATTATGCTTGTGTAAGCTATATAGATGCACAAATAGGATTGGTTTTAGATGAGTTAAAGCGATTAGATTTAGAAGATGATACCATTGTAATTTTATGGGGAGATCATGGTTGGAATTTAGGAGATCATATGTTATGGTGTAAGCACGTTACTTTTGAAACTGCGCTAAGAACACCACTAATCATAAAAGTTCCAGGTAAAACAAGTGGACAAAAAACAGATGCAATTACAGAATACATAGATATTTACCCAAGTTTAGCAGAACTTACTGGATTGGAAATTCCAAATACTGTTGATGGTAAAAGTTTTGTGCCCATTTTAAATGGTAAAACACCAAAAAAAGATTGGGCTGTATCAAAATTTAAAGATGCTGTTACTTTAATAAAAGGAAATCTATTTTATACAGAATGGATTAAAGATGATGGAGTGGCTTATGCGCTTATGTTATTCGACCATAAAACAGATCCTTTAGAACTAAATAATTTAGCAGAAAAACCCGAGTATCAAGAAAAAGTAAAAGAACTTGCTTTAGAGTTAAGAGAAAAATGGGGAAAAGATTTTTTAAGTAAATAGTCTTTATGAAAGGAAATGCACTCTTAATATTGATATTTAGCCTCTTTTTTTCTTGTAAGACGAACAAGCTTCTAAGCGAACAGAAAAGTAATATTCAAGAGGATTGGAACTTAGTTTTTGAAGATAGTTGCACCAAAGATTGGACTAAAAAATGGACCTTAGATGGATTAATAGCAACTATAGAAAATTCAAAAGAAGGCATGCGTTTTAAAGCAGGACCCGAGGCTTATAATGATGCGCATCATGCTGTCTTATGGACTAAAGTATCATTTTCCGGAGATGTGAAAATTGAGTTTGATTATACCAAAACAGACGATGAAAATCGATTTGTGAACATTCTTTACATTCAGGCTACAGGAGATGGAGATGGAGTTTATGAAAAAGATATCTCAAAGTGGAAAAAAAAGCGTGAGGTACCTGCCATGAGACAGTATTTTGAAAACATGAACGCGTTTCATATCAGTTTTTCAGCTTTTGGTAATAAAGGCAATGGGTTGCATTATGTTCGTGCGCGTCGATACCCAAAGCCAGATAATAAACCTTTTAATATTACTGTTGTTGAACCATCTTACGATCTGCAAGGTTTTTTTGAAAAAGGGAAACATTATCATATCACCGCTATTAAAACTTCAGAAAAACTAAGTTTTAAAATGGAACACGAAGGTGAAACACAATATTTTGAATGGGATATTACCAAGGTTTCCCCAATTTCAGAGGGGAGAATTGGTTTACGACACATGTACACGCGCTCTTCAATTTATAAAAATTTTAAAATTTACAGCAAATGAAATTAAAAATCACATTGTTTCTTTTTAACGTGTTTTTAATTGCTCAAATACAGAGTCAAGAATCGGAGCGTCCTTTTATTTTAGTGAAATCAAGTGAACGAGATCAAATTTTAAAAAAGATAAAAACAAAACCTTGGGTAAATAAATTTTATAAAAACCCAGAAAAATTTCTTAAACAGCTACCTTTGAATTGTAATGTAGCTGATGAAAATGAGTTTCCTCCTTTTCTTTAAACAGATTACGAGGTAAATTAAAAATTTAGAAATTTATAAAATAATTAAAAAGAAAAATACAATGAATTTAATGCCGAATTTAGGAAAATTTATATGCATCATATTAGGCTTAACAGTTTTTGTGTCCTTTAACTTTGATTCAGAAAAAAAATTTAAAAGAAAAAAAATAAATATTAATAATAATTGGTTGTATTTAGAAAATAGTACAGAAGATCTAAAAGAAGCATTAAAAGATGTGAAGTGGGAAAAAATTAACATCCCTCATTCTTGGAATAGTTTAGATGCTACAGATACAGAACCTGGCTATAGACGAAGTGCAAGTTGGTATAAAAAAACAATAGAAATTTCTTCATTTGATAGTGAATCTATTTATTCATTATATTTTGAAGGAGTTAATATTGTAAGTGATGTATTTCTTAATGGTAAAAGAGTTGGTGGTCATGTAGGAGGTTATCTAGGTTTTAATGTAGATATATCAACAGATATAAAATCAGGAACAAACGAAATTTTAGTTCGTGTTGATAATGGATATAATCCAGAAATAATACCCTCTCAAAAAAGTGATTTCTTTATTTTTGGGGGAATTACAAGAGATGTGTGGTTGGTTACTAAACCAAAAACACATATACATAATATCAAAATTTCAACACCAATTGTTTCAAATGAAAAGGCAACACTAAATATTGAAGCTAACATCAAAAATTTAAACAATGTTACTAATTTAAAAGTTGAAGCAGTTTTAAAGAATCCAAAAGGAGAAATTGTTACAACTCAAAAAGCAGCAGTTTCTAAAGCAACAACCACTATTTTATTCAATGAAATTTTAAATCCTGAGTTATGGGATACTAAAACGCCTAATTTGTATACGGTTACAGTTTCTTTAATAGAAGATGAAGTTGTTAAAGATAAAATAGAAGATAAAGTCGGTTTTCGCTGGTTTAAATTTGAAAAAAATGGTCCTTTTTATTTAAACGGAAAACGTTTATTATTAAGAGGAACTCATAGGCATGAAGAACATGCAGGCGTTGGTGCTGCAATGACAAATGAGCAACACAGAACTGACATGGAAATGATAAAAGATATGGGGGCAAATTTTGTACGTTTAGCACATTACCCTCAAGATCCTGAGGTATATAAGGCATGTGATGAGCTTGGTATTTTGGTTTGGGATGAAATACCTTGGTGTAGAGGAGGTGTTGGAAATGATGTTTGGCAAACGAACACAAAAAATCATTTAAAAGAAATGATTACTCAGAATTATAATCATCCAAGTATTATTATTTGGTCTTTAGGAAACGAAATGTATTGGTTGCCAGATTTTAAAAATGGTGATGATACCAAAAAACTAAATTCGTTTTTAACCGAATTAAACAACCTTTCTCATCAACTAGATCCTTCAAGAAAAACGGCTATTAGAAAATATTATGAAGGTTCTCAAATTGTAGATGTGTTTTCACCATCAATTTGGTCTGGATGGTATTCTGGAAGTTATAAAAGTTATCAAACTGCCATTGATAAATATAAAAAAGAATACAATCATTTTCTTCATGCAGAATATGGGGGTTCAAGTCATGTAGGACGTCATTCTGAAAATCCAATAACTGGAGAAGGTTTAATAAAATCTGAAGGTTGGGAAGAATCTATAGTACAAACGAGAGTAACTAATATTGCTAAAATTGGAGATTGGAGTGAAAATTATATTGTAGATTTATTCGATTGGCACTTACGTATTTCAGAACTAGATTCTACTTTTGTTGGTAATATTCAGTGGGCTTTTAAAGATTTTGGAACTCCTTTAAGACCAGAAAATGCAATTCCTTATATGAATCAAAAAGGATTGGTAGATAGAAACGGAAAACCTAAAGATGCTTTTTATGTATTTAAAAGTTATTGGAGTGATGTGCCTTTTACCTACATTGAATCAAATACTTGGACTGAACGTCAAGGGCCAAAAAATAAACCAAAAACTATTAGTGTTTATAGTAACTGTAACAAAGTTGCTTTTTATCATAATGGTAAATTTTTAGGTGAAAAAGAACGCGATATCACAAAATTTCCAGCCTCTGGTTTTACTTGGGATGTAAATTTTATTGAAGGAAAAAATCAATTGGTTGCTATTGGATTACCATCAAGTGGAACTAAAGTTGAAAATACTTTGATGGTAAATTATAGATTTACTAAAAATAGTGCAGCCAAAAAGTTAACTTTAGCTTCTAAAAAATTAAAAAATGGGAATTATTTAATAACGGCAATAGCGCTCGATAAAAATAATTTACGCTGTTTAGATTATGAAGAGAAAGTATATTTTCAATGTTTACAAGGTGGAGAATTAGTAAAGTCTCAAGGAACACCAACAGGTTCTGAAATTATAGAAATGGCAAATGGGAAAGCAAGTATAGAAGTTATTCCAAATAAAAATAACCCTTCTGTAAAGGTAGTAGTATTGAATCAAAGTTTTAAAGGAACTTATTTAACCATAGACAATTAATCGCTGTATTCTAAATGAAATTAAAAAGTATCTTATTATTTGCTGTAATGTTTATAGGTTTTCAAACCTATTGCCAAGAATTAAAACGTCCATTTATTTTAGTGAAATCAAGTGAACGAGATCAAATTTTAAATAAGATAAAAACTAAACCTTGGGCGAATAAAATTTATACAACTCTAAAAACTAATACTGATACGCAAGTTGATAAATTTTATAAAAATCCATCAACATATCTTAAATACTTGCCTTTTAATTGGGCTGAAGCAAAAAAAAATGAGTTTCCTCCTTTTTTTAAAACAGATCATATAGAAAACGGAAAACATAGAAATTTAGACAATGCCACAGATAAAGAATGGAAACCTGCAGAATTACTCATTAAGTATCTACAAATAGCATTAGATTGTGGTACAATGTATTACATCACTCAAGATAAAAAATACGCACATGTAGCCAGTAGTATTTTGTATTCTTTTACAAAATCTGTTCAGAAATCAAAAATGTCTGATTGGAGAGGAAGAGGTGGTTTATTATTTCCTTATGATGGTTTTAGAGAAGTGAGAGTAATTGGGTATAGACTTCCATTAATCTATGATTTTATAGCAACATATCTTAAAGACGATGGAAAAGCTTTTGATATTATTAAAAATAGAAAAGTGAATTTCCCCATAGCCGAAGCTCAAAAAGTTTTTAAAACCTATGCTAACATTACTGTGAATTATGGGCAAACAGGATCAAATCATCCAGTTTTAGAAGCACCCAGTTTAGTGTATAATGCATTGGCAATGGATGATGAAAAAGAACGTAAAAAATGGTTGAAGTTTTTTTTAACTGAAAGCACTAAAAACCAAGATGCTTTGCCAATACTGGCTAAAAATTATACAAATCAAGGTGATATTTGGCCAGAAACTTCACAGTATTTAAATCATTCTACAGCAATTTTAGCAAAATTATTATTGGTGATTAATAAGTATAATCCTTCATTACAATTGGGGGCAAAATATCCAAATATTTTATTTGCATTACCAAGATTAGACGATTTGGTATATCCAAATAAGGAAATTATTCGCTGGGGAGATGGTCACAGAAAACAACATGGTTCTTATCAGGCCTATGAGAACGCTTACGTTTTGGCAAAAATGGACAGTTTAACCTATTTACAAGATAAATTTGCGCCTTTGCTAAAAAATGCAATAGAAAAAGGAGCATATTCTAGAAACAGTATAGAAGCATTATTTTGGTATGATGATGCCATTTATGGCAATTCTAAAAAAGTGGAATTACCTAGAACAGATAGAGTATATCATGCAGGTATTGTATTGCAAAGAAATTTAAGTAGCACAAACAATCCAAAAGATGGATTAATGGGTTTTGTTGGTGGTGCACATATGGTGCATGGTCATGCAGAAGGAATGAATATAGAGTTGTATGGAGAAGGACAAGTTTTAGGTGTAGATCATGGGCGTAAAAAATATGGTAAAGATTTGCACGAAAATTATTCCAGAATTTTTGCGGCTCATAACACTGTTATTGTTAACGGAAGTTCTCAAGGAGAAGGTGGCTGGGTTAATTTGGGAATCAATTCTGTTGAACTGATTTCAATGGAACCTAAAGTTAATGAGGAAGGAGTTTCTCCCAATCATTCTTTTAGTCAAACAAGTTTTGTAGATGATAAAGGTGATAAAGCAGAAGCAGTTCAAGAACGAACTTTAGGTTTAATTAGAACCTCACCAACAACAGGTTATTATGTAGATGTGTTTCGATCAAAATCGAAATTACCCAATGAATTTCACGATTATTTATATCATAATATTGGTGATGAACTCGTCTTTGAAAATAAAGATATGAAGTTTAAAAAAACACCAAACAGATATATGGCAAACGCCAATTTAAAATGGAAACACAATAGAGACTATAGAAATCCTGGATGGCATTTTTTTAAAGATGTAAAAACATCTCAAGAATATGAAAACAAAGTAAAAGCTACTTTTAATATCAAAAAATTAAAAGGAAGTGATATATTTATGCAATTGCATATTCCTGGTTTTAAAAATAGAAAATACACCAAAGTAAAAGCACCTATAACCTTTGAATCTCCAGAGCCTTACAACAAAAAACCTACACCAACTTTAGTTATCAGAAATAAAGGCGAAGCTTGGCAAAACCCTTTTGTGGTTGTCTATGAACCTTATAATGATAAAGAAAAACCAACTATAAAATCCGTTGCAAAATTAGAACAAAATAGCATTTATAAAGGCTTGATTATTGAAACTAAAACACCTAGAGAACATTTAATTCAGTATGTGATTACACAATCTAAAAATCAGGTTTTTCAAAATGATGACATTTATTTTAAAGGTTCCTATGCAGTCATCACTTTACAGAAAGACAAAACGCTAAAAAATATTTATGTTGGCGAAGGAGAAAAACTGATGTACAAAAATGAAGAATTTAAAATTGATGCTCAAAAAAAGGCATTGTATTTAGATTTTACAAAAAAATAGTTTAGAAAAACTCATGAAAATTTTCTCTAAAATCATATTAATGAGTTGCTTTTTTTTATTGAATTGTGGCGCAAGCATAAGTCTAGAAAGTAAAATGATTTCAACAACAAATTCACCTTCAGCAAGACATGAATGTGGTTTTGTTGAAGCTAATGGCTTGTTTTATTTAATTGGCGGAAGAAGAATTAAACCTGTAGATATTTTTGATAAAAAAACAAATACTTGGCAACAAGGCCCAAAACCACCAATTGAAATACATCATTTTCAGGCAGTAACTTATAAAGACGATATTTACATTATTGGTGCCATGACTGGTAAATATCCGCATGAAACCCCTTTAGATAAAATTTTAATCTATCAAACAAAAACAAATCAGTGGGTTTGGGGAGATACTATTCCAGAACATAGAAGAAGAGGTTCTTCTGGCATTGTTGTAAAAGGAGATGTTGCTTATGTAGTTTCGGGCATAACAGATGGTCATTGGAGTGGACATGTTCCTTGGATGGATAGCTACCATTTTAAAACCGGTAAATGGAGAATTTTAAAAGATGCACCAAGACCAAGAGATCATTTTCACGCAGCTATTCATCAAAATAAAATTTATTGTGCTGGTGGTAGAAATTCATCAGCAAAAACAAAACAAACATTTGACTTAACGATTGCTGAGGTTGATGTGTTTGATATTGAAAAAAACACATGGACTACTTTGCCAAAAGCATCAAACATACCTACAGAAAGAGCTGGTGCTTCTAGCGTTATTAAAAAAGATAAATTATTTGTTATTGGAGGAGAAAGTGCTAGTCAAAAAATTGCTCATGATAAAGTAGAAGTGCTCAATTTATCAACAAAAATATGGCATGCTTCTACCCAATTGAAAAGAGGAAGACATGGCACTCAGTCGATACTTTTTAAAAATAAAATATACATTGCTGCTGGATGTGGAAATAAGGGAGGAAAACCCGAATTATCTTCGTTGGAAGTAATACATTAAATGTGTTTTATGAGAACCAATTTTAAAAATTTTACAAGACTAATTTTTGTTGCTTTTTTAATGATTTCTATACTTAATTCTTGTAAAGAAACAGCAGATAAAAAAGTAACCTTACTTTTTGTGGGAAGTTTTACAGATAAAAAGCCTGGAGAAGGAATACATGTATATGAGTTTGATTCAAAAACAGGAAACACTACTTTAACTTATACTTTAGATAGTATTACAAATACCTCATTTCAAAGACTATCGCCAAATGGTAAGTATTTGTATTCTGTGGTAGAAAGTCAGATGAAGTACAATGGAAAAGTAGCTGCTTTTAAAGTTGATGCAATTAATAAAAAAATAGAGTTATTAAATATACAAGATTGTGGAGGCGTAAACCCTGCACATTTAGAAATTGATAAAACTGGTAATTATCTCGTAAACTCTAATTATTCTGATGGTAGTTTAAGTTTGTTTAAATTACTTAAAGATGGTAAATTAAGTAAAGTTAAACAGGTTTTACAATTTAAAGATAGTAGCATTGTTAAAGATCGTCAGCAATCTTCTCACATACATTCATCGAATTTTTCTCCTGATAACAAATATCTATTTGCACACGATTTAGGTGCTGATAAAATTAGAAAATTTACGTTTGACAACGCTATTGATAGTTTAAAAAAACAACAAGAAATTAAGACAAAATTAGGCAGTGGTCCAAGACATTTTACATTTCATCCAAATGGGAAATTTGGTTATTTAGTTAATGAATTAAGTGGTAAAATTGACGTTTATCGTTACAAAAACGGAAATTTAAATTTTATTGAAGATTACGCTACATATCAACAAAAACAAGATATTTATAGAACAGCAGACATTCATATTTCTACAGATGGTCATTTTTTATATGCGTCTAATCGTGGGCCAAAAGAAGATAGTATTGTAGTGTTTTTAATTAACAAGAATTCTGGGAAACTACAATTGATAGAACATACAAGTACAGGTGGAAACCACCCTAGAAACTTTGCTATTTCTCCTAATGGAAATTTTTTAATGGTAGCCAATCAGTTTACAAATAATATCACAATATTTAATAGAAATTCAAAAACAGGAAAGATAACTCAATTACCAAATCAAATTAAAGTAAATAGTCCTTCAAGTATCCAGATAAGAACTTACTAAAGAGATTTTCTGTCAATAAAATTAAAGGGCACTTTTACTTTTCCTTTTGTTTTGTTTAAAATCATTTCTGCTGCAGTTTCACCCATAGCCTTAAAGTCTGTAGAAATTACGGTTATGCCTAACAACTCTTTAAGAGGCGTATCATTGTAGGATATAATTCCGATATCTTTTCCTAAAATATATTCATATTCTCTTTTTTGTTTTACTAGATTTACTAAGTCTTCTTCTTCTATTGTAATGAATAAATCGCCTTTTTTTAAAATTATATCATCATAAATTTTGTCAAGTATTTCAAAATCTAATTTATGTTCTACACAAAATTTTCTAAAACCATGAAGTATTCTTTTAGGATAAGGATAGATGGCCTTTTCAGGGTATACTAGCATTATTTTTTTGTATTTTTTAATTTTTTCAATCCCTTCGTTTAATGCATTATAAATATCATTTTCAAAATCTTGGTAAATTTGAATTAAACTATTAATATTATCTTTTACATTATCTAAAATAACTAGTTTTTCTTTAGGTATTTGTTTTATCGCTTTTACAACTTTTTCAGGTAAAGTAATATGCTTTAAATTGTCATTCTTAAAATGAGGCATAATAACATAATAATCATAGGCTGCTTTATTTTTTTCTAATAAGTTTAAAAAAAGAATCTCGTCACAATGATAAATATCTAAATCAGTATGAGAATTTGCACCTATTTTATTTATAAAGTGATTGTAAGTTCTTAATTTGTAAGAGCTTAATTTATTAACCAAAAATAAAATATTAACTTTAGAAATAAGTTTAGTTCTTGATATATAAAACCCTTTACCCCTTATTGATGTAATAATTTTACGTTCTTTTAATATGCTATAGGCCTTTTCTACTGTATCTCTTGATAAATAAAATTCTTCACTAAACATGTTTATTGAAGGTATTTTTTGATCCATAGTTAGATTTCCTAATGAAATATTATGAATAATAGAATCTATGATTTGCTGATATTTAGGAACCCTAGAGTTTTCATCGATCTTTATAAGTTTTACCATATTCATATTTAAAAATTTTATATTGTAGAAAAGAATGCGATTTCAAAAGTAGTAAAAGAGTTTAAAAATCCAATAAATTAACAATAGGAAAAACATATTTTCTATGGAATAAAGTTTTATATCTTTAAAATATGTTAGTTTTAATTTTCGATTACGATTTTTTATCCGTCTTTTTTTATGTTTTACCATAATAGTACAGGATACAAATGGTTAAAACCAATATTATTTTTGATGTATAACTTATCACTAATTGAACATGAAAGAAATTATGCAAAGCTTTAAATACGTAGATTATTTATGGGACGAGGAGAAGGCATTATCACTTGGAGATAACCAAGTAGAACTATTTTTGTACCGCTCAAATATTTTAGGAGCAGATTTAAGAATTACGAATTACGGAGGAGGAAACACCAGTTGTAAAACTATAGAAAAAGATCCTTTAACCAATGAAGAAGTTGAAGTAATGTGGGTAAAAGGTTCTGGTGGAGATATTGGAACTTTAAAACGTTCAGGAATTGCAGGTTTATATACAGAAAGATTACGTGACTTAAAAAATGTATACCAAGGTTTACATGATGAAGATAGAATGGTTGGTTTGTTTAACCATTGTATTTACGATTTAGACAGTAAAGCACCTTCTATAGATACCCCTTTACATGGTTTATTACCATTTGCACACATAG
>CBFIFR010000017.1:0-55205 GCA_965661915.1 Polaribacter sp. | reverse complement strand
AATTGCTAATAACACTTTCTATTAGTAAAGTGTTTTTCTTGAAACTAAAAAAAACTCAAAACAAATTGTTTTGAGGTTTTTAGTTATATAATATTTAGCTATGTATTAGTCAGCTAATATAATTGCTTTATTATCATTTAGTTCTAAAGTACCAGAGTTAATAGCTAAAGTTAAAATTTTATCATCATTTGCTTTAACTTCTAACTTGCCTGGTAAATCTTCTAAAACTATTTTTTCTTGATTATGAACATGTATATAAACTACACCTTCTTTTAGTATAGAAACTATAGGTGCGTGATTATTTAATATTTGAAACTCACCATTAATACCAGGAGCAGTAAAAGAATCTACCTCTGATGAAAATAATATAGCTTCTGGTGTAACTATTTCTAAAAACATATTTATTTAGTTTTTAGTTTTTAGTTTTTAGTCTTTAGTTACTAATCATAACTTAAAAACTTAAAACTTAAAACTTGTTTATGCTTCTGCTAACATTTTCTCTCCAGCATCAATTGCATCTTGAATTGATCCTCTTAAGTTAAATGCTGCTTCAGGATATTTATCTAATTCACCATCCATAATCATATTAAAGCCTTTAATAGTATCTTTAATATCCACTAAAACACCAGGTATACCTGTAAATTGTTCTGCTACGTGGAATGGTTGAGATAAGAAACGTTGTACACGTCTTGCTCTATGTACTACTAATTTATCTTCTTCAGATAATTCTTCCATACCTAAAATAGCAATAATATCTTGTAATTCTTTATAACGTTGTAAAATTTCTTTTACTCTTTGTGCACAGTTGTAGTGCTCATCACCTAAAATATCTGCAGTTAAAATTCTAGAAGTAGAATCTAGTGGATCTACTGCTGGGTAAATACCTAATTCTGCAATTTTACGAGACAATACTGTTGTTGCATCTAAGTGAGCAAATGTTGTTGCTGGTGCAGGGTCAGTTAAATCATCTGCAGGAACGTATACTGCTTGTACAGAAGTAATAGAACCTTTTTTAGTTGATGTAATACGCTCTTGCATTGCCCCCATTTCTGTTGCTAAAGTTGGTTGATAACCTACTGCAGAAGGCATACGCCCTAATAAGGCAGACACCTCAGAACCAGCTTGAGTAAATCTAAAGATATTATCTACGAAAAATAATACATCTTTACCTTGAGCGTCTCCTGCTCCATCTCTAAAATATTCTGCAATTGTTAAACCTGATAAAGCTACTCTTGCACGTGCTCCTGGAGGTTCATTCATTTGTCCAAATACGAATGTTGCTTTTGAATCTATCATACCTGACTTATCTACTTTCGATAAATCCCATCCTCCTTCTTCCATAGAATGCATAAAATCATCACCATATTTGATGATTCCAGACTCTAACATCTCTCTTAATAAATCATTTCCTTCACGAGTTCTTTCACCAACTCCTGCAAACACAGATAAACCACCATGACCTTTTGCAATGTTGTTAATCAACTCTTGAATTAATACTGTTTTACCTACACCTGCTCCACCAAATAATCCAATCTTACCACCTTTTGCATAAGGTTCGATTAAGTCGATTACCTTAATCCCTGTAAATAATACTTCTGTAGATACAGATAAATCTTCAAACTTAGGTGCTAATCTGTGAATTGGCAAACCATTTTCACCTTCTTTCTTTAAATTCCCTAAACCATCAATAGCATCACCTGTTACGTTAAATAAACGTCCATATATATCATTACCAATAGGCATTTGAATTGGGCTACCAGTTGCTATAACTTCTGCTCCTCTGCTTAAACCATCAGTAGCATCCATAGAAATCGTTCTAACTGTATCTTCACCTGTATGCTGTTGCACTTCTAAAACTAAAACAGAACCATCTGCTTTTTTTATTTCTAACGAATCGTAAATCTTAGGAAGCTCATTTTCGGTATTGAATTCAACATCAATAACTGGCCCAATAATTTGAGAAACTTTACCTGTTGTTGTGGACATTTTGTATGTAATTAAATTATTATTTTTTGATAAAATTTTGTATTCAATTAAGAATGCGCAAATTTACTTTTTTTGATTGAAACTAAAAAGTTATTTTAAATAAAAAAGTCCCATCAATATGATGAGACTTTTTTATTTAAAATCTTAGCAATTAATTATTTGCTTTAACTTCTACTCTTCTATTTTTAGCTCTTCCTGCAGCAGTACTATTTGAAGCTATTGGTTGTGATTCTCCAAAACCTTTAGCCGTTAATCGTGAAGCTTTAACTCCATTTTCAACTAAATAATCTTTAACAGCATTTGCTCTTTTATCAGATAAAAGCATATTGTAAGCTTTCGTTCCAATGCTATCTGTATGACCATTGATATCAAATTCAGAATCAACAAACTCATTCATTACACCAATCATACCATCTAATTGTTGTGTTACTCCAGCTTTAAATGTTGCTCTACCAAAATTAAATAATATAGGTGTTTCAAACGTACCTTCTTCTACTTTTTTGAATTCAGCACAACCTGAGTTCGAAGCTACACCAGCCTCATTAGGACATTTATCGTCTTTATCTAAAACTCCATCTCCATCAGTATCTGGCCAAGGACAACCATTATTAGCAGCAGGACCTGAAACAGAAGGACATTTATCCTCTTTATCTACAACACCATCACCATCTGTATCTGGACAACCTTTGTTTGCTTTTGTACCTGCAACATCTGGACACATATCATCTTTATCAGCAACACCATCGCCATCTGCATCTGGACAACCATTCATTGCAGCTAAACCTGCAGTATTTGGACATGCATCATCTGAATCTTTAATTCCATCACCATCTGCATCTGGACAACCATTAAACTCTTCTAAACCTGCAACTTCAGGACATGCATCATTTTTATCATACACACCATCACCATCAGTATCAGTTCCACCAAATTTTATAAGTAAACCTAATGAGGATTGTATATGGCTTTCTACTTTATCAGAAAAACCGTATTTTGAACCATGTTGAAAACTTAAACCAAGATTATCATTAAACCATGTATTAAATCCAAACCCAGTTCCTAACATACCTTCTCCTTGTGAATCAACAGAAACATATTCTCCTCCAATATATACAAAAGGATCAAACCAACCAGTATCACCAAATAAATTATTTAAATCATACTTAACGTTCAAACCAACTGCATAATATAAAAAATCAGAATCATCAGCTTCATACAGATAAGTAATTTTATTTAAAGATCCAGCTAACTGAAGAGAGAAACCTTTCTCCAAATATCTCTCTGCTGTAATACGCGATATAGAAGGTAAAAAATTCCATTCTTCATTACCTAAGTGGTCCAAGGCTTTATCTACAAAAGAGTTAGATGGATTATAAAAATCTACAACATTTACACCAAATCCTACAGCCCAAGGATTATTCTCATCTTGTGCACTAACATTGTTTACAATAAACAACGCAAACAAAGCTATCACAGCTAATTTTAATCGTTTCATTATCAAATTTTTAAATTAAAAGTTCTTTATTATTACTCACAAAAGTAAGCTGTTAAAACTAATTAACAAAGACAAATCTACAAAATATTACCAAAACCACAAGTTTTTATCAATTCTAAATTACATTTAGTTCTTTACCAACTTTTGTAAATGCTTTTATTGCTTTGTCTAAATGTTCTTTGGTATGAGCAGCAGATAACTGCACTCTTATTCTAGCTTTTTCTTTTGGTACTACTGGATAAAAGAACCCAATTACATAAATACCTTCTTTTAAAAGTTTATTTGCCATGAGTTGAGAAAGTTTTGCATCGTACAGCATTACTGGAACTATAGCTGCATCTGCGCCTACCAAATCAAAACCTACTTTCTCCATTTCTGTTCTAAAATAATTGGTATTCCATTCTAATTGATCACGTAAAGTGGTATCATCAGCAATTAAATCAAAGACTTTTAAAGAAGCTCCAACAATTGCTGGCGCTAAAGAGTTTGAGAATAAATAAGGTCTAGAACGTTGACGTAAAATTTCTATAATTTCTTTTTTACCTGTTGTGTACCCTCCCATTGCACCACCTAAGGCTTTTCCAAGAGTTCCTGTAACAATATCAACTCTATCCATCACATTTTTTAACTCAACAGTACCTCTTCCTGTTTTGCCAATAAAACCAGTTGCATGGCATTCATCAACCATAACTAATGCATCATATTTATCTGATAAATCACAAATTTCATCGAGTTTTGCTACGATTCCATCCATAGAAAAAACACCGTCAGTAACAATGATTTTAAATCGATGCTTATGTTTATTAGCTTCAACTAGTTGCTCTTCTAAAGAAGCCATGTCATTATTATTGTATCGATAACGAGCTGCTTTACACAAGCGAACCCCATCTATAATTGAAGCATGATTTAAACTGTCGGAAATTATTGCATCTTCTTTTGTTAAAAGTGGTTCGAAAACTCCACTATTTGCATCAAAACAAGCTGCATATAGAATAGTGTCTTCTGTGTGATAAAAATCAGCAATCTTTTCTTCTAATTGTTTATGAATGTCTTGCGTACCGCAAATAAAACGAACAGAAGACATACCAAAACCATGGGTATCCATAACATCTTTTGCTGCTTGAATTACTTCTGGATGATTTGATAACCCTAAATAATTATTTGCACAAAAATTAATAACTTCTTCTCCTGTAGCGATTTTTATTACTGCATCTTGAGAAGACGTAATGATTCTTTCTGATTTATATAAACCTGCATCTTTTATTTCTTGAAGCTCTTTTTTTAAAGTATCTTTAATATTTCCGTACATTTTTTATTGATTTAAGAAAAACAAAGTTACAAAGTTTCTTTCTATTGATTAAACTTCAACGATATCAATTTTGTCATTGATATAAACTAATATCTTTTTACCCACTATAAAATTCATTGATTTTAAAACTTGCTCGTATTTTAGTAGTTGTTGATGGTGTTCTTTAGACGGATTTCCTGTTTTGTAATCAATAATTATGACCTCATCACCTCTAAAAACCAAACGATCTGGAATAAAAATTTGGTTATCAATAGCTACAATTTCCCTTTCATTATAAGCAATTATAGTATCAGAATAATAATCGTTTAATTTTGGATGATTTACAACATTGTTTATGTTTTTTGAAATTGTTGCAAGTAATCCATCATTCAAGATTCCATTTTGGTGATATTGAGAAATCACCTTTTTTACGTCATCTTTTGTCTTTATTTTTGAAAAAATATCATGAATTAAATTCCCAAAATCAATTGCTTTCCCTTGTTCTGTATCCCATAATTTCGAGGAATTTGCTAATAAAACAAGGTTATGTTCTTGCCAAGGAGTAGAAATAAAATCCTGCTGCATTTCTGCAACAGCTTCTTTATTTTTTTGAACACTAATTCTGTTTTTTTTACCAAATTTATATTCCAAAACTTCATCATTCCAAAGATTTATTTCTCTTAAATAATTGATAAATACTCCAGAATAAAAGTTTGTGTTTTCTTCTCCTTTAGCCGATATTCTATACTCAGTAATAACATGCAGTTGTTCTACTGCTCTGGTTAACGCAACGTATAATAAGTTAAAATTATCCAACTCTAATTCCTCTTTTTGTTGATTAAAAATCTCAAAACCTCTATCGTTTATCAAAGCCAAATCTTTAGTATTAGAGACTAAAAGTTCCTTGAAATTCTCAAAACCTTCTGGCAATTTATCTAACCAAACTTTCGGGTTTATTTGACGATAAATTTCCACATCACAAGGAAAAATAACTACAGGAAACTCTAATCCTTTTGATTTATGAATGGTCATTATCTGAACAGCGTTGGCACTTTCTGGAGCCACAATGCTCAGTTTTTCTTTTTTCAGTTCCCAAAATTCCAAAAAATCTAAAACAGTTGTTCCTTTTCTTTGCTGTTCTAAAACGACATCCAAGAAAAACTGAATGTAAGCATCTGAGGTATTTGTCAGCTTAAAACCTCTAATAATTTCTTCAATTTTTTCATAAAAAGGTAACTGGTAAAAGTTTGAAACATCGAAATTTACTCCGTATTTTTGGAGTTCTAAAAAGAGTGAGATCGAATTTAATTTTACAAATTGATGACAAAACTGATGCTTGGATTCTTCAACTTTTAAATGCTGATGCAAAAAGTATAGTACTTCAAAACGCGTTTCTTCATCTGTAGGATTTTGAATAATTTGTAGCACATCAACTATAAAATTGATTTTATTGCTATTTTGCAACAATAACGTTTCTGAGGATACTATTGAAATGTCATTCTCTGAAAGGTAATTGGCAATTGCTATTCCGTCTTTTTTTGTTCGTGTCAATACACAAATCTCATTCAAGGAAAAATCATCTTTGATTTGATTGATTTTTGTTAAAACTTTTTTTGGGTATTTTAGCTTTTCATCTTCCTTTTCTTCTTCTTTTTGTAAAAAATCTAACGTAACATAGCCTCCTTTTTTAGTATTTTCTAACTGCTGATTTCCTTCTAAAAATAAGTTTTTATAAGATTCATTTTGCAGAAAATTTGCTGAATGCTGAAAAAATGAATTATTAAAATTGATAACTTCAGAATAGCTTCTAAAATTGGTTTCTAACGTTTCGATTTTCTTGTCTACGAAAAAAGGATTTTCGATATCCGCACCTAAATTGATAAACTGCTCTGCTTTTCCTCCACGCCATCTGTAAATGGCTTGTTTACCATCCCCAACTAATAACAAATTACTGTTTTCTTGCGCTAAAGCATTATCAATTAAAGGAATTAAATTTTGCCATTGCAACTCAGAAGTATCTTGCATTTCATCAATAAAGTAATGCTGAAAACGTTGCCCAACTCTTTCATAAATAAATGGGGCTGGTTGATCTTTTATATAATCAGAAATTAATTGATTAAACTCAGCATTCAATCTGATATTATTATCTTCTTTTATTGTTTCTAATTCTTGATTGATGTTGTTTAAAACTGCAAGGGGAATGATACTTTTTAATGCTAGTTTATTCAGTACAAATTGACCGTAAATTTCTTTTGATTGTTTATAAAATGAAACAATTTCTGGAACAATACCCTCTATGGTTTGCGCAATTGCATCTGTTGTAGTTTTTTTATAAAACTGATGATTCTCAATTGCTTTTTCAATAGTTTCACTTCGTGTAATAAAACTAAAGTTAAATCCTTTTTGCTGAATATCTCCAAAAAACTTTGGAATTGTTCCCCGCATAAAATCATTGGTTTCTAAATCTTTTTCCGCAATTAAATTTAAACAAGAAGAACCTATCTTTTGAAACGATTTTTTCAACTCTTTTTGATTGCTAAAAAGTTTGGTTTTTAAATTGGTAAAATCATCCAATTGTTTATTTGCTAATTTTCTAAAATGCTTAACATCTTCTTCATTTAATAAAATTTTAGCAAACTCATTTAAATCTCTAGCAATGTCCCAAGACTTGTCATCATCTGTTTTATCCAAAGAATAATCAATAAGTAAATTCGTAAGTTTTTGATCTGTACCAATTCTTGAAATTAAAAGATCAACAGCTTCATTCAATAAAGAAACCGCATCCATTTCTACTTCAAAATTGAGTGGTAATCCTAAATCATAAGCAAAATTCTTGATGATTTTGTGCGTAAAACTATCAATAGTAGTTATTGAAAATGCAGAGTAATTCTGTAAAACAGCCTCTAAAATCTTTTTACTTCTGTCTTGAATAGTAGTTTTATCTACTGCAATTTCTTGTAAAATAATTTCGAGTAAGTCATTATCTCTAAATGCTGCAAAATCTTCTAAGTTCTGCAAAACTCGTTCTTTCATTTCCCCTGCAGCTTTATTGGTAAATGTAATGGCTAATATTTTTTGAAACGTATAAATATCCTCCGAAGTCAAAAGCACCTTAAGATATTCTTTAACTAAAGTAAACGTTTTTCCACTTCCTGCAGAAGCATTATATACTTGAAAGGTTGAAGTTTTTTGCACAGAATAATTTTATTGCAAAATAACCATTTTACAGCCAAGAGACAAGAGTTAAGAAAAAAGAAAAGTAGCACCCATAATATAGGTGTTACTATATATTTTAAAAGTTTATTGTTTTTAGCCCAAACCAACATCCAAAGACATCATTACTATAAAACCTCCTATAAAACCAAGTGTGGCAATATCTGTATATTTGTCTCTTTGTGTTTCTGGTATTACTTCTTCTACAACTACAAAAATCATTGCTCCTGCAGCAAATGCTAAAGCGTAAGGTAAAATTGGCGTGAAAAATGAGACAGCTAACGCTCCTAAAACAGCTGCTACAGGTTCTACAATTGCAGATAATTGCCCATACCAAAAACTTTTAAACCTAGTCATACCTTGTCTTCTTAAAGGCATTGCTACAGCAAAACCTTCTGGGAAATTCTGAATCCCAATACCAATTGCCAAAGAAATTGCAGCAATAATCATTTCTGTCTGCTCTACGCCCACTAAGGTAGATGCTGCACCAAATAAAACACCAACTGCTAAACCCTCTGGAATGTTATGTAGTGTAATTGCTAAAACCAACAATGTTGTTCTATGCAAATCTGTTTTAACCCCTTCTTTTTCGCTTTCTTTAAAATTGATGTGTAAGTGAGGTAAAATTTTATCCATTCCAAATAAAGCCAAAGCTCCCATGGCAAAACCAATAGCAGATGGAATTACTTTAACAAAGCCTTCACCAGGACTGTTATCTATAGCTGGTGCTAGTAAACTCCAAAAACTTGCTGCTACCATAACACCTCCTGTAAAACCCAACATACCATCTAAAACAGCTCTATTCATTTTCTTAAAAAAGAACACTAAAGCTGCTCCTAGAGCTGTTAATCCCCAAGTAAACAAAGATGCGTATAAAGCAGCCTGAATTGGATGCTCTTTTCCAAAAGCGACTAATTGATCGAAAAAATTCATATTTTTTTTATGTATAAATTGTTAGCTATTTTTTTTGAGATAGATAGTTTCTCATCTCCAGCTTTTATGTATAAAGAATCATCAAAACCTTCTTTTTCTAAAACTGTAATTTGTTTTCCTAAAGTAATCCCTTTTTTATCTAAAAACTGTAAAAATTCTGATGAAGAATCATCCACTCCAATACAAATTCCGGTTTCATTCTTGGCTAAAGTCGATAATAATTTTTTTTCAATTGTTTTTAAGTTACCTTCTTTATCAGGAATTGGATCTCCATGCGGATCATGAGTAGGAAATCCTAACAATGCATCTAGTTGGTTTATTAATTTAGGTGATTTTATATGCTCTAATTGTTCTGCAACATCATGTACTTCATCCCAAGAAAAATCTAATTTTTCCACCAAAAAAACTTCCCATAATCTGTGTTTTCGTACAATATTTGCTGCAGTTTTCTTACCAAAAATTGTTAAATTGACTCCTTTGTACTTTTTGTAAACCACAACTTTTTTTTCAGATAATTTTTTTATCATATCTGTTACAGAAGAGGCTTTGGTTTGTAATTGCTCTGCAATTGCATTTGTGCTGATACCTTTATCAGAACCTAACTCCAAATGATATATTGCTTTTAAATAATTTTCTTCAGAAAGGGTAAACATCACTCATTTTTAAAAGAACAAATATATACTTTTTATTTTAATCAAAATATATTTTTAGTCAAGTCTAAAATATATTTTATATTTGCAAAAAATAAATTTATGAATCGTCTAATTTTTATTTCTTTTTTATTTTTATCTTCTTTTTTATTTGGGCAGACTGTTACCGGAAACATAACCACTAAAAAAGGGAAGGTTATTCCTTTTGCTTTTATTTATGTTAAAGGTAAAAACAATGGCACATCTTCAGACATAAACGGTTTTTATAAACTTGAAAACGTATCTGGAAACATTACTATCGAAGTAAGCTATCAAGGATATAGAAAAGCAAACAAAACCATTACAGTCTCAAAAAACGAGAATAAAGCTCTTGATTTTATTTTAATTGAAGATCAATTAGGTTTGGAAGAGGTTGTTGTTACAGCTACTAGAAATCGTGTTGAAAAAAGAAAAGCACCCATAGTTGTTTCTACAATAAAACCAAGATTATTACAGGCTACACAATCTATTTCTATGGCAGATGGTTTAAACTATGCTCCTGGAATAAGAGTTGAAAATAATTGTCAGAATTGTGGATTCACACAAGTACGTTTAAATGGTTTAAGTGGTGGATACACACAAGTACTCTTAAATAGTAAACCAGTTTTTACATCGTTAATAGGAGTTTATGGTTTAGAACAAATACCAACAAATATTATTGAACGTATTGAAGTTGTAAGAAGTGGTGGTTCTGCTTTGTATGGCTCTAGTGCAATTGCAGGCACTATAAATGTAATTACAAAAGACCCTATTTTAAATACTTGGGAAATAGGTTCTAATTTAGCATTAATTGATGGCAAAACAACTGATAAAACCTTAACGTTTAACAATTCATTAGTTGCTGATGATTTAAGTAGTGGAGTTTCCTTTTTTGGCAACTACAGAAATAGAGATGCTTTTGATGCAAATGGAGATAGTTTTACAGAATTAGTAGCCTTAAAAAATACAACTGTTGGCGCAAATGCATTTGTAAAACCTACAAAAAGAAGTAAATTCTCCTTAAACTTAGCTTCAATCCAAGAATACAGAAGAGGTGGGAATCAAATAAATTTAGCTCCACAATTTACAGACATTACAGAAGAATTAGATCACGATTCTTTTATTGGCGGTTTAGATTATGAGCATTTTAATAAAGACGATACTCAAAAAGTTAAAATCTACACCTCTGTTTCTCATACAGACAGAGAAAGTTATTATGGTGGTTTAGGTGGAGGAAGAACACGACAAGATAGTATTACCGCTAACAACGCATTTGGCACCACAAAAGATTTAGCTTGGGTAAATGGTGTTCAGTTTACAAAATCTTTTAAAAATAATGATGTTTTAACTGTAGGTTCTGAATTAAACCATACAAATACTAGAGATGAAATTTTAGGGTACAATCGACTAATTGACCAAACTGTGAATTCTTTTGGATTGTATGCGCAATATGAATGGAAACCCTCAGATAAATTCACAGCTTTATTGGGCACAAGATTTGATAATGTTGTTATTGATGGTAGTTATACTATTGCTAATATTAACAGAGACGTAGCCGTAAATCAGAATGCTTTTTCACCAAGATTAACACTATCCTATCAATTTACAGACAATTTAAAATTTAGAGGTGGTTATGCAAGAGGCTTTAGAGCTTCACAAGCCTTTAATGAAGATTTGCATATTTCTAGTGTTGGTGGAGAACCAAGTTTTGTGATAATTTCTGATAATTTAGAAACTGAATACTCAAATGCTTTTACAGGTTCTTTAAATTATTCAAAGAACATTAATTTGTTGCAGCTAGATTTTTTAACGGAAGCTTTTTACACAACATTAAAAAATCCATTTACGATTGTAAGTACAGGAGCAGTTTTACCTAATGGCTCAATTTTAGAGGAAGTTAGAAACGGTTCTGGAGCTAAAGTTTATGGAACTAATTTTGAGTTTGGAGTTTCTCCTAATCCAAATTGGCAATTTCAACTAGGTGGAACAATTCAAAGAACGGCTTACGATGATCCTCAGGCAATTTTTGAAACAGATGGTTCTGTTGTTGGAGAAACTGATATCCTTATTAATGAATTTGTAAGAAACCCTGATTTATATGGATATTTTAACTCAACTTGGTTGCCTAGTGAAAAATTTAATATAGATGTAACAGGAACATATACTGGAAGTATGATTGTACCTTTAGTAATTAGCGACTCAGGGTTTTTACAACTAAATGAAGTCAATGCTTTTTTTGATGTAAATTTAAAACTAGAATCTCATTTCGATTTTAACGAAAACTTTATGACTACACTTTCTGTAGGATTAAAAAATATATTTAATAGTTATCAAAGTGATTTTGATACTGGTCCAACTCGAGATTCAGATTATGTATATGGGCCAAATGCACCAAGAACATTTTTTATTGGTTTAAAGTTTGGTAAATTGCATTAATATGAAATTCAATGGTTTTCTTCTCTGTTTTATGTTGATGATGCTATCCTCTAAAATAAATGCTCAGAAAAATCAAATCAATTGGATTACTTTTGAGCAATTAGAGGACTCACTTAAAGTAAAGCCTAAAAAAGTTTACATTTCTTTTTATACGGATTGGTGTATCTATTGTAAAAAAATGGATAGAGTTGCTTTTAAAAATAAGCAACTCATTTCTATTTTAAATGCCAAATATTATGCAATAAAAATGAATGCAGAATCTAAAGACACCATTTTATTTGAAGGCAAAAAATACGTTAACACAGAAATAGGAAAAAACAGAAGACCAGTACATCAAATTCCGCTTTTATTAGCAAATCGAAAAAACAAAGCATTTAGTCTACCTGCAAACATCATTTTAGACAAGAATTTTAAAATTGAAAAAAGATTTTTCGAATACTTATCACCCAAAAAATTGATATCAATCTTAAAATAAAATTCTAAACAGAGATACAATTATTTTTCCCAAAGCCTTTTATTTCTAGAAGGGCTAAAGCTATACACTATACCAGCAGAACCAAAAATATGAGATTTTTGCAACTCACCACCAATTGTACTAACTTTATACATCAATTGTGCATTTAAACCGATATTCTTAGAAACCCAAAGTGTACCTCCACCACCTAAATTTAACGTTAAACCAGAATCTAAAAGATTAACAACACCAACACCCGCTAGTAAATAAGGTCTTAAAAAAGAATCTGGATTAAAAATATCATAACTTAAATTAAAATCAGAAGAGAAATATTGCTGTGTATCGTTGATTGCATTCGAAAACATAACAGAAATAGTCATTTTATTTCCTAAATACCTACTAATGCTAATTCCTGGTAAAGTGGCAATATATCTACCACCAACTGTAGGTCCATCTTCAGCAGAATACAAAACTGAGGCTGAATTTAAGCCAATACCCCATCTCTGATTAAGCTTTTGAGCTTTTAAACCACTAGATGATAAGAAAATTATCAACGCAAATTTAAATAATTTAGATTTTATCATAACACTAACTTTTTTTCAAAACATTTTAACCAAGCACTTTCTACTGATTCGTGATATGTAAAAAAAGTAATATTGATAGTTATTCTAAATAGGTTTTATTTGTTTAAAATTTACTGTTATACCTATTTTTAACCATTTATGTACTATATATACCATTTATACTATGCTTTAGTATTGCAAATATATTCTAATATCTTAGAAAAGAAAGTTCTTAATGGTTTTTTATTACATAAGATAGTACATTTGTGAAAAATTTTTTACGTTGAGTAGGCAGCACATTGTTAACCAATACCAGAAATCTGCAGGTATTTTGCAGATGTTTAAAGAACTACAACAAGACAAAACCCATTTTGAAACTACAAATTTGGTGGGTTCTTCGTTATCTTTTGTTATATCTGAAACATTTAAAAAAGTACATAAACCCTATCTATTAATTTTTAATGATAAAGAAGAAGCAGCCTATTATTTAAATGATTTAGAGCAATTATTAGGCGATAAAAATGTACTTTTTTATCCGGGTTCTTATAGAAGACCCTATCAGATAGAAGAAACCGACAATGCCAATGTTTTATTACGTTCTGAAGTTTTAAACAGAATTAACTCTCGTAAAAAACCTGCAATAATTGTTACCTACCCAACTGCTTTATTTGAAAAAGTTGTTACTAAAAAAGAGCTAGAAAAAAACACCCTAAAAATACAACTTGGCGAAAATTTATCGCTAGATTTTGTAAACGAAGTTCTTTTTGAGTATAAATTTAAACGGGTTGACTTTGTTACAGAACCAGGTGATTTTTCTGTAAGAGGTGGAATTATAGATGTGTTTTCTTTTTCTAATGATGAACCTTATAGAATTGAATTTTTTGGAGATGAAATTGATAGTATTAGAACTTTTGATGTAGAAACACAACTCTCTAAAGAGAAACTAAAAAAAGTTTCTATAATGCCTAATGTTGAGAATAAAACTTTACAAGAAAATAGAGAGAGTTTCTTAAAATATATCTCATCAAAAACTGTAATTTTTACAAAAAACATCAATTTATTAACGGGTAATCTAGATAAATTTTACAAAAAAGCAGAAGATGCTTTTGCAGATTTATCAAAAGAAATTAATCATGCAAAACCATCAGAATTATTTTGCGATGGAGAATTTATTAAGAATCAACTCCAAGATTTTACCTTAATCAGTTTAGAATCAAACTCAAAATACAATCAAAATAAGGTTTCCATAAATTTTAACACACAGCCACAACCTTCCTTTAATAAACAATTCAATTTATTAATTGAAAATTTAAACGAATACCATAAAGCCGGATTTACCAATTATATTTTTTGTGCTAATGAACAACAAGCCAAACGTTTTCACGATATTTTTGATGACTCAGAAAAAGAAGTTCATTACGAAACCGTCGTTTTTCCTTTATATCAAGGTTTTGTAGATGTTGACCAAAAATTAGTGTGTTATACAGATCATCAAATTTTTGAGCGTTATCATAAATTCCGACTCAAAAATGGTTATGCAAAAAAACAAGCTATTACCCTTCAAGAACTTAATAAATTAGAAATTGGCGATTATGTAACCCACATGGATCATGGAATTGGCAAATTTGGTGGTTTACAAAAAATTGACGTTCAAGGTAAAAAGCAAGAAGCCATAAAACTGGTGTATGGAGAACGTGATATTTTGTATGTAAGCATTCACTCGCTTCACAAAATTTCTAAATTCAATGGTAAAGATGGTAAAACGCCTAAAATTTACAAATTAGGTTCTGGAGCTTGGAAAAAAATTAAACAAAAAACTAAAGCCAGAGTTAAACATGTCGCATTTAATTTAATAAAACTATATGCAAAACGTAAACTGGAAAAAGGATTTGCTTTTGGTCCTGACACTCATATTCAGCACGAGTTAGAAGGTAGTTTTATGTATGAAGATACACCAGATCAATTTACAGCAACACAAGCTGTAAAAAATGATATGGAAAAAGAGCAACCCATGGACAGATTGGTTTGTGGTGATGTTGGTTTTGGAAAAACGGAAGTTGCTGTGAGAGCCGCTTTTAAAGCGGTTGACAATGGCAAACAAGTAGCTATTTTAGTGCCTACTACTATATTGGCTTTTCAACATTATCAAACCTTTACAGAACGTTTAAAAGATTTTCCTATCAAAATTGATTATTTAAATCGATTTAGAACTGCAAAACAAAAAACAACAGCAATTGATGGTGTAAATGATGGTGCTGTTGATATTATTATTGGCACGCATCAATTGACTAACAAGCGTATAAAATTTAAAGATTTAGGGCTTTTAATTATAGATGAAGAGCAAAAATTTGGTGTTGCTGTAAAAGATAAATTAAAAACTTTAAAAGAAAATGTAGATACCTTAACACTAACTGCAACGCCAATTCCGAGAACGCTACAGTTTAGTTTAATGGCTGCCAGAGATTTATCGGTTATTAAAACACCTCCACCCAACAGACATCCTATTGAGAGTCATGTCATTCGTTTTTCTGAAGAAATCATAAGAGATGCCATTTCTTATGAAGTTTCTAGAGGTGGACAAGTTTTCTTTATCCATAATAGAATCGAAAACATTAAAGAAGTTGCAGGTTTATTACAAAGATTGGTTCCCTCTGCAAAAATAGGAATTGGTCATGGACAAATGGAAGGCAAAAAACTAGAGGAATTAATGCTCAGTTTTATGAACGGAGATTTTGACGTTTTAGTTTCTACAACTATTATAGAAAGTGGTTTAGATGTGCCTAATGCAAACACCATTTTTATTAATAATGCCAATAATTTTGGTTTGAGTGATTTGCATCAAATGCGTGGTAGAGTTGGGAGATCTAACAAAAAAGCGTTCTGTTATTTCATCACTCCACCTTACCATATGATGACTGATGATGCCAGAAAACGAATTGAAGCGTTAGTGTTGTTTTCTGATTTGGGCAGTGGAATTAATATTGCCATGAAAGATTTAGAAATTCGTGGAGCTGGAGATTTATTAGGTGGTGAACAAAGCGGATTTATTAATGATATTGGTTTTGATACCTATCAAAAAATATTACAGGAAGCCATTGAGGAATTAAAAGAAAATGAATTTAAGGAACTGTATCCCACAGACAATTCTAAACCAAAAGAATTTGTAAAAGAAGTTACTATAGATACTGATTTTGAAATTCTTTTTCCTGATGATTATATCAATTCCATCACAGAAAGGTTAGCGCTGTACAACAAATTAGGAACTCTAGAAAAAGAAGAAGAAATCCAAGTTTTTGAAACTGAAATTATAGACAGATTTGGAGAAATTCCTACTCAAGTGGAAGATTTACTAAATTCGGTTCGTATAAAATGGTTGGCAAAAGAATTAGGTTTAGAGAAAATCATTTTAAAGCAAAAAAGAATGATTGGCTATTTTGTGTCAGATCAACAAAGTGAATTTTATCAAACTCCAGCTTTTTCTAGTATGTTAAAATATGTACAGCAAAACTCAAAAAGCTGTGTCATGAAAGAAAAACAAACTAAAAACGGATTACGATTACTGATTACTTTTATAAAAATTGATAGTGTAAAAACAGCTCTAAATACTCTAAAAAACATTTAATGGAAAACTCTCACCTAAAAAACCTATCATTTTTACTTTTAGCAACACTTTTTATAAGTACATCTGGTGTTTTAGGAAAATATATAGCAATGCCACCTGAAGCCATTATTTTATTTAGAGCTTTATTTGCTGCTATTTTTATTTATCTCTTTTGCAGAATTAAAAAAGTAGACTTATCCATTCATTCTAAAAAAGATAAAATTTCTTTTTTAATTAGTGGTTTTTTTATGGGCGCACATTGGGTTACGTATTTTTATGCCTTAAAACTATCTAATGTAGCTATTGGCATGTTGTCTATGTTTACGTTCCCAATTATGACTGCTTTTTTAGAGCCTTTTTTCTCGAAACAAAAATTAAGTCTTGTTCATGTACTTCTTGCTCTTTTAGTTTTGGTTGGTATTTACTTTTTAGTACCTGATTTTTCAATAGAAAACGATCAAGCGAAAGGAATTTTATTCGGTGTGTTTTCTGCATTATGTTATTCACTACGAAATCTAATCACCAAAAAAAGTGTCACAGCTTATAATAGCAGTGCTATTATGCTATTTCAATTGATCATTGTTACAGTTTTACTTTTACCAGTATTGTTTATTAGTGATATTTCTAACTTAGAGAGTCAATTGCCATTTTTAGTATTGGTAGCATTAGTAACCACCGCAATTGGGCATACAATGCTCGTAAATTCGTTACAATACTTTTCGGTTTC
Organism: Polaribacter sp.; assembly: GCA_965661915.1. Classification (GTDB taxonomy): domain Bacteria; phylum Bacteroidota; class Bacteroidia; order Flavobacteriales; family Flavobacteriaceae; genus Polaribacter. The sequence goes on along the minus strand of CBFIFR010000017.1, from coordinate 37,841 downwards.
TACAGCAAGTATTATTGGTAGCATTCAGCCTATTTTTGGAATTATAATTGCTTACATATTTATTAATGAAATCCCTAACAAAAACACATTTATTGGTGGAAGTTTAATTTTGATAACCGTAGTTATTGAGAGTTTACGAAGTAAAAAATAAATACATTGGTTTTTGGTTTATCTTAAACTGCCACTTTTCCTTTAATATGTGGATGTGGATTATAATCCAACAACTCAAAATCATCAAAAGTAAAATCCTCGATATTTTTTATTTTAGGGTTAATTTTCATTGTTGGTAATGGCCTAATATCTCTAGATAATTGCAATTCTAATTGCTCTACGTGATTGTTATAAATATGCGCATCACCAAAAGTATGAATAAACTCTCCTGCTTCATAACCACAAACTTGTGCAATCATCATAGTAAATAAAGCATAAGAAGCAATATTAAAAGGCACACCTAAAAATATATCTGCACTTCTTTGATAAAGCTGACAAGACAGTTTTCCATTAGAAACATAAAACTGAAAAAATGCATGACAAGGAGGTAGTGCAGCTTTACCATTCGCTACATTTTCTGAAAAGGAAACAGAAGTATCTGGCAATACAGAGGGATTCCAAGCAGAAACCAACATTCTTCTAGAGTTTGGATTGCTTTTTAAAGTTTCAATTACTTCTTTTAATTGGTCTACCTCATCACTATTCCAATTTCGCCATTGATGACCATAAACAGGACCTAAATCTCCATTTTCATCTGCCCATTCATTCCAGATTCTTACACCATTTTCTTGTAAATACTTGATATTTGTATCACCCTTTATAAACCACAATAGTTCATATACAATACTCTTTAAATGCAATTTCTTAGTAGTTACCATTGGAAAACCTTCACTCAAATCAAAACGCATTTGATATCCAAAAACACTTTTAGTTCCAGTTCCTGTTCTGTCTCCCTTTTCATTTCCGTTTTCTAAAACGTGTTTTACTAAATCGTGATATTGTTTCATTCTAGTCTGTAATCGTTTAAGTGTTTTTTTGTATAACTGTTAAAACGCATAAACTTTTAAACGTTTAAACCATTACACTTTTTTATCCTATAATCATCCCAGCAATTGTAGCCGACATTAAAGAAGCAATTGTACCACCAATTAAGGCTTTCATTCCAAATTCTGATAAAGTTTTTCGTTGTCCTGGAGCTAAAGAACCAATGCCGCCAATTTGTATACCAATAGAAGCAAAGTTTGCAAAACCACACAACATATAAGTTGCCATTATTACAGATTTGTTAAACGTTAAATGGCTTGCACTAGCTACATTTTTCAATTCTGCCAATTGAATATACCCTACAAATTCGCTTGCTGCTAATTTAATTCCTAATAACTGTCCCATTAATGCCATATCTTCTGATGCCACACCAATCAACCACATTAAGGGTGCAAAAATATAGCCTAAAATAAATTCTAAAGAAAGTTGTTTATACCCAGTATTTGAGGCTATGATTTCGTTAAGAGAAGTAATATCTCCTGTCCAACCTAAAATTCCATTTACCATTGCAATTACTGCTACAAATACCAATAGCATAGCACCAACATTAACAGCTAATCGTAAACCTTCTGTTGTACCGTTTGCAATAGCATCTAATATATTTGAACCAATTTTTTCTTGAGACACAGTAACATCTGTGTTTACCTCTTCTGTTTGGGGATATAAAATTTTAGAAATCACAATAGCTCCAGGAGCAGCCATAACAGAAGCTGCTAATAAATGCTTTGCAAAAACGAGTTCTAATTGTTTATCTCCACCACCTAAAAAACCAATATATGCTGCCAAAACAGCTCCAGCTACAGTAGCCATTCCACCAATCATTACCAAAAGCATTTCAGACCTATTCATTTTCTCTAAATAGGCTTTAATTAATAAGGGTGCTTCTGTTTGTCCTAAGAAAATATTACCTGCTACAGATAGGCTTTCCATTCCAGAAATCCCAAGGAATTTAGAGAGACCAATTGCAAGTATTTTTACAACTTTTTGGATGATTCCTAAATAGAATAAAAGTGAGGTTAGCGCAGAAAAAAAGATAATTGTTGGTAAAACTTGAAAAGCAAAGATATATCCAAAAGTATCCATATTGCTCACCATTCCTGAAAACAGAAATTCACTACCTGCTTTTGTATATTCTAAAATCTCAATAAAAATACCTCCTATAAATTCGAATATAGCTTGAATAAATTTTACTTTTAATACACCAATTGCAATTAATAATTGTAGAGCTAAACCAATCCCAACTTTTTTCCAATCAATCGCTTTTTTGTTGCTACTAAATAAAAAAGCAATTAATATTAAAACTGCCATCCCTAAAATTCCTCTCCACAAACTATGAATAGAAAATCCTTGACTTGGCAAAATTTCTGAAGTTGCAACTATAACATCAGCATCTTGTGAAAAAATTGAAACGGATAAAAAACAAAGAATTAAGACAAAGAGTTTTTTCATAATTAGTTTTGTAATTTAAGGACGTTTACTAATTTCGTCTCTAATTTTGGCAGCCAATTCATAATTTTCATTAGCAACAGCATTATTAAGTTGATTGTGTAATTCTTTTAAAGAATAACTTGAAAAATCGTTAGTCTTTTTTGGCGAAGCAACTTCAAAATCTATTGGTAATTCTGAGGACTCATCTTTATTCTCAATATCTAATTCTTCTTCAACTTTTAAATAAATACCGGCTTTATCTAAAATGTTTTCATAAGTATAAATTGGTGCATTAAAACGAACTGCTATTGCAATTGCATCTGATGTTCTTGTATCTATTACTTCTTCTACACCTTCTCTTTCACAAATTAAACTCGAGAAGAAAACCCCATCTACTAATTTATGAATAATGATCTCTTTGACAACAATACCAAAAGTATCTGAAAAAGTTTTAAATAAATCATGTGTTAAAGGTCTGGGAGGTCTTATTTCAGTTTCTAAAGCAATTGCAATAGATTGTGCTTCAAAAGCTCCGATTATAATTGGTAAGGTTCTTACTCCTTCAATCTCGCTCAAAACTAGAGCATATGCTCCACTTTGTGTTTGGCTGTATGAAATTCCCTTAATGGTTAGTGGTATTAAACTCATATATCATTCTACAAAATCAAAAAAAAAGTAACAATTAGTAAAACATGATAAAAATTACTTTTTCGAGGGCACAATTTAATAAAAATAATAGACTGAACCTTTTTATTTTACTAGTTTTTACCAAAAGAAAAAAACCTATTAGTTTACTGATCTAATAGGTTTTCATTTAAAAAACTGTGTTTGAATATTTGAATTAAGCTTGCTTAAAAGCTTTGAGCTTCTCTATTAATTGTGGAACTACCTCAAAAGCATCACCTACAATACCATAATCTGCAGCCTTAAAAAAAGGTGCTTCTGGGTCTGTATTAATTACTACTTTTACTTTTGATGCATTGATTCCTGCTAAATGTTGAATGGCTCCAGAGATTCCGATTGCAATATATAAATTTGAAGCTACTGGCTTACCAGTTTGCCCAACATGTTCTCCATGAGGTCTCCACCCTAAATCTGATACAGGTTTAGAACATGCTGTAGCAGCACCTAAAACATCTGCTAACTCCTCTACCATTCCCCAATTTTCTGGTCCTTTTAAACCTCTACCTGCAGATACAACTGTTTCTGCATCTGCAATTGTTACTTTACCTGTTATTCTTTCTATTTTTTCTGATTTTACATCAGAATCACTAATTGTTGCTTCAAAAGTTTCTGTTGACCCAGAAACTGGGCTTTCAAAAACTCCATAAGAATTTTTAGCAACACCAATAATTTTATTTGTTGTTGCTATTACAGTATTGCTAAAACCTTTGTTTGAAAAAGCTTTTCTTTTTACTGTAAACGGACTTGTAGCACTTGGTAAAGCCACTACATTTGATGCATAACCTGCCTGTAAAGCAACTGCTAATATTGGAGCAACATGCAATGTATCTATACTAGAATCTACAATTACTACATCTGAACTCTGTGCTTCTGCAACTTGCTGAATTACTGACGCATATTGTTTCGCATTAAAAGTTTTTAATGCTTCATTAGAAACAGCTACTACTTTTTCTGCTCCATAAGTATACAATGTATCATTATCATCTGCATTTATTGTTAAAGCCACAACCTTACTTCCTAATTGTTCAGCAACTTTTCTCCCATATGAAACCACTTCAAAAGCACTTTTTTTGAATTTACCATCTGTTGCATTTGCAAAAACTAAAACTGACATATTTTTTTATTTTTATCCTGATAGTATTTCAGGAACTTTTTAACAATCTCTATTTATCTTAAAAAAGATTCCGAATCAAGTTCGGTATAATTTAATTTAGTCATTAAATTACTTTCGCCTCATTATGTAACAAGTCTATCAACTCATCAATATTATTAGCATCTATTAATTTTACGGTTCCTTTTGGTGCTGGTTTTTCGAATGATTCAATTAAAGTTGCTGGTTCTGCTTCAACAGGCTCAACAACATTTAATGGCTTTTTACGAGCCATCATAATACCACGCATATTTGGGATACGTAAATCTTTTTCTTCAACAATTCCTTTTTGCCCACCAATTACTAAAGGTAACATCGTGCTCAATGTTTCATTTCCACCATCAATCTCTCTGATTGCAGTCACTGAAGTTCCATCTACCTCAAGCCCTACACAACCATTAATAAAATTATAATCAACTAAAGTTGCCAACATTCCAGGCACCATACCTCCATTATAATCTATAGATTCTCTACCTGCTAAAACCAAATCATACCCGCCATTTTTAACAACTTCTGCCAATTGTTTGGCAACAGCTAAACCATCTGTAGCCTCCATATTTACCCTAACAGCATCATCAGCGCCAATTGCTAAAGCTTTACGTAAAGTAGGCTCTGTAGCTGATGTTCCTACAGTTACAACTGTAACTTTTGCACCTTGCTTTTCCTTAAACCACATGGCTCTTGTTAAACTAAACTCATCATAAGGATTTATCACAAACTGCACTCCATTTGTATCAAATTTTGTATCGTTTTCAGTAAAATTAATTTTAGAAGTGGTATCAGGAACATGACTAATACATACTAATATTTTCATAAAATTCTATTTTATACTAATTTATATCAGTGACAAAACTACGGCTTTTTTTTAAAAAATACTATGCATGCATAATAAATTTTTTGTTAAAAAAATAAACTCTAATAAAATCAGGGTCTATTTTACTGGTTTCAAAAAGTCTAAAAAACTACTTATAAATGAACTCGAATTTATTATAGCTTTCTTTTGTTTTTGGCTTGTTAACGTTGTTGTGTATGTTTAGTTGCGTGGTTTAAATAGTAAAGTTAATAAATAAAACACAGATAGAATGTCCGCGAGTACATTCGTAAATTGGCTAAAAGCAAGCAATTAAATAAACACGGTGTTGCAAGTAGTATTTTTCAGTTTTATTCTCGGAAATATTATAAATTAAAAAATTTAATGTAGTTTGGAGACTGCGATTCTTCTAATTTCAGCATTTTTATCATTCAGAGCAATATGCGAAATAGAGCTTTGTATTGTCAATTTTTTTAAAGCTGTTTTTCTAACTACAGGGTCTTTATCGTTTAAAGCAATATGCGAAATAGAACTTTGAAGGTTCAATTTTTCAGTTGCGATTTTTCTAATTTCGGCATTTTCGTCATTCAGAGCAATATGTGAAATAGAGCTTTGTATTGTCAATTTTTTTAAAGCTGTTTTCCTAACTACAGGGTTTTTATCGTTTAAAGCAATATGTGAAATAGTACTTTGGTTTTTAATAATACTTTTTGAAGACACTTCAATGATATTATCTTTTTCTGTAATAGATTTATTTGTTTTACAAAACGTAAATGATAATGAAACTATTAAAATTATAAGTATTTTTTTCATATTTATTATTATTTAGTTTGAGTGGTTTTCGTTATTACTTGCAACTTGAACATAAGCACATGCTTTAAAGTAAAAAATCCTATCCATTTCCTTCCATAATTCACTAACAATATAAGATTTTGTTTCGTTTTTCCTTTGGTAATAATATTTACAAATAAAGTTATTTTATCATTAGAATTATCAATATCTATTTTGCATTCAATTTGATTTTCTTATTTTAAAAAAACAATCAACATCACAAAAAAATCATTTTACTTTTACGATCTTTTTATACAAACTTGAACCTTTTTTTGTTTTTATATTCAAAAAATAAACTCCTGAAGATAGATCAGATATATCTATTCTATCAAAAAAATTTTCAATTTTAGATATTTCTTTACCTGTGTAATCAAAGATCGAAACTTTAGAAATATTTGCTCTATCTTGGTTTATTGATATTGAAAATACATCTTTTATAGGATTGGGTGAAACAAAAATTGATTCTGAAAAAATTTTATCTTTTACTGAAAGATTTGACTGTTCAAAGCGAAAAACACTCTCTCCAAAGACATTATTTGGTGTTTGTATTATAAAATCAAACTCACTAATGGTAAATGTTAAATCAAAGTCACCTAAAAGTGCTCCAAAAAATGTTGCTTCAAAATTACAATTTAAATCGTTATTGGTATTAAAACAAGGTTTATCAGAAATTGTTTCCCAAACAACAAATTCATTGTCAGTACTATTTACCTTCTTTTTGAATTTAAAAGTAAATGTATTTCCGCAAGAAGTTGCTTCGACACTCTTCATTACTAATAATTCATTTATATCATCATAATAAACTTTAATTGCTATATTTACGTTTTTTGGAACAGGGATTAAATCACAATTAAAAACACAATAATTAGAATCTGAAGTCGCAATATATTCTTTTAAACTATATAATTTCTCTTCACTAAAAAAATTAGTATTTTCCTCACTTAAAACATCTCCTTGATATTTATTTTCTATAAATATAATATCTTCAGGTACAGTTTCGTACAATTCATTTATTAAATATTTACTACTACATTTTAAATTATAATATTTTTTCAAATTTCCTGATGTATAATTTGGGAAGGCTTTTTGAAAATCATATATAATATATTTAGAGAATATATCTGTAATATATTGCTCGTTATGAGATAACGTGATTGTATTATTCGAATTTGTACTTATAGAAGGAACATTTATTTCATCATTAATTTTTAAAATAAAATTCTGCACAACACAAATATCTTGTGAAATTAATACGTTAAAAACAAACAAATTAAAAAATACTATGATTACTGTTGTTTTCATTCTATTTTTTTTTTGATACTAAAATACACCTTTTCAAATTGAAAAAATAACTTTTTTAAAACCCATTAGATATTTATTCAAAAAAATAAGCTAGTTTCTAATTCTGATTGAAGAAAATGTCAATTAATTGCTTATTTTTGCTTGTTGAAACAAACAACTACAATTAATTCTATATGAAAACAGTTCAATTCAGGGAAGCTATTTGCGAAGCAATGAGCGAAGAAATGCGAAGAGATGAAAGCATTTACTTAATGGGTGAAGAAGTTGCCGAGTACAATGGTGCTTATAAAGCAAGTAAAGGAATGTTAGACGAGTTTGGTGAAAAACGTATTATTGACACCCCAATAGCTGAACTTGGTTTTGCTGGGGTTGCCATTGGATCTGCCATGAATGGAAACAGACCAATTGTAGAATACATGACTTTTAATTTCTCTTTGGTTGGAATTGATCAAATTATAAACAATGCTGCGAAAATAAGACAAATGTCTGGTGGGCAGTTCAATTGCCCAATTGTATTTAGAGGGCCAACAGCTTCTGCTGGTCAATTAGGAGCAACACACTCTCAAGCATTTGAAAATTGGTTTGCAAACACACCTGGTTTAAAAGTAATTGTACCTTCTAACCCTTATGATGCAAAAGGTTTATTAAAAGCTGCTATTCGAGATGATGATCCAGTAATTTTTATGGAGTCAGAGCAAATGTATGGTGATAAAATGGAAATTCCTGAAGGAGAATACATTATACCTATTGGCGTTGCTGATATAAAAAGAGAAGGAACTGACGTTACTATTGTATCTTTTGGTAAGATAATTAAGGAGGCCTACAAAGCTGCAGATGAATTGGCAAAAGAAAATATTTCAGCAGAAATTATTGATTTAAGAACAGTTAGACCAATGGATCATGACGCGATTTTAACATCTGTCAAAAAAACAAATAGAATTGTTGTTTTAGAAGAAGCATGGCCTTTTGCAAGTGTAGCTTCAGAAATCACCTATAGAATTCAAGATGAAGCTTTTGACTATTTAGATGCACCAATAAAAAGAATTACTACTGCTGATACTCCAGCCCCATATTCTCCAGTTTTACTAGAGAAATGGATACCAAATTCTAATGATGTAGTAAAAGCTGTTAAAGAGGTTATGTACTTATAAATTACTTTTAGCATAAAATAAAAAATTCTTCTTATTTCGCTTTAAGAGGGATTTTTTTTTGGAACATAATCTTAGAAACTAAAATAATTACATAAATTAACTAGTTTTACTTTAGAAAAACTAACACTTTCGCTACATTTGTTTTAAAATTTTAACAAATTTAAATAATTATGAGCGAAAGTAAACCTTTAACGTTTGATGTCTTAATAGAGATTCCTAAAGGAAGTAGAAATAAATATGAGTATGATTTTGCATTACACAAAATTCGTTTTGATAGAATGTTATTTTCATCAATGATGTATCCTGGTGATTATGGATTTATACCAGAAACTTTGGCTTTAGACTCTGACCCTTTAGATGTTTTAGTACTAGGTCATCAACCAACTTACCCAATGGTGGTAATGGAGGTTAGACCTATTGGTGTTTTTTATATGACTGATGAAAAAGGTCCAGATGAAAAGGTAATTTGCGTACCCGTTTCTGACCCAATTTGGAGTAATAAAACAGACATTGCAGACTTGAATCCTCATAGATTAAAAGAAATTGAACATTTTTTTCAAGTCTATAAAGATTTAGAAAAGAAAAAAGTTGATACAGGTGGTTGGGGAAATGCAGAAGCTGCCGTAAAAATTTATCACGAATGTGTAGAACGTTATGAAAAAAGCGAACATAAGAAAAAAAGGACATTTACTATTTAAATTACCAAACTACTTAACCTATACAAAACACTCTATTTTTTTAGGGTGTTTTTTTTGTTTTAATATCTAACACAATTGTATTGAACAATAGATTATAGTTATAACGAACTAAACTTTAGATATTAAAATCCAATTCTAAACACTAATAAAAGTGATATTTGTCATAGTATTAAAAATATAATAATATAAGGACGTCATATATATTATATCTTTAATTTATGTGTGCTTTTTTTATCAATTTAATTTTATTACTTTTAGCCTCGTTTTAAAATTCAATAAATTTAACAAGTATGGAAATAATAGTAAACTATTTATGGGGCTTTGGTATTTTAGCTTTAGCATTTGTATTCATTAAAAGTGCTTGGGTATCTAAGCAAGATGAAGGGGAGGACAGAATGAAAAGAATAGCCAAAAATATTGCAGATGGTGCCATGTCTTTCTTAAAAGCAGAATACAAGGTATTAGCAATTTTTGTAGTGGCAGTTGCAATCTTATTATATTTTAAAGGATCTGCAGAAGAAGGTTCTAGTGGTATAGTAGCAGTATCATTTATAATTGGCGCAATTTGTTCTGCTTTAGCTGGTTTTATTGGAATGAAAGTTGCAACGAAAGCCAATGTTAGAACTACACAAGCAGCTAGAACTTCTTTAGGAAAAGCTCTAGAAGTTGCTTTTGCAGGTGGTGCAGTTATGGGCTTAGGTGTTGTTGGTTTAGGTGTTTTAGGTTTAAGTGGTTTATTTATGATTTATCAAAACATTTGGTCTGGTGCAGAAAATTTAACGCTTGTTTTAAATGTATTATCAGGTTTTTCTTTAGGTGCCTCTTCAATTGCTCTATTTGCAAGAGTTGGTGGTGGTATTTACACAAAAGCAGCAGATGTTGGTGCAGATTTAGTAGGTAAAGTAGAAGCTGGTATTCCAGAAGATCATCCTTTAAACCCTGCTACAATTGCAGATAATGTAGGTGATAATGTTGGGGATGTTGCTGGTATGGGTGCAGATTTATTTGAATCGTATGTAGGTTCTATTATTGGTACTATGGTTTTAGGAGCTTTTATTATTACTCCTGATTTAAATGGTATGGGAGCAGTTTATTTACCTTTAGTGTTAGCTGCAACAGGAATAATAATGTCTATTTTAGGATCATTTTTTGTGCGTGTTAAAGATGGTGGAAATCCACAAACTGCCTTAAATATTGGTGAGTTTGGTTCTGCTGGTTTAATGGTGGTTGCTTCTTATTTTATTATCAATGCTTTAATTCCTGAAGCTGTAGAAGGTTTACCTTTTGGATCTTGGGGTGTATTTATGGCAACCATTGCTGGTTTAGTAGCTGGTTTGGCTGTTGGTAAAATAACAGAATATTATACGGCTACAGGTAAAAAACCTGTACTTTCTATTGTAGAACAATCTAAAACAGGAGCTGCTACAAATATAATTGCTGGTTTAGGTGTAGGTATGATGTCTACAGCAATTCCAATTATTTTAATTGCAGCTGCTATTATAGTTTCGCATCACTATGCAGGTTTATATGGTATTGCAATTGCTGCAGTTGGTATGTTAGCAAATACAGGTATTCAACTAGCTGTAGATGCATATGGACCAATTTGTGATAATGCAGGTGGTATTGCAGAAATGGCAGAATTACCAAGCGAAGTTAGAGAACGTACAGATAAATTAGATGCTGTTGGTAATACAACTGCTGCTGTTGGTAAAGGATTTGCTATTGCTTCTGCTGCATTAACTGCTTTGGCTTTATTTGCTGCCTTTATGAAAACAGCAAATGTTACTGCAATTGATGTTTCGCAACCTAAAATTATGGCAGGTTTATTAATTGGTGGTATGTTACCCTTTGTATTTTCTGCATTATCTATGAATGCTGTAGGTAGAGCTGCAATGGCCATGATTGAAGAAGTTCGTCGTCAATTTAGAGATATTCCTAAATTAAAAGCAGCTTTAGAAGTAATGAGAGCTGTAGATTCTGATATGACAAAGGCAACCAAAGAACAAAGAGCTATTTTTGATGCTGCTGATGGTGTTGCTGAATATGATAAATGTGTCGATATTTCTACAAAAGCGTCTATCAAAGAAATGGTTTTACCAGGTTTATTAGCTATTGCTGTGCCTGTTGCTATCGGTTTTATTGGTGGTGCAGAAATGTTAGGTGGTTTATTAGCAGGTGTAACAACTTGTGGGGTTTTAATGGCAATTTTTCAATCGAATGCAGGTGGTGCTTGGGATAATGCTAAGAAAACTATCGAAGAACAAGGTAAAAAAGGTACAGACGCTCACAAAGCTGCTGTAGTTGGTGATACTGTTGGAGATCCTTTTAAAGATACATCTGGTCCTTCTTTAAACATTCTTTTAAAATTAATGTCTGTGGTAGCTTTGGTTATTGCACCAAGTATTGCAATGAGTACAGCCAATGTTTCTGATTACAACACTAAAAAAGAAGTAAAAGTAGAAATTAGTAAAACTTCTGGAGATTTAGCAATGGCAACCATTACTAGAACCAAAACTGTGAATGGTAAAATAACTGAAGACATTCAAAAATTTGAAGGCACTGCAGAAGAAATTGAACAAAAAGCAAAAGAAGCTGGAGAAATAGTTTCTGTAAATGTTAGTAAAAACACAAACGAGATAACAAAACAAGTTGAAGTTATTGTTGAAAAGAACGAATAAAATCAAACTAAAAAACGTTTAAAACAGTAATTATGTTTTTAAAGCAAAAGCACTCAATACATGAATTAATTTATGTATTGATTACTTTTTTATTGTTTGCATAACTATATGTAAACAAACTTGTAATTTATTTTACTGTTCTACCTCTAATTAGTGATATCACAAATAGCACTAAAAATACAAAGAATAAAATTTTTGCGATTCCTGCTGCAGCTCCTGCAATTCCTCCAAAACCTAAAACTCCTGCAATTAAAGCGATTACTACAAATGTGATTGACCAACGTAACATAATAATTCTTTTAAAGTGAGCAATTATTTTATTTATAGATGCTAAATGCTTCACATCCAAAAAGTGTTTTATTACTTTTCTTACACTTTAAAGATACTTTAACACCAAAGCTGTAGTTAGTGTATGCCATTTTGATTTTAACTCACATCAAATAAATTATGTTTTTATTTAAGAATTTAGAAAAAATTTTAGACTATTTTTACTGAAATTAATTGATGCTATTCATTAGCAATTATATAAAATAGCTATTATAATGAAACATATTGAAATTAGCGCTGATAGCCCCAAAGATTTTTTAGAACAATTTCAAGATGCAATTGGTGGAGAAATAACTGAACGATGGGGAGAAGCTATCTTAAAAATAAACAATCAAGATGCTATTGGTAGCATAAGATACATACCTTTTGATTGGGGAGTACATTTAATGGACTTTAAAATAAAATTCCATAAAGAAATCATTTTACATTCAAAATCTTATGATGATTTTAATCCAATTCGTTTTATTTATCCATCACTTGGTAAATTAAAACATAAATTTGGTAAAGACAATATTAGTAAAGAAGTGAGTCAGTACCAATCTTTAATTTTCACGAATAAGGATGGTGCTTTTAATGATATTATTTTTCCAAAAGATATACAACTAGAAATTAATGTTATTCAAATTGTTAGGAAACACTTTTTAAAGAAAAAGACCACCAATGTTGCTACTTTAAATAAAAAATTATACGAAGTTTTTATAGATACCGATCACGACAATCGTTTTGTAAATTACGGTACTTTAAATCTAAAAATGGCAGACTTAATAAAACGTTTGCACAAAATTAAAGGAAAAGGAATGTTACGTATTTTAAAGATAGAGTCTTTAGTTTATGAAATTTTATCTGTACACATTCAACAACATAACCGTTTATTAGATGGCGATAACATACCTGAAGCAATTAGTAACTCTGAACTAAAAATTGTACGAAAAATAGGATATGCAATTCTAAAAAATCCTGCAAAGGCATATTCTTTAACACAACTTTCTTTTCAATCTGGACTAACACAAGCAAAATTACAAGAAGGTTTTAAGTTTTTATATAAAAGAACGGTTACAGAGTACATAAGACATGTTCGTTTAGAATCTGCTAGAGATATGTTAAAAAATACCGATTTAAATATTTCTCAAATTGTGTATAGTATTGGTTTTAGTAGTAGAAGTTATTTCTCTAAAATTTTTAAAGAAAAATATAAAATCACTCCAAATCAATTTAAAAAAAAACTAAAAGTAGTCGCATCAAAAAGCCTTGATATTTAAAAAAATACCAAGGCTCAAATCAACCAACCATTATGAACTATATAGTTTTATGCTTGATTATTTAAAAATTCTTTTTACCATTAACAAAATACCATATTTGCTTATGGCTGTAAAAACTGTTTTCATCCAGTTTACAGGTTTTAAGCAATCTTCAAAATTGTATTTCACAATTTTTAATTCTTCTTCTGCAATCTTTTTTTCAAGTGATAGTTTTTTTAAATCATTTTCTATTTCTGCAAAAGAGGTATAGTTTTTCATAATAGTTAAAGTTTGGTTTCAAAGAATTGGGGTGACATTTTAGAGATAATATTTTTATCAATAACTTTTCTTAAAAGATAAATGATAAAGCCGAAGATTATTAATATAATTCCTACTAATAAATATCCCAAAGGTGTATTGTTTAAATAGTCTCCTAAGGCAATTGCCCCTGCAATAGACATAAAAATTACACCTACACTAAGCAAACTACCTATTAAAAAAAGTTTGGTTATGCTACTTATAGAATAGGTTAAAATCTGAAATACCTTAAGCTTACTATACTTATAAGAAACATCTACATACTTCTTACCGATATCAAATCCATCTTCAGAGGTATCTTTTAAAGATTTTAAAATATCCATATTTTAGGCAGTCTTTTGTAGTTTTTTATTCTTTTCTTTCAAATCTTTCAATTTCTTTTCTAAGGTCGTAATTACATCCTCAGTTTTATGACTTACATCAGAAACTACAGATTCTAATTGTGAGTCTAAGCTTTCTTTTTTATCTGTGTAGGTAGATGCTACTTTATCTTTTACTTCCGAAGCTGTTTCCACTATTTTGTCTTTTGCATTTATAGCTTCATCAGCAATCTTTTTTCGGGTTTTAATACCTTTATCTGGCGCAAACAATACTCCTAAAGTTGCTCCGATTGCAGTTCCTGCTAATAATCCTACTATTGTATTGGTGTTGTTGTTACTCATCTGTAATGGTTTTAATGGTTAAACTTATGTTTTGCAATTCTATGTTTTTACATATACATATCAATTACATTACAAAAGTAAAGGAGAAATACAGCTGAACTTAACTCAATTAAAATGAATGTTAACTCAAATGCCAATAATCGAAAACTGGAAAAAATTATCAGTAGTTTTTTGCGCCAACTTATTAATGGAAGCTTCTGTAAGTTGCAAAATTCTTGGATAACCGCCTGTAACTTGACAATCTCTCATCAATACAATTAACTTTCCAGATGGCGTTAATTGCACAGTGCCTGGCAAAACTGCAGAAGTTAAAATTTGAGGTAACTTATTAAATACAATCTCATTGAGTTTGTAGCCCATTCTACTATTCTCTTTTGAAATCGAAAATTTTTGTGAAGCAATTATTTTTTGTTGATGTTGATTTAGCACACCAAATTCTGGGCCTATGGTACAATCTAACTTTTGAGAATCGAAATGAGAACTATTGGTTTTTACGATTGATTTTGGTTGAGACAGCTCTTTTTTAAAAACACTATAAGGTATAATATCATTTTTCTGCACCCTAAAAACTTTAGTAATATTGGGGTAAAAGCTTCTGCTATTGAGTTTTATTTCTGATAAAAATCCACCTTTAACAGCTAAATAACAACGCACTCCGTAATTTACTTTTCCAAACGATAAAATAGTTCCTTTATTTACAAAAATTCTTTTATTAAGCGGAATAGGATTATTGTTAATTTTGGGTGAAAAATCTCCACCAGTAATACTTATTAATGTTGGCTCTAAAAACTGTAATTTACAACCACCAAGTGTAATTTCTAAAACAGCATCATCAAAAGAATTGTTTAAAATACCATTGGCCAAATCTGCTGAATAGCCATCCATAACTCCAGAAATAGGCACACCTTTAGATGCAAAACCAACTCTACCTTTATCTTGTATAGAAGTATAAAAACCAGTTTTTAAAACTTTAAGCATCTTGTGAATTTTGAATAAGTTGATATTTTTGCGCTTTAATTGCTGTTTTTATCTGATAGAATTCCTTTAATGAAATAGGGTAAAACTTTATAGTATCACCTGGTTTTGCAAAACATGGATGCTCTTTTTCAACATCAAAAAATTTGATAGGTGTTTTGCCTATAATATTCCATCCACCAGCAGAATCGTTTGGATAAACGCCTGTTTGCTTCCCTCCTATTCCTACAGAACCTTTAGTTATTTGTAACCTTGGGTTTGGTTTTCGGTTTACAAAAAGCTGTTCGTTTAAACCACCTAAATACAAGAACCCTGGCAAAAACCCTATAAAATAGATTTTATAAATAACTTCGGAATGTAGTTTGATAATTTTATCGATAGAAATGCTTTTTTGTGCAGCTATTTCTTTAAGGTCGATACCAAATTCTACATCATAACAAACAGGTATTTGCCATTGCTGAAAATTCTGCTCCGTTTTTGTTGAGGTTGATGAATAGATGGATTTTAAAAGCTGCATTTCTTTTTCAAAATCTACAATAAAATGTTTAAAAATGATGGTTAACGAACTATACCCTTGAACTACATCAACAAAGTCGATTCTTTTTTCTGATAAAATTTTTTCTTTAAAAATTAAAATATCATTTAAAATGGTATCGTCAATTTTTGATTCCCATTCAACAAGTATGGCTTTTTCACCAAAACGTTTATATGTTAGTTGTTTACCCAATTGTAAAACCAGATTTTATTAAATTTTGATGCAAATACGTTACCAAATCAAGTGCATTTTGAGTATCACTATGTACACAAAACGTATCTGCCTTTATATCTTTTTCATCACCCAAAATTGTTTTTACTTTTTGATGTTTAGCCATAAATAAAACATGATGTAACACTTCATTTTTATCAACCAAAAGAGCGTTTTTGTGTTTTCTTGAAACTAAAGTCAACTCGTTGGTATAATTACGATCTGCAAATGCTTCATATTTAATTTTGATGTTATTTTGTATAGCAACCTCCTCTATTTTAGACTTATAAGGCACATATAAAAAAGCATCATGTAAATATTTTTTTGTGATGTTGATAAATACAGTCGACAATTCTTCATTTTTAGCAATTGCATTATACAAAGCGCCATGTGGTTTTATATGATACATCTTTTTACAAAAAACAGCAAGCCTTTCTAAAAATAAATCAAGTTGATTTTGAATGCTTTTTTTTAGATCCTGATGAGATATTTCAATCAATTTTCTTCCAAAATTTTCTTTGTCTGGAAAAGAAGGATGAGCACCAATTTTTACGCCATTATCAATCGCTAATTCAATAGTTTTATCAATACTAGAAATATCACCAAAATGACCTCCACAAGCAATATTACAAGAAGAAATATATGGCATAATTAAGTGTTCATTGGTTACACCTTCACCAACATCACAATTGATATCTATAATCATTTTACAAAAAATTAAACACTTTTAAAATTCCTTTTGCTCCTAAAAAGATAGAAAACCCTAAAATTACAAAACCTAAAACATTTTGAGTTTTAGTATTTATAAAATCTTCTAAAATATTCTTTTTATTCATAATCCAGAGTAAAATAGCTGTAATTATCGGCAATAACATGCCGTTTGCAACTTGGGCAAACTTTATGATTTCTATAGGCTTAATATCTAAAGACGAAAAAACAACTCCTAAAATTAATATAAAAATCCAAACTGCTCTAAACCTTTTAGATTGTAAATTACCTTTAAAACCCAAACATCCTTTTGCTACATAAGCAGCAGCTAATGGTGCAGTAATGGCTGATGTAACACCTGCTGCAAACAGACCTAAAGCTAAAAAGTATTTTGCAAACTCTCCATATAAAGGTGCTAATCCTTTTGCTAAATCTACAGCATTTAAAATTTCTTTAGAGGGTATTGAAGCTGCAGAAATAATAATGGCAATTGAAATCAAGCCCCCTAAAATAATAGAAATCATCGTATCTTTTTTGGCGAATTTTAAATCTTCTTTTTTATTCCATCTTTCCTTAACCAAAGATGCGTGTAGAAACAAATTATAAGGAACAATTGTTGTACCCATTAAACCAATAATAGTCCACAAACTCTGCTCAGGAAATTTAGGAACAAACATTCCTTTAACAACATCTAGTAGAATTGGTTTTGTAATAATTGCAGTGAGTACAAATGAGAAACTCATTAATAAAACCAGGGTAACCAGTATTTTTTCTAAGAATTTATAGTTTCCAATATATAAGAGTATAAATGCAAGTACACCAATTAGAATACTCATTATATTTATGGAGAAATTCGTAAAATTGTATTTAAATTCACCAAAAACAGTTTCTAAACCTAAAATTCCTCCACTAATATTTCCTGCTTCATAAGAAGCATTTCCAACCACAATTGCAGCTAAAATTAAGATTGTTATCAACTGTTTTAAAAACGGAATTTTAATTTCTTCTCTAATAACTTCCGACAATCCTTTTTGAGAAATAATACCCAATCTTGCAGCCATTTCCTGCAAAACAATAGTTGCAATTATAGACAATACCATTGCCCACAATAAATTGAATCCGAAATTTACACCAGCCAATGTACACAATGTAACTGTTCCTGGACCAATAAATGCTGCTGCAACTAAAGTTCCTGGACCAATATTTTTGAAGTATTTTCTAAGCATAATTTTGTAAATATCAATAAATATACTTGTTTAAAATAAAAAACACCTCAATTTTGAGGTGTTTCTGTCCAAACAAATAATAACTAAAAAATTACTAATGTGCATAACGTTGAGGGCCTCCTCTGCGTATTTCTTCATTGGCAAATTCTTCAAATTGCTTAAAATTATGTCTAAATGCATTCGATAATTTAAAAGCTTCCTTATAATACGCTTCATCATCATTCCAAGTTGCCCTTGGACTTAATAATTCTGTTGGAACTCCAGGACAAAATCTTGGTTGTGCAACTCCAAAAACTGAATGAATGTGATAATTTTCGTAGGTATAATCGCCCAATTCTCCATTTAAAACTGAAGTAATCATTGCTCTTGTGTATTTCAATGGCATTCTTCTACCTACTCCATATTTACCTCCAGACCAACCTGTATTGATCAACCAAACATTAACGCCAGCATCTTTCATTTTTTTACTTAGCATTTCTGCATATTTAGTAGGATGTAAAGGCATAAAAGGCGCACCAAAACAAGCAGAAAAACTTGGTACAGGTTCTGTAACACCAGCTTCTGTACCAGCAACTTTTGCTGTATAACCAGATATAAAATGATACGCTGCTTGAGCTGGTGTTAATTTAGAGATTGGAGGCAAAACTCCAAATGCATCTGCAGTTAAAAAGAAAATATTTTTAGGATTTTTACCAATTGAGGGTTCTTGAATATTATCTATATGATAAATAGGATAACTAACTCTTGTATTTTGAGTGATAGAAGTATTTGTAAAATCAACTACACCTTTATCATCCATTACGACATTTTCTAAAATAGCTCCTTTTTTAATGGCTGCAAAAATTTCGGGTTCTTGCTCTTTTGATAAATTAATCACTTTTGCATAACAACCGCCTTCAAAATTAAAAACGGTATTTTCTGCAGTCCAGCCATGTTCATCATCACCAATTAAACTTCTATTGGGATCTGTAGAAAGTGTTGTTTTTCCTGTTCCTGATAAACCAAAGAAAATGGCAGTATCTCCGTCTTTACCAACGTTTGCAGAACAATGCATTGGTAAAGTGTTTTTATACACTGGTAAAATAAAATTTAAAGCAGAAAAAATTCCTTTTTTAATTTCTCCTGTATAACCAGTTCCACCAATAAGGGCTATTTTTTTACTAAAATTTAGGATAGCAAAATTGTGTTGGCGAGTTCCATCAGTTATTGCATCAGCCATAAAACCTGGAGCATTAATTACGGTCCATTCAGGTGAAAAGTCTTTAAGTTCATCTTTTGTAGGGCGCAAAAACATATTGTAAGTAAACATATTGCTCCAAGGGTATTCATTAATAACTCTAATATTTAATTTGTAATTTTTGTCTGCACAGGCATAACTATCTCTAACAAAAATTTCTTTTTCCGATAAGTAATCTACAACTTTATCATACAATTTATCGAACTTATCTTCTTCAAAAGGTAAGTTAATTTTACTCCACCAAACTTTACCTTTTGTAATTTCATCCTTTACGATAAAACGATCCATAGGCGAACGACCAGTAAACTCGCCAGTATTTACGGCAATTGCCCCTAAAGAAGATTCTACCCCTTGCTCTTTTTGAAGTGTTTCTTGATGTAATTCGTTTGAAGGTAACTGATAACGAACTGTTGCATTCTTGATTCCTAGACTCTTTAACGCAATCGATTTCGTATTTGTATCTACCATATCATAGTTTTTATTTAAAGTGTTCTACAAAATTAAAAAATAATTTAAAATATCATCATTTTTACCGAAAAAAATATGAAATTTTTATCTATTTTTTAATTTCGTTAGGAATATTACAATCATTGAAAGCCACCCTATGATAAGAAAAAGGCCTCCTAAAGGCGTAACAAACCAAATAGATTTTGCTGAGATTGTTGTTAATTGAATCGTATAAATAGATCCTGAAAAAAGCAAAATACCTGCAAAAAAAAGATAGCTGATTGTATTTTTTTGCTGTATTGAAAAGCCTTCATAAATATTTACAAACAATAAAATTATGCTGTGATACATTTGATATCGAACAGCAGTTTCGAAACTCTGTAATTGATCTGGACTTAAAGTTTCCTTCAGAGCATGTGCACCAAAAGCTCCTAAAATAACTGCTAAAAACCCTAAAAAACTGGCAATAATTAAATTTTTAAACATTTACATTATATTTTATTTAATTTCAAACTCGTCAATATCTTTACAGTAACAAAAATACAGTATTCTCTATGAAAAACATACTACTAATTGGTGCTAGAAAATCAAGTTCTTATGTAATAAAATACATCATAAACAAATCTGATGAGGAAAATATTGTGCTCACAATTGATGATATTAATGTAAAGAATGTGAAAAAGTGGGTTCATCAATCTAAAAATGAAAAGATTATAAAGTTTGATTTTTTTGATGTTCATCAACGAAAAGAAAATATTGAAAATTGCAAAAGATTGTTTAAATTAAGGAATACATTTTACTAAAAAAATACCTTATTTAGGATACAATCCTAATCATGTAATTGGATAAAAATTAATAACAAAAACACTATTAAGGATGTGCATTAACCCAAACTTCACCATCAGAAAAATGTTCTTTTTTCCAAATTGGCACAGTTTCTTTTAGGGTATCAATGGCAAATTCACAAGCTAAAAACGCCGCTTTTCTATGCTTAGCTGATGCTGTTATGATTACAGGAATTTCTTTTATTTGCAACATTCCTTCTGCATGATGAATGGCAATTTTTTTGATATCGTATTTTTCTAATGCTACATCTGCAATTTTTTGCATTTCTTTAATTGCCATGGGTTTGTATGTAGAAAAATCGAGCTGGGTAACTTCTTTACCTTTTGTATCATTTCTTACGGTTCCTATAAACGCAGCAATTCCTCCACAAGCATCGTCTTCTACAAAATTGTAACATTCTTGT
Source organism: Polaribacter sp. (assembly GCA_965661915.1). Lineage (GTDB taxonomy): Bacteria > Bacteroidota > Bacteroidia > Flavobacteriales > Flavobacteriaceae > Polaribacter. Next base: position 16,941 of record CBFIFR010000017.1, on the reverse strand, counting down.
AGGTTTAATTTTTCTGAAGTTATTTTTATTGAAGTTCTCATTATTTTATGAAATTCGGAAACTAATTCAGTACTTAAGGCAAAAGTAATAATTCATCATGTATCTTTGTATCATAATTTTTTTATTGAACCATAAGATGAAAAATATCTTTAGAATTATCAGTTTTTTAGAAGGAATCTCATACCTACTTTTATTATTTATTGCAACTCCTATTAAATATTTGCAAGGAGATGCATCCTATGTAAAAATGTTAGGAATGCCTCATGGAATCCTTTTTATGCTGTACATTGTTTTAGCCATTGTAATTAAAAAAGAAATGAATTGGGACACCAAATCTTTAGGCATTGTTTTGCTTTGCGCTATCATACCTTTTGGTACGTTTTATGTTGATAAAAAATATTTACGTTAGGTAATTTTTTGTAACGTACTACTTTCTACAATTAGTTTAAACTGCTGTTAACCACCACTAACAGGCGGAATTACAGCAACAACATCACCATCTTTTAGTACATATGCATCATCTGTATAAGCTTCGTTAACAGCAATGGCGTAAGAATGGATTTTAGTTAAGCTTGTAAATTTATCCTGTAAAATTGATTTAAACATTTTTATAGAAGTGTTTTCATCAATATCAATTTCTAAACTAGAATCACCTACCAAATCTGTAGTAATTCCGAAAAAAAGAGTGTTAATTTGCATAGTTGTGTAAAGATAATTCCAATTTTTAGATTAAAGAAACCTTAGAAAGTTAAATTCAACCCCATTAACCAGCCATTATTTTGAATTCCTGCATGATAGGATTGTATATAATCTATGCGTAAGAAACGCCATTTACCAAACCCTACATTTTCTAAACCAACATGAAATTCAGAATAAGGTTTTGTATCTGACATAAACATTGTTTTAGCGCCTGTAAAAAAATGGTAATTTAACTTGTTAATTAAAGGTACTTTTGCCAACAAAGCCCCTTTAAAATTATGTTCAAAATGGCCTTCTGCATATTTATCATTGGTTAAAAATTTGTAATATTCTAACAAACCGAAACTACTTTTTCTGTTCATATCAGTAACAATAAACATTTGATTTCCTTTCACTTGCAATTTATCCATAATCGGAATATCTTTTTTCTCTAAAAAAGCTCCTCCTCTTAAAAAGTAATGAAGCTTTCCATAATTACCTGCATTTATATCCTGAGTTACACTTGCTATAAAAACATCTGCATTAAATTCGGTATTATCAGCACCAAACGTTTTTCTGTAATTTACACTTAAAGATGGATACTTTTCATTCCCGACATTGAATTTTTGATCTGGATAAGACAAGTATTTTTGACCAAAAACAAACCTTGCCCCAATATTTAAAGTAGCTATTGTATGTGTCTCAAAAACTGAACTTGTAAAGTTATTTGGTTCTAAAGGATTATTTGAAGTATAAGGATCGTTTTTACTCTGCCTTGCAAAAGAGTAATTTGTGGTATTAAACAGTGGTTTTCTATTGGCATATTCTAAAGATGATGAAAAGAAAACTCCATTTGTAATCTCTTCAGAATACCCAATTCTAGCAAATTCTTTTTCGTAAATCTTTAAATAATTTAATCGCCTTCCTAAAGAGCGAATTAAATTATCTAATTTCTTAATAGGATTTCTTCTGTTGAATTGTGCAGTGGTTACACCTCCTGTAATGTACATTCTTGGTCTGGAAATATTATTCCATTTTCTACTGATATAGAATGTTGGTCTTGCTTTTTTCTCAGAAAAACCATAATCTACATCAAAACCTGCAGCCCACCATTTTCCTTTATCGTTTTGTCGCTTAAAATAGCCTAAACCTAATGAGGTATGAAAACCTTGAACAGTATTAAAACTAAAATTTTCGATTAAACCATCAAAAGTAAGACCCCATTTTTCATAAGAGTTACGATACGTATATCCTGTAATGGGTGATAAAAAATTTACTTTATTTTGAACCTTATTTATAGAATCTAAATATGGTTTAGACTCACGAACTACCTTAATACTGTCTTTAATTTTATAATCTGTTACTTCTTCTTTGGTTAAAGGCACTGGTCGCAAATTATTCCAAAAAACAGAATCTTTTTTAGTGGCTTCTTTTGCAAACGTTAAAACTTCATTAGTAAACGTACCTTCTTTAAAATTTGGCGAAAAATTGTAATTAGAATATGCTGATGAAAACCGCCCATCGAACTTAAAACCAAAAGCATTTACTTTAAAATCGATACTCTGACTAATCAACACCCAGGCATCATTTTCTTCGGAATAATTATAATTCTGTTTTAACTTTAATACATCGACTACTGGAATATTTACTTGTGCACCAGAAACAGTAACATCTGCACCATACAATGCCCAATCATCTTCTACTATGTATAAAAAACCACTAAAAACGGCATCATTCTTACGCTTCGGAATTACGTTAATTTTATTGATGAGTTTTCCGTTTTTCTCATAAAAAGTACCCGTTAATTTATAAGTATAATAACTAAATGCATTTGTTGAAATCGGAGAAACTAAATAATTGCCAAACTCCACACTGTTGCTATAAAAGTTGATATTTGCATCTTCAGCTCTATTAAAACTGATGCCATTATCTCTACCACTAACTTTTGAGGCAATAATTTTTTCTTTGAATTTTTTTGGTTTTTTTTGAAATATTATTTCAGAAACCGTTTCAGACAAGTAAATAATTCCGCTTCTTGTAGAATCTAGTCCTCCACCAAAATCGCCCATACTTTGTCCTAAAAATTTTTCTGGTGCATCTTTAATTCTGTACAATCCTCTGCTGTAAAATTTTGCAGTGTATTTGGCAAACTTGTCTGTATTTTTATCCTTAGTGGCAATTACACTTCTTATAATTCTGTTTGCAGGATTGTCTTTCGTAGATATCGAAATTTCATCTAACTTTATATTTTCTTCTTCTAACTGAACATTTAATTGAAAAGGAAAAGTAGTTATATTTACTTCTTTTTTAAGTGTTTTATACCCTAAAAACTGAAAAACAATAGTTTGTTTTCCTTTTTGGTTGATTTCTAAAATATAATCCCCATTATCGTTTGATGTTGTTCCTGTAACAGTTTTATCTAAATAAATACTCACAAAAGAGAGTGGTTTGTTTTTAGCATCTGTTATTTTTCCTTTTACTTGAGCAATATTTATTGATGTTACAAACAATAAAAGCAGGTAAAGATTTCTTTTCATTAGGTTGGCTTTAATTGATAGACGCAAACATATAGCAATTTGTTACTAAAAATCTTCAGTTTTTTTTAAACAGCATACAATTTTTTATTAACAAAAAAGATAACAATTATAATGCTAAAGGTATATTTATCTTTAAGATTAAAGATAATACTTATATCTTAAAATCCAAAAAATAACTTTGCTCTTTGCTCTTTGCTCTTTCTATGAAAAGCCTATATTTGTGACCACTACACAAAATCTATAAAAAGCATGAGCGATTCTAGAAAAAGACACGAGGCTTTAGTATATCACGCAAAACCAAAACCTGGCAAAATAGCAGTTGTACCTACAAAAAAATATGCAACCCAGCATGATTTAGCATTAGCATATTCTCCAGGTGTTGCAGAACCTTGCTTAGAAATAGCAAAAGATAAAAACAATGTTTACAAATACACTTCTAAAGGTAATTTAGTCGCAGTAATTTCTAACGGAACTGCTGTTTTAGGTTTGGGTGATATTGGCCCAGAAGCCTCTAAACCTGTTATGGAAGGCAAAGGTTTATTGTTTAAAATTTTTGCTGATATTGATGTTTTTGATATTGAGGTAGACACTACAGATGTAGATAAATTTATAGAAACCGTTAAAGCAATTGCCCCAACTTTTGGTGGTATTAATCTAGAGGATATTAAAGCTCCAGAAGCTTTTGAAATAGAAAGACGATTAAAGGAGGAATTAGATATTCCTGTAATGCACGATGACCAACATGGAACTGCAATAATTTCTGCAGCTGCTTTAAAAAATGCTGTAGAAATTACAAAAAAAAATATTTCTAAAATTACTATGGTTGTGAATGGTGCAGGTGCTGCTGCCATTTCTTGTGCTCGATTATACTTAAAATTAGGCATAAAAAGAGAGAATATTGTTATGTGCGATAGCAAAGGGGTTATCAGAAAAGATAGAGACAACCTCACCACACAAAAAGCAGAATTTGCTACTTTAAAAGACCTAACTACTTTAGATGAAGCAATGCAAAACGCAGATGTGTTTATTGGGCTCTCAATGGGTAATGTAGTTTCACCAAAAATGTTATTATCTATGGCAAAGAACCCAATTGTCTTTGCTATGGCAAATCCTGTTCCAGAAATCGATTATGATTTGGCTGTTGCAACAAGAAAAGATATTATAATGGCAACTGGTAGATCAGACCATCCAAACCAAGTAAATAATGTACTTGGATTCCCATTTATTTTTAGAGGTGCACTAGATGTTAGAGCTACTAAAATTAATGAAGAAATGAAATTGGCTGCTGTACATGCTTTAGCAGATTTGGCAAAAAAATCTGTTCCTGAACAAGTAAATATTGTGTATGATGAAGTGAGCTTAACTTTTGGTGTTGAATATATTATTCCAAAACCTTTTGATCCAAGGTTGATCTATGAAATTCCTCCTGCTATTGCAAAAGCAGCAATGGATTCTGGAGTAGCTTTAGAACCGATTGCAGATTGGGATAAATACAGAGATGAACTCATGGAGCGTTCTGGATCTGGAAGTAAAGAAATTAGATTAATACATAACAGAGCCAAAAGCAATAGAAAGAAAATTGTGTTTGCAGAAGCAGATCATTTAGATGTTTTAAAAGCAGCACAACGAGTTCATGAAGAAAAATTAGGGCATCCAATTTTACTAGGTAGAAAAGAATTAATTTTAGCGTTAAAAGAAGAAATTGGTTTTACAGATGATGTACCCATTTTAGACCCAAAAACGGATGAAGAAAGAGAAAGAAGACATCGTTTTGGTGAAGCCTATTGGATAAAAAGACAGCGAAAAGGCAAAACGCTTACTGAGGCTAAAAAATTAATGCGAGAGCGTAATTACTTTGGTGCAATGATGGTTAATGAAAATGAAGCTAATGCATTAATCACAGGGTATTCAAGACCTTACCCAACAGTGGTAAAACCTATTTTAGAGTTAATTGACAAAGACAAAGGCATTTCTAAAATTGCTGCATGTAATTTAATGCTAACCCAACAAGGCCCTATTTTTTTAGCAGATACTACAATTAACATCAACCCTATAGCAAAAGACTTGGTTAAAATATCACAAATGACCTCGAAACTAGCTAAAATGTTTGGTATGAAACCTAATGTAGCGATGCTATCATTTTCTAATTTTGGCTCATCAAACACAGAAACCTCTAAAAAAATTAGAGAAGCTGTATCATACATTCATCGTCATTTTCCAGATGCTGTTGTAGATGGAGAAATTCAGGCCGATTTTGCTTTAAATCCTGAAATGCTCGCAAAAAAGTTTCCTTTTTCCAAACTAAATGGCAAAAAAGTAAATGTATTAATTTTCCCAAATTTAGAATCAGCAAATATTACCTATAAATTATTAAAACAAGTAAATAAGGCTGAGTCTATTGGACCTGTTATTTTAGGCTTAAGTAAAGCTGTACACGTTTTACAATTAGGTGCAAGTGTAGATGAAATGGTTAATATGGCAGCATTAGCAGCAGTTGATGCACAACAAAGAGAAAAGAATAAAAAATAGTACTTTTGGGGCGTAATAATATTTTATGATAACACAAATTAGAGGAAGACTTGTTGAAAAAACCCCCACAGAAGTAGTAGTAGATTGCAATGGTGTTGGATATTTACTGCACATTTCTTTAAACACCTTTGCTGCATTGCCTGCAGATGAAAATGTAGTTTTATATACACATTTATCTATCAGAGAAGATGCACATACCCTTTTTGGATTCATTAATAAAACTGAAAGAGAGGTTTTTAAACTATTAATTTCTGTTTCTGGTGTGGGGCCAAGTATTGCAAGAACAATGTGCTCTTCAATGACCTCAGAAGAAATTCAAAATGCAATAGCCTCAGAAAATGTAAGAGTAATACAGTCTGTAAAAGGAATTGGCGTAAAAACAGCGCAAAGAGTTATTGTAGATTTAAAAGATAAAATCCTAAAAACATTTGATATTGATGAAGTTTCTGTAACTACAAGCAATACGAATAAAGATGAAGCGTTATCTGCTTTAGAAGTCTTAGGTTTTCAGCGCAAACAATCTGATAAAATTGTTAACGCGGTTTTAAAAGAAAATCCAGACGCAACTGTTGAAAAAATCATAAAACTAGCTTTAAAAAATTTATAATCAATTGTTTAGATTATCAAAAAAAATAGTCTTAGTATTTCTTATTACAATTTCAGTAAATGCTTCTTTATTGGCACAGACCACAAAAAGTAAAGATTCTACTAAAGTTAAAAAAGATACTTTAGATTTAAAATACGATTTTAAAAATACCCAAAAAGGAGGGTTGTTCTTAGATGATTTGGCTAAAAAAGAAGTTATTTTTGACAAAGCCTTAAACAAATATGTAATCATAGAAAAAATAGGCGATTACTATACCAAAACCCCTATTTTTTTAACACCCAAAGAATACGCAAAATATCGTTTAAAACGAGATATGTTGCAGTATTTTAAAGATAAAGTAAGCGCAACAAATAGTAAAAAGAAAGGTGCTGCTGCTGCTCAAAGAGATTTACTACCAGAATATTATGTAAACTCTAAATTTTTTGAATCGATTTTTGGTGGTAACACCATAAAAGTAACTCCAACAGGTAATTTAAACCTAAAACTAGGTTTTATTTATCAAAATACCGAAAATCCTCAAATTTCAGAAGATAATAGAAGTAGTTTAGTTTTCGATTTCGACCAACAAATTAATGCAAGCTTACGTGCAAAAGTTGGGGAACGTTTAGAGTTTAGCGCAAATTATGACACACAATCTACATTTGATTTCCAAAATTTAGTAAAAATTGATTACACCCCAACTGAAGATGATATTCTACAAGGTATTGAAGCTGGTAATGTTGCAATGCCTATTAAAAACTCTTTAATTAACGGTGCACAAAGTTTATTTGGTGTAAAAGCAAAATTACAATTTGGTAATACCAACGTAACTGCTGTTTTTTCGCAACAAAACTCTGAAAGTAACACTGTTGTTGCAGAAGCTGGTGCATCTATTGAAGAATTTGAACTAAGAACTACTGATTACGATAATGATAGACACTTTTTCTTATCGCAGTTTTTTATTGATAATTATGCCAATTCTTTAAAGCAATACCCTTTAATTAGCAGTCAGGTTAACATTACAAGAATTGAAGTTTGGATAACCAACAGAAATGCAACAACCGAAGATTTTAGAAGTATTGTTGCTTTTGCAGATATTGGTGAAACGAATAACCCAAATGATAGTAATAACTTTTATAGAAATTTAGTGGATGATACTGGTGCAGTAACTCCAAAAACACCAATTAGTATAAATGCTAGTGGACAACAACTATTTTTACCTCATAATGATGCAAATAACCTTTCAGACGAAACTATTTTAACAGGTATTCGAGATGTTTCTACTGTAGAATCTACTTTAAACGGCCTCTCAATGGCATCAGGTACAGACTACTCTATTTTAGAAAATGCAAGAAAATTAAGCCCAAATGAATATCGTTTAAACTCGCAATTAGGGTATATTTCTTTAAATAGAAGATTAAATGATGGCGAAGTTTTAGCAGTTGCTTACGAATACACAGTGGCAGGTACTGTTAATGGAAGCACCCAAAAATCATTTAAAGTGGGTGAATTTTCTAATGATGGTATTCAAGCGCCCCAAAATTTAGCCGTAAAATTATTACGTTCAGAAATTTTACAAACTGTAAGAGAAAATCCAAATACTGGAGAAAATGAATCTTTTCCAACATGGCGTTTAATGATGAAAAACATTTATGCATTAGGTGCTTTTCCTTTAACACAAGATGGTTTTCGTTTCGAAATTCAGTACAGAGATGATGATACTGGTATTGCCTCAAATGTTTTACAAAATGCAGACACTCCAGATATTCCTAATTTACCTTTAATTCAGGTTTTTAAACTAGACCAATTAGATCAAAGTCAATTTAGAAATTCTGATGGTTTTTTTGACTACGTAGAAGGCATTACTGTAAATTCTCAAAACGGCTATGTAATTTTTCCAGAGCCAGAACCTTTTGGGAATGATTTAGTGTTAGATGATAACAACCCAAATGACGTTGGTTTAAATCCAAATGTAGATAGTAAATTTATCTTCAAAGAATTGTATTTAAATACCAAAATCAACATAAAAAATAACTTTCAAAATAAAGACAAGTATTTTTTAAAAGGATACTTTAGATCTGAAAGTGCAGGCGGAATTCCTATTGGCGCATTTAATGTACCTAGAGGATCTGTAAGAGTTACTGCAGGAGGCAGACAATTGGTTGAGGGAGTTGATTATGTTGTAGATTATCAGCGAGATAGAGTACAAATTATTGACCCTGGTTTACGCGCTTCTGGCACACCTATAAATGTATCCACAGAAAATAATGCAGTTTTTAATCAACAAAGAAAAACCTTTATGGGAGTTGATATTGAGCATAAATTTTCTGATGATTTTGTAGTTGGTGGTACCGTTTTAAATGTGATGGAAAGACCCTTAACCCCAAAAGTTAATTTTGGTTCAGACCCTATCAATAATACAATGCTAGGTGTAAATATCGATTATGCTACAGAAGTGCCTTATTTTACAAAATTAGCCAATAAATTGCCTTTTGTAGATACAGATGCACCTTCTAATTTATCTGTAAGAGCAGATATGGCGTATTTATTACCAGGCACCCCTAGTGGAATTGATGTTGCTGGTGCAGCAACTTCTTATATTGATGATTTTGAGGCCTCTCAAATACCCATTAGTTTATTGTCTGCTCTAGATTGGTATGAAGCAAGTACACCAAAATACAATGATATTACAGATCGTTTTAATGGTAACGCAAGTGGCTTAGCTTATAATGATAAAAGAGCAAAATTAGCTTGGTATAGTATTGATCAAATTTTTTATGGACTTGGAGAAACACCTGCAAGTATAAATGCAGACGAACTTTCGAGAGCAGAAACCAGACAAATTAACTTTAGTGAACTGTTCCCAAATCAGCAATTTGATATCACTCAAAACACCTTATTAAGAACATTAGATTTAGCTTATTTTCCAGAAGAAAGAGGTTCATATAATTTTAATACAGCTGACAGTGATGTTAATGATGATGGTTCATTTACAAATCCTGAAGAAAATTGGGGTGGTATTATGAGACCCTTAAACACCAATAATTTTGACCAAGCCAATGTAGAATTCATTCAGTTTTGGGTAATGGATCCGTATCAAAATTATTCAATTACAGAAGAAGAAGGTTTGCCTGTTGGTGTAGACCCAAATAACATATCGAATCAAGTTGGAGATTTATACATCAATTTAGGAAACGTTTCTGAAGATATTGTTAAAGACAATCGTAAAATGTTTGAAAATGGTTTACCTGAAGATGGGGCTAAATTAAATAATGTGAATGTAAATAGAACGATTTGGGGAGATGTACCTAGAAATCCTTCAATAATTTATGCATTTAGTGAAGAAGATGGGGCTAGAAACAATCAAGATTTAGGTTTTGACGGTTTAACAGATACTGAAGAACTACAAAACCTTCAAAAATTATCAGATTCATTAAATTTAAATATTAATTTTAGCCGATTAAATCCAAATGACCCAGCTTCTGATAACTTTCAATTCTTTAGAGGAAGTAATTTAGATGCCATTAATGCATCAGTTTTAAGAAGATATAAAGATTTTAACAATACCCAAGGAAACTCACCTACTTTAAATCAATCTCAAGAAACCTATCCTACTTCATCTACAACCTATCCAGATGTAGAAGACATTAACAGAGATCAAACTATGAATACTGTAGAAAGTTTTTATGAGTACAAAATTTCGATGAATAAAAATGATTTACAAAAAGGAAAAAATTTTATTGTAGATCAAAAAACCACTTCTGTAACCCTTGAAAATGGTAATACACAACAAACTACTTGGTATCAATTTAGAGTACCTATAAGAAATGGAACGCCTATAAACGGTATTTCTGACTTTAACAGTATTCGTTTTGTGAGAATGTACTTGACCAATTTTAAAATGCCAGTTGTGCTTCGTTTTGGTGAGTTAGATTTAGTTCGTGGAGATTGGAGACGTTACTTAAGAACCATAGATCCAGACATTGACCCAATTAGAGATTTAAACCAAGCAGAACTAGAAGGTTTTGAAGTTGGTGTAGTAAGTATTGAGCAAAATAACGGAACCTATCAAACTCCACCAGGTATTGAACGAGAACGTCTGCAAGGAACAACTACAGTTCAATTACAAAATGAACAATCTGTAACTTTAAAAGTTACTAATCTTGAACCAGGAAAAACCAGAGCTATTTATAAAAACATTAGTGTAGATTTAAGACGTTTTAAAAACTTGCAAATGTTTATGCACTTACAAAGTGTAGAAGGTGAAGCTCTTGTTACTGACCAAGAATTGTCAGGAGTTATTCGTTTAGGTACTGATTTAGATGAAAATTATTACGAAATAGAATTGCCTTTAAAAGTCTCAGAAACTGGCAATACAGCTGAACAAATTTGGCCTGAAGAAAATAACTTGAATGCCTTTTTAGAAACCTTAGGAAGGGTGAAATTAGAAAGAGATGGTTTAGGCGAACCTATTAACCAACCTTATACGTCTGCAGATCAAGGAGAATTACCCTATAAAGTAACAGTTAGAGGTAACCCAACTCTAGCCCAATTAAGAACCATTGTTTTAGGTGTAAAAAACAATAGTTTAAGCAACAAAAGTGGTGAAGTTTGGTTTAACGAATTACGATCTTCTGATTTTGATAACGAAGCTGGTTGGGCTGCAGTGGTTAATGCTGATGCTAATTTTGCTGATGTTGCCAATTTTTCAGTTTCGGGTAGTATGCAAACCATTGGTTTTGGTAATGTAGAAGATCGAGTTGCACAACGTACTTTAGACGAGACCAAACAATATGATATTAATACGTCTGTTAACTTAGGTAAAATATTTACACCTCAAAAATGGGGAATTCAAGTACCAATGAGTTATAGTGTTGGTGAAACATTTATTGATCCAAAATTTGATCGTCAATATCAAGATGTGGAGTTTAGTGAGGTAAAATCTTTCTTTGAAGCTCAAGATCCAAGTCCGCAAAGAGAACAAGCCTTAGAAAATATCAATAACTCTAGAGATTATACTAAAAGAACTAACATAAGTTTTATCAATGTAAAAAAGAACAGAAACCCAAATACAACCAAAAAGCCTAAATTTTATGATGTAGAAAATTTAGCGGTTTCTTATTCTCATAATCGAGAATTTCGAAGAGATTATAACATTCAAAAGTTTATCAATGAGAATGTAATGGCTTCTGCTGCATATAATTTTAATTTCGATGCTAAACCTATTGAACCTTTTAGCAAGAACGATTCGTTATTTAAAAGTAAATACTGGAAATTTATAAAAGACCTTAATTTTAATCCAATTCCAACTACTTTAGCCATAAATTCAAGAATTAACAGAAGTTATAATGAGCAACAATCAAGAAATTTAATTGAAGGCTTATCTGAGCAGCCAGAATTAATTCAACGTAGATTTTTATTTGATTGGGATTATACCATTGGTTTCGATTTAACAAAATCATTACAACTTAATTTTAATGCCACCAATAACTATATTTATGACGCTTTTGGTAGTGGAGAAGAATTGCAAATTTTTGACAACTTCTTTAACACAGGTAGAGCAAATCAATATCACCAAAAATTAAACGGTACCTACCAACTACCTTTAGATAAATTTCCTTTCTTAAAATTTATAAAAGCAGATTATGCCTACACAGCAGATTTTGATTGGCAAGTATCCTCACAAGATGAAACCATTGCAGAACAGATTGGTAACGTAATACAAAATGCAAATACACACAATTTAAATACCACTTTTTCTTTCGATAGAATTTACAAAAGCATTGGTTTTGAAAGATTACTGTTAACCAAAACACAGCGTAAAAATGCAAAAGGTAAAAATTTATCTAGAATACGACCTAAGAAAAAATTACCTATTGGTAAGCAGATTTTAAAAACCACTTGGAGTCTTTTAACCTCGGTTAAACAAGGTAAAATTAGTTACACTGAAAATAACGGACAGTATTTACAGGGATATGATGAAGGTATAGGTTTTTTAGGTGGCTCACCTACTGCATTTGCTTTTGGTAGTCAAGTAGATATTAGAAACAAAGCCTTAATAAATGGTTGGTTGGTAAACCCAAGAGCAGAATCTGAAGAGTATTTTAACAAAAGATATAGTAGAACACATTACAATAAACTAGACTATAATTTTACTTTAAAGCCTATTAAAGATTTAAATATTGATGTTAGAGGTAATAAAATTCAAACTCGAGATATTTCACAACAACTCGATGTTATTACTGCTAGTGACCCTATTGCGAATCCAAATGGAGTTTTAGACAATACTATAGACACTTTCGAAACAGGAAACTTTAGTACAAGTCATTCTATGTTTTCAACAGCTTTTACAGATGGTGATGCTTTGTTTCAAACCATGAAAGATGCTAGAGTTGATATTTCACAAAGGTTAGCAACAGAAAATGGTATTGACACTAATGATCCTAATAATATAAATGAAGATAGAACTGTAAAAGGGTTTGGTGGCAATAGCCAACAAGTTTTGTTACCAGCTTTTATGGCTGCATATTCTGGTAAAAATCCTGCTAAAGTAAATACTGGCTTGTTTAGAAATATACCAATACCAAATTGGACTTTACGTTACAATGGATTTATGAAAATGCAATGGTTTAAGAAAAACTTTTCTTCATTTGTCGTTTCGCATGGTTATAAATCATCTTACACCATTTCTAACTTCACAAATAATTTACAATATAAAGATGGTACAGCACTAACAGAAACCAATGCTGCTGGTAATTTTGAATCACAAAGACTAATAGCAAGTGCAACCTTAGTGGATGAATTTTCACCTTTAATTAAGGTAGATATGAAAATGAAAAACTCATTCTCTTTTAGAGGAGAGGTTAAAAGAGATAGAACCTTAACTATGAACTTTAATAATAGTACATTAACGGACATAGCAGGTACTGAATATATATTTGGTTTGGGATATGTATTTAAAAACGTTAAAATGAATACACGTTTTACAGGTAAAAAAACCACTTTAAAAGGGGACATTAATTTAAGAGCAGATGTTTCTTTAAGAGATAACTTAACACAAATTAGATATATAGATGAAGATAATAATCAAATTAGTGGTGGTCAACGATTATTTTCTATTAAATTTACCGCAGATTATATTTTAAGTAGAAATTTAACAGCATCTTTTTATTACAACCATCAAACATCTAAATTTGCAATATCCACCACATTCCCAAGACAAGCCATTAATGGTGGTGTAAATATTGTTTACAATTTAGGAGGAAATTAAAAATAAATTCAAATTCATAAATAACTATTAAAAATGAACATTCCATCAGAATTAAAATATACAAAAGATCACGAGTGGATTAAAATTGAAGACAATATTGCCACTATTGGTATTACAGATTTTGCACAAAGCGAGTTAGGAGACATTGTTTATGTTGATGTAGATACTTTAGATGATACTGTTGAAGAAGGTGATGTTTTTGGATCTGTAGAAGCTGTAAAAACAGTTTCTGATTTATTTATGCCTTTAACAGGCGAGGTAATTGAATTTAATGAAGGTTTAGAAGATGAACCAGAATTGGTAAATTCAGACCCTTATAACAAAGGCTGGATGATTAAAATAGAAATCTCTGACCGCTCACAAATAGAAAACTTACTAGATGCTGAAGCGTATAAAAACCTTGTTACTCAATAATTTACTTATTATTGCCATAGTAGTTACTATAGGTATTTTGTGTTTAAGTTTGATAAAAGTTTCTAATATACCAAGTATGGAAATTAAAAACGTAGATAAGGTTTATCATAGTTTTGCGTATTTTACACTTGCAATGACTTGGTTATTTACTTTTTATAAAAAACCTGAAAAAAAATATATAATCGTTCTACTCTGTATAATTTTTGGCATAATTATTGAAGTTTTACAAATGAATTTAACAGTCTATAGGTCAGGAGATTTATTAGATGTTTTAGCAAATAGCCTAGGTGTGCTATTGGCTTTATTAATTTTTAACATATTTTTTAAAAAAAATCGTGTTAATTCATCTTCATAGTTGTAATTAACACAATAATTTAATTAAATTAGCAACCTATAAAAACTCTTTAAGATGGAAATTAAGAAAAATCCAAAATCAAACTTAGAAAATTTTAGTAAAATATTCATTCAGATTGGTCTTGTTCTTACAATGTTTGTTGTTTATAAAGCCATAGAATATAAAACCTATGACAAAACCTATGGTGATTTAGGTGTTGTTACCATGAGTGCAGAAATGGAAGAAGAAATTCCAATTACTGAAAGAGTTGAGCCAGTAAAGCCAAAAACACCACCACCACCAACTCCAGAAAAAATTGAAATTGTAGAAGATGAAAAAGAAATTGAAGAAACTGTTATAGAATCTACAGAAACAGACGAAACTGAGGCTATTGTAGTAGAAGAAATTGAAGAAGTTGAAGAAGTTGAAGAAGTAATCGAAGACGTAAGTTTTATGATTATTGAAGATGTGCCAGTATTTCCAGGTTGTAAAGGAAACAAAGCTGAATTAAAAAAATGTTTTAGCTCTAAAGTACAAAGACACTTCTCTAGAAAATTTGATGCAGATTTACCAAACGAATTAGGCTTATCACCAGGTAGAAAAAGAGTATTTATTGCTTTTAAAATCGATAGAAATGGAGATATTGTTAATATTCAAGCAAGAGCGCCACACCCAAAGATTAAAAGTGAGGTTGTAAGTGTAATGAATCAATTACCTAGAATGAAACCAGGAAAACAAAGAGGAAAGCCAGTAGGTGTTAAATACAGTATTCCATTTACATTAATTGTAGAATAAAAAGGAATTATTATAAAAATAAAAAAACGTTTAGAAATTTTCTAAACGTTTTTTTTATTTATTTACTTGTTGATATTCAATTTATTGACCGTATAAAAAAACAACAAAGAACTACAAATAATCAATTAGAACTTGTTGCAATCTTTAACAATTTTAAAGTAGTTCTTAAATTTCTAGTTGTTGCTGTGACTTGTAATTTTCTTTCAAATAAATGATTGGAAAGTTTGGTTTTTGAAAATGTTGATGGACAATAAAGATATACAACATCTCCATTAATCATATATTGGTCCTCTCCTATAGTACTCAATTCAATTTTTTTAATTGCTGTTGGCTTATCTAAAAATGTAAAGGCCACTATTTTGTCATTTTTAGTTGAAAAAGGATAATTTTCTATAGCAGATTTCCATTCAGGAATTGTTCTGCTAAGTACCGAAACTGTATGACCAAACCTCCTTAAAATAGCTTCGCTTATATTTTTTTGAATCGTTTCTTGAGATTTTTCTGAATCTAAAATTATATTTCCACTTTGAATGTAGGTTTGTACATTACAAAAGTTCAAGTTATAAAGTAATTCTCGTAAATCAGCCATTGAAATTTTGTTTTTTCCTGAAACATTAATGCCACGAAGTAATACAATATATCTTTTCATTTAATATCTAAACTTTCTATAGGTTTACGAACTCATTATTGTCTTTAAATTTGCTTAGCCCTGATAGAGGCTTTGTTGGAGCTCCTTGAAAAGAGCGACTGCCGAAAGCAGGAAATAGCTTCAAAAAAAAATTATTTATAAGCCTGCAATTTTATCTTCTCTTAAAATTTCGTTAGTTTCTTGCTGTACTTTTTCTAGAATCACTTTCAATTCTTTTTGGGTGATCTCTAAAGATGTGTGCACCTCATCATCAGCAATTAAATTTAACAGTGCTTTGTCTTGTGCTCTACCCCTATCCATAGCTTCCTTATAACCAATATGTTCGTTAAAGGTAACTAAAGAATATTTGGACAAATATTGATTTGGAAATGTTTTTTCTAAATTCATCTCTAGCTGCCTCTTTTCCTTGAACAATGGATTTGCTACGTGATCTCGCATTTCGTAAAAATTATCAATCGCTAAATCTGCAATAGCATCTGTATCTTTTTTACGTGCCTTTTGATAGGTTTTAAAAACAGTTTCCCAATCAACGATTTGTTGAGAATGTTCAAAATGATTTAAAATTTCATCAAAAACAAACACATCTTCAAACGAAGCATTCATGCCTTGTCCGTAGAAAGGTACAATTGCATGAGCAGCATCTCCCATTAAAAGTGTTTTATCTTGATAAGACCAAGGTGAGCACTTGATTGTACCCAAAGGTCCTGTTGGATTATTAACAAACTCATCTTTTATATTCGGAATTAAAGCCAAAGCATCTGGAAATTCCTTTTCAAAAAATGCTATAATTTTTTCTTCGGATGTTAAATTGTCAAAATTATATTCGCCTTCATCATAACTCAAAAATAGGGTTACTGTAAAGCTACCATCCATATTTGGAAGTGCAATTAACATAAAATCGCCTCTTGGCCAAATGTGCAAATGTTGTTTACTTATTTGATGATTTCCATTCGTATCAGCAGGAATTTCTAATTCTTTATACCCATGATTTAGATAGTTTTGAGAATAGCTAAACAAGAATTTTCGTTCTGAAACGTAGCTTTTTCGTAAAGACGAACCTGCACCATCAGTTCCAAAAATTACATCAGCTTTCACCTTGAATTTCTCATTGGTTTCATAATTTTTAAAATAGGCAATTTTATTTTCGAT
>CBFIFR010000016.1:0-56855 GCA_965661915.1 Polaribacter sp. | reverse complement strand
AAGATTGCAAAAAACAAATTGACGGTTTTGAAGGTGCACAATACAAAGCTTTTACAGACAAAACAGAAGCGCAGCTTGCTTATAACAAAAACTACTTTGCTTACAAGGGCAAAAACACCAAAAAGAAAACATTAACCGCATCTGAAAAAGAAAAATTTGGCAATCCAATTTTAGAGAGTATTTCTGTAGATGCAGCTTGTAGTGGAAATCCTGGGAAAATGGAATACCGTGGCGTGTTAACGCACAGCAAACAACAAATTTTTATCAAAGGTCCTTATGCAAAAGGAACAAATAATATTGGCGAATTTCTAGCACTTGTTCATGGTTTGGCTTTGTTAAAAAGCAAAAACAAAGAAGACATTCCTGTATATTCTGATTCTAAAATTGCCATGAGTTGGATTCGAAAAAAACAATGCAGAACTAATTTAGTTTTTGATACTTCTAACAAAGAACTGTTAGAACTCATAAAACGTGCAGAAAATTGGCTCAAAGAAAATACGTTTAAAAACCCTATCTTAAAATGGGAAACCAAAGCTTGGGGAGAAATTCCTGCAGATTTTGGTAGAAAATAAAGCCGTACATCACACTTGAAAATATCCTTTTTTATTATAGAGCAAAGATCTACATGATATGCGTTAAGTAACACTTTATTAGTTTTTTAATTTAGTGTTGAACTTAAAATGCAAATATTATGAAAATTATAAACTTAAATGTTTTGAAGACGATTGTAATGTTCATAGCAGTATCAACTATGACGTTACTGTCTTGTAACAATATAAAAAAGAAAACAAATATAAAAGTAAGGGAAGGAATTGCAGATGCAGTAGAGAAAGAGCAAGATAATACTGATATTGATGCAACAGATGAAGATTTAAATGACAATGTAGTAAAAACTCGAAGCTATACAATGAAAGACAGAACCATGCCCATTGTATATGATTTAGATATAAATGGAGTTGTAGGTTTTAAAGATT
Organism: Polaribacter sp.; assembly: GCA_965661915.1. Lineage (GTDB taxonomy): Bacteria > Bacteroidota > Bacteroidia > Flavobacteriales > Flavobacteriaceae > Polaribacter. The sequence continues at coordinate 55,881 of CBFIFR010000016.1, read as the reverse complement.
GGACAGATTTTACTGTAGTAAATTACGAATTAAAAAATTTAAGAAATGCAAACGTGGATACCACAAGAGTAAAACTTGAAAATTTAAATTACAGAATGGCCAATTTAAGAACTACAATTCCTGATTGGTTACAAACTGAAGAAGTTATGGAAGATGTTGCAGCTATTCAGAAAGAATATTTAGATCTAATTTCCGATAAAGATGCTTCTGATGACGAAATGAAAGAGAATTTAGAAGAAGTTTTTGAAAAGTTTGACGATTTAAGAAAAGAATTAGACGAAACTGTAACGAAATATATGAAAATTCATGAACATGCAATTGAAGAATACAATGAAGAGATAAAAAATATGGATGAAATTATTGAAAATTACCAATAACTCTAATACTAAACAGCTAAAGAAAAATAATTGAAAGTAAGGTAGATTTAACGTCTGCCTTATTTTTTATGGATATTTTTTAAAAGCATAAAAATTAACTTCAAATTACAACTTAAAGCATAATGTATTTAAATTCCTAAAATCATTTTAGCAATTAAAAAGTAGATTAAAATTCCGAATATATCATTAGATGTGGTGATAAATGGGCCAGTTGCAATTGCAGGATCAATACCTCTTTTATTTAAAAACAAAGGTACAAATGTACCAATTAAACCAGCTACAATAATTACAACAACTAATGATGATGAAATTGCTAAAGCTGTATTTACCTTACCTTCGTAAACCCACACAAACAAGAATAAAAACAGTGCCAAAATAAAACCATTTAAAGCAGCTAAAAACATTTCTTTAATCAACCTACTGTTTATGCTTCCTTTTACATCATCATTTGCTAAACCTTGCACAATAATTGCAGACGATTGTACACCTACATTACCAGCCATTGCTGCAATTAATGGCGTAAAGAAAAATAACGCAGCGTATTTTGCAAAAACTCCTTGAAAACCTTCCATAATTAAAAAAGCACCAACACCACCAATTAAACCTAAAAACAACCAAGGCAAGCGAGCTCTTGTAAGTTGTAGAATACTATCATCAGAATCTACATCCTCTGTTAAACCAGCTGCTAATTGGTAATCTCTCTCTGCTTCGTCTTTTAAAACATCAACAATATCATCAATGGTAATTCTGCCTAATAATACATTATTGTCATCCACAACAGGTATGGCTTCTAAATCGTATTTTGCCATAATTTTTGCAACCTCTTCATCATCTTCGTGTACGTTTACAGCATCAACTTTAGTTTTTAAGATATCTGCAATGTGTTGGTCTGATTTTGCAATAATTAAATCTTTTAAAGATAACCTTCCTACTAATTTATCTTCCTTGTCAACTACATAAATAGAGTGTACTCTTGTAACATCTTTGGCTTGACCTCTAATTCTGCGCATACAACCAGCAACCGTCCAAGTTTCATAAACTTTTACCAATTCTTTTGCCATTAAAGCACCAGCAGTATTATCATCATAAGAGAGTAATTCTTTGATGTCTGCTGCCATTTCAACATCCTCTAAAGCTTTAATTACATTAGCTTGGCGTTCATCAGACAGTTCTCCGATAATATCAGCAGCATCATCGCTATCCATTTCACCAATTTCATTTGCAATTTCTTGTGCAGATAAGTTTTCAAGAATTTTTTCGCGAATATCATCTTCTAATTCAGTAAGAATTTCTGATGTTTTTTCGCTATCTAAAAGTTTAATAATGTAAATGGCTTCATCAAAGTTCACTTCGTCTAAAACCTCTGCAATATCTGCATAGTGTACTTCTTTAAACAACTTGGTAATGGCTACTTTGCTGTTTGCTTCTATAAGTTCACTAAGTTTTTCTAAAAAATCATCTGTAATTTCAAATGCCATTTTCTGAGAGTTTTTTGGTGAGTGAAATAAACTGTAAAACCGAAAGTTGTTCTGGTCTCATTGCAAAGATAGGGTCTTCTTTTAAAGAATCCGAAAGATTGAAGGACTTTAAACTTGAACGTAACATTTTTCTACGTTGATTAAAGGCAGTTTTTACCACTCGAAAAAACAATTTTTCATCTACAGGTAATGAATACTCTTTTTTTCTGATGAACCTAATAACGCCAGAATCTACTTTTGGTGGTGGATTAAAAACAGTAGGTGGTACTGTAAATAAATACTCAACATCAAAAAAAGCCTGGGTTAAAACCGATAAAATTCCATATACTTTACTACCTTCTTTTTCTGCAATTCTTAAAGCTACTTCTTTTTGAAACATCCCAGCAAATTCTGGAACAATAGCTCTATTTTCTATGGCCTTAAACACAATTTGAGAAGAAATATTGTAAGGGAAATTGCCAATAATAGCTACTTGTTTATTATTAAAAATTTGTTTGAGGTTACTTTTTAAAAAATCGCCCTCAATAATTTCGAATTTTTCTTTGGATGTGTTTACTTGAATTTGCTCTACAGGAAAAACCTCTTTTAGGTATGTAACAGATTCTGTATCAATTTCAAATACAGAAACTTTCGGTTTTTTTTGCAATAAATATTTAGTTAAAACGCCCATTCCAGGTCCAATTTCTAAAATATTTTCATATCCGTTTTCGGTTAAAGCGTTAGCTATATCTTTTGCGATATTTTCATCCGTTAGAAAATGCTGACCTAAATGTTTTTTTGCTTTTACAGACATATCTTTTTTTTATTTATTACAAAAAATAAACACTAAAATTAAGGTAAATAGTTTAGTATTTAAACAAAGATACAGTTAAAATCGGCATAATTATTGTTGATAACAGATTTAAAAAAATCGACTAAAAATGCTGCAAAAATTGTTGCTTGTAATTGTTTTGTTGTTTGGTATACAGTTATCTTCTTTTGCTCAAGAAGGTAAACTAAAACAAGGAAAAGAGAGTTTAAAAACCACAAAACCTAGTAGAAGTACAGGAAAAAGAACAACGAAAACCACAAATAATGGTAGAAGTAGAAATCGTTTTGGTGATGATTTTTCCAACCCTTTTGCAAGGATTATTTGGGGTATAGCTGCCCACACATTTTATGGAGTTGCAATTGAATCTGTATTTGAAAAAAATGGAAGAATGCATGATGCAGAAATTTCAAATTATAGTTATAAGACACCTATCTATGGGAACTTTATTTATACAGATTCTACCAATTATAATGTGACAAGGTTTGACATTACCAATACTTTTGTGAGAGAAAATAGAAATTTATATGGAAATAATTTTGGTGTAAATTTTCGCTTTTTAAAGCGTTTTGCACTTGATTTAGATTACTTGTATTTGACGGAAAAAGTGCAAAATAACCGAGAATCGTTTTCATTATATGCGGCATTATTAAAATACTACAGGGTTAGAACACAGCGTTTTGATGCGTGGTTTGGTTTAGGTATAATGCATGTTGGTAGTGATGTAGATAAATCTGGCTTTGGTATAGGTGTTGGTGCAGAGCTGTTTGTTGCAAAACCAATTAGTTTAGATTTTTCTCATAAATGGACAAAAATCAACCAAGAAGAGGTTCATAAAACAAAGTTATTACTTAAATATCATATCAAAAATTATCAAGTTTTATCTGGATATGAGCATTTTAAAATTGGTGTTTCTAAAATAGCTGCTTTTTCTATAGGCGCTGGTGCTAGTTTTTAATTTTTCATCCTTTTTTTAGCGATAAATAAAAAATAGTAACAGAAAAACCAATACCACATAATACACCTGCAATTGTTTCTTGTGGTTCAACACCCCAAAATATAAAGGCCATTATAGCACCAACAATTAGTAATAATATAGCTATTGCTAAAATTATTTTTCAATTTTTATAAACGAATAAATTCAAAATTAATTTTTAGTATTTGTTGGGTAAAACTCTTTTATCAGCTTTAACTCTGTTCTAAAAGAAAGCATTTTATCACCAAATTTCTTCACGCTTTCTATTCTTAAAGATTCTGCATCTTCTTTATAATAGTTTGCTAAATCTTCTTTAGAATTTGCTGTATATTGAACAGAATAGGTTTTACCACCCATATCTTCATCAACCAAAACCTGTGTAAATTTTGCTGAAATAAATTTACCAGTATTTAAGACTTCTACAATATGGGTTTCAATCCAAGTAAGCCATTCTTTATGAACAGCATCATCAATATTTATAGTTACGTTATATATGTACATGAAATTTGTGTAATCGTTTATTTGTTTAAAAGTGCAATCGTTTTGCAATTAACTGCAAACTGTTACTGTAAACTGCAACTGTAAATTGTATACTAAATATCATCTCCTCTTAGTTTTCTAAACTTTTTTCTGGCATCAACTAAGTAGATACTAGAAGGATGCTCAAAGATAATTTTTTGATAGTATTCTTTGGCTTTTTCCACATCATTTATATTAAAATTATAGAGTTCTGCCATCATAAAATACACATCGTCTGTTAAAAAACCTTGATTATCTGCTGCAATAATTTTTTCTAAACTCGTAATTGCATCCAAATATTTTTGTTGTTTGATGAGTAGTTTTGCTTGTAAAAACAGCACGTCATCATAAATAACTTCACCTGGTTTGGCTCCTGAGAAAAACTCATTTTTTGTTTGATTTTTAGGCGATAATAAATCTTCTAATTCTTGTAAGGCTTCACCGTTTTTGTTTTGATATGCTAACAACTCAGCTTTTGCAAATTGCTTTAAACCAGAAGGTATAGAATCTACAGGTTCGTTATCTGTAATTTTTAAAAACAAATCTACAGCATCATTGGCTATGAGTTGCGTTGTAGAGCCTTTAAGAACTTTTAATTGAGCTTTTGCCCAATCAAAATCACCTTTAAAATAGCTAGTTTGCGCCACTTTAAATCGGGCTTGCTGTGCTAGTTCAGAGCCTTTTAACTGCGTTTGAATTTGAGAAAAGTAAATCAAAGCTTTGTTAAATTTGCCTCTAAATACTAAAACATCTCCTAGTTTTAATTTTATTCTAGCTTTTTTAAATTTTGATAATGAATAGGTTAGTGCTTCTTCTAAAACAGCGGTTGCTTTTTCGGGTTCACTTTTGCTAAACGTTAAATAATCTGCGTATTCTATTTGTAAATTAATAGTCTCTTGATTTTTACCAAATTCATCAAATAAATTTTGAAATATAGATGCTGTTTCCTTGTTATTTGTAGCCACTGCAATTTTAGCGATGTATAAATTGGCTTCGATTTTTTCTTGTTTTGAGGTCGATTTTTCATCGATAAAACTAAAACATTGTTGGGCAGCTTCATAATCTTTATTATTAAAAGAAAGTTTTCCTAAGCTAAAAATTTCGGATAAATCTGTTGGATTTCTTTGATACAATGCCTTTTCTTGAATTAATGCTTTGCTATAGTTTTTTTGCTGTGCAAATAGCCAACTTAATAACATATTCCATTCTTCTTTGGGCTTGCTTATGGATTTTCTTAATAAGGTTTTTCTGAATAAAATATTGGTTTCATTTTCGGCATCATCCGTAATAAATCTGCTAGCATATCTTTGTACTAGGTTTAAATAACTTCCGTTTTTATCGATTAAATTAATGTAATATTCAAACATTTGCTTAAAATCGCCTTTTTCTCCGTAAATCTGTGCAATTTGAAAATTGTAATTCGCATTTTCATTTTGCTGCATGGCTTTTTCGTATGCTAAAATGGCTAAATCTAATTTGTTATAATCTTTAAAAAGCCTACCTATAATTCCTCCATATGCAGCAGAAACATCTAATGAATTTATAGCTTTATCGTAATTAATTTTAGCAAGTTCATTACGTTGTTGTTTTTCAAAATTATAACCTAAAAAAACATAGAGGTAATTTTGTGTTGGGTTTTTTTTGATTTTTTCTGACAGTAAATTCTCGGCACTTAAAAATTGATTTGTTTGTTGATAACAAGTAATTAATCGATTTAAATAGGTGGTATTAAAAGAACTTTTATTATACAATTTTTTGTAGATCTGAGTTGCTTTTTCATACTCACTTTGCCTGTAATAGCTTTCTGCTAAGAAAAAATCGTTTTGGTTGTTATTTTCTTGGCATAAAGAAATAGTGCTAATACATAGTAATATGATGAAAATAAATTGCTTCATAAAAATCAAAGATAATTAACATAAACGTTAAAATTTTATTAAACCAACCTTATTTGATGCAAATCTTTGTAACGTTTTGGCACGGAAGTTGTCTATAGTATAAATAACCAATCAAAACACTATTATGAAAGACTTAACGAACAAATACGAAAACGCTAAACAAAACTCCATAAAGTTTATGAAAAACGGACAAATTAGTGCGTATTTAAACTCGCTTATAGAGATGAATAAATACAAAAGATTAATGCTATCTGTGATTGCGAACTAAAGTTAGTTGGCAGTCGCAGTTTTCAGTAAACAATTTTAAAAATTGTGCTGTTCCAGTTTTGAGTAAGCTTTTCGAAACTTAACGTAAACCTAATTTTCCATAAACTTAAGTACTGTAAACTGTAAACTCAAAAAGTTACTCAATAAAGCTAAAACCACAATAAGGCACTAAAACTTCAGGTATTTCTATGCCTTTTTCAGTTTGATAATTCTCTAAAATACCAGCCAAAACACGAGGCAAAGCCAAAGAGCTTCCATTTAACGTGTGCGCTAATTCGCTTTTCCCTTCCTTATTTTTAAAACGCAGTTTTAATCTGTTTGCTTGAAAAGTTTCAAAGTTAGATGCAGAACTAATCTCTAACCATCTATTTTGAGCTGTAGAAAACAATTCGAAATCAAAAGTTAGTGCAGAGGTAAAACCTGTGTCTCCACCACACAAACGCAATATTCTATAAGGTAATTTAAGTTCTCTTAAAATATTTTTAATGTGTTCTACCATTCCATCTAAAGCCTTGTAAGAATTTTCAGGATGCTCAACACGTACAATTTCTACTTTATCAAATTGGTGCAATCTATTTAAACCACGCACATGTGCACCATAACTGCCAGCTTCACGTCTAAAACAAGGAGTGTAGCCAGTTAAGGTTATAGGGAAATCTGTTTCTTGTATCAAATTACCACGAAACATATTCGTAATTGGCACTTCTGCTGTTGGTATTAAATACAAATTATCAATTTTAGCATGATACATTTGCCCATCTTTATCTGGCAATTGACCAGTAGCAGTTGCAGAATCTGTATTAACCAAATGCGGTACTTGCACTTCTGTGTAGCCAGCAGCTGTATTTTTATCTAAAAAATAGTTGATTAAAGCACGTTGTAAACGAGCACCTTTTCCTTTGTAAACAGGAAAACCAGCACCTGTAATTTTTGTACCTAGTTCAAAATCGATAATATCATATTTCTTAGCCAACTCCCAATGAGGTAAAGCATTTTCTCCTAAATCAGGGATAGTACCTTCTTTAAAAACTTCTTCATTATCTTCTTCAGAAGTACCAGCAACTACAGAAGGATGAGGAACATTTGGAATTTGGTATAATAAAGTCTGTAATTCATCAGTATAACTATTTAGTTTTTCTGATAATTCTTTACCACTTTCTTTTAATTGACCAGTTTTTTCTTTTAAAATATTTGCTTTTTGAGCCTGCCCAGTTTTGTACAAGTTTCCAATTTCTTTGGATATTTTATTAGACTCTGCTAAAGTATTGTCTAAGGCAACTTGCGTTGCTCTTCTATTTTCATCAGCGTATAAAACTTGTTCAATAATTGTTTCAGCATCAGCAAAATTACGTTTTGCTAAACCTTCTAAAACAGCTGTTTTGTTTTCTCTAATAAAGTGTACTTGTAACATTTTTGTAGAAATTTTAAGACTGCAAATATATAATTTAATTGCGATGAATGCACGAATAAAAAATCATCTTAAACCCTAATTTATGGTCGATTTTTTTAAACTTTAAAAAATTAGTGCAGTTTATTTTTTTTAATGTAATTTCTAGCAATCTCTTCATCTTTTTTAAGTTGATGAATCAGTAAATCTAAAGAATCAAATTTTTTTTCATCACGTAAAAAATATAGTAATTTAATGGTAAGATTTTGGTTGTATAAATCTAGGTTTACATCAAAGAAATGAACTTCAATGGTTTGATGATTTCCATTTACTGTTGGTCTATTTCCAATGTTCATCATTCCAAAAATTTCTTTTTTATTAATGTTAGCTTTTACCACATAAACCCCTGTTTTTGGAATAAGTTTGTAGGCTTCCTTAACATCAATATTTGCTGTAGGGTAACCAATTTTACCACCCAACTTTTTTCCGTTAACAACAGTACCATTTAGCATAAAATGATATCCTAAATAGCTATTAGCAGTTTTTAGGTTTCCAGCATGTAAAGCACGTCTAATTTTTGTAGAGCTCACTGAAACATCGTCAATATCTTGTACTGGGATTTCTTCTACAGTAAAATCATACAAGTGGCTATATTCTGTAAGCTGCGTAATGTTACCTTCTCTGTTTTTTCCAAAATGATGATCATAACCAATAATTAGTTTTGAAATATTAAATTGATTTACCAAAATATCTCGAACAAATTCTAGAGCAGATGTTCTAGAGAATTTTTTACTGAAAGGATGAATGATTAAATAATCTAAACCTGTTTTTTTTAATAAAGAAGCACGTTCTTCAATGGTATTTATCAACTCTAAAGAGGCATCTTTTTGCAACACCATTCTTGGGTGTGGAAAAAAGGTTAGTAAAACCGATTTTTTATCGGCTTTCTTGGCTTCTTTAACTAATTTTTCAATGATTTTTTGGTGCCCATAATGTACGCCATCAAAGGTGCCAATGGTTACAAAAGTCTGATTATTAGAGTAAAATTCAGAAATGTCATGTACTATTTTCAACAACCAAATATTTTATGTTACAAATGTACAATAAAGGCTTCTTAAAAAGAACATTAAGATTGGCTTTTAAGGTATTTATATGATAAATTAGTTCTACTTAATTTGTTATAATCATAAATTAAGTAATGATTTATTTAGAAATTCAAAAAAAATCGTATTTTGCAGTATCGTTAACAAATTAATTCAAATTATGATAAAAAAGATTTTACTAATCGCGTTTGTTGCTTTCAGTAGTATTGCAATGGTTGGGCAAACCACTGTTACTGGTACAGTTAAAGATGCAAATACAGGAGAAACACTTCCTGGAGCAAACATTAAAATTTCTGGAAAAGCATTAGGTACTACAACAGATTTTGATGGTAACTTTGTGCTTAAAGTTACAGATAATCCACCTTTTACTATTGAAGTTTCTATGTTAGGGTTTCAAATAGAAAAGATTGAGATTACCAAAAACAATCAAAAAGTCGAGATAAAACTTAATGAAAACGAAACTTCTTTAGATGAAATTGTAGTCTCTGCATCAAGAACTCCTGAACGAATTATGGAGTCTCCTGTAACTGTAGAGAGAATGGATACCAGAGCCATTAAAAACACTTCTTCACCATCTTTTTATGATGGTTTAGAAAATTTAAAAGGGGTAGATGTAAATACCAACAGTTTAACATTTAAATCAGTGAATACCCGTGGTTTTGCTACATTCGCAAATACGCGTTTTATGCAATTGGTAGATGGTATGGATAACTCGTCACCTGCCTTAAATTTTGCTTTAGGTAATTTATTAGGAATGTCTGAACTAGATGTAAAAACGGTTGAATTATTACCTGGAGCATCTTCTGCATTATATGGAGCAAATGCTTTTAATGGTATTATGTTTATGACTAGCAAAAACCCTTTTGAAGATCAAGGAATTAGCGTTTCTGTAAAAGGAGGAGCTACCACCCAACAGGCTGCTGGAAACAATTTATATACAGATGTTAATTTAAGAATGGCTTACGCATTTTCAGAAAAGTTTGCTGCGAAAGCAACAGTAGCATTTTTAGATGGTACAGAATGGTTTGCAACCGACTATAGAAATAATAGAGAAGGTACTGCTTTAGATGGCGATTATATTCCAGGAGATAGAAATTCAGATAGAAACTATGATGGTTTAAATGTCTATGGTGATGAAGTTTCAACAAATATTAAAGGAGTTGCAGAAACCTTAGAAGGGCTAGGGATAATACCAAATGGAGCTTCTGCTTTAATACCAAGTGAGAATATTAGTAGAACTGGTTATGATGAAAGAGATTTGATGAACTATGAAGCAAAAAGTGTAAAATTTGGTGGTTCTTTAAACTATCGTCCTTTTGGTGATGATCGATTAGAGGTAATTTGGAACTCTAAATTTGGTGTTGGTAATACCATTTATCAAGGAACGAATAGGTATAATATTCAAGACTTTTTTATGGAGCAACATAAATTAGAATTTAGAGGAAAAAATTTCTTTGTAAGAGGGTATTTAACGAGTGAAGATGCTGGTAATTCCTATGATACACGTTTCGCTGCAATTAATATTAACAGAGCATGGAAAGATGACAATACATGGTTTGGTGAATATGTTGGTGCTTATTTACAAAGTACTTTAGCTGGTGCTAATTCAGATCAAGCTCATGCTGTGGCAAGGCAAACTGCAGAGTCAGGAAGATTTTTGCCAGGCACACCAGAGTTTCAAGAAGCGTTTGATAGAGTTACTGCAGATCCAGATTTAATAACAGGATCTAAATTTCAAGACAATACAAAATTATATCATTCAGATTTAAATTATAACTTTCAAGATATAATAGATTGGGCAGAATTTCAAGTAGGTGGTTCTTATAGATTATATTCCTTAAATTCAAATGGTAGTATTTTTACAGATTACGATGGCCCTATTAACTATGATGAATTTGGTGTTTACACACAAATGCAAAAGAAATTTTTAGAAGAAGATCGATTAAAATTAACAGCTTCTGTTCGTTATGATAAAGCGCAAAATTTTGATGGTAATTTTTCACCTAGAGTTTCTTTAGCTTACGCAGCTGGCGATGATAAAAATCAAAACTTTAGAATGTCTTTTCAAACAGGTTTTAGAAACCCAACAACCCAAGACCAGTATATTGGATTAAATGCAGGAAGAGCATATTTAGTAGGTTCTGCTCCTGATAATTTAGATAGATATCAAACACAACCATTAATTGTTAGTGGTAATGGTCAAAACTTTACAGGATCTCCAACGATTGCAGTTTCTGGTAGAGATGCCTACGAAAACGCTTTTACAGCATCATCAGTAACTGCTTTTGCTGCTGGGCAAATAGCAGCACCAGAGGCCGTAAATGTAGATTTGGTAAGACCAGAAAGAGTAACTGCTGCAGAAATAGGGTATAGAGGTTTGGTAAATGCTGGAGATCAAAGAATAACCATTGATTTAAGTGTATACTATAATAATTATGAGGATTTTATCGCAAATAAAAATGTGATTGTTCCTTTTTATGGACAGACTGATTTATCAGATACAGCACCTATTGGTCCTGGAGGAGCACCAGTTCCTTTAGCATTGGCAGCATTAGCGAGCGATGATTTTACGGTTTTTCAAACCTATACAAACTCAGCTGCAGATATCAATTCTTATGGAGCATCAATTGGTGTAAATACAAAAATATTCAATGGTTTTAACCTAGGCTTAAACTATACATATGCTAAATTCGATTTTGACCAAGCATCTGATCCAGATTTTGAAGCTGGTTTTAATACACCAGAGCATAAAGTTAAAATTCAGTTTGGTAAAGCAGATTTATTCGAAAACTTCGGTTTTAATATTAACGCAAGATGGCAAGATGAGTATTTATGGGAGTCTACTTTTATGGATGCAACAATCGAAGCAAGAACTGTTATTGATGCACAAATCAATTATGCAGTACCGAGTATTAAATCTGTATTTAAATTAGGAGGAGCTAACTTAACAGGGCAAGAATATTTAAGTGCACCTGGGGTAGGAGCAATTGGTTCTCAATATTATTTAGCTTGGACAATTAATAACTAATAAAAATTAAAGTATTTTATGAAAAATTATAAATATATAGGTTTATTTCTTTTATCATTAAGCATTATTTCTTGTGATGTTAACAATGATTTAGATGAAATAGAGGCTGCAGTTGTACCTGTAGTTGAACTGAATACAAACGGTTTAGACTTTTCTAGTTATGTTGCTATTGGTGCATCGTTTACAGCAGGTTTTACAGATGGGGCAATGTTTGCAGCAGCTCAAGAAAATTCTTTTCCAAATATTTTAGCGTCTAAATTCGGTACAGATTTTAGCCAGCCTTTAATGAACGATAATATTGGTGGTTTGGTATTTAATGGAACTGTTGTGCAAGAACCAAGATTTTTCTTTGACGGAGCTGGGCCAGCAAGGTTACCAGCTACACCTACAACTCAATTAGGGGCACCTGCTTCAGGTGGACCATTTAACAACTTTGGTGCTCCTGGTGCTAAAAGTTTTCATTTAGGTGTACCAGGTTATGGACAGTTAAATCCTTATTTTGGTAGAATGGCGTCAAGCCCAACAGCTACAGTTATGGGAGATGCTTTAGCGCAAAACCCAACCTTTTTCACGTTATCAGAAATTGGTGGTAATGACGTTTTAGGATACGCTTTATCAGGTGGTTCTGGTGTAGATAGAAGTCCGAATGTGCCAGAAAATTTAGATCCTGCCAATTATGGTGTAAATGATATTACAAATCCTGGAGTTTTTGCTCAAGTATTTAGTGGTATGGTTACAGCATTAACTGCTAATGGCGCTAAAGGAGTTGTGGCAAACGTACCTTATATTACAGATTTAGCTAATTTTACAACAGTGCCTTATAATGCAGTTCCTCTAGATGCTGCAACAGCAGGTCAATTAAATGCAGCATTTGCAGCATATAATGGAGGTTTGCAACAAGTATTAGATTTAAAAAACGCAAATCAACTACCACCACAAGTTTTACCTTTATTGGCTAATTATGACCAAGCTGAGGTAAATAGAAGACAGGTTAATTTTGTGGCAGGGCAAAATGCAGTATTAATCTTAGATGAAGATTTATCAAACTTAACACCAATTAATGCTGCCTTAACTAATATGAGACAAGCAACTTCTGATGATTTATTGGTACTAGCCAGTTCTGCTATATTGGGAACCACAGTTGGCGGAAATCCACAGTTAATTAATGGTGTTTCTGTACCTTTAGCAGATCAATGGGTGTTAACTCCAGAAGAGCAAACAGCAATTAAGAATGCAACTGACGCTTTCAATACTACAATTTCTTCAATTGCTTCGTCAAACCCAAATATTGCTTTAGTAGATTTTAAAGGAGTGTTAGCTGAAGCTTCAAACGGAATTGTTTTTGACAATTATACATTAACAACAAGTTTAGTTACAGGTGGTTTGGTAAGTTTAGATGGTGTGCATTTAACAGCTAGAGGTTATGCTTTAATGGCGAATAAAATTTTAGAAGCAATGGATGCAGATTTTGGTACAAACTTTATAGAAGCAACGAATGGTTTGGCTAAAGCTGGAGATTATCCTACAAATTATTCTCCAACATTGAGATAGGTATCACAAATCACAAAATAAAAAAGGTTGAGAAAATTTTCTCAACCTTTTTTATTTACATAATACCCTAAAATTCAATTTTTAAGATAACATCATTTTAGCTCGTTTAACACCGGCTACAAAAATATCAATTTCATCTTTGGTATTATAAAAAGAAAATGAAGCTCTTACAGTACCAGGAATTTGATAATAATCCATTATGGGTTGTGCACAATGATGCCCAGTTCGTACAGCAATGCCTAATTTATCTAAAATAGCACCTATATCGTAAGGATGAATTCCATCAATATTAAAAGAAATTACAGCAGTTTTTTTAGAAGTTGTTCCGAATATTTTAAGACCTTCAATTTTTAAAAGTTCTTGAGTTCCGTACTTTAGAAGCTCATCTTCATACGAAGCAATATTTTCAAAGCCTACTGAATTCATGTAATCAATAGCAGCCCCAAAAGCAATTCCTCCACAAATATTTGGGGTTCCAGCCTCAAACTTATGTGGCAAACCAGCATACGTTGTTTTTTCAAAAGAAACAGTAGCAATCATTTCTCCTCCACCTTGATAAGGAGGTAGTTTTTCTAGCCATTCTTGCTTTCCATATAACATACCTACACCTGTTGGTCCACATAATTTATGAGCAGAAGCTACGTAAAAATCAACATTTAAAGCTTGTACATTTGGCTTAATATGTGGTGTAGCTTGAGCACCATCTATTAAAACAGCAGCACCAACTTTATGAGCAGCTTCTATAATTTCTTCAATCGGGTTTAGTGTTCCCAACGCATTAGAAACATGATTACAAAAAACTAATTTTGTATTATCATTTAATAAATTATGATAAATCTCCATATTTAATGAACCTTCATCAGTCATTGGAATTACCTTTAAAACAGCACCCGTTTTTTCGCATAACATTTGCCAAGGCACAATATTAGAATGATGTTCTAAAGCAGATACAATAATTTCATCACCTATGTTTAAAAGTGATGCAAATCCGGATGCTACCCTATTTATAGAATCTGTAGTACCCGAGGTTAAAATGATTTCATAAGCTTCTTTGGCATTAAAATGTTGTTGAATTTTAATACGTGCTTCTTCATATTTATCGGTTGCTTCTTGACTTAATGTATGTACTCCTCTATGAATATTTGAATTGTAGTTGCTATAATAATCCACAATGGTATCTATTACAACTTGCGGAGTTTGTGAAGTTGCTGCGTTATCAAAATACACTAAGGGTTTTCCGTGAACGGTTCTTTTTAGAATAGGAAAATCTGCTCTAATTTTATCTACATTAATCATACAAATCATTTTAGAACACAAAGATAAACCTTGATTTTTGAAACCCATAAGAAAGACAATATGATTTTCTTATTTTTACATCACTAAAACTTTTTTTAATGAAGATTTTCAAACGAATTTTACTTTTACTTTTAGCTATAATTATTGTAGTTGTTATTTACAATTATCCAAAATTAAACATTTTAGCAGGGTATTCTGCAAAAAATACAGCTTCATCTGTTTTTGTTGCCAATAGAACTTTAGCGTTTACAGACACAACCGATAATAATTTTTCACCTGTTAATTTAGCTTCAGATGAAATTGATCCTGATAAAAAAACGGCAACAGCCTCTGTTTATGGGTTATTAACCAGAAAAGCCATCATTAGAAAAGGTTTAGGCTCTGTTTTAACTTTGGACGAAAGTGATGAAACTGCGAATTATTTATCTCCAAAAAGGGCAGTTTCAGATAACCTAACTCCATATCCGTATGGAAATGCAGCCCAAAAAGACACCGTTTTTGCAAACATCGATTATGATAAATTAAACAAAACTGTAGGTGCTGTTTTTGGTAGAAATAAATCGAGAGCAGTGGTTGTTATATATAAAGATCAAATTATAGCTGAGAAATATGCTGAGGGATTTCACAAAGATTCTAAAATTTTAGGCTGGTCTATGACAAAAAGTATTTTAAGTACTGTTTTTGGGGTGATGCAATATCAACAAAAATTAAAAGTAACTGACAAAGCACCAATAGATTCTTGGCAAAATGACGAACGTAAAAATATTACCATTCATAATTTATTACAAATGAACTCTGGTTTAGAATGGGATGAAAATTATGACGAAATCTCTGATGCTACAAAAATGTTGTTTTTAGAAAGAGATATGACCAAAATGCAAGAAAACAAGCCATTAACAGGAAAAATTAATGCATCTTGGAACTATTCTTCAGGAACATCAAACTTATTATCTGGTATTGTTCGTAGCCAATTTAAAACACATCAAGAATATTTAGATTATTGGTACACCAATTTAATTGATAAAATAGGCATGAATTCTATGGTTTTAGAAGCAGATTTATCAGGTAATTATGTAGCTTCTTCTTATGCTTGGGCAACTCCTAGAGATTGGGGTAAATTCGGACTTTTATATTTACATAAAGGCAATTGGAATGGGCAACAAATTTTTGCTGAAGATTGGGTAAATTATGTATCAACACCTACACCAACTTCAAACGGAACCTATGGTGCTCAATTTTGGTTAAATGCTCAAGGGCAAATGAAAGATGTACCTAAAAACATGTTTTTTGCTGATGGATATCAAGGACAAAGAGTTTATGTGTTGCCTGATCAAGACTTGGTTATTGTAAGAATGGCTTTGTCTTGGATGGATGAAAATAAGTTTTTAAAAGGGGTTTTAGAATCGATAGAACAGTAATTTTAAATCAACTCTAAAAATGACTGAAATCTGACAAAACTTCCGAAATTAATTTTGGTACAATTTTGGCAATCAATAGGTTAAATCAAATAAATTATGAAAACCTTTTTAAAAATTTTGTTAACGGCAGTTGCTGTTGTTGTTTTGGCTAATATTTTACCTGGAGTAGCTGTTACTGGTTATGGAGCTGCAATTATTGTAGCCATTGTAATTGCTTTACTAAACCTATTTGTTAGGCCGCTTTTAATCTTTTTTACTTTGCCAGCAACTATTGTTACGTTTGGCTTGTTTTTATTTGTAATTAACGCAATTATTATTCTTTTGGCAGATAAATTGGTAGATGGTTTTGCAGTGTCAGGATTTTTAGCAGCTTTCTTTTTTAGTATTTTACTGTCTATTTTTAGATCTTTTCTTTTTTCGTTATTGAAAGAAGAAAAGCGATAATTATTCTTGAAAAGCGGCTCTTTGCAAACGATCGTTCATGGATTTACCTAAACCAATATCAGGCATTTTTTCAACAATAATAATGTCTAAATTTTGATGATCTAATTGGTGTAAAGCATCATATAATTTTGAAGCGGCTTCTTGTAAATCGTTATTTTTTGAGAGCACAATTTCTGAGGTTATGCTTTTGTTTTTATACGAACTACTTAACGTTAGCAAGCCAATTTTTTTATCAGAATACTGCTGAATAGCACTTATAACACTAGTGCTTAGTATCGTTTTAGTTAATGGTGAATAATGTTTTTGTAACATTCCAGGAGCATCTGGGTTTTGTTCTTTTTTATTTTTCAATGTAACTTTTCCAACAACAGCTTCAATATCTTCTAAAGCCAAAGCACCTAATCTGTAAATAATGGGCTCGCCTTTTTCAAAACCAATAATAGTAGATTCTATTCCGTTTTTACAAGCGCCACCATCTAAAACCATTTTAATATCGTCTTTAAAATAATGGGCCACATGTTCTGGTTTTGTGGGGCTGATGTTGTTAAACGGATTCGCACTTGGTGCAGCCAATGGAAAATTTAATTCTCTTAGTAAGCTTAAAGTTGTTGAATGATTTGGAATACGAACAGCTACTGTATCTTTATCTGCAGTAATTAAATCAGGAATGTTTTTATGCTTTTTTAACACTAAAGTCATAGCACCTGGCCAAAAAGTTTTGGCTAGTAATTTTGCTTTTTGTGGAACTTCTGCAACAATATCTTGTAAAGCTTCTATAGATGCAATATGAACAATTAAAGGATTAAAAAAAGGCCGTTTTTTAGTTTCAAAAATTCGCTTAATTGCTTTTTCGCTAAAAATATTTCCAGCCAAACCATACACAGTTTCTGTGGGTATGGCAACCAACTCTTCGTTGTTTAAAAGTACAACTGCTTTTTGTATGTCTTTAGAAATAATACTCATCTTTGCGATTACAAAATTACATATTAAAACGAATAGTTTTTTAAAAATCGGCAGGAACTCTAAAACTTATTTTTTTTAAAGTTGATGGATGTAAAAACTCGATATATTCTGCATGTAAATGCAATCGATTTGTTTTTTTACCATACAAATCATCGCCTAAAATAGGTATGTTTAATCCGTTTTTATGGGCAGCATGTACTCTTAATTGATGCGTTCTACCAGTAACAGGATAAAAATAAACACGTGTTTTATTATTTTTTATCTCGATAACTTCCCAATTCGTTTCTGCATTTTTACCATATTTAAA
Source organism: Polaribacter sp. (assembly GCA_965661915.1). Classification (GTDB taxonomy): domain Bacteria; phylum Bacteroidota; class Bacteroidia; order Flavobacteriales; family Flavobacteriaceae; genus Polaribacter. The sequence goes on along the minus strand of CBFIFR010000016.1, from coordinate 38,064 downwards.
ATCAACCAATTGTTTGGGTCTGTCATCTAAATCTACGCGTAAAGGCAGTTGAATAGTTCCTTTTTCTTTTGTTAAAATACCATCTAATACAGCTACATAACGTTTTTTTACGGTTCTTTTTATAAATTGACGTTGTAAAAAAGTATTTGCTTCTTTGGTTTTTGTAACTACCAAAATACCAGAGGTAGACATGTCTAATCTATGCACAATTAAAGGACCACTTGCATTTGGATATTTCTTTTTAATTCTAGTATATACTGAATCTTTAATGTTTTTTCCAGGCACAGATAAAAATTCAGCAGGCTTGTTAACAACAATTAAAACATCATCTTCATAAATAATGGGTAGTTCTTGATTTTTCGCTAAGTTCTCTAACAACACATTTTTATCCATTTCAATTCCCTCAAGCATATGCTTTAAAATGGGTTTACACCTGCTTTGGCAAGCAGGGTAATAATTTTTATGTTTTCTTATAGTTGAGTTTGGTGATATTCCCCACCAAAACTCAGCCATTGTTATTGGTTTTAAGTTATTTGCAAAAGCATATTGTAACAATTTAGGCGCAGCACATTCACCAGAACCAGCAGGTGGTTTTATGTTTGGATCATTAAAAATAGCTAATAAATGTTTTTGTTCTTTTTGTTGATTTAAGAAAGCGTAATTTTCAAATAAGGTTTGCTGTAAATAGTTTGAAATCTCTTTTCGTTGCTTTTTTAAAGCCTTGATTTTATCTTCAAAAACAGAAAGTTGCTTTTGTATTTTATCAATTTTAGAATAATAATATTCTTGTAATTCTTTATAAAAAAATTGCTGGTTATAACTCTCTTGTTGTAGCTGTAAAACTAATTTTTTGAAATCTTTTTCATTTAAAGTAGCAAAGCCCTGTTTTTTTCTAGTTTTTCTATCAGCTTTAAAGAGTTTCATTTTTTTTCTTTGCAGCGCTAAATCTGTATCTATTGCTTTAGTTAAATTACTCAGTTGTTCTTTTAACTGCAGAAAGTTTTCGTTGTTTTCTAAAAGACCAATTTTAGTATTTATGACATCAATTTTGGTTTCACCTTTGGTGTAAAAACTACCATCTGTTCTCATATTAAATACGGGAGGTACAAATTTTTTTGGCAAACTATTATCTTCTAATTTTCCTGAAAAAGCAGCCAAATATCCTAATTCTCTTTGTTTGGATTGTACTACCAAAACACCAAACATTTTACCGATTGCTTTGTTTGAGTTGGGTTGTTGTAAGCCAAAGTTGTGTGTAAAATCTGTTTGATGTTCTAAATAATGTTGAATTTCTTCAGCAGCAATTTTGGCAAGTTTATGGGGTTCGTAATAAAATGGAAAGGTGAATTTTTCAGGAAGTTGAATGCCTAACACATCTGTTTTAAAATGTAAAAAGTGATGTAATCTCATTTAAAAATTTTGTGAATATTTTAAAAGGTTATGTAAAGCATTTAATTTATAGTAATTCAATTTTTATACAGATACATCTACAAAGATATATAAAACACCTGTTTTACATTTTAAATAATCCTATTTTAAGAATTATAAAAATGGTTTATGTGGTTTTTAAGGTGGAGTTCGTATTCAACTCAACTAGGTTTTAGCACACATTTCACTCTTTTGTATTCATTTTTAAACATCTGCAATTACAATTTTTTCATTAAGATGTTCATTCAAAAATTTATGTTTTTTAAAAAAGTGAAGTTGTTAAAATAAAAAAACCAACTTTTTCAAGTTGGTTTTCAATACTATTTATGAAACTAAAATTACTCAGCATCTTGCTCTAATAAATCAAAAAATTGATTTAATTTAGGCATAATAATAATTTTAGTTCTTCTGTTTTTTGCTTTATTTTCTTTCGTATCATTAGGTACAAGAGGAATGTACTGACTTCTACCAGCAGCAATTAAACGTTGTGGTTGTACTCCATATTTGTACTGTAAAATACGCGTAATTGAAGTTGCACGTAATGCAGATAAATCCCAGTTATCTTGAATAAGGTTTCTTTTAATTGGTGTAGAATCTGTATGCCCTTCAATCATTACTTCCATTTTAGGCTGACCCTTAATTACTTTTGCAATTTTTTCAAGTACTGTATAAGCTTTCTCAGTTACATTATAACTTCCTGTTTTAAATAATAATTTATCAGAAATAGAGATAAAAACAACTGTTTTTTCAACGTTAACTTCTATATCTTCATCTTGTATACCATCAGTTAAATTCTTAGTTAAGTGGTATTTAATAGCTAAATTCAAAGAATCTTTTTGACTCATAGCTCTTCGAATTCCATTGATATATTTATCTTTTTCACTCAATTGAGAAATTACGTTGTTAATTCCTTCTGATGACGATTTCGATAAAACCGTTAAATTTTCAACTTGTTTTAGAGCGTTTTTCTTATCCTCTTTTAAAGACGCTACTTGGTTACTAAGTGAAGAAACTTGTGTAATTTGTTTTTCTTTTTCAATCAGGCATTTTTGCAAAGTGGTTTCCACTTCTAATAATTCATCTTTTGTTTTTGCATGATTCAACTCTAATTCTGCATATTGTTTTTTAGATACACAAGAACTTATTAAGATTACAGACAATGCTACTAATGCTGTTGTTTTTTTCATAATTTAAAATTAAAATTAGTCCACAAATTTAACAAAATCGAGAGATAATAAATGCTTTAAACCAGATTTTGTGAAAATTTTATATACTATTTTTGTGGAAATATTTTTTTAAATGAAAATTAGACAAACTGTACTCTTTTTGCTGACGATATTTGTTTTCGCAAATTGTAAACAAGAAATACCAAAACAAGATTTTGTGTTACTAGGTGGTGTTTTTGGTACTTCATACAAGATTACTTATTTAAACGCAACTCAAAACTATCAAAAATCGTTAGATAGCTTATTCTTAGATATCAACAATTCAGTATCTACGTACATACCAAATTCGGCTATATCAAAAATTAATAGGGGAGAAGAAGGGGTTTTTATTGATACTATTTTTAAAGAGGTGATGCAAAAATCCAAACGAATTTATAAAGAAACCAATGGTTATTTTGATCCAACAGTGGGTAATTTAGTTAACGCTTATGGATTTGGTCCCAAAAACGAGAAAAAAAATCTTACTGATACAGAAATTCAAGAGTATATGCAATTTGTAGGGTTAAATAAAGTTATATTAAAAGATGGTGAAATTTTAAAAGAACATCCAAAAGTATATTTAGATTTTAACTCTATTGCCAAAGGTTTTGGAATTGATATTGTAGCTCGTTTTTTAGAGTCTAAAAAAATAGCAAATTATTTGATAGAAATAGGAGGAGAAATAAGAGCAAAAGGAACAAAAGTTAATAATAAACCTTGGTTAATTAAATTGGTAAACCCTGTAAAAGCTGATGATAATAATGGGTTTAAAGTGATTGATTTAACGAATAAATCAATGGCAACTTCTGGAAATTATAGAAAGTTTAGAATTACTGATGATGGTAAAAAGTATGTACATACCATAAACCCTAAAACAGGATTTGCTACTGAGAGTAACTTATTAAGTGCTTCTGTAATTGGTAATATGGACTGTGCAGATGTTGATGCTTATGCCACAGCTTTTATGGCAATGGGATTAGAAAAAACAAAAATATTTTTAAAATCTAGAGATGATTTACAAGTAATTTTAATTTATACGGATGCTGAGGGCGCTTTGTTAGAATTTTCTACCTATTAATTTTAAGGCTTGTTAAATACTATCTAAATTCGCCACTTTTTTAAAGATGAAAATATTGAATATGAAAAAAATTATATCAATTTTAATGTTAGTTTTTGGCTTGTTGCAAAACAATGCACAAACCAATACAAAATTAGCTTACAGCTATATTAGAAAAGCAAATAGGGCTATCGAAAAAAGTATCGATTATACTGAAGCATTGATTAATTTTAACAAAGCCGTAAAATTACTAGGTGTTATAAAAGATAAGAATATTGCAAGTTTAGGGGCAAGAACGTATTTTGAAATACACCACAAACAAAAAACAACCAGACAACAGATTCTTTTTTTAGAGAAATCTCATATTTACTCAAGGCAATATTTTTTATTGGCAACTAATAAAAATACCAGTCAATATAAACAAAATGTTGAACTGTATACTTTATCTAGAAAAACTCTTAAAAAGTTACAATACAAATTAAGAAGAAGAGGTATGGCTAAATTTTAAGTTAATAATGATTTTATCACTTTTTATAGCATACAGGTAAAATTTCACCCTTCATCAAGCAAAATTGTTCTATTTTTTCTGTTGATATTTTTTTAGTATAATCAATTTCATCAACAGTAAAACCTACAGAACGTAACTTGTCAAAATAATCACGTCCATATACTCTAACATGGTCATATTGACCAAAAATTTTGGCACGTTCTTTTTTGTCTGTTATGGAATTATCTTCGAAGGTTTTTTCTTTTGATACATCTTGTGGAATTTGAAAAATACCAAATCCGCCTTTTTTTAGCACTCTATACAATTCCTGCATGGCTTTGGTATCATCTGTAATATGCTCAAAAACGTGATTGCAAAAAACAACATCAAATTCATTGTCTATAAAAGGTAAATCGCAAATATCTGCTTTTACATCTGCTATTGGGCTTTCTAAATCAGAGGTAATGTAGTCTAAATTGTTTTGTTTTCTGAAGATGTCTAAAAAACATTGTTCTGGTGCAATATGTAAAACTTTTAGTTTTTTAGTTGATGTAAAAAAATCAGTTTCATCTTGTAAAAACAACCACATCAAACGATGCCTTTCTAAAGATAAAGTTGATGGCGAAAGTGCATTTTCACGCTGCTTTCCATAACCATAAGGTAAAAATTTACGAAAAGATTTGCCATCTATAGGGTCTGTAAATTTATCACCTTTTAAATAAAAAGCAATTATTGGTTTTACCACATAACTTGCTTTTATTAATAAAGGTCTTGGAATTGTATTAAGTATTTTTTTAAATAGAGACACGAATTAAACGAATTTCACAAAAGTACCCTTTTATATGTTAAACTATCTTCTCCGAAATTAACTAGCAAGCCTAATTTTATTTTTGAAGCTGCTAAATAATTTAGCGTTTGTTTTATATGGCTTTTCGTAAGAGATTCAATTGCTTTAATTTCTAGAATTATTTTATCATCAATAATAAAATCTGAAACATAAAAATGAGGTAATAAATCTCCTTTATAAGTTATGTTAAATTTTACTTCTCTTTTATATTTAATATTATTATTTATTAACTCAATTTCTAAAGCATCACCATAAACATTTTCTGAAAATCCTTTTCCAAGTTCTTTATGAACTTCCATACAAGCTCCAATTACTTTGTAAGATTCTTCCTTGAAGGTTAAAGTTTTCATTTTAGGTTTTTGTGAAATTTGTGAAATTAGTGTCTTAAAATTTTATAATATGTGTTAGATGTTTTTGATAAAAAAATAATTTTAGATAAGAAAATTATTGTTTAAATTCTTCCTCTTCATCAGTAACTATTCCTAAAGCCTCATTCACATATTTAAAGGTTGATAATAATTCTGGTTTTCCATTAACAATAGCAACATCATGCTCAAAATGAGCTGAAGGTTTATTGTCTAAAGTAGTAATGGTCCATCCATCTGAATGTTGCTTTATTTGATGTGTACCCATATTTGTCATAGGTTCCATAGCAACTACCATACCTTCAGCAAATTTTTTCCCTCTTCCTCTTCTGCCATAATTTGGCATTTCTGGATCTTCGTGCATTTTGCGTCCTAAGCCATGCCCTACCAATTCTCTAACAACACCATAACCATGTTTTTCTGTAAAATTCTGAATTGCAAAACCAACATCACCTACTCTATTACCTGCTTTAAATTCGCGAATACCAACATATAGGCTTTCTTTGGTAACCTCTAGTAATTTTTTTGTTTCTGCATCAATTTCACCTACAGGAAATGTATAGGCATGATCACCATAAAAACCATTTTTTAAAGCACCACAATCAATAGAGATGATATCTCCTTCTTTTAGAGGTTCTTTTGTAGGGAAACCATGTACAACTTGAGAGTTTGGACTCATACAAAGTGTGTTCGGAAAATCATATAAACCCAAAAAACCAGGTATTGCTCCTTGTTCTCTAATAAAATCTTCTGCAAGTTTATCTAAATATAAAGTAGAAACTCCTGGTTTTACTTCTTTAGCAAGCATTCCTAAAGTTTTAGAAACAATTAAAGCACTTTCGCGCATAATTTCTATTTCTTCTCTAGTTTTAATCTTTATCATCTTAAAAAAATTGAGCCACAAAGTTACTATATTTATTAGGAATTATTTAAAAACCATGCTTGATACTATTGAAAACTAAAAAGACACCAATTTTATAGATTCTTACGGGTTTTATTCCTGAAAATCTATGAAATTGATGTCTGAAAAAATTAATTTATTACTTACTCACTCTTATCATAAGAATGTTTATAAGGTGCTCCTGTAGCAATTTTTAAAATATCTTTTTCCATGGTTTCTCTTGGTCTTTCTACATAACGCCCCACTTCTTTACCATCTTTAAAAAAGATAAAGGTTGGTACTCTTAATAGATCAAAACCTTCTTGCAAATTATCGGGAGTTTTCTTATTTCTGCCCACAGTAACTAACTCAAAATAATCTTGGTCAAAACCGGTTTGTTCTAAAATTTTATAAAAACGAGGTACACCTCTTTTGCTATCTCCACACCAAGTACCCATAAAACCTTTAATAGTAAAATTATTAATTATTGGTTTTAGTTTTTCAATAATCTCAGTATCAGTTTTGTATTCAGCATATCTGCTGTCAAACCATGGCTTGTATTTTACATCATCAAAAGAAGCTTTGTTGGCAATACCAATTAAATAGCCTCTATCATTTTTTTCTGCAGTTGCTTCTTTTGCTTTTTCTCTTACAATTTTTTGAACTACTTCTTTTTTATTTTCAACTGTAGCTTTGTTGGCATTACATGCCATAAATATTATAGTTAAAAAAAGGATTACTAGATTTTTCATAGTTGTTATAATAGTGAGTGTTGTGTCATTTCTTTTGGTTGTGCTACCCCAATTAATTCTAAAATAGTTGGAGCAACATCACCTAAAATACCACTTTTAATCGATTTAATCTCATCATCAATTAAAATAAAAGGAACAGGGTTCGTAGTATGTGCTGTATGAGGTGAACCATCAGGATTCATCATGGTTTCGCAATTACCATGATCTGCAATTAACAAAGTACTATAACCATTAGCCAAACCAGTTTCAATAACCTCTTTTGCACAAACATCAACAGCTTCACAAGCTTTTATGGCAGCTTCCATAATTCCTGTATGGCCTACCATATCTCCGTTTGCAAAGTTTAAACAAACAAAATCAGCTTCGCCTTTTTCTAAATCTTCACAAAGCGCGTCTTTTAATTCGTAAGCAGACATTTCTGGTTTTAAATCGTAAGTGGCTACTTTTGGCGAGTTTCTTAATATACGAGATTCGCCTTCAAAAGGAGTTTCTTGTCCGCCAGAAAAGAAAAAAGTAACATGAGGATATTTTTCTGTTTCTGCAATTCTAATCTGCTTTTTACCAGCAGCCGATAAAACTTCTCCCAAAGTGTTTTTAATATTGTCGTTATTATAAATCACATTGATGCCCTGAAAAGAAGAATCATACATAGTGATTGTGGTGTAATACAAGTCTAATTTTTTCATTCCGAAATCTGGAAAATCATTTTGAGACAATGCATTGGTTAATTCTCTTCCTCTATCTGTTCTGTAGTTGAAGAAAATAACAGCATCACCTGCTTGAATTTGTGCTTTTGGAGAACCATCTTTATTGGTTACAATAATTGGTTTATGAAACTCATCAGTTAAACCATCTTCATAATTTTGGTTAATGGTTGCGATAACATCAGTAGTTTTTGTGCCAACACCATTTACAACTCCATCATAAGCTTCTTTAACACGTTCCCATCTATTATCTCTATCCATGGCATAATAACGACCTGTAACTGAAGCCAATTCTCCAGTACTTTCTTTCATGTATTCTTGAATATCATTAATAAAATAAGTGCCTGATTTAGGATCACAATCACGTCCATCAGTAAAAGCGTGTAAGAAAACATTATCAACTTCATTTTCTTTAGCTACGTCTATCAATCCTTTTAAGTGATCGATATGCGCATGAATTCCTCCATTAGAAACTAATCCTAATAAGTGAACATTTTTGTTGTTTTCTTTAGCGTACTTAAACGTATCTAACAATACTTTTTCTTTACCTAAAGTTTTTTCTTTAACTGCTTTGTTGATTCTTGCTAAATTCTGATACACAATTCTACCAGCGCCTAAATTCATGTGTCCCACTTCAGAATTTCCCATTTGGCCTTCTGGTAAACCTACATGTTCTCCATCTGTTCTTAATTGTGCATTAGGGTATTTATCATATAAAGAATTAATATATGGTGTTTTTGCGTTGTATATGGCAGATACTTTTGGGTCTTGAGTTATTCCCCAGCCATCTAAAATCATTAAAATTACTTTCTTGTTCATTTGTGTAGGTTTGAAGTGTAAAAATAAGAAAGATTTTGATGATATTTTTAAAATTTCACGAAACCGATAAAGTAGATTACGATTAGTAATAAGATGCCAAAAAGGATAAGATTTTTCCGAAATGATTTTCGGTTTTCTAGCCTTATTTTTTCTTTGATTTTTAGAAGTTCCTCTGATGTAGCTTCATTTTTAAAATGAAGTTTTATTTTACTTTTGGACGTATTGTTTTTAATTTTATCAAAAGTAGAAACACGGGTTCTTTTGTTGTTGTTTAAACTTGTAATCATTGCAGATACTGCTCCTCCAAAACTCATAGGCTATATTTTTTAGTATAAGTAGCTAAAAATCAACAAATGTTACCATTTATTTATGGTTAAATTCTAATTTTAGTTTAACAAATACAGCTTTTTGTACATTCGTTAAATCATCAGCAGTAAAAATTGAAATTCCTTTTGCGCCATTTTCTTTGGCAATTTTTATGGCTTTTTCTAAATCTTTTGGTTTTCTTAAGGCAGGAGAATATAAGCCAGCAATAATTGGAAAATTAACATCAGAAACACCTTGTTTTGTTGCAAAACCAATCCAATTGATGTTTTCTCTATAAAAATTTTGATATAACATTGGGTAAGCTGAATCTAAATTCCAATCGTTCCAAGCTTGCCTTACCATTTGTCTAGACATGGTTGGGAATGGAAAAACAGCCGCAGTTACTTTTTTATCTTTTTGATGAGCAATGTCAATGATTTCATTCACCAATGTTGTAATGGCATTTAACCTGAATTGACGCCATTCTGTTGACAGCTCTGGATGTATAAAGTCAAAAGGATCTTTATTAAAAATGGCTTTGAATTGTTTTCTAGCAATTGGGTGATAATCATAATCAAACTCAGGCATTTCTGTCTTTTGCACTAAATTGTATTTTGGTTGTAAATCTGCTCCTAAAATTACATCAGGATAACGCACATAGTCTAAATGCACAGAAGCTAGACCCTCAACTTCCATTAGTTTTTTAGCATTCTCAATCACATAGTTTCTGGCTTCTGGATGAAAAGGGCTTAACCACTGATAATAATCTACATAAGCTCTATATTCTAAAGAATTTTGCCCATTTTTATTTACAGCATACCATTCTGGATGTTGCATGGCTAAGGAATCGTTTGGTCTGTTTAATGTCCATAACCAACCATGGACTTTTATGTTTTTTGTTTGGGCAACTTTTACAATTTTGCTCAAAATTTCTGGAGAACCACCCACTAAAATTTCACTAATTCCTAAGGAATCGTAATAGCTTATTTTTTGTTGCCATTTTAGTAAATCAAATGAATTGCCTGCAGAAGTCCAAGTAGAAAAGGTAAAGTTTTCTTTTTTTGTGGTGCCAATATCTTTTTTGGGGTTGGTGCAGTAGGTTAAAAATGCTACTATCAAAAAACTTAGTGCTACTTTTCTAATCATATTTTTTATTTTCTTTGGATTAAACCATCTTCTCGAATGCTATATTTTTTCTGCAGTTTTTTATTTTTAGTGATGATGTTAAAACCACTGTAGGTTTTTAAAAATGTTGCATCAATTGAAGTGTTTTTATGCTTAATAGTTTCAAAATCAATGGTAAAACCAACTGGCTTATCTTTTAAATATTGAAGTTCGCCAAAGTTAATTTTTCGATATAAAGCATAACTTATTTGTTTTGAAATAATAGCGGTTTTAGGTGTAAATGCTACAGTATTGTTAGTGTTTTTGGTTGAAAATTGCAAGTATCCCCAGTTTTCTGGAAGATGCATGTTTATAGCTCCTTGATTGCTCCATACCCAATTGTATTCTGGTAAGAATTTATCATCAACTTTTTTTCTTTGATACGTTTTATCAATGATCTCAAAATCCCATTCTACTCTAGAAAAGTTTATGCGCCATTGTTCACCATCAATAGGTATAGATTTTGGATTGTTTTTTAAAGCGATGAATGGTTTTAAGGGAATTGCCATTTCTATTGCCCAAAATTCATCTTCGTTAGAAAAATCATTTAAAGAACCTTGTATAAAAATAGCAGATTTCAATTGGGTTAAATTCCATGAATTTATGGGTTTACCACCAACATTATAAGGTTTGTTTAATAATAAATCCCAAACAGTATTTAGCGCATTTATTTCAATTTCTCCATACATGTGTGTATCATTTGATGGGTTGATAAAAACCTCAAAATCGTTATTGTAAAAAATCACTTCATCTCTTTTGGTAATATCACCCCAAATGTGTTTTTCTTCTAATTTTGCATACACATATAAAAATGTATTATCCCAAAGCATCTTAACTTTAGTATCTTGTTCAGGTGTTTTTATACCTTCAATATCTATAAATGAATCCGTAAATTTTGCTTTTTTCCAATCCGTTTCATTTGGTTTTCCATCAATTATTATTTCTGATGTTACTTTATGTACCACATATTTTTTAGGTATGATGACATCATTTGCAATAGTTACCCTAATTTTTTCTTTGGATGAGCAAGAAATAAGTATAGAGATTACAGCAATTTGCAAAATTTTTTTCATCAGTTTAAAGCTTATTAAAGCTAATTTAAGAAAAAATCAATGATAAATATATTGTATTGCAGTTAATGCAGAAATTCGTAAATTTACAATAACAAAATTACGATATTCATATTGAAAACGCATTTTAAGCTTAATGAAGTCACTAAGAAGCTCCCAAAACATTTGCATAAGTTTGTTGTAAAACAGCCTTATGATGAATATACAGCTCAAAATCAGGCGATTTGGAGATATGTTATGCGAATGAATATTGACTTTTTAAGCAAAGTTGCACATAAATCTTACATGCCAGGTTTAAAAAAAACAGGAATTTCAACAGAATCCATACCACACATGGAAGGAATGAATAGAATTTTAAAAGAAATTGGTTGGGCTGCAGTTTCTGTAGATGGTTTTATTCCGCCAAATGCATTTATGGAGTTTCAGGCTTATAATGTTTTAGTGATTGCATCAGAAATGAGAACAATAAAGCATATTGAATATACACCTGCACCAGATATTATTCATGAGGCTGCAGGGCATGCACCCATTATTGCAAACCCAGAATATTCAGAGTATTTAAGGCGTTTTGGAGAAATTGGTAGTAAAGCCATTTCATCTGCCAAAGATTATGAAATGTATGAGGCAATTCGACTTTTATCAATTTTAAAAGAAAATCCAAATTCTACAAAAAAAGAAATTGATGAAGCGCAAGAAAAAGTAGAATGGCTACAAGAAAATATGGGAGAATTGTCAGAAATGGCAATGATTAGAAATTTACATTGGTGGACAGTAGAATATGGGTTGATTGGCACTTTAGAAAAGCCTAAAATTTATGGAGCAGGTTTGCTTTCTTCAATTGGCGAAAGTGCTTGGTGTTTGCAAGATAAAGTTAAAAAAATACCTTATTCTATTGATGCTGCTACCGTTAATTTTGATATTACCAAACCACAACCTCAATTATTTGTAACCCCAGATTTTGCATATTTAAGCTTAGTTTTAGATGAATTTGCAAACACTATGGCTTTGAGAAAAGGTGGTTTAAATGGAATTAAAAAATTAATAGACTCTAAAGGTTTAGGAACTATTGAGTTAACAACAGGAATTCAGATTTCAGGAAATTTTGACAAAGTAATACCGTTTAAAAATAACAAAGTTGCTTATTTTCAAACAGTTGGAGAAACAGCATTAGCCAATAGAGATAAAGAATTAATTGGTCATGGAACTGCAACCCATAAAAAAGGTTTTGGAAGCCCAATTGGAAAGTTAAAGGGAATTAATTTGCCTATAGAAGACATGAGTCCAAGAGATTTAAAAGCTTACGGAATTTACGAAGGTGAATTTATGACTTTAGAGTTTGAGAGTGGCATTATTTTAAAAGGGAAAGCCATTACTGGAACACGAGATTTACGAGGTAAAATTTTAATAATTACTTTTGATGAATGTACAGTAACTTACAAAGATGAAATACTGTTTCAACCAGAATGGGGTTTGTATGATATGGCAGTTGGTAAAGAAGTAATATCTGCATACGCAGGTGCTGCAGATGTAGCATCTTTTGCAGATGCTAACAAAGTATCTGAAGTAAAAACACATAAAATAACTTATGCTGATAAAGAGAAAGAATTGTATGCTTTATACAATAAAGTTCGTAAAATGCGAGAAACAAATTCAGCTACAGAAGAAGAACTGACATTGCTGTTTCATCAACTAAAAAAAGACTTTGCTAAAGATTGGTTGTTGTTTTTAGAAATTTATGAACTGTCAATAGCGAACAGCTATTCTATACAAACTGAAGTTTTAAGTGTTTTAAATGATTTAAAAAGTAATAAAAGTTACACAAACCTTATAGAAAATGGTTTAAATTTGTTGCCAGTTAAATCATAATACAATGGGATTATTTGACATTTTTAAAAGAAAAGATATGAGTGCAGAAATTAAAGAATATTTAGAAAAAGGGGCAGTTATTTTAGATGTAAGAACACAGCAAGAATGGGATGAAGGTCATATTGCTGGTGCAAAACACGTTGTTTTAAATGTAGTTCCACTTGAAGTAGAGCAAATTAAATCTTGGAATAAACCTGTGATTGCAGTATGCAGAAGTGGTGGTAGAAGTGGACAAGCAACGCAGTTTTTAACACAAAACGGAGTAGACGTAATTAATGGTGGGCCTTGGCAAAATGTGGATCAGTATATAAAGGATTAGATTTGTTTTGTGATTTTTTACGCTTATGAAACTAAATAAAATCTTATCAGTTTTGGCAATTGGATTCTTTTGTTTTTTTGTCAAAGCTCAAGAGAAGTTAACCTATGGTATACAGGGAGGTATAAATTATTCTTCTTTAAGATTTGAAGATGTTAGGACTACAAAGCACGATGCTGAATTAAATTATTTTATAGGTATATCTTCAAGAATACATTTAAGAACAAATATGTTTTTAGATATTGAGGTAAATTATGATCGTAAGAAAGTAAGTGTTTATCTAGAGGAGGTAATTATTAATTCATTATCATATGGTGGAGGTTTTAGAATCTTTGACATATATGAATTTATAACATTACCAGTTATGCTAAGGTATGAATTTGGTAAGAAAAAAATTTTTTTTGTAAAAGGAGGTCCATTTTTGGGTTATTTTTTATCAGCTAAGGAAAGAATTAATAATGGGGAGTTAAGTATGGACTTATCACAATATTTTTCAGATTTTGATTTTGGATTCTCAATTGGAATTGGAAAAGTATTCTCTCTAGGTAATTCAAATAAGCTAAATTTAGAATTACGAAATAATCTTGGTATAACTAGTATTCAAGGTCATCCCGAAAGTCAATACACAAAAACTAATTCACTAAACATTGTTTTAGGTTGGATTTTTATTCATTGAAAGAGTAGAGAATAACAAATTTTCAATAATAAGTTGTTTTTAGCTGTCAAATATTATAAAAGGAAACTGTTCTTGAATTTTTTCCTTTTTTAAATCTAAATTTTGTAAAAATTGTTGATGTTCTTTTGATTTTTCATTGAAAGGTCTATGAGCTATTCCTTTTTGAATGATATCGATTTCTTTCATTATTGGTTTTGTTTCTTCAGAAAACCAAGTTGCTATAAAACGCTCCCAAATATAATTTATGGCTATTTTATTGGGATGAATCATATCTTCTGCATAAAAACGATAATCTCGTAATTCATCCATCATAATTTCATATGAAGGGAAATAATAAACTTGTTTTCTGACATCTATAGTTTGATGAATCGCAGCAATTAAATGACTTTTACTTTGTGTGTTTTCTGTAAAACCGTCTTTTAAATGTCTTACAGGAGATACTGTAAAAAGTATGTTGATATTTTGATGTATTGATTTTAAAAGTGTAATGATTGCTTCTAAACTTTCAGTAATTTCATCAACAGTTAACAATTCTTTGAAGAATTTTTTTTGCGGAATTTTATGACAATTTGCAATAATTTTATCAGTCTCAATAAAACGATATACCCAAGAAGTTCCTAAAGTAATGATGATGTGTGAGGCTTCTTTTATGTTCGCATGAGTTTTACTAACTGCTAAATTTAAGTTTTCTAAAAGTTGTTCTTTATGGTGTGTACTTAAGCTAGAATGTGCATCAAAACAATGCCAACGTTCGTTTTGAAATACAATATCTTTGTCAGAATAAACTTCCTTATTAATTGAATTCAAAATTAATTTTTCGATGGCTTTGGGATGAAAAAGAATTCCAAAAGGATTTTGTGCGGTTTGAAATTTAAAATAATTGAGCTGATTACCAATATTTTCTGAAAAACAAGAACCCAATACTAACAATTTTGAATTGTAATTTATTAGATTATTAATTTGTTTTTGAATTGTAATTTTAGTTTGGAGTTTCATTTTTTTCTCGGGAAGACGCGAAGGCGCAAAGTTTTTAGAAGTATTATGGTGTAAGTTGGTATATTATTAAGTATGTTTTTTTGTTATTAAATAATGACAAGATACAATTTAAAACTTTTTTTTTGTGCTTAAGCTTCTTTGTGAGATTAATTTTCAACCGACTTTGTAAGAAAACCTTAAAGATTATTCACGATTCTAGTAATTCCGTTTTTAATTAAAGCTTCATTAAAATTAATAAGTAACCCTAATTTAAGATCTGTAACTTTTAAATAAGTTAGTAATTGTTTTGGATGAACTGGAGTCAATTTTGAAACAGATTTTAGTTCTAAAATAACTTTACTTTCTATAACTAAATCAGCTCTAAATCCTAAATCTAACTTTGCTTTATCCCAAAATACAGGCATCATTTTTTGACGTTCTACACTTAAGTTTTCGTTTGTTAATTCGTAATATAAAATTTCCTCATAAACACTTTCTAATAAACCAGGACCTAGAGCTACGTGAATTTGATAACATTTATTTACGACTATTTTAGCAATTTCGTTTTCAGTCATATCTTTCTTTTCGCAATTTTTCTCTTGCAAAGATGCGAAAACGGAGATTTATAATGGGATTTGATGTAGATTATTTTCTTTTTTCTTGTATCAAAATTATTAAGTAAACAGTTTGAACTTTTCCTTTGCGCCTTTGCGACTTCGTGAGAAATATTTTAATATTTCAATATTTTCTTTGTTTTAGAAATTCCTCTTGTTTGGTAATGTATAAAGTAATTTCCTTTGGGTAAGTTTTGGATGTCCACTTTTAAAGAATGCTGAACAGAACTATATTTTTTACTAGTAATATCTTTTACAACTGCACCAATAGCATTGTATAATGTTATTTTTAAATGCTCATTTGTACCAAAGAATTTTATGTTGATAAAATCTGAACTAGGGTTTGGATATACTTTAATTTCTGATTTTTCTAATAAAATAGTATCAGTAGAAAGTGCAGCAGAACAACCGGATTTAAAAAGCGGTAATGCATCAAATTCATCAAATAAAACAGTACTTGCTTCTTGTTTTGTAGCACCCAACCAATCTGTTAAAATACTACTATATACGTTTCTAAAATCGTATTGCATTTGTACACCTTCTTTGTCATCAACTTGTGTATCAATTTCTGGTGCATCACCCAAAATTTGATTTTTAGCACAGTTACCGAATAAAAATAAAGGAGCTGCATTTCCATGATCTGTTCCAAAACCTGCATTAGATCGAATTCTTCTCCCAAATTCTGAATAGGTCATTCCAAGAACTCTATCATCGATATTTAATAATTTTAAATCGTCTTGAAAAGCAACCATAGCATCAGATAATTCTTGTAATAAATCAGTGTGTCTTCCAGAAGTAACTTCGCCTTCTACAACTTGACTATCGTGAGTGTCAAAACCGCCAATTTGTACAACATATACTTTTGTTTTCAATCCACCAGAAATTAATTTAGCAACTTGTTTTAACTTTTCTGAAAGTTTAGAATTTGGGTATTTAGTTGATAAATTATTTGCAGAATTTGCTGCATTTTTAATGACACCTGCATATGCATTGGTTTGTTTTATGGTGTCATTTACAAAGCCTAAAGCATCACCATAACAATTATCAGGAATATTACCTGTGTTAGAAACCAAAGCTGTTCCTGGGTTTTTAGGATCTTCTATAGCCATAGAAAAATTCACACTATTTCCTTGACAAGTTTCAGAAACTACTTTGCCAATGGTTATTGCAAACGGATCTGGGTTGTTTTCATTAGGGTAGTTTTCTGGAAATATAGGATGGCTTATATCAAACAAACGACCAATCCAACCAGATGAAATATATTCGTCTGCACTAGAAGCAGAATTCCAGATATCTGTAGATCTAAAGTGTGAACGATTTTGATTTGGATAGCCTACGTTTTGAATAATGCCTAGTTTTTCTTGATTCCAAATATCTTGTAAACCAGCCATAGCTGGGTGAAAGCGAGTAGTACTATTAACTGATAGTAAATTAGATTCAGGAATAATGATGTTGGAACGTACTGCTTGCAAATTATCATACTGATTTAAATCGAAAATTGTACCTAAACCATCATTTCCTCCTTGTAATTGAATTAAAACAAGTATATTTTCATTTTCAGTTGAAAATTGTAAGGATTTGGGTTTATCGTTTGCATAAATAGGAAAACCACTCAAAGCAATTGGCAAAGAAGCAGAGGCAATTGAGCTTAATTTAATAAAATCTCTACGGTTTAACTTTTGATACTTCTTCATAATTACATAATTTGAAATTCAGACATTTGAACCATAACCGCAATTAAGCTTCTTAGTTTTTTATCAACAGCTACTTTTAGAGCGGTATTACTTGGGTTATTTAGAAAATCAGAATATTCAACTGTCCATTCAAAATCGGGTAATCCAGGAATTAGAATATCTTTTAAACTTGTTACTTGATCTTCGGTAATAGTATAATTAAACAACTGATTTGCCAATTCTGCAATTAAAACATTTGGGTTTGATGCATTTGTAATACGTGCAGCAATTTGTAAAACAGGAACTAAAGCAGGTACCCTATATTTTTTTTTGTCTATCACTAAATTGCCTCCAGTTACTAAAATTCTACAATAGTCTAATCTTTTAGGTAGTAGAAAACTGTTTACCCAACTTTTGTAATAAAGAGGTGCTTGATAATACGCTTTCCAACCAGCTACATCTGGATGATGAAAAATAGATTGATTTAAACCTGTAGAAGCTAAATAAAGAACCCAAGCAAAATCATATTCTTCTTTTACAGATGATTTAGGTGCAGAAACCATGAGTGCTTTTGTTACCGAAAATAGTAAATCAACAGGACTTTTTATCATACAAAACGTACTCTCAAAAAAATGTTCTGAAGACAACAAAACCTTTAAAGCAGGTGCAATTTCATAATTATGATCTCTAACTATTTTTGCTAAAGGTTCAATTATATTGGTTTCAACAGCTTGGTTGATTTCAGAATTCACAAACCATATATATAACTGCCTCACAATAAACCTTGAACATTCTTCCTGTTCAAAAATTTTGTCAATTAAATCTTTATATTCACCTTCACCAAACTCAGAAATAACAGCGTTGTTAAATCTATGTGATAAACTTTTGTTTCCTTTAGCATGATGCCACTTTGCAAAATAAGCATTGTTAGCGTCTTCGTGTTTTAAACCTCGTACTTTCCATCCTGTGAGTACTTTTGCCATTTGTACAACATCATTTTCTGTGTAATTGGTATAATCACCATTACCAACGGAATTACCTTTGCCAATCGTGAATAATTCTAACAATTCTCTAGCATAATTTTCATTTGGTGCAGCATCAGTATTTTTATTTCCACTCAAATAAATGAGCATATTAGGATCTATAGTGATTTGCTTTGTAAGTTCTTTAAAGTTACCCAAGGCATTGGTTCTGATGGTATTTATATAATAAAACTCTCTATGAGGATTCCTGTTTTCTGCAACAAAATGATTATGCCAGAACAAGGTTAATTTTTCTCTGATTGAAATTCCAGCATCTTGCATTTGCAAAAAAGACCAAGCATACAAAGAGCGATTTCTGTATCTATAAATTCTATTTCGTTCTTGAGTTGTATTCACTTTTGGATAAGGATGAACTGGCACCCAAGTTTCTCCATACTTTACATCTGGATCGTTAACTTCATTTCTATTAGTGCCATCTAATTCATGTTTAAGTGGTGGTTCAGGTAAAGGACTTTCTTCAAAAAGTTTGTTAATAGTTCCAGATAAGCCTAGTGAAATTGCTTCTTCTGTTAAGGTTTGAGATACTCCAAATGAAGTTCTTTTTAGTAAATGTCTGGCTTCTTTTGCAGACCAATTTCCCGAATACGTGTCTAAATACGGCATAAAAAAATAGTTTTTAATCTGATAAAAACTAATCTGAAAGATATTAAATATATTTCAATTTAACACAACTAACAAATATAGAGTACCTTATACTTAGACCTTAAAAAGTTAAAAAGGTTTATTTTATAAATAAAAAAGAACTGACTTGCCAAATTCCGTAAGCAGATATGCTTAATATTATCAGAATAATAAAAACTATTACTGCAAATGTTAGCTTATTTTTTAATGTTTTCAAAGCACTTAAAATTTATACCAAATAATCTTTCGCTTTTTCTAGAACTTTAGTAATTCCTCCAGGATTTCTACCACCAGCAGTGGCAAAGAAAGGTTGGCCTCCTCCACCTCCGTGAATGAGTTTCCCTAATTCACGAACAACTTTTCCAGCATTATAATCGCGTTCATTTGCTAATTCTTTAGAAATATAACAGGTAAGTAACGCTTTATCCTTTTGGGGTGATGAAGCAAATAACAAAAATAAATTCTGATATTCTTTACCCAAACTAAAAGCTAAGTTTTTAATGCCATTAGCGTCTAAATCTATTTTAGTGGCTAAAAATTGAACACCATTTATTTCTTGCAATTGATTTTTAATTTCACCAGACAAGTTTTGTGCTTTATCTTTTAACAATTGCGCTACTTGTTTTTTAAGATTTGAATTTTCGTCTTGCAAAGTTTGAACCGCTTTTACAGGGTTTTGAGTGTTATTTAATACATCTCTTACCTCAAGTAAAATTCTATTATTATCCAAATAAAAATCTTTAACAGCATCATTGGTTATCGCTTCAATTCTTCGAATTCCTGCAGCAACAGCACTTTCCGATTTTATTTTAAAATGCCAAATTTCACCTGTATTTTTTACATGAGTTCCTCCACATAATTCAACAGATTTTCCAAATTTTATGGCTCTAACTGTATCACCATATTTTTCACCAAAAAGAGCTATAGCACCTTCGTCAATGGCTTCTTGCATTGGGATGTTTCTTTTTTCCTCTAAGGGTAAATTTCCAGAAATACGAGCATTTACAAAGTTTTCTACATCTTGCAACTCGTCATTGGTAATTTTAGAAAAATGTGAAAAGTCGAAACGTAAATAAGCAGGTTTTACTAAAGATCCTTTTTGTTGTACATGTGTTCCTAAAACCTCTCTTAATGCTTGATGAAGTAAGTGAGTAGCTGTATGATTACTCGCAGATAAACTACGATGTTTTTTATCTACAATAGCCTTAAAGTTTTCGTTTAAATGATTAGGTAGGTTTTTGGTAAAATGAATAATTACATTATTTTCTTTTTTGGTATCAACAATATAAATTACATCACCATGAATATCTTCTAAATACCCATTATCACCAACTTGCCCACCACCTTCTGGATAAAATGGTGTTAAATTAAACACCAATTGATACATTTCACCATCTTTTTTAGAGGTTACTTTTCTGTATCTGGTAATTTTCACATCAGCTTTTAAAGTGTCATAACCAACAAATTCTTCTACTGCATCATCAACTAAAACAGTCCAATCATCAGTAGACATTTCACTTGCTGCTCTAGATCTGTTTTTTTGTTTTTGCAGTTCTGCTTCAAATCCTTTTTCATCTAATGTGTATCCTTTTTCAGATAAAATTAAAGCGGTTAAATCTATTGGGAATCCAAATGTATCATACAATTCAAATACTTTGTCTCCAGAAATTTCTTTTGTTTTTGATGATGTTATAATACCATCTAACAATACCAAACCTTGATCTAAAGTTCGTAAGAATGAAGCTTCTTCTTCTTTAATTACATTTTCAATCAGTTGCTTTTGCGATTTGAGTTCAGGGAATGCTGTTCCCATTTTCTGGCTTAATACTGTAACTAATCTGTAAATAAATGGTTCTTTTTTATCTAAAAAAGTAAAGCCATATCTTACTGCTCGTCTTAAAATTCTACGAATTACATAACCTGCACCTGTATTGCTTGGCAATTGGCCATCAGCAATAGAAAAAGCAACTGCTCGTACATGGTCAGAAATTACTCGAATAGCAATATCTTGTTGCTCGTTTTTACCATAAATAGTATTAGTAATCGTTTCTATTTCTCTAATAATCGGTGTAAAAACGTCAGTATCATAATTTGATTTTACATTTTGTAAAACCATACACAAACGTTCAAAACCCATTCCAGTATCAATATGTTTGTTTGGTAATTCTTCTAAAGAACCATTAGCTTTTCGGTTGTATTGCATAAAAACTAGGTTCCAAATTTCTACAACTTGCGGATGATCTTCATTTATTAAAGTTTTACCATCTACTTTTTCTTTTTCTTCATCAGAACGAATATCAACGTGAATTTCAGAACAAGGTCCACAAGGCCCCTGTTCTCCCATTTCCCAAAAATTATCTTTTTTGTTTCCTTTTAAAATTCGATCTTCAGCAATGTATTGTTTCCAAATATCATAGGCTTCAGTATCCATTTTTAAATTATAAGCATCATCACTTCCTTCAAAAACAGTTACATATAAAATATCTTTATCAATTTTGTAAACTTCGGTTAATAATTCCCAAGCCCAAGCTATAGCCTCTTTCTTAAAATAATCTCCAAAAGACCAATTCCCTAACATTTCAAATAAGGTGTGATGATAGGTATCATAACCCACTTCTTCTAAATCGTTATGTTTTCCAGAAACTCGTAAACATTTTTGTGAATCTGTAATTCTATTATTTTTCGGAGTTCCATTACCTAAGAAATATTCTTTAAAAGGAACCATACCAGCATTGGTAAACAGTAATGTTGGGTCATCTTTTGTAACCATGGATGCAGAAGGCACTACCAAGTGTTTTTTATCTTGAAAAAAGTTTAAAAATGTAGCACGAATGTCTTGAGATTTCATAAAAAAAGAAGTTTCCAACCAGTTGGATTATGTTAATTTATTTTAAAAAAACCACTTAAAAATAGCAGTTATAAAACATTTTGTAAATTTGTGAGTTATTTGTAGCAAATAATAATAAATAATCTATAAAACGCACACAAAAATACTATATTTAGTAATATGGCAAAAGTAAAATATTATTATGATGAGGATACGCTTTCTTACAGAAAAATTACTGTAAAAAAGAGCGATTATTATCGTAAAATACTATTTAGCTTTTTAGGAGTAATTTTAATAGCCTTTTTTGGTTTTATCGGCTTTAGCCAAATTATAATGTCGCCAACTGAGCGAGCTCAAGAGAGAGAGATAGAAAATTTAAAGTTTCATTACGAACTATTGAATAAAAGAATGGAAGAAAGTTCTATGATTTTATCACAACTTCAAGAAAGAGACAATAATATTTACAGAAGTTATTTTGAAGCAAACCCAATTCCAGAAGAACAGCGTAAAGCGGGTTTTGGAGGTGTAAACCGTTATAAAAATTTACAAGGTTTTGAGAATTCAGATTTAATTACAGAACTAACCAAAGAGGTAGATGTTTTATCAAAACAAATGGTAGTACAGTCTAAATCTTTAGATGAAATTGTTGCTTTAGCCAAAGAGAAAAAAGAAATGTTGGCATCAATTCCTGCCATTATTCCAATAAAGAAAGGAGATTTTTATGTAGCATCTGGTTATAAAATGAGAATGCATCCGATATTAAAAATCAATAAATTTCATAAAGGGATGGATTTTACTGCACCAAAAGGCACACCAATTTATGCCTCTGGAGATGGTACTGTAAGTCTTGCACAAAGAAGTACAACCTTTGGTAAAGTGGTTTTTATTGAGCATGGTTATGGCTACAAAACAGTCTATGCTCATATGAGTAAAATGGCTGTGAGAAGAAGGGATAAAGTAAAAAGAGGAGATTTAATTGGTTATGTTGGTAATACAGGTTTATCTGTAGCACCACATTTGCATTACGAAGTGCATAAAGATGGCAGAGCAGTAAACCCCATTAATTTTTATTATGGTGATTTATCTTTAGAGGAATTTGCAACGCTTCAAAAAACTTCAGAAGAAAGTGAATCTTACGATTAGTTTTTTTAGATTTAGTTTTAGGGACAAGAGACAGGGGTCTAGATTAGGAATTGGAGAAGAGCTGAAAAAGCTAAATAAATAATCTATTGTTTACCTAAGATTCTAAAGTCTTTTTTTAATTTTGAACACAGAACATTGAACACTGAAAAATGTACATAGATTTACCCGAAAAAAGATATTACAAGATTGGTGAAGTTGCGAAAGCTTTTAATGTTAATACCTCTCATATTCGTTTTTGGGAAAAAGAGTTTGATATCATAAGGCCAAAAAAAAATGCAAAAGGAAATCGACTTTTTACTGCTGATGATATTAAAAACTTTAAGCTAATTTATAACCTTGTTAAAGAAAGAGGTTTTACTCTAGAAGGTGCCAAACAAAAGTTGAAAAAAAATCCTGATAAAATTTTTAATAATCACGAAATTATTAACAGGTTAGAATCTGTAAAAGCAGAACTTCTTAAAATTAAAAACTCACTCTAATTTTTATTTTTAGATTAATTTTGACCTTAATTGAGTTTTAATATTACTATGCATGCATAGTTTATTTTTGTTATATTTGAAAATAATCAAGACAAAATATAGAATTGATTAAAAATTTACCTTAAAATTTAAAGAAATGTCAAAAAAGTATGTAGATATCGAAACCTTAAAATACATACTCTATGATATACATAAATTAGAAGATTTACTACCAAGAGAAAGATTTCAAGAACATGATTTAGAATCATTAGATTTATTTATTGACTCTGTAAAAGAATTTTCTGATAGAGAGTTGTATCCATATTTTAAAGAGATGGATGAAACTCCTGCATATCATAAAGAGGGTACTGTAATTGTGCACAAACAGGTTCAAAAAGTGATGCATCAATCAGGAGAAATGGGCATAATTGCTGCTTATTTTGATTATGATGATGGAGGCTTACAAATACCAATTTCAGTTTTTCAAGCAGCTTTATATATCATGGATGCTGCCAACAATCACTTACCTGGATATCCCAGCCTCACATTAGGAGCAGCAGAATTGATAATAGAATTTGGGAATCAGTCTTTAAAAGATAAATATGTACCCAATATGCTTTCAGGAACTTGGGGAGGCACTATGTGTTTAACTGAGCCACAAGCAGGCAGTTCATTATCTGATATTGTTACCAAAGCAACTCCAACTGATGACGGTTTTTACAAAATAACAGGGCAAAAAATATTTATTTCTGGAGGTGATTATAAGGAAGCCGAAAATATTGTGCATTTAGTTTTAGCCAGAATTGAAGGTGCTCCAAAAGGAACAAAAGGAATTTCACTTTTTGTAGTTCCTAAAAATAGAATTACAGATAATGGAAATCTAGAATACAATGATGTAATGACAGTTGCTGACTTTCAAAAAATGGGGCAAAGAGGTTATTGTACAACTCATTTAGGTTTTGGAGATTCAAATGATTGTAGAGGTTGGCTTTTAGGTGAGGAGCATAAAGGATTGGCTCAAATGTTTTTAATGATGAATGGCGCAAGAATTGCAGTAGGTAGAGGAGCTGCAGCAATTGCAATGGCTGCTTACAGGACTTCATTACAATATGCAAATGAACGACCACAAGGAAGAAAATTATCAGCAGATGGTAAGAAAAATCCAACAGAAAAACAGAGTCTAATTATAGAGCATCCAGATGTTAGAAGGATGTTATTACTACAAAAATCGATTGTGGAAGGTTCTTTAAGTTTGGTGTTGTTAGCATCAAAATACCAAGATATTTTAACCACAGCAACATCCAAAGAAGAAAAAGAAAAATATCATTTATTATTAGAAATGATCATTCCTATCGTAAAAACATATCCATCAGAAGCAGGTGCAGAGTCTGTAGATAATGGTTTACAGGTTTTAGGAGGTTATGGTTTCTGCACCGATTTTACGCTTCAACAATACTATAGAGATATAAGAATTTCTGCTTTATATGAAGGTACAACTGGTATTCAATCTCAAGACTTGTTAGGGAGAAAAGTACCCATGCAAAATGGAAAAGGTTTAGAACTATTATCTGCAGAAATTGTAAAAACAATTATTGCAGCTACAAATGACAAAGAGTTAAAAAGTTATGCAAAAATTTTAGGAAATAAATTAGAACTTTCTCAAAAAGTGTTAGGACACTTAATACCCTTTGCAATGAAAGGAAATTATGAGCGCTATTTAGCAGATGCCAATTTATTTATGGAATTTATGAGTATTGTTGTTTTAGGTTGGTTATGGTTAGAGATGGCTGTTGATGCTAAAAAAGAGTTGGTTAATACTGATAGAAAATATTCAGAAACTTTTTATGAAAGTAAAATTCATACCATGAAATTTTACTTTAAATATGAAATACCAAAGACAAATTCATTAGCAGAATCATTAATGAATAATGAGGTAGTTACCATTAAAACCGATAAAGAATACATTATCTAATGACACATATTTCAGACCAATTTAATTTAGAAAAGAAAGTAGCTATTATCACAGGTTCTAGCAAAGGAATAGGAAAAGCCATAGCAAAAGGATTAGCAGAACAAGGAGCGCAAGTGGTTATTTCAAGTAGAAACCAAGAAGCTTGTGATGAAGTTGTAAAAGAATTTACAAAGCAAGGTTTAAAAGCAGTTGGCATTGCTTGTCATATAGGAAAAGAAGACCAACGAAAACATTTGGTTGATAAAACCATTGAAGCTTTTGGTAGCATAGATGTTTTAGTAAATAATGCAGCAATTAATCCGGTTTTTGGACCAATTGAAGAAGTAGACCCAGCCATTTTTGATAAAATTATGGATGTGAATGTAAAAGCACCTTGGTCTTTATCAAACTTAGTATTGCCACATTTTCAAGCGAATAAAAACGGAAGTATCATCAACATTGCTTCTGTAGAAGCTTTAACTCCAGGTTTTGGGTTAGGAATTTACTCCACAAGTAAAGCTGCTATTTTAATGTTGACGAAAAATCAAGCCAAAGAATGGGGGCAATATGGAGTAAAAGCCAACGCAATTTGCCCAGGTTTAATTAAAACAAAATTTAGTGCTGCTTTATGGCAAAATGAAAAAATACTGAGCAAAGTAGAAAAAGCTTTACCATCATCAAGAATGGGCATGCCAGAAGAAATGGTAGGTTTAGCTTGTTTGTTGGCATCTGATGCTGGAAATTACATGACTGGTGGTGTTTATACAGCAGATGGTGGTTATATGATTGCTGGGTAAAATCTTAATTTTTTAAAAGGTATTTTTTATGAATGATTCTGAAGTTGAATTAGAGAGTTATTTAAACAATCATTATATACATAGAAGTAATTGGTTACGTGCAGCTGTTTTAGGCGCAAATGATGGAATTTTATCAACTGCTAGTATAGCCATTGGAGTTGCTGCAGCAAGTTCAACAAGAGAACCTATTGTATTGGCAACTTTAGCAGGTCTTGTTGCTGGTGCTCTCTCAATGGCAGCTGGCGAATATGTATCTGTAAGCTCTCAAACAGATATAGAAAATGCAGATATTGAAAGAGAAAGAAAAGAGCTAGAAGAAATGCCTGTATTAGAACAACAACGATTGGCTGATATCTATGAAAAAAGAGGCCTAAAAAAAGAAACAGCTTTAAAAGTTGCAGCAGAATTAACAGCCCATGATGCTTTAGGTTCTCATGTTAGAGATGAACTGGGTATTAACGAAATAAGTCAAGCAAATCCTGTACAGGCTGCATTGGCTTCTGGAGCTGCGTTTACTGCAGGAGGTGTACTTCCTTTTCTCATTGTATTATTTTTTCCTCTTAAAAGCATGGAGTATTTTCTGTATGGCTCAACAATTATATTTTTAATGATTTTAGGTGGTTTAGCTGCAAAAACAGGAGGTGCAAATATTTTAAAACCAGTTATTAGAATAACATTTTGGGGCACAGTAGCTATGGGATTAACTGCGCTGGTAGGCTATGTTTTCGGAGTAAATTTATCCTAATATAATTTCAAAATAATTAATTATGATTTTCGAATACTCCATAAAATCATCAAAAATTAAGCAAAAACTGAATAATTTTATTGAAAAGCATAGCAATCCAATAGAAAATCAATATTGGGCTTTTTAAAGTGATGCAAAAAATAGGTGGAAATGTTTCTAAAAATAGAATAGCTGAAACAAAAACAAATGAAATTAGGAAAGATTTATAAATTTCAAATCGAACATTTTATACAATTTTAGCGTAAAAAAATATCCAACACACTAAATAAAAAGTAACTAAAAATATGGATGTAAAAGACAAAGTAGTTATAATAACAGGCGCAGGTTCTGGTATTGGCAAAGCTACAGCTATTCATTTTGCAAATCATGGAGCAATTGTTGTGGTTGCTGATATTAATTTTGATAAAGTAGAAAAAGTTGCTCACGAAATTGTAACAAATAACGGAAAAGCGCTACCTATAAAAGCAAACGTAGCGAATTATAAAGATGTAGAGCATTTAATTGCTACAACTGTTAACGAATTTGGAAAGTTAGATGTGCTAGTAAACAATGCAGGAATTGGTCCTCATTTTTTAAAAACACATGAATCTACTTTACGAGATTGGAATCGTGTAATTTCTGTTAATCAAACTGGTGTGTATTATGGTATGAAAGTCGCTTTGCATCAATTTTTAAAACAAGGGTATGGTAATATTGTAAATATAGCCTCATTAGCAGGTTTAAAAGCATCACCCAATAATATTAGTTATAGTGCAAGTAAATTTGCAGTAGTTGGTATGACAAAATCTGTAGCTATGGAATATGCCACAAAAAACATTAGAGTAAATGCAGTTTGTCCTGGTTACACAGAATCTGCTTTATTAAATCAGTTAAGAAATGCAAAACCAGAAATGGATGAAATTTTAAAAAGTGCAATCCCCATGAAACGTTATGGAAAAGCACAAGAAATTGCAGAAGCTGTAGTTTGGTTAGCTTCAGATAATACAAAATTTATTACTGGGCAAACTATTACTTTAGATGGTGGAACATCACTTTAATAGGTAATTATTCTTTAAATTTGAACAAACAAAAAATCAACATAAAAATTAAAATTTAGAAATTATGAAAAAATGGTTAATTCCGGTTATAATTATTTTTGTTCTTGGTTATCTAGGCTACTCTAAAGCAAAAGGCTTTAATAATGAAGCAGTTATTTTGCAAGAAGATGCAAAAACAAAATGGTCAAACGTAGAAAGTGCATATCAGCGCAGAAATGACTTGATAGGAAATTTAGTAAGTACAGTAAAAGCTGCTGCAGATTTCGAAAAAAGCACATTAACTGAAGTAATTGAAGCACGATCAAAAGCTACTTCTACAAATATAGATGCTAATAATTTATCACCAGAAATGTTAGCGCAATTTCAAAAAGCGCAATCGGGCTTAGCAGGGGCATTAAGTAAATTAATGGTTGTTGTTGAAAAATACCCAGAATTAAAAGCAAATCAAAATTTTAGAGAGCTTCAAAGTCAGATAGAAGGAACTGAGAATAGAATTAAGATGGAGAGAGATAGGTTCAATGCTGATGTGAATACATACAATAAACACATTAAAATATTTCCAAATTCAGTTTTGGCTGGTTGGTTTAATTTCGATGAAATGGCAAGATTTAAATCTGATGCTGGTGCAGAAAAAGCAGTTGATGTTGGAAAAAAATTTAATGAATAAATGTCTAAAGTAGAAGAATTCCTTACCAAAATAGAAGAACAAGAAGTTATAGAAGCAATTCGTGTTGCAGAGCAAAATACGTCTGGGGAAATTCGGGTACATATTGAAGCTACAACAGATAAAGATCATTTTGAACGTGCTTTAGAAGTTTTTCATTTGTTAGAAATGGTTAATACTAAAGATAAAAATGGAGTGCTGATTTATGTTGCTGTAAAAGATCATAAATTTGTAATTTATGGTGATAAAGGAATCAATAAAGTTGTACCCAAAGATTTTTGGAATACTACAAAAGATACTATGCAGAATCACTTTAAAAAAGGTAATTTTAAACAAGGAATTGTAGATGGAATTTTAAAAGCTGGTGAAGAGCTAAAAGCCCATTTTCCTTGGCAAATTGATGACGAAAATGAATTGTCTAATGAAATTTCTAAAGGATAAGATGAGGTATAGTCAGCAGTTATCAATATACAGTCTTCGGTTCGTGGGTTTGTCTAAAAATTTGTTATTTTATATCACCTTTGTATTTACCATAAATACTTTTTCACAAGGATTTGATATTCCTGAAACACCGAAATTTCAGACAAGTGTTTATGATTACTCAAAACCTAAACTTCTTTCTGAATCACAAAAAACAAGATTAGAAAACAAATTAGTCCGTTATTCAGATACTACGTCTACTCAAATTGTTGTAGTAATAATCTCATCAACTAAAGGTGAAGATGTCAACTATTTAGCTGCAAATTGGGGTGAAGCTTGGGGAATTGGAGATGCTGAAAAAGACAATGGAATTTTAATTTTATTAGCCAAAGATGATAAAAAAATAGCCATTCAAAATGGAAGAGGAGTAGAATATTTATTGACCGATTTTCAATCTAAAAGAATTATTGAAAGAGTTATTATTCCTGAGTTTAAAAAAGGTGATTTTTATGGAGGTTTATACAAAGGAGCTGATTATATTTTTAGAACACTACAAGGTGAATTTAAAGGCACTCGAAAACAAGAAGAAAAATCTTTTGACCCAGGAATCATTATTTTTATTATTATGATTATTGTCTTTTTTATCATTATTTCTAGAGGCAATAAAAATAATAGAGGTGGAGGAAGAGGTTATCGAAGACGTTCTACAGGCGCATCAATCTTAGAAGCCATTATTTTAAGTAATGCTGGTAGAGGTGGTGGAAGTTTTGGAGGTGGTTCTTCTGGAGGAGGTTCTTTTGGTGGAGGAGGTTTTGGTGGAGGCTTTGGAGGAGGCTCTTTTGGAGGTGGTGGAGCTTCTGGAGGTTGGTAAGAAAAAGAGAATGCAACGCAATGAAAAAGAAAATATTTTTTATTTGTAGTTTGATGACCTTTGCAAGCTGTCAAAACTTTGGGCAATTAAAAATGGTAGGGGATTTATCTAAAAATTTAAAGGAAGTTTCTGGAAATGAATTTATAAAAAGTACCAATTCCATTTGGATGATCAATGACAGTGGTAACAAATCGAAAATCTACGAAGTTTCTAACAAGAAAGGAAAAATTAAGAACGTTATAGATGTTGATGCAAAAAATAAAGACTGGGAAGATATTACTTCTGATGACGATGGTAATCTTTATATTGGCGATTTTGGAAATAATAATAACGATAGAAAGAATTTGAGAATTTTAAAAATTAAAAAAAAATATTTATCAAAAAAAGAAGCAGATATAGAGGTCATTAAGTTCGAATACGAAAATCAAGATAAATTTCCACCAAAAAAAGATCAACGTTTTTTTGATGCTGAGGCTTTTTTTTACTTCAATAATAATTTTTACATCTTTACAAAAAGCCGAGTTGATGACAAGTATGGTACAACTTTCTTATATAAAGTGCCAGCAGAAAAGGGTAATCATGAGGCTAAACTTTTAGGAAGTTATAATAATGGCGATAAAAATAACTCTTGGTTTACGGCTGCAGACATCTCTAACAACAGGGAAAAAGTAGCCTTATTATCTCAAAAAAATATTGTTATTTTTTCTGATTTTAAAGGAGATCATTTTTTTTCTGGAAAAGTGCAAAAAATAAAATTAAAACATCGTTCTCAGAAAGAAGGCATCTGTTTTAAAAACAACAGAACACTTTATATAACTGATGAAAAAAATGGTGGAGATGGTTGTAATTTATATAAATTAAAAATTGATTAGCTTAATCAATAATAAAGTCCAACCCAAAACTAAAAATAAACCACCCAAAGGTGTTATTGGTCCTAAAAACCGTAGTTTTTTATTGTTTGCTGATGAAATTACCAACCCATAAATAGAAAACGAAAAGAGAAATACACCTATAATAAATGCATAAATAATATAAGAATCAATCTTTAGGTTGCTGTTTAATTCAAAGCCTAAAAGTAATAAAACAATTGCATGGTACATTTGATATTTTACCCCTGTTTCAAAGCTTTGTAGTTGATCTGAACTAAGTTTTTTCTTTAATAAATGTGCACCAAAGGCACCTAAAATAATTGCTAAACAACCAAAAATACTTCCGAATATTAATGCTATCTGACTCATTTTTTAAAATTATGTTCTTCTTTTGATTTGATAAAATTTGATAATTCTTCTTTTGTGTCTATGTCTGTTAAATTAGCAGATATCTGAGGACATATCACATTTGTTTTTTTTTGATTGATGAATTCTTTCGCTCCTTTATCTCCTTGTATGCATAACAAATCTTTAAAATATTTTTTAGAGAAAATTGCAGGAACTCCTATTTTATTTGCATAATTTGATGCTATTATTTTTTCTTGATTATCATGA
This sequence comes from Polaribacter sp., assembly GCA_965661915.1. Taxonomy (GTDB): domain Bacteria; phylum Bacteroidota; class Bacteroidia; order Flavobacteriales; family Flavobacteriaceae; genus Polaribacter. The sequence continues at coordinate 6,799 of CBFIFR010000016.1, read as the reverse complement.
AACAAGAGAATCATAGATTGCAAATAATCAATTTCAATAGCAGGCTGATCTGCTAATAAAATCAAAACGCCATCAAAATTAAATTGATTTTTTTTGAAATGCTGCATACCTGCTACAATACTTGAACTTAATCCTTTTTCAAAATTTTTATTGGTAATATAGTGGATGTCTTCAACTTTAGTTTCAGTTTTAATTTTAATAGCATTTGCACCCAAAACACAAAAAATATCTTTTAGTTCTAAAAGCTTTGCTTTTTCTAGGGTAATTTCTAAAAGTGTTTTATCATTAATTTTTTCAAGCTGTTTTATGCCTTGCATTCTAGTCGATTTTCCTGCAGCTAAAACTAAAACTCCAATATTTTTCATTGATTAATTATGAATTTTACCATTGATTTTTCGAAGTGAAAAAGGTTCTTTTTTTCTGATAACACCTAAAATTTCAGCCACAATAGAAATTGCAATTTCTTCTGGAGTTTGTGCACCAATATGTAAACCAGCAGGTGTATAAATTGTTTCTAAAAACGCATCAGATATATCAGGAACAAACTCAAAAAGTTCATTAAACAATCGTTCTCTTCTTTTTGGAGCGCCTAAAATTCCTATGTATTTTGGTTTGTATTCAGCTAATTTTACAACGTATTTTAAATCCTGAACGTAACTATGATTCATAATTACAATGGCACAATTTTCAGTAATATCTTTAAATTCTATAGTTTCTGGAGAGTTACCAACCACTGAATTTGCCCCAGGAAAATCTGTTAGCTGTTTACTATCTTTTGCAGACGTAATCACATCAATTTCCCAACCTAAATCAGATCCTATTTTGCAAAGCTTTACAGCATCATGTTCGCCTCCAATAATGATAAGCCTAAATGCTGGTTTCAAAATTTGAGAAAATATCTCAACTTCATTTTTATCTTTTGTATCAAAAGATTTAGAAAAAGTACATCGTTGCTGATTTTCAAATGTAATCACAGAACCAAAATCACCAAAAGCTTCATCTTTTTTTGTAAAATAACTCTCAATTTTTAAAGATTCTCGATTTGAATTTGCCAATAAAAAAGCATTTACAAAATCATTAGTGATGAAAAGAGGTTCAATTAAAATGTATAAAATTCCTTCGCAGCCTAATCTGTACCTGCCATCATATGTTATTATTTTTGGTTTATCATCTTTAAAAACAGTTTTGGCTCTTAGTATAATTTCTTTTTCTACACAACCTCCAGAAACAGCTCCAACTGAATTCAAATCTTCAGAAATTAACATCTTAACCCCTGGTTTTCTGTAGGATGAACCTTCTAAATGTACCACAGAAGCCAGCACGTTTTTCAATCCTTTTTTTTGATTGATGACAGCTTGATGAATAATTTCTTTGAGTTCGTGTATCAAAATTTAGGACAATTTTAATGGCATTTCTGTTAATCTTTTTCCTGTTAACCTTCTTACAGCATTTCCAATAGCAGCTGCAATTGGGCCTAAAGGAGGTTCTCCAACAGGCAATGGTTTATCAACTCCTTGTAATAAATGTACATTTATTTCTTTAGGTGCATGTTTTAGCAAAGCCATGTCATAAGGACCAAATATAATGGGTTGTAACTGCCCATCTTCAATATACATTTTTTCATGCATGGCTGCACTCATGGCCATAATCATAGCTCCTTCACATTGAGCTTTTACCTGATCTGGATTTACAGCAATTCCACAATCCATGACACAAGTTACTTTATGTACTTTAATTTCATTATCAACAATAGAAACTGCAACTACTTGTGCACAAGGAGTTCCTGTATCAGTAGAACTAGCAAAACCCATTGCTTTGCCATTGATTACTTCATCAGAATAATTAGATGCAGTCTGTGCTTTTTTGATGACATTTTTTAAACGAATACCTTCTTCATCGTCTTTTATTTGTGCTAAACGCAATTCAATAGGATTTTTATTGGCTTTTAAAGCCAATTCATCTACAAAACTTTCTATAGCAAAAGTATTGGCTAACAAACCTAAACTACGCCACCAACTTGTAGCAAAAGGTAAGGTTTTATGCCACTGAATGGCTCTGATATTTTTAATAGCACTATAATGAATACTTCCACCACGAATGGCACCCAAATCTGCTCCTAAAACACCATGAGCAATTTCTGGCATTAAAACTGAGCCAATAGCTACGTTTCCACTTGCAAAATGATGTTCTAGGTTTTCAATGAGGCCTTCATTATTCAATTTTCCTTTCATAATATGATGTGTTGGAGGCCTAAACATATCATTCTGAAATTCTTCTTGTCTGGTGAAAAAATATTTTACAGGTTGTCCAACTTCTTTTGCTATTTTAACGGCTTCTATGGCATGACTTGTATTTAATCTTCTCCCAAAACCACCTCCTAGATATGTTGGAATAATATTGATATTTTCTTTATCAATATTTAATGCTTTTGAAATTTGCTTTTGAGTAATACCAATTACTTGTGTAGAAATAATAACAGTTACTTTACCATCTTTGTAAGACGCAACTGCTCCATTAGGCTCCATTTGTGCATGTGCACCTAAAGGACTTTTAAATTCCATTTCTACAACATTTTCTGAATCTTTTTCTAGAAGATTTCCTTCTTTTTGCACCATCATTTCATCTCCATTTCCTACAGAAATAAGACTTCTAATTTCTTCCTCTGTCCATTTTTTAGGAATATTCCACTCAACATTAACCGCTAATTTTGCAGCCAATGCTTCAGGATAGGTTTTTGCAATAATGCCTACCCAATCATCAATTTGAACCACTTTTACGACACCAGGCATGGCTTCAGCTTTGCTAAAATTCGCATTTTTAAAAGTGGCTCCAATATGTTGTGGACGAATAATAACTGCGTGCAACATGTTTTCCATTGCTGCATCCATCCCAAAAATAGGGTCTCCAAAAACTTTAGCATTTAAATCGATTCTAGCAACAGGTTTTCCAACCAATTTATAGTCTGAAACAGGTTTTAAATCTGGAGTATCTGGAATATCCCATTCTGTAACGTCTTTTGCAATAGTAGCATAACTTAGTTGTTGATTATTCCCAGAAACAATTCCGTCTTTCGTTGATAAATTTTCAATAGGAATTTGTAGTTTTTTTGAAGCTTCAGTTTTAATCATTTCACGCATTGTAGCTGCCATTTCACGTAAAGGATTCCATAAGGAAGCAACAGATAAACTACCTCCTGTTCCTAATTGATCTACAACTCCACTAGCTGTAGATGCTGCAATAACTTGAATTTGATGAATATTGATATCTAATTCATCAGCAGCAATTTGAGCTAGACCTGTAAAGGTTCCTTGGCCCATTTCTACTTTTGGAGAGTGTAATATAATAGTATTGTCTTTGGTAACTTCGAACCACAAATTAGCCTCTGTTCCAGAACCTGAATAAGGAGCAACAAACGAATCTGCAAAATCAATAATTTGTCTACGAATTGGGTTTCTAAAAACATAAGTACCCACTGCTAAAACACCTAAAGTGCCTAAACCACCTCTTACTAAAAATTTTCTACGTGATATTTTTTTACTCATAGCTTAACTTTTAGTTTTTCTGTTTAATTCGGCAGCTCTATGAATGGCTTTTCGCATTCTGTAATAGGTTGCACATCTGCAGATATTCACAATATTCTCATCAATATTTTCATCTGTTGGATTTGGATTTTCGTTTAACAAAGCAGCAGTTGCCATGATAAAACCTGGTTGGCAATATCCACATTGTGGTACAACTTCTTCAATCCATGCTTGTTGCACAGGATGTGGATTTTCTACATTACCCAAACCTTCAATAGTTGTTATATTTTTGCCTTCTGCAAATTTTACAGCATAAGAGCAAGAACGCACAGCAGCATCATTTACGTGCAAAGTACATGCACCACAAGCAGCTTTTCCACAACCAAACTTTGTACCTTTTAAATCTAAAATATCTCTGACCACCCATAAAAGAGGAGTGTTTTCATCAGAAACATCTACAGAAACATCTTTATTATTTATTGTAAAGGATATCTTCATTTCTCTGTATTAGCGATTAATTTTCAGGAATTATGGCTCCATCAGCAAACCATTCTTGAACTACTTTTTTATATTCTTCTTCAGGAATAGGCGGTTTTTCTCTTTGAATTCCAGCTGCATTTACACCAGGATTCCAAGCCCATAAAACCAGTTCATCTTCAGTTAAATGTTTTATCAATTCCTGATAATCTCTATTTCCGTTTTTATTTTTATCTAACAAAACAACAGCAATCTCTTTGCGAGTTAAGCCTTGCCAACCCATAGTTTTGGGAGCTAAACCCCAATGTGGAGCTCCAGGCACACCTGAATAATTGTTATTTTCTTTTTGATGACAAGTAGCACATTTTGTAGCTTCAAAACCGTGATTATTTTCACCTCTTTTCATCCCAAAATAATGAGGATGACTATCTAAACCTTGTTTAGGAACGTTATCATTTGGATGACAATTCATACATCTTGGATGTGTTAATACATCCATCAATTTATTAAAATTGTCTTTGTTTTCTGAAGTTTTTATGCTCTTTTCTTTTAAAGAAACGTATTCTTTTTTTGATGTTGAATAATTAAAACTCAATAACACACCACCAATTAAAAGAATTGGAATGAAGTTTAAAAGTTTGGCTTTCTTCATAAATTTTAATTTAGCTAAAGTTACTATAAATTCTTTAAAATAAATGATGTGGTAGCCTTTTTTAGATTTTTAGTAGCGTTTTTCAGGGAATTTTTGAGATAAGAGATTCAATTTTGGAAGGATGTATTTTTTACAAAATGGTTTCTTAGGGTTTTTTAGATAATAATTTTGAAATTCTTCTGACGATGGTTTGAATTCTTTAAAAGGTAGAATTTCAGTAATAATTTTTTTGCTAAAACTGAGTTGTAATGCTTTCAGAATTCGCTCACTTTCTTCTTTTTGATTGGTGGAGAAATAATAAATCGCAGAGCGATATTTGTTTCTCATAGAATGATTACTCGTGCTTTTATGAGTTGCTAAATGAATTTCTATTAAACTTTTTAAATTGATTTTCTTTTCATTAAAATGTACCAAAACTGCTTCAGAAAAGGTGTTGTTTTTTTCTGTGGATGCAACCCAGCCTTGATCTACTTTTTCAACTCCATTTAAAGATTGAAAAACGGCTTCTGTGCACCAATGACAACCACCACCAAAAGCAATTTGGGTTAATTCCATTGCAAGCCTTTTCTTTCTTTCCAATAAAATTCTGGACTCATTTTAAATGAACTTAACAATTGAATATCATCTTCGGTAAGTGAAAAATTATTTGTTTTCAAATTTTCTGATAATTGGCTTGAGTTGCTTGCTCCACTTAAAACGATACTTTTAGGAATGGTTTGTTCGCAATATTTTAGAGCAATAGCATCAATACCTACATTGTTTTTGCTGGCTAAGTTTTCTAAAGTTGTATACATTTTATTGTAGTGAGGGTAATCTTTATTCCTAAAAATACGTCCATTTGCTAAAGCCTCTTTAACAATTATTTTTTTATTTTGATGCCTTAATTCATTGACAGTTTTTAGCAAGCTTTGCTCTAAAAAATTATAGGTTACTTGAAAAGCGTCAAAAAGTTGCTCATCATCAATCAAAACATCTAATCCTTTTTTGATGACTTCAACTTGATTTGTGCCAGATGTAGTCAATCCAATTTTTAGATGGTGTTCTTTCTTTAAAAAAGCCAACTGTTGTAAAACTTCATTATTTTCTAAAACACCAGTTTCTAAAGTGGCAGAATGAATTTGATACACTTTTAAATAAGGAAGTAGTTTTTTAGAGAAATTCCATTGCTCATTTAATTTAGCTAAACTATGCTCTTTTACTTCATGTACTTTTGCATCAGGATTAAAATTTGCAGTGTATGTATAGCCCCATTTTGTTGCAATTGCTATGGTTTTATCATTTTTTGTTTGCAACCATTCTAGTACTAATTCTTCTGCCAAACCATAACCAGGAGCTGTGTCAAAATATCGAATTCCTGATTTGTAAGCATTTTCTAAAACTTGAAAACTCTTTTTTTTAAAGGTTTCTAAATTTGAGTTATCAACATCATGCTGACGAACATTGATGTATTGAGGTCTTCCTAAAGCTGCTGTTCCTAAGGCTAAATTCATATTTTTTAGTTTATAGACCTTACAGGTTTTTAAACCTGTAAGTTTTTTTTGGTTATTTAATTCTAATTGTAAAGTAAATTTTAACTGCAAGGTTTTAAAAACCTGACAGATCTTTGAATGTTTTTTAAGAGCTACAAGATAACATAGAGCAACCTACCTTATCTCTAGCCCATTCAGGTCTTTTGGCAAACCATTTTTCATACTCAGGTTGTTCTTCATAGGGCTTTTTCAAGAGTTGAAAAAGTTCATCAATTGAAGTGTAATCACCATCATCTGCAGCATCAATAGCTAATTGCGCCATATAATTTCGCAACACATATTTTGGGTTTACTGTATCCATTTTTTCTTTTCTTTCTTGGGATGAAATGCTTTCTTTTGCTAATCTATTTTGATAAACTTCAAACCAATTAACCCATCTCATTTGTATTGCATCAGAAATATTTTCTAAATCGTAAAAAGCATTTTCAATCAAATGAAACCCTGTTTTTACATCAGAAAAATTACTTAACAATCGAAAGAAAATAGTCATATCAGTTTCAACTAATTGCAGATTATCTTCTAATTCTTGAATCAGTTTTAAATCATTTTCATCATCAGAAAATAAGCCTAATTTGCTTTTCATCATTTGTAAAGATTGCTTTTCAAAATCAATTTTATAT
>CBFIFR010000015.1:0-57561 GCA_965661915.1 Polaribacter sp. | reverse complement strand
CTCTTCAGATTAATGCCTATAATATAATTAATAATTTTATGAAAATTACCAACCATTTTTGGCACCATTACCGAAAAGTATTTTTTTATAAATAGGATGACAAAGCTTTAACTTATCATAATGTATCCATAAAAGAATAAACAAACTCAGATTAAAAATGACAAGGGTTATTTTATAATTGTAGTCTGCACAATGAGATATTAAACGCATCAATAAAATAATACCCTGTAAAACTATGCCATCAATTAATTATCAATATAAAAAAGTTTTCATTAATTTTACAGTTTTATCCTTAAACTATTGTAATACATAATTTTAATTGAAATTGAGAATAGTTCTAACACTACTTTTTTGCTTTATCATAACTAAAACTATTTTTGGTAGACAACGAACCTTATATGTAGATAATTTTATAAATATTATTGGTAGCCCTAATAAAGAAGATAAATTATTATTATTTGCTAAACGTAACAATTTTAAAACACTCATTTTATATCAGCTCAATAAAGTTGATAAAATTTGGAATTTAACTGATCCAAGAAAAAACAGTGTTTTGGCGGAATTTATTGACAAAGCCAAAACTAAGTTTAGTATTCAATATATAGGTGCTTCTGGTGAGTCTGCTTCGTTTTTTAAAGATATTATTCACCCTTATAATAACACTAGAAATAAAGCTGAAGAAAAGTTTGATATCTATAATTTAGAATATGAATATTGGTCTAAAAAAGCTTCTGGGCCAAATGGGTATTATTGTGTAAATTATTTAGAAGAAAACGCGATGCCTTGTGATAGAAATGGATCTTTTAATTATTTTGTAAGTAATTTAAAAAATCTTAAAAAACTGTCTCAAAATAACTTGCACACTATAAAAATAGAAGCCTATTTGGGCTACTATTCTCAAAAAGAAATTTCGACTATTGTAAAATATTGTGATCGATTAATTATACAAACTTCTGGTAAAACACCCAAAGTGTCTTATAAATTTGCTAAAAAGAGTTTGTCTCTAATAGCTAAAATTAAAACTAAAGTCAAAACATCTATTTTGTATACTACACGTATGAATCAAATGGGATATTGGCTTAAATCAAATAGTTTAGAAACTGCTGAGCAACAATTTTTTAATGCGATGAATACTCATAATTATCAACTTAAAAAAGCTTTAAATTTAGACGGTTTTAGCTATCATACGTATTCTTTTTTAGAAAAATCAGTGAATTATTTTTCTTACTCTAGAAATTAAAAATAGCTTTTTTAAGTGATTTCTTTATAGAGAAATTTATCTAATTTTAATTTCTTTACTATTAAACCTTTTAATGCAATTCGTTTTTTGAATTTGTAACTATTAAATTGTATTTTTACAATCATTAAATCCCTTAAACCCCTAAAGTATGCAATGGAAATTCCCTAAATTTCTAATGTTAGTGCTATTTACTATATTTCAAAGTTATAGCTCAAATAGAATTTTATACGTAGATCAATTTTACCAAATCTTAGGTAATGAAGAAAAAGAAAATAATCTTTTAGACTTTACAGTAAAAAACGGTTTCGACAAAATTATTTTGTATGATTTACACAAAATAAACAGATATTATCCACTTGCAGACCGTAGAAAAAATGACATTTTAGCTCGATTTATTTTTAAAGCAAAAATAAATTATGGCCTTGCTGGAGTTGGCGGTTCTGGTGAAAGTGCCGATTTCTTTATTGAGGTTATTCATGCTTATAATATGTCTAGAACCAATGCTATTGAAAGGTTTGACACTTATAATTTAGAGTATGAATATTGGAATAAATCCTCTTCAGAAAAAGGTGGTTATTATTGTGAAAATTACCTTAAAAATAAAGGGAAATCTTGCAATAGAATAAACAGCTTTAAATTCTTCATCAACTCTTTAGCTGTTATGAAAAAACTAGCGAATGAAAATAGTCATAAAGTTACAGTAGAAGCCTATGTTGGTAAATACTACAAACACGAAATCAAAAAAATTGCTAAATATGTAGATAGACTTCTTATTCATGTTTATGTTGAAAGCCCAAAGAATGGGTTTAATTACGCAAATAAGCGATTAACCTATTTATCTGAAGTAAAAAGCATGCCAAAAACATCTATAATTTACTCTTCTGAAATATTATTTATGGGAGGTTGGTTAAAATATAATTCTTTAAAAAAAGGTGAAAAAATCTTTATTGATAGCTTAAAAAAGAAAAACAAAGACCTTTTAAGAAAAATAAATTTCACCGACTTTACCTATTACAATTATAATCATTTGGCTAAATCCGTAAAGTATTATAACAATTTACACAACATTAGTTTTAAGAAAAATAGAAATCTAAAAGAACAAATAGTGTTAACCAAATAAAGCTCATTATGAGTTCATTAAAAAAATAGTATATTGCAAATAGTTAATAAATTTTAAATTTAAGGTATGATAGTTAAAGGTATTCATAAAATTATAATTTTATTATTTGTATTGGCTTTAGGCAATGTGAATGCTCAAAAAAATTATACTAAAAGAGCATTATATGTAGATAATTTTGGCAATATTTTAGGAAATTCTAACAAAGAACAAAAACTTTTTAAGTTTGCTGAAGAACATAATATAAATGAATTTATTTTATACGATTTACACAAAATAAACAAACAATTCCATTTAGGTGATACTTCTAAAAATCATGTGTTGGCAAACTTTATTAAAAATGCAAAAACAAAATACAACATTAAAGAAGTAAGTGCTTCTGGTGAGAGTGGCAACTTTTTTATAAAAGCCATACACCCATATAATGTATCTAGAAAAGATAAAAATGAACGTTTTGATGTTTACAATATTGAATATGAATATTGGAATAAGTTAGCTTCTTTAGAGGGTGGGTATTATTGTGAAACTTATTTAAAAAATGGCCAATTACCTTGTAACAGAAAAGGCTCTTTTAAATATTTTATACAATCTTTAGAAATAATGCGTTTTTTGGCAGATGAATTAGATCATAATATAGAGGTTGAGGCCTACATAGGTAATTTTCAAGAAAGCGAAGTAAATCAAATTTCAGAACATATAGATCGTTTATTAATTCACGATTATGTACGAAGATCTGAACGTGTATTCCCTTATGTAAAAAAGAGATTAGAATTATTAGAAAAAATTAATTCTAAAATTAAAGTTTCTATTTTATATTCTTCTGAAATGAATTTTCTGGGTCAGTATTTTAAAGAACATACACTGCATGAAGCTGAAAAAAAGTTTTTTGACAGTTTAAGAAAGCAAGGAGATCATTTAGATGACCATATCAATTGGCATGGTTTCAGTTATTATAATTATGATTATTTAAAATATGTAACGAATTTTAAACATTAGTATGGCTAATTCTAATGATCACTACCAACCATTTTTTAACATTTATTCCTTTACTATAGATTAGTTATCTATCACTTCTACTTTATTTCATTTTGATATTTTAAAGCGATTTAAATACGTTTTTTATTATTATTTAAAAAAAAAATGATAATTTCTCAAAAAAATTGTATATTTAAGCAAACCCCCAACAAGATGAAAAAAATTTATTCGAAACTCCATTTATCTTTTGCATTTATCTTTTTTTTTAACGTACTATCTGCACAAAGAGCTTTATATGTAGACAATTTTAATACAATACTTGGTAATAAAGATAAAGAGGAAAAACTACTTTATTTTGCTGAAGACAATAATTTAACAACGCTAATTTTATACGAACTACACCTTGTAAGAAAGCGATTACCAATTAATGATGCTGACAAGATTAGAGTTCTTTCAGACTTTATAAAACTTGCAAAAACAAAATACAATATTGATAAAGTAATAGCTTCTGGAGAAAATAGTGAAATTTTTTTAAATTATTTACATATTTATAATCAGACAAGAAAAGATGAAACCGAAAGATTTGACGCTTATAACGTTGAATATGAATTTTGGCATAAAACAAATTCAGATCTTGGAGGGTATTACTGCGAAAACTACCTAAGAAAAAACAAGATTCCTTGTACTCAAGAAGGAAGTTTCAACTACTTTTTAGAAACTATCAGCGTACTTAACTTTTTAAGACAAGAAGTTGATTATAAATTAGATATTGAGGTGTATTTAGCAAATTTTAATAAAAAACAAATACTTGAATTAAATAAATATAATATTAAATTTCGAATTAGTGCTTATGCCAATAGTGTAAAATTCAGCTCAAAACAAGTTCAGAAAGAATTAAAAATATTATCCAAATGTGGCTGTTTAAAAGAAATATCTATCATTTTATCTTCTGAACCTTTCTTTATGTCTGGTGAGTTAAAATACAACTCTTTGGCAAAGATTGAAAAGGAATTCAAAAAATACATTTCGAAATACAAGACTATAAATTTCCAAGAATTTACCTATTTTAAATATAGTGAATTAAAAAAAAGTGTTGGTTTTGAAAAATTAAGAAGAACTGGTATTAAACCCAAATATTAACCAGAATAACTCACAAAATTTCTTGGGGTTTCATACAACGTAATTTTTAAATCTAAATCTAAAGGTAAATGCTTTCGCAACTTATTGTAAGTAACCACACAAATGTTTTCTGCAGTAGGATTCAAATTTTGAAACTCTTGAACTTCTATATTTAAATTTTTATGATCAAAACTGTCTTCTATTTCAGATTTTATCATTTTTTTTAAAATCCCCAAATCGTACACATAACCAGTTTCTTTATTAATTTCTCCAGTTAACGAAACAATTAATTCGTAGTTATGACCATGAAAATTAGGATTGCTACATTTATTAAAAACTTCAAAGTTTTTTTCGTCACTCCAATCTTTTCTATACAATCTATGGGCAGCATTAAAATGCGCTTTTCTATGAACAGTAACTTTAGGCATTGGTTAATTTTTGATAAGATTCTTGAAAAATTATTTTAAACCACGCTGTATATATAGACGGATTTTGCTCAATATCTTTTTTAACATTTTCTAAAGACATCCATTTATAAGCCTCAGCTTCATCTTTATTAAGATTAGGCACAGCATCAAAATAACCAATCATTACATGATCAAATTCATGTTCGGTTAAACCATTATCAAAAGGTGCTTTGTACTTAAAAGAAAACACTTCTTTTAAATCAGTGGTAAAGCCCATTTCTTCTTGTAACCTTCTTTTTCCTGCTTCAAGATTACTTTCGCCATCTCTTTGATGAGAGCAACACGTATTTGTCCATAATAAAGGAGAATGGTATTTGTGTGCTGCCCTTTGTTGCAACATTAATTCTCCTTTTTTATTAAAAACAAATACCGAAAAAGCCCTGTGTAAAAGTGCTTTTTCATGCGCCTCCATTTTAGGCATTAGCCCTACTTTGTTATCATTTTCATCAACTAATACTACCAATTCTTCCATATTTGCAAATATAAACCAAACAAAAAGCTTTAAAACTTAAATTTATTATAAAATCATAAGGTTTTTCTATTCTTTTATTTTGTTGATTTATATTTGAACTCTATAAAATTAAACCACATGAAATTTCTGTTACGTTCTTTTTTATTATGCAGCTTTTTGTTTTTATATCAATGTGATAACTCAAAAAAAGAAATCAAAAAAAAGGATGTAATTCAAAAAAAATCATCAATCAAAAAAAAAGAAGAAGAAAAAATAGCCAAACCTTGGGATAGTTTAAACAGCAAAAACACAGAAGCTTTTTTAACAGCATATGGCAAACAAAACCCAGAAACTAAAGTTATCATCAAAACAAAATTCGGTAATATTAAGTTACGTCTTTACAAAGATGTACCCATACACAGAGCAAATTTTATTTTCCTCACCAAAATTAAGTACTTTAATACAACCGTAATTTACAGAGTAGCTAAAAATTTTGTAATTCAAGGTGGTAATTCTGATAACATGTACACCCAAAAACAACGAAGAAAATATGGCAATTATTTAATGAAACCTGAATTTAGAAAACACAGAAAGCATAAATATGGAGCCTTAGCTGCTGCAAGACAATGGGAAAATAATCCTAATAAATTATCTAGTCCTTTTGAGTTTTACATTGTTCATAGTAGAAAGGGAGCACATCACCTAAATAACGAACATACTGTTTTTGGTGAAGTAATTTCTGGTTTCGATACTATGGATAAAATTTCTAAAGTAAAAGTAGGCGTTGATGAATGGCCCGTAAACGATATACAAATGACCATTGAAATTTTAGATTGATAATTGCCATTCTAAAACGTATCTTTGCACCTCAAATTTTGTAAATGAGTTTTTTAGAAGAAATAGCACGTAGAAGAACATTTGGTATCATCTCGCATCCAGATGCTGGTAAAACAACATTAACAGAAAAATTACTTTTGTTTGGTGGTGCAATTCAAGAAGCAGGTGCTGTTAAAAATAATAAAATAAAAAAAGGAGCCACATCCGATTTTATGGAAATTGAACGTCAAAGAGGAATTTCTGTAGCTACATCTGTACTGGCTTTTATCTACCAAAATAAAAAAATAAACATCTTAGACACTCCAGGTCATAAAGATTTTGCAGAAGATACTTTTAGAACCTTAACTGCTGTAGATAGTGTAATTGTAGTTATTGATGTTGCTAAAGGTGTTGAGCCACAAACCGAAAAATTGGTGGAAGTTTGTAGAATGCGTAGCATACCAATGTTAGTATTTATCAACAAGTTGGATAGAGAAGGTAAAGACGCTTTTGATTTGTTAGATGAAGTAGAACAAAAATTAGGTTTACGTGTTACACCTATGAGTTTCCCAATAGGAATGGGTTATGATTTTAAAGGGATTTACAATATTTGGGAAAAGAAACTCAACCTTTTTTCTGGTGATAAAAAAACTACAATTTCAGAGGGCATTGAGTTTGATGATTTGTCAAACCCAGATTTAGATACAGCTGTTGGTGAAACTGCAGCCGAAACTCTACGTGAAGAAATAGAATTGATTAGTGAAGTTTATCCTGAGTTTAATCAAGATGAATATTTAAAAGGCGAATTACAACCCGTATTTTTTGGCTCGGCTTTAAATAATTTTGGCGTTAAAGAATTGTTAGATGCCTTTATAGAAATTGCACCTTCACCTCAACCTAAAAAAGCAGAAGAACGTTTGGTAGATTCTAAAGAGCAAAAAATGACTGGTTTTGTGTTTAAAATCCACGCAAATATGGATCCTAAACACAGAGACAGATTGGCTTTTATAAAAGTAGTTTCTGGTACGTTTAAAAGAAATTCACCTTACTTACATGTTAGAAATGGTAAAAAAGTAAAATTCTCGAGTCCGAATGCCTTTTTTGCAGAGAAAAAAGAAATTGTAGATGAGTCTTTTCCTGGTGATATTGTTGGTTTACACGATACAGGAAATTTTAAAATAGGTGATACTTTAACAGAAGGCGAAGATTTAAACTTTAGAGGAATTCCAAGTTTTTCTCCAGAGCATTTTAGATATGTAAACAATGCAGATCCTATGAAATCTAAGCAATTATACAAAGGTTTAGATCAATTAATGGATGAAGGTGTTGCACAATTGTTTATCATAGAAATGAATGGAAGAAGAGTTATTGGTACAGTTGGTGCACTACAATTTGAGGTAATTCAATATCGTTTAGAGCACGAATATGGCGCAAAATGTACATACGAAAACCTAAGCGTTCATAAAGCTTGTTGGGTAGAACCTGAGGATCCTAAAAATGAAGAGTTTAAAGAATTTAAAAGAGTAAAACAACGTTATTTAGCTAAAGACAAACAAGATCAATTGGTTTTTTTAGCAGATTCTGCCTTTACCATTCAAATGACACAAAGCAAATACCCTTCAGTTAAATTGCATTTTACAAGCGAATTTAAAAAGTAATTGTATGAAAAAAATATTTCTTTTATTCATTATACTTTTTAGCATACATCAACATGCACAAAATTTAACCTTAGATGATTTAGAAGGTAAAGAATTACACAATAGTATTCGATTAAATTACATTTTAATTCATCAACCATTTAATGAAGTAGGTTATCAATTAGACCCTACAATGGGTTTTATTGGTTTAAATTATAATTTTGCTTTAAATGATTGGTTGTATACTGGTGCTGGTTTTCATACAGCTATTACTGGTGATCAAGGAGGTTTGTTTACACTTGGCATCAATTTAGGGGTAAATAAAAAACTTTATAAAAATTTATACTTCGATGCCAATATGCATTTTGGTGGTGGAGGTGGATTTCGAAGCTTAGTAAATGGTGGAGGAATTATGTATCCTAATATGGGTTTACAGTATAAAAAAAATGGGTTTTCTTTTGGAGTGCAGTATGGTTATATGAACTTTTTTACTGGAATTCAAAAAAATGACAATATTTCATTTTTTATAGAAATTCCAACTTTAGTTAGAACCAGTTCATATAAAAACGCACAGAAAACATTTGTTGTAAATGACAATTTAACCAATGATTTTTGGAAAAAACCTGCCGTAAAAAGTGTGCAACAACTAACGTTCGATTATTTTTTTCCTGTTGGAATGTCTAGAGCAGATATTACTACAAACCCACCCTATAAACCTTTAAGAGAAACCTTATCCATACTAGGTTTTGAATATCAAAGATACTTGAATCCTGATACGTTTGTTTATGTTCACGCAGATGCTATGTATGCTGGTTTAGTATCTGGTTTTATGGATTTATTTTTTGGAGTAGGTAAAAATCTTAAAGCAACAAAACACATCAACTTATTTGCAAAAATGGGTATAGGTGCTGCTGGTGGAAGAATTTTTCCAGAAGGTGGTTTAACAATGTATCCTAATGCAGGTTTTGATGTTAAGTTATCAAACCATTTTGGCGTAAGCGTTCACGGAGGTTATCACAGGGCTATTGGTGGTACATTTGAAGCATACACTGCTGGTTTTAGTTTAAAATATTATGGTTTAAGTGGTGGAATTAAAGATCCTTTTACCAACAAAACCGCATCAAAAATTAATACAAGAGGAATTGGAATTGGTGTTCAAAATCAAACTTATTTTGATGTTGCTAAAGATGCTGGCCCTAATGTAGATTTACAAATGATTGCCTTAAAAATTCTTTACGATATCAACAAACGCTTTTATTTTGTGGGTGAAGCTTCATTTGCTTACGAAGGTAAATCTGGTGGTTACGCACATGGAATTTTTGGTATAGGTATTCGTAGTAATCCAATTTTTAAAAATAGAGTTTCTACCTTTGTTGAACTTTTAGGTGGTGTTGCTGGTGGTGCTGGTGTTGATACAGGTGAAGGAATTTTAGTAAGACCAAATGTGGGTATTAATTATCATATAAATGATAACTTAAAATTTAATATTGCTGCAGGTAGGGCCTCAACGCCTTATGGAAATGTAAATTCTACCAACTTAAATATTGGCTTTACCTATAGTTTATCAATTTTAAATGCAAAAAAATAATACTATTCTGAATGATTTCAGAAAAAATATAAATAATTAAATTAAATATAATGAACGACGGAATTTACGCAAAATTCAAAACACCAAAAGGTGATATTTTAGTACAATTAGAACACGAAAAAACTCCTGGAACTGTTGGTAACTTTGTTGCTTTAGCAGAAGGTAACTTAGAAAACTCAGCAAAACCGCAAGGAACTCCTTATTATGATGGATTAAAATTCCATAGAGTAATTCCTGATTTTATGATTCAAGGAGGTTGCCCACAAGGAACAGGAACAGGAAACCCAGGCTATCAATTTGATGATGAATTTCATTCTGATTTAAAACACGATGCTCCTGGTAAATTAGCTATGGCTAATGCTGGACCAGCAACAAATGGAAGTCAATTTTACATTACCCATGTTCCTACTCCATGGTTAGATGGTAAACATACCGTTTTTGGTGCTGTAATTGAAGGGCAAGAAGTTGTAGATGCTGTTGCACAAGGTGATGAAATGTCTTTAGAAATCATTAGAGTTGGTGAAGGTGCAGAAAAATTTAATGCTGTAGAAGCTTTTAGAACTTTTGAAGGTGCAAGAGAAAAACGTGAAGCAGAAGCTAAAGCGAAACAAAAAGAAATGCTAGATAAAGTAGCTGCTGGTTATGATGAAACTAAAAGTGGTTTACGTTATAAAGTATTACAAAAAGGAGATGGAAAACAAGCTACTAAAGGAGCAAAAGTATCTGTACATTATAAAGGACAGCTTTTAGATGGTACTGTTTTCGATTCATCATATAAAAGAAAACAACCTTTAGATTTTAATGTTGGTATAGGACAAGTAATTTCTGGATGGGATGAAGGTATTCAATTATTACAAGTTGGCGATAAAGCTCGCTTTGTAATTCCTTCTAACTTAGCTTATGGCGCTGCAGGTGCAGGAGGTGTAATTCCACCAAATGCAACATTAATTTTTGATGTTGAATTGATGGATGTAAAGTAAAATAACATCCTTTAAAAAACTAAAAAACTCCTGAAATTCAGGAGTTTTTTGGTTTATTACTTACAGTAAAAAAACATATATTAAATATCCCTTTTGTATTTATTGAATGAATTCTTTCAATTCTAGTAAATTCCAAGATCGATATTAATCAGGACTAGCGTAATTCTAAACACTAAAATTTTTAACCCAAAAAAAAATTCTAAATCATTTTTTTTTACCTCTTATTTAGATTAAAATAGATGTCTACTGGCCTAATAAATTAATTTTTACACTATTTTTAACTTAAAAGAATTTGGTATTATAGGTTTGTTTGTAACCCCATAAAAGTCGAAGGTAGCTTAAATTGTAAAGTAGATATTATAAAATGCAAACAATTACCTTTTTAAAATAGTTTTTCGTATATTTAGTACCGAAAATAAAACCCATGTCCGATTTCTCCCTAAGACGCACCCAAATGGTTTATATGCTTTCACTCATTACTTGTGTGGTTAGCTTAAATTATATAGCTATTGGTATAAAACTAGGTTTAGACGCTCTAGTTTATATTCATTTAATTTGTATTTCTTTCTACTTAGTCTGTTCTTATTTTGCTAAAGAGAAAAATTTAATTGAATCAAGATTCATCTATTTATTAATTTTAAATTTTGGTATACTTACCACTTCATCTTATATAGGGCAAGAAGGAGGTGTAGAGTTTACATTTATGTTTTCGATGTCTCTACCATTTATGATTTTTTCATTTAAAAGAGAAAAACTTTTTATTCTTATTTTTTGTCTAGCCTCTATTGGACTTTGGACATCTTTATATTTAACAAACTTTACTATTATAACAAATACTAAAATTGATACAAATAATGCATCAAAATTAGTATATCCTTTAGCAATACTGTCTACATTATTTTTAGTTATTTTTCAGTTATTTTACTATTCGTATTTAAACTTTAAAAACCTTTCATCCATACATGTATTTAAAGATGAAGCCATAGAAGCCTCAAATGCAAAATCTAAATTTCTAAGTACAATGAGTCATGAAATTAGGACTCCTTTAAATGCTGTGATTGGTTTATCCCATATTTTAAGTGATAATAATCCAAGAAAAGATCAAGTTCAGAATATTAATGCTTTGCATTATTCTGGTAAAATTTTACTAAACCTACTAAATAATGTCTTGGATTTTAGTAAAATGCAATCCACAGCAATTGAATTAGATCCTATTCCCACAGACTTACTAAATGCCGTAAAGCAAATTCAAAAAATACATGAAACTTCTTGTTTAAAAAAAGGCATACAAATGCATTTAGAAATTGATGAAGACATCCCTATCATTTGGTTAGATATTGTACGTTTTAATCAAGTTATTAATAACCTAGTAACCAATGCTATTAAATTTACAAAAAAAGGGAGTGTTACTTTACGAATAAAAAAATTATCAGAAAAAGAAGATTCAGTTACTTTACTTACAGAGGTTGAAGATACAGGAATTGGCATTCCAAAAGACCAACAAGAAGCCATTTGGGAAGCTTTTACACAGGCATCTACCACCACAAACAGATTGTATGGTGGTACAGGTTTGGGGCTGCCAATAGTAAAAAACATTGTAAAAGCAATGGGTTCTGATGTAAAAATTGACAGTTTAGAAAATAAAGGAAGTCGTTTTTATTTTCAAATAATTATTAAGAAAGCCTCTACCCAGGAATTCAAAAAAAATACCGAAAAAAAACAACACAATTTTAAAGACAAAACTATTTTACTCGTAGAAGATAATTTAATTAATGTGATGGTTGCAAAACAAATATTAGAAAAAGCTGGGCTACATGTGGAAGTTGCCAATAATGGTTTAATAGGCGTAAATATGGCAAAAGAAAAAAAATATGATGCTATTTTAATGGATATACAAATGCCAGTTATGAATGGTTATGAAGCATCTACAGAAATTAGAAAACTTAATATAAAAACACCAATTTTAGCGCTTTCTGCTTCCGTTTTTATGGAAGTTAAAGACAAAATAAATAATAGTGGAATGAATGGCTTTATTTTTAAACCTTTTGAGCCTAAGGATTTATTAGATAAATTAGAACAAGTAGTGAATAAATAACAAAATGACAATACAACACTCAAAAAGAAGAATAAACCTTGTATTTACCATTTGCTTGATAAATATTGGCTTTGCCATTTTATGTACTGTAATTTCGGACAAGTTCAATTTTTTTTGGCTTAGAAACTACAATGCTGTTAATATTTTGCCTTATGCAATTGCTGCTATCTTAGCAAAAAAAAATAAATTAAACCTTGCAAGAATTATTTACCTAGTAACCAGTTCTGTAGGTATTGCTATCATTTCTTCGTTTGTTGGTAAAAATGGAAGTGTTGAATTTGTATATATGTTTAATATAGGTTTACCATTTATTCTTTTTTCTTTTAGAAGAGAACGAATTTATGTTATTCTTTTTATGCTATTTCCACTAATTTTATGGATTTTACTTTTTATAACCGATTATAATTTGATTAGTTATAAAAAATTAGACCCGATAATCGCAAAAAATTTTATCTATCCAATTGCAGTTTCTAGCGCAATATTTTTAGTTATTTTTCAATTGATTTACTTCCTTATTATTAACAAAAAATATTTTTATAGAATAGAAAATAAAAAACAAGAAGCTATTGAGGCCTCAAATGCAAAATCTAATTTTTTAAGTACAATGAGTCATGAAATTAGAACACCTTTAAATGCTGTTATAGGTCTATCTCACATTTTAGGAGATAATAATCCTAGAAAAGATCAGGTTCAAAATATCGAAGCGCTTAATTATTCTGGTAAAATCTTATTAAATTTATTAAACAATGTGTTAGATTTTAGCAAAATGCAATCTACCAAAATTGAGTTAGATAACATTCCAACTAATTTATTGTCGGCCACTAAACAAATCAAAAAAATACACGAAGCTAATTGTTTGCGCAAAGGAATTCGAATGAATTTAAAGGTTGATGAAGATATCCCTATGGTTTGGTTAGATATTGTTCGCTTTAATCAAGTAATCAACAACCTTGTAACCAATGCTATAAAATTTACAAATGAAGGAAGCGTAACGTTACGTATACAAACACAAAATAAAACAAGTGAAAAAATAACATTACTTACAGAAGTTATTGATACAGGAATAGGCATTCCAAAAAATAAACAAAAAACTATTTGGGAAGCTTTTACACAAGCTTCAAGTGATACCAATAGATTATATGGTGGTACAGGTTTAGGGTTGCCCATTGTAAAAAGCATTGTAAGTGCAATGGGTGCTGATGTTAAAATTGAGAGTGACTTAGGTAAAGGAAGTCGTTTTTATTTTGAAATTGATTTAGAAATTGCCTCAAAAAAAGCACTTAAAAACACCCAAGAAAAGAAAACCTACAATTTTAAAGATAAAAAAGTATTATTGGTAGAAGATAACTTGATTAATGTTATGGTTGGTAAACAAATCTTAGAGAAACAAAAGTTTAATGTTACTGTTGCAAATGATGGAGCAACAGCTGTAAAAATGATTAAAGAAACTTTTTTTGATATTGTTTTAATGGACATTCAAATGCCAATTATGGATGGATATACAGCAACTTTGGAGATAAGAAAATTTAATAAAAAAATTCCTATTTTAGCCCTTTCAGCATCTGTTTTTATGGAAGTTAAAGACAAAATAAAAGAATGTGGTATGAATGGTTTTATCTTTAAACCTTTTAACCCCGAAGATCTTTTAAATAAAATTGAAAACACAATCTATAAGCCCGTTTAAAATATTTTTACTAATTTTATATCCATCTTCCCCTAAGATTTTTTACATTTTTTTTGGAGTTGATATCATTAAAAACAAAGCATGCTTAAATTATTTCGAAAATCAATTTCAAAAAGAGTAGTAAAAATAACTTTTAGATTAAGTTTATTTTCTGCTGTATTTGGTTTTGTTGGTTTTGTATTTAGTAGTTATCTAGATTTAGAAACCTTAGCCTACTTTCACTTATTTAGTGGTTTTATTTATATTTTAAGTGCCTTATTAGCTGTATATGGTTCTATTAAAGCATCAAGAATAATTTTTTTTATTTTTTTAAATTTAGGCATCACAATAACTGCCTCTTATATTGGTAGAGCTGGTCATGTAGAATACTTGTATTTATATTGTTTAGCATTGCCATTCACTATGTTTTCTTTTAAAACAGAAAAAAAATATGTTTATTTTTTTTCATGTTTGTCTGGTTTTTTATGGATTATTTTAAATGCTACTGATTTTAAGTTATTTACAAACACCCACTTAGACCAAGAGTTAGCTGCAACTCTTGTATACCCATTAGCTTGCATTAGTACTTTTTTCTTTGTGATCAGTCAGCTTATTTATTTTTCTAAATCTAATATAAAATACTATTCAAAAATTTACTCAAAAAGAGAATTTGCATTAGAAGCTTCAGAAGCAAAATCAAAATTCTTAAGTACAATGAGTCATGAAATTAGAACACCTTTAAATGCAGTAATAGGTTTATCTCATATTTTAGGCGATAATAAACCAAGAGAAGATCAAAAAGAAAATATTGAAGCGTTAAACAATTCAGGTAAAATACTTTTAAGTCTTTTAAACAATGTTTTAGATTTTAGTAAAATGCAATCTACTAAAATTCAATTAGATAACATACCAACAGATATAGCTTCTGCAGTAAAACAAATAAAAAAAATTCACGAACCCTCATGCCAAATAAAAGGAATCGACTTATTTATAATCATCGATAAAAAGATACCTATAGTATCTTTAGATATTGTACGATTTAATCAAGTAATTAATAACCTAATATCAAATGCAATTAAATTTACAGATGAAGGAAAAGTTTCTTTAATCATAAAAAAGAAAAAAATAGTAAACAATAATCAAATTTTACTGCATACAGAAGTAAGAGATACTGGTATTGGAATTCCTACAAGCAAACAAAAAACAATATGGGAAGCTTTTGCACAAGCATCTAATACAACAAACAGAATTTATGGAGGCACTGGCTTAGGTTTACCTATTGTACAAAGTATTGTAAAAGCAATGGGCTCTAAAGTTAAAATTTTGAGTAAAGTTGGTAGAGGTAGCCGTTTTTATTTTGATTTAAAATTAGATATTATTAGTGATGCTGAATTAGAAAAAAGTAAAGAAAAGAAGGAGTATAATTTTATAGGTAAGAAGGTATTACTTGTAGATGACAACCTAATTAATGTTATGGTTGGGAAGCAGATTTTAGAAAAAGCAAAATTAAAAGTAACTGTGGCTAATGATGGCCTAGAAGCTGTGAATATGGTTAAAGATAGTAGTTTTGATATTGTTTTAATGGACATTCATATGCCAATTATGGATGGATACAAAGCAACAAAAGAAATCAGAAAATTTAATGCTAAAATTCCAATTTTAGCACTTTCAGCATCCGTTTTTATGGAAATTAAAGATAAGATTAATGAGTGTGGCATGAATGGCTTTATTTTTAAACCTATTAACCCTGAAGACTTATTAAAAGAAATAGAAAAATTTACAAATCATGTTTAATTACAGAGGAGAAAGAATTTCGAAAAGACGAATTAAACTTATACATCATATTTCAGTTTTATGTATTGTTTTGTCTTTATTATTTTCTGTTACCTCCTTTTTTTTAGGGGGTTATGGACTAACTCTATTTTTAATAGGAGTTGCTGCTATTTTCTATTATACCTCGAAAATTGTAATTAAAAAACCTCACAAGGCAAGATTAATTTTTATGCTTAATTTTAATATAAGTGTAACAATTACTGCTTCTTACTTTGGTAAAGGTTCTAGTATAGAGTTTTTTTTAATGTATGCTATTGGTGTTGCATTTATTATTTTTTCTTTTAGGCGAGAAATAAAAATGGTAGTACTATTTACTACATTACCAGTATTATTATGGACTACCTTATACCTTACTAATTTTAGTTTATTTCATTCAGACGCTATAAACCACGAAACAGTAACAAGGGTTATTTATCCTCTTTCCATTACATTTACCTTACTTTTAGTTGCCTTTCAGCTTAGTTATTATTCTTATTTAAATGCTGGTTATAGTAACAGTATTCATTATAAGAAGCAGGAAGCTATAGATGCATCTAATGCAAAATCTAATTTCTTAAGTACTATGAGTCATGAAATTAGAACTCCTCTAAATGCAGTTATTGGTCTTTCTCATATATTAGGAGATAACAACCCAAGAAAAGATCAAATACAAAATATAGAAGCATTAAATTACTCTGGTAAAATTCTCTTAAACTTACTCAATAATGTGCTAGATTTTAGTAAAATGCAATCTACCAAAATAAAATTAGACAATGTTCCAACAGATTTATCTTCTGCATTTAAGCAAATAAAAAAAATTCATGAAACGAGTTGTATTCGTAAAGGAATAACAATGAATTTATCTATTGATAAAGATATACCTGTAGTATGGCTAGATATTGTTCGTTTTAATCAAGTAATTAATAATTTAGTTACAAATGCCATTAAATTTACAGACAAAGGTTCTGTAACGCTAAGCATCAAAAAAGAAGCTATAACCAATAAAAATGTAAAAATTCTAACAGAAATCATAGATACAGGTATTGGTATTCCAAAAGACAAACAAGAAACAATTTGGGAAGCATTTACCCAAGCATCAAATTCTACAAATCGTTTATATGGTGGCACTGGTTTAGGTTTACCAATTGTAAAAAGTATAATTGAATCTATGAATTCTACTATTAACATAGATAGTGAAATTGGAAAAGGAAGTCGTTTTTATTTTGAAGTAGATTTAAAAATAGCAACAGAAAAAGATTTAAAAGAAAACAACTTTAAAGAAACCTACGACTTTAAAGGTAAAAAGGTGTTATTAGTAGAAGACAACCAAATAAATGTTATGGTTAGTAAACAAATTTTAGAAAAAGCTGAATTAACTGTTGAGGTAGCTTACAATGGCTTAGAAGCAGTTCAAATGGTTAAGGCTAATACCTATGATATTATACTCATGGATATTCAAATGCCTGTTATGGATGGCTACACGTCTTCCATTGAGATTCGAAAATTCAATACTAAAATACCAATTATAGCGCTCTCTGCTTCCGTTTTTATGGAAGTAAAAAACAAAATACATGAAAGTGGTATGAATGGTTTTATCTTTAAACCTTTTGACCCAGATGATTTATTAAATCAAATACAAAAAGAAATTTTTAGTTAAAATTTCCAACCATTTTTGGCACCATTACCCTTATAATACCATTTCTTATTTTATATTACTGTAATATTTTGTATCCTTCTCTATGCCAAAAAAAATACAGATTACCGTTTTAGAAAGCGAACAAGAGCTTCGTTTACTTCTAATCAAAACCACTACAGATAGGATTCGTGGACGTATAAAAGCGTTATTATTGCTCAAGCAAAATAAAGTTGATTACCAGAGTCAGTTAGCTTCTAAATTAGGCTCTACAGAAAAGACCATACGAGAATGTCTAAAACTATATGAATCAGCAGGTTTATCAAGTTTTTTATTGTTCGTGTAGGTGGTAATCGAGATTCTATTATAAATAATAAAGCGCTACAATTTATAGAAAATCAACTTAATAACCCTCAAAAAACCATTACATCTTACATTGAATTACAGAAATTTACTGGTTAGTTTCATACTTTTTAGTTTTTATCTACACTAAATTTTCACCTACTAATACTGAAGATATTTAACTTTTAAATTGCTATCATTGAACAGGAAGAAAAAATGAATACGCTGTTTTATCATTAAATCTTATAACATAAGCTCTCATTTACCTAAAAAAAAGAGGTTTTTCCTATTGATATTGTACCTTCAAAAAACTAACTTAGCCAACTCTGAATATAACGAATTGAAACTCGGCATATCCGAAAAAGTTGTGCGTGATGAAAAAAATCTCAATCCAAATAATAAACAGTTAATAATTTAAACAAAAAATGCTATTTAACTCAATCGACTTTGCAATATTTTTACCAATAATTTTTATACTTTATTGGTTTGTATTGAATAAAAATTTGAGAATTCAAAACCTTCTAATTGTAGCATCCAGTTATCTATTCTATGGCTGGTGGGATTGGAGGTTTTTATCATTGATTCTTTTCAGTACAGTTGTTGACTACTTAGTTGGTAGACAATTAAAAACACAAGAAGATGCCGAAAACAGAAAAGTTCTACTATGGACAAGTATCGTAGTAAACCTTGGCTTTTTAGGTTTTTTTAAATATTATAATTTCTTTATAGATAATTTTATAACAACATTTTCATTTTTTGGGCAAGATATACAAGCAAACTCCTTAAATATAATATTACCCGTAGGGATTAGTTTTTATACTTTTCAAACATTAAGTTACACAATAGATGTTTACAGACGAAAATTAGAGCCAACTACAGATTTTATAGCCTTTTCTGCATTTGTTAGTTTCTTTCCCCAATTAGTGGCTGGACCTATAGAGAGAGCGTCAAATCTACTTCCACAATTTCATAAAAAGCGTGTATTTAACTATACAATAGCTGCAGATGGAATGCGACAAATACTTTGGGGGTTGTTTAAAAAAATAGTAATAGCAGATAATTGTGCCCAATATGCCAATTCTATTTTTAACAATTCGGCAGATCAACCGAGTGCTACTTTAGTTTTGGGGGCTTTGTTTTTTACTTTTCAAATTTATGGTGATTTTTCTGGTTATTCAGATATTGCTATTGGTACTTCACGCCTATTTGGTTTTAACTTAAAACAAAATTTTGCTTTTCCTTACTTTTCAAGAGACATTGCGGAATTTTGGAGACGCTGGCATATATCACTTTCCACATGGTTTAGAGATTACCTTTATATTCCTTTGGGTGGTAGTCGTGGAGGGATTTGGAATAAAATTAGAAATGTTTTTGTAATATTCCTAATAAGTGGTTTTTGGCATGGTGCAAATTGGACATTTATAGTTTGGGGAGCTCTAAATGCTTTATTCTTTTTACCTCTGATGCTTACTAAAAACAATAGGAACAACATAGACATCATTGCGAAAGGGAAATATTTCCCATCTATTAAAGAACTTTTGCTAATGATTATAACTTTTGGATTAACCGCATTTGCATGGATATTCTTTAGAGCAGAAAATATAGGTCATGCCTTTAAATACATTTCAGGAATTTTTACAGATTTTAGTTCTTTCTTTTTGTATAGTACATACTCCGAATATCATATCGTATTTATACTAATCGCTTTATTAACACTAATAGAATGGTTAGGTAGAGAGGGACAACATGCTCTCGAATCTTTAGGTCTTAAGTGGAAAAAACCATTTAGATACATTATGTATTACATAATTATATTTGCCATTTATTGGTTTGCTGGTAAAGAACAACAATTTAATAAAATTCTCACTCATAATCCTAATTATTCCCGCTGGGATATTTATTATTGATCCGTACGATTATTTTGAACATCCTTTTAAAATGGATATAGATCGAATGGAGTTATTTAGAAGGAATAATGTTGCCAACTGGGCTATAGTAGAAGTCTCTAAAATAGATAATGATTTAAAATCAAATGTAAAAACATGTGTCATAGGAGATTCTAGAAGCAGGTTACTAATCAGCAATGGTCATAGAGATGGTTGGAGTAATAGAATTTGCGGAAACAATCTTGATGTATTTGATATAAGTTTTGGTGGAGCAAATTTGGATGAATCATTTTCATTACTTGAAAATCAAATAAAATATTTAGACTCATTAGAAACCATAATTGTATCTGTGCCTTTAGATAGATTGCTTATACAAAAGCATGATATTAATAGAATTTCAACATCCTATTTTGACACCTATACAGCTGGAATAAAATACCTCACAGATATCAATTTAGTATCTAATATTATCGAAAACAAAAATAAAATACTTGAAAATAGAAATAAGTTTCAAAGAGATACATTAAAATTGAAAAAAGATAGAGCATTAGGTAGTATTAAAGATCAAAATGATAAAATAAGAGAAAACAAAATAGACGCTGAACAAATTAGAAAAAGAAAAAGAATCATTGAATTTAAAAAAGAGAGGTTTGAAAAAACTATAAAGTATCGTGACCGAAACGCTCCTGTTGATAAAAATAGAACGATTAAAGATGGAAAAATAAGAAAAAGTTTTCTTAGAAAATTTGAAATTTCAGACCGTGTTCTTTTTCTTAAAAATATGGACATACTTAAAGGTCAATTATCAAATTTTGCTGGTAAATATGAGATTATTCTTATGATTCCAACTTATGATGACATTCTGTATAATTCTATCATTGCCAAAAATGGTGAAGATTATAAGTATTACATTGAAACTATAAAACAACTTCCATATACAATTTTTAATTTGCATGACATCTCAAATGAATTTGTATTTGTTGATCCCGTACATGGTAATTTTGAAAATGGAATGCTTATCCATAAGATAAATCAGGAACTCACATCAAAGAACTGAGTTAAAAACCAAACAAATTCTTCGTTAAATTTATACCATTTCTTATTTCATATTACTGTAATATTTTGTATCTTATAATATAAAACATAATCAAGTTATAGAACTACTATCTGAGTTGCTTAAAAATTATGATTATCCTCAAAACGTGGTCATTAGAAGTGATAATGGAAGTCAGTTTATAGCAAAAAAAGTACGTGAGTATTTAAGTTTAATAGGTGTGCAGCAAGAATTTACACACGTTGCAACACCAGAAGAAAATGCACACATAGAAGCTTATCACGGAATATTGAAAAAAGAAGTTTTTAAAAGGTTTGACTATCAATATTTTGGAAAAATAGAGCAAATACTAAAACGATTCGTGAAATTTTATAATAATAGAAGACTTCACGGTTTGTTGGGGCGTATAACACCAATGGAAAAATGGAATGCAGATAAACACCTTATTATAATGAAAAAATTAACAGCTTAAATAATAATCGAAATTTAAAAGATTACTCTTGTTTTATAGGGGTCAAAACAGTACCTTAAAAAAACTAAATTCGTTAACTTTGAATATAACGAAATAAAATTCGGCATATCCGAAAAAAATTAGGGTGGATTAGAAAAAATGAAACGAATACTAATAACAGGAGCAACAGGAAATATTGGAACGGAAGTAGTTCGCTACCTTTACGAATTGGACGATGAATCCGAAATAATTGTTGCTGTTAGAAACATTGAAAGTGCGGAAAATATATTTACTCATTTACCAAAATTATCCTTTAGGACATTTGACTTTGAAAAACAGAATACTTTTAATGATGCATTCAAGGACATTAATATTATTTTTCTACTTCGCCCACCTCACATTTCAGAAGTTGACAAATATTTCCAACCACTTTTAGAGTCGGCAAAGAAAAATGGAATTGAAAAAATTGTTTTCCTTTCTGTACAAGGTGCAGAAAAAAGTAAAGTAATTCCACACAATAAAATTGAGCGTTTAATTAAATTAAATGACTTTAAATACATTTTTGTAAGACCAAGTTATTTTATGCAAAATTTGACAACCACTTTACTGCCAGAGATTTTAGAGAATCAAACGATAACACTTCCTTCAGGACAGGCAAAATTCAATTGGATAGATGTGAAAAATATTGGTGAAGCTTCAGCAGTATTAATAAAATCATTTGATACATATCAAAATTCAGCATACGAAATCACAGGAACAGAAAATAAGAACTTTCAAGAAGTTACTGAAATAATGAGTGAAATCACAGGAACTAAATTCAGGTTTAAAAATATCAACCCGATTAGTTTTTATATCAAAGAGAGAAAAAGCGGAATGCAGCGTGGTTTTGCTATTGTTATGACAATACTACACTTCTTACCAAGACTGCAAAAAGAACCTGAAATATCGAACAACTATTTTAAACTCACAGCAAAGAAAACAACGACATTGAAACAATTTATTAGTAGAGAAAAAGAAAAAATAACGACACCTTACAAAGTATATAAAAAATAGGCAAAACAGGAATGTTATCAAGACTTTCGGCTCTTATCAAACATTGTTCTTAGCCGAAAGTTTAATGCTTCGAAATCGCCTGCTTTTCATATACTAACCGTTAGCGAAAAAACACAAAAAAATAAATTCAAATTTAATCTTTTACAGATGCTGAAATAAATTCAGCATAAAAAAAGCGAGTAGTGAAAGCTGGAAAAAGCTTCAAAAAAAATAGAGTTTAAAAATATTTCAAATAAATGGTCTAGATATATAGAGATTGCTTCACTTTGTTCGCAATGACCTTAAAAACTACTCAATAACAGCATCCTGAATAATCTGCTGAATTTTAGTCCGAATATTCTCTTTTACCAAACCTCTATTTTCCATGGTAGGATAGGTTCTGTTGGATAAAAACACATAAACAATTTCGCTTTCAGGATCTGCCCAAGCATAAGTACCTGTAAAACCAGAATGTCCAAAACTTTCGTCAGAAACACAACCACAAGTAGCTTCAACCTCTGGATCTAATTGTGGTTTATCAAAGCCTAAACCTCTTCTTACTTTTTTATCTTGGTAATAACGTTTGTTAAATTTCGCTATTGTTTCTGAATTTAAATATCGTCTGCCACCATAAAAACCTTTTTGTAAATACATTTGCATTACTTTAGCTACATCATTTGCATTGGCAAACAAACCTGCATGACCTGCAACACCTCCTAGCATGGCTGCTCCCATATCGTGTACATACCCCTGTAAAATTTGATGTCTAAAATAGTCGTCTTTTTCTGATGGGACAATCACAGATTTATCAAATTTTTGAAGTGGCAAATAGGTCATTCTATCAGCACCTAAAGAACTGTAAAATTTTTGATGCGTTAATATATCTAAACTGCTTCCGTATTTTTGTTCTAAAACCTCTTTAAACAAATAATAGCCTAAATCACTGTATTTATAGCCTTCTGTTTCTCGTTGATTTACTTCTTTAATATATTTATAAATACTGTCTTTATAAGATCTTCTTATATATAAATCTTCAGCTACTTTTACATTATACTTTCCTTTTCTTTTTGTGCTGTAATAGTCAGGTAAATTTTTATGAGTAACACTATCTTGTGTTTTTAAGTAAAAAGGAATCCAAGCTGGTAATTTTCCATAATGAGATAAAATTGATTTTACAGAAAGTGCTGCCTTATTAGTATGATCAAAACTTGGTAAAATATCTTTTAAAGTTGATGTTAGGCTTATTTTTTTTTCTTCCTCAGCTTTCATGATTAAAGGTAGTGAAGCTAAAATTTTAGTAAGTGAAGCTAGATCGTAAATATCAGAATTCTGAACAAACCTTTTTTTTTCTAAGGTATGATAACCAAAGCTTTTTTGATACACTACTTTTCCGCTTCTAGCCACCAAAACTTGAAAACCAGGTGCCATTTCTTCCTCTAAAATTGTTTTAGAAATGGTATCAATTAATGCCAATTTTATTGAGGACATTTTTGCTTCTTCTGGTATGGTATATTCTAACCTACTTAAGCTATAGGTATCTATACCAAAACCCTCTTTAAATTCATCACCAATAGAAACTGGTAATTTTCCTTTCAATTTAAATGCTCCGAAAATAGCTTGGGCAGAGAGTTGTTGTGCTAATTTGCTATTTTGATACGACACCAAAATGGTTTCTATATTGGTAAAACTTTTAATTTGCAGCAAGCTATATGGACTTGTAAATACATCTAAAATCACATTATGTTTCCTTGCAATTTCTTGCAACCAAACTAATTCCTTTTGGCTAAACTTATAATTTTTCCAAGGATGATTGTTTGATTTATGGAAACCAACAATCACATTATTATAGGGTTTTAGTTTTTTAAGTAAGCCAGCTAAATTATCATCAGATATCTCATCTACTTTTGTATAATTTTTAAGCATTTTAAAAAAATGATTACCTGAATCATCGCCTAATTTTACATAGGCTATTTTCTGATAATCTAAATTAGCTACAGGAAGATTCTGTTTCGAATCTTTAATTAAAGTTATTGAATTTTTCACCAATTTTCTGTGTAGTAATTCGTCTTCAGTTGTATTTAAATCTTGTTGCAAATTTTCTAAAACAACGGGGTTGTAATCGTATAAACCCATCCAATATTTTGCTTTCAAAATTTTACGAACAGAAAAATTTAAACGCTCTTCAGATAATGTTTTAAGTAGCAAGGCTTGTTTTATTAAACGTACACTTGCTGGCACATCTTGTGGAATTAACAATATGTCATTTCCTGCTTTTATAGCAGCCAAATTAACTTCTGCAGAAGTTGCATAATTTGTAGCGCCTTTCATATTTAAGCCATCTGTAATAATTAAACCCTGAAAACCCAATTCTTTTTGCAGCAAATTGGTAACTACATTTTTAGACAATGAGGTTGGTAAATTAGTATTAGATTCTAAACTTGGTATGTTTAAATGTGCAGTCATTACACTACCTATACTGGCATCAAAAACTTTTCTATACGGATACAATTCTACAGTGTCTAAACGTACTTTATCGAAATCTAATAATGGTAGTGTGTAGTGAGAATCTGAAGCAGTATCTCCATGTCCTGGAAAATGTTTTGCATTTGCCATTACTCCGTATTTTTGCATTCCTTGGGTAAACGCAATAGCTTTTTGAGTTACATTTTCTTTGCTTTCTCCAAAAGAACGATTCCCAATAATCGGATTTTCTGGATTTGTATTGATATCTACAACTGGTGCAAAATTAATATGAATTCCCAAACGTTTGCAATGGTTTCCTAAATGCTCGCCAAATTGTTTTACTAAAGAATCGTTTTGTATAGCACCTAAAGTCATATTCCAAGGAAACTTATAGGTGTTTTGCAAACGCATATCTAAACCCCATTCACCATCAAAACCAATCATTAAAGGCAATTTAGAAAGTGCTTGATATTTGTTGTTTAAAACAGCTTGTTTTTCTGGTGTTCCTTGCATAAAAATTAAATTACCCACATGATATTTAGTAATCATTTCTGTAATAAAATCTTCGTGTTTTGTATCTTTATTAGAATAGGCTTGTACCATAAATAACTGACCAATTTTTTCATCAATGGTCATCGTATTAATAATACTATCTACCCAAATTTCTTGAGCTTCAAAATCCTTTGTTCTTAATGGGTCTATAGTTTGTGCTTTTGTACTAAAAACAAAAGTAGTTAGTATAATAATTAACAGTTCTTTCTTCATTTAAATGCTATCTAATTTTTGGGCGTTTTAACAGGCTTTCCATTATATCTTTTTTTTTTGCCTCCAGAAAGTCATTGCGAGTTTACAGAGCAATCTTTTTAACTTATAAGAAATTACTTCATTCGTTCCTCATTCGTAATAAAGCTTATTTAAAAATAAAAAAAAAGGATGCCATTTCAATCCTTAACGCAACTTGTTTGGTAGTGTATTTTCTTTTTTAAACAATTTTTATACCAAAAAGCGGTTGTGCCAACTTTGTTTTGCGGGTATTTCCCAATTGTTTTCAAAATCTTGTTTGGTATTTACCATATTATTAAAAACAATGGTTTCTGAAGTTATCTTTTGTTCTTTGGCAAACCTTTGAAAATCTGACAATTTTACTAAATTGATATGTTCATCATCTTTAAAAGTAATGTTCATTTTATTCATTAAATCTAACTGTAGTTCTTTTTCCAGTTCTTGTACAAAACGAACAGAACTATCTATAGAACAACCAGAAACGTTATTAAAACTTTCATCGACAGCCAATACTAAAAATTGATTGTATTTAATGGTAAATGATCCTTTTAAATCATCTCCATGACGTGTCCAAGCGTTAATAAAGGCAATTGCTTTTTCTGAAATCAATTCAACTTCTTTATCTGTAAATTCTCTATCTGCTTGATAAATCCAAACTCTAGAATTATCTGGTAAATTTTTATATGGTGTAAACATTTGTTTGTTTTTGCAAGGGAGCATGCTCCCTTGTATCGTTGTTTAATTTGTTAATTATAAAAAAATAGCTGTTGCATATTTTCTAATCATATCAGCAAAAAGAAGATTAGGTTTTTCATATCATTAATTTTATTTTCTACAAAGACCTTTCTGGATTTAAAAACCTGAAAGGTCTGTAAAATATATTATCGCAAATTAAATTTCTGTTGCAAAGCTTTTAATTTTTCTGCATCTGTCATTTTAGGTTTCTTTGGTGCAGCCATTCTTTTTTTAATCTGATTCAACACTTTTTTTGTGTATAGTGGAAAATCTGCATTCTGAATCCAATTGTTATATCCAGGATTTTCTTTGAATACCTCCTCTACTGTTCTTCCTTTATACTTTCCAAAAGAAAAGATTTCTTGATCTTCATCATTCATTAAAATAAAACCAGCGAAATCTGCTCTTTTACCATGTGTAGAATATTCGCTTAACTCATCAACTGAATTCCCAATATCGCCGTATTTTTCTACTTGTGCTAACAAAATTTCGTAAGTTGCATTGGTATCTGCTTCAGCTCCATGAGCGCCTTCTAATTCTTTGCCACAATAAAATTGATAACCAGCACCTAAGGTTCTTTGCTCTTTTTTATGAAAAATAACTTGTACATCTATGGCTTTTCTGTTGTTCATATCAAAGTCGATTCCTGCACGCATTAATTCTTCTGCTAACAATGGAATATCAAATCTATTAGAATTGAAACCTGCCAAATCACAACCAGCAATCATTTCGTTTACTTTTGCTGCTAGTTCTTTAAAAGTAGGTTCTGTAACTACTTTTTCGTTGGTAATTCCGTGAACATCTGTTGCACCCTGTGGAATTTCAATTTCAGGATTTACCAACCATGTCTTACTTTCTTTATTTCCATTAGGAAAAACTTTTAAAATAGAAATTTCTACAATTCTGTCTTTTCCAATATTTACACCAGTCGTTTCTAAATCAAAAAATACGATAGGTTTTTTTAGTTCTAAATTCATTTTTTCTGTCATTCCTGCGAAAGCAGGAATCTTTGTTTTATGGTTCGTTATTTATCTTGAGATTCCTGCCTACGCAGGAATGACAAAGTTGTCTATTCGTTATTTAATTGTGCTTTAAAATCATCTATTTGTGCTAGTAATTTTGGCGATAATGTTGGTGCTTCAAAATTATACTTTTCTAATTCTTTTAATAATATTTTAACAAAGATAAGCCTTGCAGTTGGTTTATCGTCAGCAGGAATTACAAACCAAGGTGCATTTTCTTTTGATGTTCTGTTCAACACCTCTTCATAACAAAACATATATTTATCCCATAATTTGCGTTCTTTTAAATCGCCAGCTGAAAATTTCCAATTTTTTTCTGGGAGACGTAACCTTCTTAATAATCTATTTTTTTGTTCGTCTTTGGATAAGTTTAAGAAAAATTTTAAGACAATAGTCCCATTTTTAGCCAAATGATTTTCGAAGTCATTAATGCGTTCCATTCTATCATGATAAAAGGCATCATCTACATCTTTTAAACTTTTTATAGCAGGAATATTTTCACCAAAAATATAATTAGGATGCACTCTAGTAACCAATACATTTTCGTAATGTGTTCTGTTAAATACCCCTATTTTTCCTTTTGGTGGCAAAGCAATATAGTGTCTCC
Source organism: Polaribacter sp. (assembly GCA_965661915.1). GTDB lineage: Bacteria > Bacteroidota > Bacteroidia > Flavobacteriales > Flavobacteriaceae > Polaribacter. Next base: position 29,593 of record CBFIFR010000015.1, on the reverse strand, counting down.
ACATAAAATCATGCTTCAACTCTAGTTCTGTTGGTACTTTAAAACTATGCACTTCTACTCCACTTACATTTACATCTTTAAACACCTCTCTAATCAAACTATCTTTTCCAGAAGTATCCATTCCTTGTAAACAAATCAGCATTCCATATTTACCTTCTGCATACATGGCTCTTTGCAAATCACTAATTTTTTTTCTGATTTTTTTTAGTGTTTTTTTGGCTTCTTTCTTTACTTCTTTGGTAGCAAAATCACTCAATTTTACAGTAGATGTTACTTTATATTTTTCTAAATTCATTTATTTACCAATTAATTTTTAAAGATAGAAAAAACGTTTATGATACTAAAAATTTTATAGGGTGATTTAAATGAAGTTAAAATCTTAGCTTTAAAAAACCATAAACCGTCTAAGAAAAACATACTTTATAGTGCTATTTGATTAATTTTTCAATTCATTTATTACCTAAATTTCATTTGATTATTTATTTGTAATAAAATTGTATCTTTATGTATTATGCCAAAAAAAGGAAAAGCAAAAAATACCGTTAATAAAGCAAAGCACACCAAATTAATGAATCGAAAAATTAATAAAGTGAAACTTGAAAAACAACGCAATAAAGAGCGGTTAAAAGCCATTATAAAAAAAGCCAACGAACCTAAAAATAACGTAACTTGAGTTTAAAATACTATTTGGGTGCTATTCTTGCAATACCTCTTTTGCCAATCCTGTATTTTCAAGGAAAGAAAATACGTAAAGAAGTGCCCAAACTCTCTGAGGCAAAAAAGCCTCAAGGATATATTAAAACAACATCAGAAAAAACCTTAAAAATTTTGGCTATAGGCGAAAGTACTATTGCTGGTGTGGGTGTAGATTATCATAAAAATGGTTTTATTGGTGCACTTGCTCAAGAAATTTCATCACAAAAAAATATCTCTATTTTATGGAAAGTATATGCAAAAAGTGGTTATACAGCTAAATTAGTTCGTAAGAGAATTGTTCCAAAAATAGCAGAATCTAATGCAGATATTATTGTAATTGGTTTGGGTGGTAACGATGCTTTTGCATTAAACTCTCCTGATTTGTGGATGCACCAAATTAATTTATTACTTAAAACATTAAAAAAGAAATTTCCCAAAACGCCTATTTACTTTACAAATATGCCACCAATTAAAGAATTTCCTGCATTTACGCGCATCATAAAATTTGTAATTGGTAATTTGGTAGAAATTTTTGGTACAAGATTACATAAACGAATACATAAAAAAAGAAATGTTTTTTACAATAATGAACGTATTACTTTACAATCTTGGCAAGAAAAATATAATTTAGAGGGAGATGTTACTATTTTTTTTAGTGATGGCGTCCATCCTTCTAAAATAACCTACCAAACTTGGGGAAAAGACATGGCAAATTTTATTATAAACACCAAAATTTTTAACGAATGAATGCACAAGAACTAATTGGATTTTTCGATTTAAAAGCACATCCTGAAGGCGGTTTTTATAAAGAAACGTACAGAAGCAAAGGTGAAATTTTAGAGCAGCATTTAGCAGAATATTTTGAAGGGAATAGAAACTATTGTACTAGTATTTATTTTTTATTAACGTCAGAAAAATTCTCTGCTTTTCATAAAATCAATCAAGATGAAATCTGGCATTTTTATGATGGCACTGCCTTAAAATTGCATGTAATTTCTCCTTTAGGCGAGTATTACAACATTTTAATTGGTAATAATTTTACAAAGGGAGAAATACCTCAATTTACAGTACCTGCACATCATTATTTTGCTGCAGAAGTTTTACAAAAAAATTCTTTTTCTTTTGTAGGTTGTACTGTTTCGCCTGGTTTTGATTTTAAGGATTTTGTACTACCAACTCGTAAAAATTTAACTACTGAATTTCCAAAACATAGAGATGTTATAGCGCGTCTTACAAATGAGTAAAAATCAATTAAAATTTATCACAAAAAGCCTTATTTATTTTAATTGTAAACAAAAAAAATCAAATTTAGGAGTTATAAAATGTAGTTGAAATTAATTATATTGCAGAGTTACAAAAATTTAGTATTAATTTTTGACAAATTCACAATTATAATTCAAAATAGTACTACAGATAAATGCCGAAAAAAGTAATTCAAGATATTTTAGATAATGCTTTAGATGATTCTATACAACAAATTTCAGGTTCTGATGCCGGTTTTTTGTATGCAGAATCGCCATCAAGCCCAATGCATATTGCTACACTTACTGTTGTTGAGGGGTCTTTAGAGTTCGAAGATTTTAAGGCAATTGTAACTTCTAAGCTGCATTTAATTCCAAAATTTAGAAAACGCTTGTTAAATGTGCCTATGAATTTAGATTATCCATATTGGGTAGATGATCCTAATTTTGATATCGATTTGCATATTACAAGACAGCGTTTACCAGAACCTAGCAATTGGAAAACCTTAAGAGAAACTACTTCTACTATTTTTAGTAGCCCTTTAGATTTGCGAAGACCTTTATGGTCTATGACCTTTATTGAAGGTTTAGACGAGGTTTCTCAAGTACCAAAAGGCTCTGTTGCTATTGTTGCTAAAGTACATCATGTTATGATTGATGGAAGCTCTGGAGTAGGAATTATGGGTTTATTGTTTGATAAAAATTTAGAAGATAAAGATAAACCAATTCCTAAACCGAAATCTTTTGAAGCGGATGAACTGCCTGATGAATTAAGTTTATTATTTAAAAGTTCTCAAACCTTTTTTAAAGACCCCTTACGAATTCCAAAATTATTAGGAGAAACTGCGTTTTCTTTTATTAAAGGAAATATCAAAACCCAAATCAGTTTAAAAAAACCACTAAAAAATAAATTTTCTACTCCAAATACCATTTTTAACAATTCTGTATCACCCAAAAGAACCTGGGGTACTGCTATTTTGTCTTTTGAAAGAATTAACACACTTCGTAAACTCATGAACGTTAGTGTTAATGATATGATATTGGCAATTTGTGCAGGCGGAATTCGTAAGTATTTGCAAGAAAAAGAAGAATTACCTGTTCAACCATTGGTGGCTAATGTGCCTATTTCTATTCGTGTTAAAGGCGAAAAACAAGAAATGAACAACCAAATTTCAAACATGTTAGTTCGTATTGCTACACATCTAAAAGACCCAATTGAACGATTGGAGTACATTCAAGAACAAACCAATAGAGGTAAAACAAGGCATAAAGCTGTAGGTGCAAAAGCATTAGCTAAAATGGCAGATGCTGTACCTTTTGGTTTGGCAAATTTGGCTGCTGGGCTGTATAGTAAATACAATATTAAGGAGTTTCATAAACCACCTTTTAACGTAACCATTACCAATGTTCCAGGTCCACAAATGCCTTTGTATTTAAGAGGACATAAAATTTTATCTATTTTCGGATTAACACCTGTTTTAGATGGTTTTGGCTTAATCATTGCTGCCTTTAGTTACAATGGTTTGGTTTCTTTAACCACGACTTCTGATGCGAATACAATGCCAGATGCTGATAAATTTTCGAGATATATTCGTGAATCAGCGAATGAATTGGAAGAGATTATTTTATCCAAAGGAAAACAAAAAGAAGATATTAGAGTTAAAAAATCGAAAAGCACACCATTTTTTACGGCGTTTAAAAAGTATTTAAATGCTGATGAAAAATTAAAAAAACAACATATTGGAATCTATAATTTTCAATTGTCTTTAGGTGATGATATTGTAAATTATCAATTAGACATCTCTGAAAAAACAGTTTCTGTAAGAAAGAAAAAAGCTTCAAAACCACTAGTTTCTATTATTATCGATGACAAAAATTTAAGCAATCTTTACAAAAAGAAATTATTATTAGAAGAGGTAATGATTCAAAGTAGATTAGAATTAACAGGAACAAAAAAGAATACAGATAAATTTTACAAATTGTTAGCAAATTTTTTAGAGAGTAAGTAATGAGTTGTTACAAAAACACATATACTTCTTTTGATGGCGAAGAAATTTTCTATTACAACTGGAAAATAAAGGAAGAGAATTCCATAAAAGGGGTTGTACAAATTTCTCATGGAGTAGGCGAACATGCAGGTAGATACAAATGGATTGCAAAAAAGTTACGAAAGCATGGTTATGAAGTGTATGCAAATGATCATAGAATTCATGGAAAATCGGCAAAAAGCAATGATTATTTGGGTTTTTATGATGGTGAAGATTATTTTGCTGATGCCATTTTAGACATGTATACACTCACAAAAATCATCAAAAAAGAACACCCAACTAAAAAAATAATTTTATTAGGGCATAGCATGGGCTCTTTATTAAGTAGGCAATATATCACTGAATTTGGTAAAGAAATAGATTTTTTAATTTTATCAGGAACTGCAAGCTTTATGAAAGGTTTAGGCTCTTTTGGAATGATGAGTGCACAATTTTTAAGCAAACTTAATGGCAAACATAGAAGTAATGAATTGTTGAAAAACTTATTTTTTAATCAATTTAATAAAAAGTTCAAACCCAATAGAACCAAAGTAGATTGGATAAGTAGTGATGAAAACCAAGTTGATAAATTTGAAAAAGATCCCTTAAGAATTGAAGATTTTTCATTAAGTGTTTTTTTAGATATTTTAAAAGGAAGCAAAAAAATAAGTAAGTTTCAAACGTTTGAAAATACACCTAAAGAAATCTCCATATATATTTTTTCTGGGGATAAAGATCCTGTTGGTGAAATGGGAAAAGGGGTAAAAAAAGTAGCTAAAAATTATAAAAAAGCAGGCGTTCATGATGTTACCTTAAAATTGTACAAAGGGGGAAGACATGAAATGTTAAATGAAGTGAATAGAAAAGAGGTTCAACAGGATTTATTAAACTGGTTAAATGACAGAATAGATTCCAAATAATAAAATATGGAAAGCAATAAAATAGTATATACATCATTTTCTAAATTGGCAGTTGCTATTGCTGTTTCTCAAGGCGCTACCTTGCCAAAAGCAAAAAAATTAATTACTAAGAGTTTTGAAAGACATCCTTTTCATAAAGAAGTTTCAAAAATCATAAAAAAGGTAAAACTTGATAAAGAGAACTTGAATATTTTAAGTAATGACTGTATTGCAATTTGTGAAGATTTTGGGCCTGACAGAGATTACATCACCTTAGTATTATTACTAGAAAAAATTTATAAAATTGAAGAATTCGAAGCAGTAGAAAAAGATACTATTCTGAATATTATCAATAAGTTTAAAGCTGCAATCGAAAAAATAAATGCCAATATTCCTGCTCCTCCTCTATTTAATGTTATTTTAGAAACACGCGCTATTGCAGAATGGACATCTATGTTTTGGTTGTATCCATTTATACCCAAACACAAAAGTAACCGTGAAAAACCAGTGTTGTTAATGCCTCCTTATTTAGGGAATGACAATTCAACCTCAGTTGTAAGAAAATATTTAAAATCTTTGGGGTTTAAAACCTATAAATGGGAACTAGGTGTAAATATGATCAACTCAAAATCAATACCTAAATTGATTGAAAAACTAGATGAAATCTTTGATAAACATCAAGAAAAAGTAAGTTTAGTTGGCTGGAGTGGTGGTGGAATTTTCGCCAAAATAATCGCGAATCGTTATCCAGATAAGGTGGAACAACTGATTACTATTGGCTCTCCTGTTTGGGGTGTAAAAAACATGAAAACTCCAATAATCAAAACATTAGAATTTGTAAGAGGTGCAAAATTAAGAGAGCGAAATGAAAAATTTATCAAAGAATTAGAAGAAATTCCGAATGTACCAATAACTTGTGTATACACCAAAACAGATGGTTTAATTCCATGGAAAAATTGTATGGAAGCCGAAACCTATAGAGACGACATAAAAAACGTCGAAGTTTTTGGAAGCCACTGTGGACTAGGAGCAAATGCAACTGTTTTATTAACTGTTGCAAACGCATTAAACGCAAATATTGAACTAAACACCAAAAAATCCATCATTCAAAAAGCAGAAACACTATTCTTTCCAAGCTTTTGGCAACAAAAAGGCATATCAAAATTTACTAATCTTATTTTTAGTTGATTATGGAGTACAATTTAAAAAACATCATAAATCATCCTAAATTTCAAGAAAAATTAGCTGCCATCGCCAAAGAAGAAGCTATTGAAATTAGTGAAGTACAACAAAAAGGTGAGGAATATATTAACGAATTATATTCGCAACAGCATCCTATTGCAAATATATTATCAGTTAAAGGCTTTCAGTTTATGATGTCTAAAGCCTACAATAATAAGATTGATATTGATCGTCAAGAAATTAAAAAATTAATGAAATTAATGCGACAACATTCAGTTGCATTTATTTTAACACATAAAACCTATTTAGATACTGTTGTTTTAGTAACCACGTTAGCACGTTATGGAATGCCAATTCCTTACACATTTGGAGGCATCAATTTGGCATTTCCAGGCTTCAAACAAATGGCTCAAAACTCTGGAATCATTTTTATCAGAAGAAGTTTTAAAGACAATTTAATTTACAAGGCTGCTTTAAGACATTATATTTCTTGTATGATCGAAAATGGCGATCATTTAACCTGGAACATCGAAGGTACTCGCTCACGAACAGGGAAAATTGTATATCCGCAAATGGGTATTTTAAAGTACATTATGGAAGGTGAAAAAGAAAGCACAAGAACTATAAAATATATACCTGTTTCTATTGTGTACGATTTGATTCCTGATGTAAAACAGATGACTGAAGAAGGCAAAGGAAAAGAAAAAAAGTCGGAAGATGTAAAAGCTTTTGTAAAATACTTTAAAAAATTAGGAAATGAATATGGTAAAGCAGCCATTCGTTTTGGTGAACCTGTAGATGCAAGTGCTCATCATAATGCTATAATTCCTGATCTTGAAGAAGACAGTTATACCGATAAAAATAAACTACCTCGTTTTGCTTTTGAGTTGATTCATAAAGCAAACATGATTACACCTGTAACAACGGTTTCATTGGTATGTAATGTGTTATTGAACAATTTTGCATTGACTAAAAGCGAAATTGAATTCAGTGTTATTAAATTGATGAATTATATTGAACAACGAAAAAATGATGTATTAATTGAACGAGGAAAAAGTATTGGGGCTTCTGTACAAAAGGCATTAAATTTATTAAAAAGTTCTGGTATTGTTCAAAAAAACAAAGCAGGTTATAAAACCAAATACACTTTAGAAACTGCCGAGTTTTTACCAGCAACGTATTATGCAAATATGGCATCTGCCCATTTATATCATAGAGCTTTTATAGAAATGGCTTTGGTAAAAATTAAGGATGAAAAAGAGAATAGAATTCTTTCTTTTTGGGAAGAAATTATGCGATTGCGTAATTTGTTTAAGTTTGAGTTTTTCTATACCAACAAACCACAATTTAGTTCAGAAATTGAAGCTGAATTGAATTTATTTGACAAAAATTGGAGAACAATTATCAATGATTCTAATGGTGATATTAAAGCATTGCTCGCCAAACAAGAATTATTTGTTTCTAAAGGCTTATTGTTAATTTATTTAGAAGCCAATAAAGTGGTTTGTAAAACACTACAATCTTGGGATTTAGAAGATGATTTTTCTGATAATGAGTTTATTGAACTTTGCTTATTTAAAGGCAAAGAACTGCATTGGAAAAATAGAATTAGTAGATTAGACAGCGTTTCTAAACCCTTTTTAATTAGTGCCTTACGCTTGGCAAAAAACAGCAAATTAATTCCAGAAAATAACACACTCGATTTTAAACGATTGGATTTTTGGATGAATTTTTTAGAAAATCTAACCCAAAGAATTTACTTTTTACAAAAGCTAGAATCTGAAAGCATAAAGAAATTTAAACAAAAAAATAAAGAAAACAACAAAGTACCTGGTGCTGAAATAGAAAGCATTACCAAAGATGTTTTAGATGAAGAAGAAGGGCCACATATCGCTGCTTTTTTTGATTTAGACAGAACGTTAATCAATGATTTTTCTGCAAAACAATTCGTAAAATCACGTTTTTTGAGTGGCAAGTCAACACCAAAAGAATTACTTTCTCAGTTTATTACTCTAATTGCTTATGCTAGTGGTAATCGAGATTTTGAAATATTAACTAAAATTTCAGCTATAGGTGTTAAAGGAATTAAAGAAAAACAGTTTATCAATTTAGGAAAAGAAATTTTTGATGAGCACTTGTTTTCTACTATTTATCCAGAATCAAGAACTTTAATAAAATCGCATTTAGAAAAAGGGCATAAAGTAGTTATTATTTCTGCTGCAACACGTTATCAAGTAAAACCAATTGCTGATGAATTAGGCATCAAAGATATCTATTGTACAGAAATGGAAGTAAAAAAAGGAAAATTTACAGGGATCATTTCTGAGATGTGTTGGTCTGAAGGAAAAGCAAAAGCAGGAAGAAAGTTCGCAAAAGCAAATAATATAGATTTATCAAAAAGTTTTTTTTATACAGATAGTATAGACGATTATCCTTTATTAGAAATTGTTGGTAAACCGATTGCTACAAATCCGGATAACAAATTATCGCAACTTGCTTTTGAGAACGATTGGAAAATACTTCGTTTTAAAGTTAACACAAAAAAACCTTTAGTTAATGGAGTTAGAACTGGTTTGGCTGCTGCAAGTTTATATCCATCAGCTTTAAAAGGCATTGTAAAAGGCGCCTTGTCCATGTCTCAAAAAGAAGGTGTAAATGCAACTATAGAAAGTATTGGAGATTTGGGAACTAAACTTGCTGGTTTAGATATTAACGTAAAAAACAAACACAATTTAGAAGATCATAGGCCTGCTGTTTTTTGCTTCAACCATCAATCTTCTGCAGACTTTTTCGTTATCTTAAAACTATTGAAAAAAGATGTAACTGGAATTGCAAAAAAAGAATTAGAACTCACACCCTTTGGACCAATATTTAAAGCTATGGGAGCCATTTTTATTGACAGATCTAACAAAAAGAAAGCTTTAGAGTCTATGAAAAATGCTAGTGAAGTACTTAAAAACGGAACTTCTGTAGCCATTGCTCCTGAAGGCACACGAAGTGGAAGTAAGCAACTAGGAAAATTCAAAAAAGGTGCTTTTCATTTAGCCATGAAAGCTGGTGTACCAATTGTGCCAATCGTAATTAAAAATGCATATATGGCAATGCCAAAAGGAAGTAAAATCTTTAAACCAACGCATATTGAAGTGGTGGTTTTAGATCCTGTAGATACCTCTGAATGGAAACCAAAACATTTAGATAGTTATATAGAAAAAGTACGTAATTTATATGTAAAAGAACTAGAAAATTAATAAAAGATAATTCTTCAAAATAGAATTTTGAGGATGCTAATAAAAATGTCTTTCTTATGAAAATAGGAATTTAAAAACTATTTATGAAACTACAAGTAGGCCTATTAGGTGGTGGTTCTTGGGGCACAACAGTAGCTTCTTTAACTGCAAAAAATACAGATACTATTATTTGGGCAAGAGATCAAAATACGGTGGATGAGATTAATGAACATCACACGAATCAAAAATATTTACCAGATGCTAAACTTACCAAAAACCTTGTAGCATCTTACTCCATTAAAGAAACTGTAAAAAATGCAGATGTTGTTGTTTTGGGTATTCCTTCTCAAAATATGCGTCAAGTTTTAGAAGAAGCTAAACCACATATTAGGCCATGGGTACCAATTATCAATTTAGCAAAAGGACTTGAATTGAGCACTAAAATGCGAATGACAGAAATTATTAAAGAAATTATGCCTGGTCATCCAGCTGGAGTTTTAACTGGGCCTAATTTGGCAAAAGAAATTCATTTTGGCAGTGCTGCAGCTGCTGTTATTGCTATGGTTGATAAAACTATTGCCTCTAAATTACAAACCATATTTAGCTCTGGTTTATTTAGAGTTTACACCAATACCGATGTTGTTGGTTGTGAATTGGGTGGTGCTTTAAAAAACATAATAGCTATTGCTACAGGAATGGGTGATGGTACAAATGCAGGAGATAATACTCGTGCAGCCATTATAACAAGAGGTTTAGCAGAACTTACTCGATTAGGAATTGCTATGGGTGGCAAACAAAGAACCTTTTATGGATTGGCAGGAATGGGAGATTTGGTTGCAACTTGTTCTTCCTCTAAAAGTAGAAACTACCATGTTGGTTTTCAATTAGGGAGAGGTAAAAGCTTAGATCAAATTACTAATGAAATGAGTGAAGTTGCAGAAGGGGTAAAAACCGTAAAAGCGGTAATAGAATTGGCAAAAGAATATAAAGTAGATATGCCTATTTCTAAAGGAATTTACAAGATTTTATATAAAGGCAATACTGTAAATGATGCTTTTAAGGGTATTTTAAAATATGAAGTAGGCTCTGAAAAAGAACCAGGTTAAAAGTAAAAAAATGATAAAAAAACAAGACCAAAACGCTTCTTTTATGGTGCGTTTTAATCAGCAAATTTTTGAAGAAGATGGAGAATCAAAAATACAATGGCGTGGTAAAATTACCCATGTGCAAGATGGAGATGAAAAACGGTTTTCAGATTTTAATGATGCCCTAACTTTTATGCAAAACAAATTAGCTGAATTAACTGAACAAGCCACCAAAAACGAATCTTCAGAAAAACAAGAAAGCATTTTAGACAAAAGTATTTCGATGTGGAAAACAATTAAAGATGTTGGGCCAAAAGTAATTCGTGATACTATTAAAGACCCTAAAAAACAATTTGAACATTTACAAGACGAAATTCAAGATAAAATCACAGTAATTGGCGGAGAAATTTATGAAAAAGCTCAAGTTGATGAGTGGAGAAACGCTTCACGATCTGATTTAAATAAAATTCAAAACCAGATAGAAAGTTTAACGGATCAAATTCAAAAACTGGCTACCAAGGTAGATAACATCAACAATAACCAGTAAAACTTACCATGTCAGATTTACTTCAAGCGTTACAAGAACTTAATGATTTCCAAAAAAATGCAAACATTCGTATTGAAACTTTAGGGAATTTTCGTGCTTGGAGACATCAACAAAAAATAGATCATAAAGAATGGGGGCGTGATAAAACCATTCAATTGTTACAATATCTAATTTCTTATCGACAAAGAAACGCGCTTCATAAAGAAAAAATCATGGATCATCTTTGGGAAGATTGGAACGATCGCGACTTTAAAGTGGCTTTGCATGGAATAAATAAAGTGTTAGAGCCAAACAGACCCTCAAGAACTGACCCAATATATGTTATTAGACAAGGCGTAAGTTATCAAATTGATTTAGATAAAGTTTGGATTGATGTTGAGGTGTTAGAAAAATACATCATTATTGGTAACAAAAGTTTTGGAAATGATAACAAAATTGCAAAAAAAGCGTATTTAAACGCAATTGATTTGTACAAAGGTTCTTATTTGCCTAATAGAATTTATGAAGATTGGACATCCGAAGAAAGAGAAAAATCGCAACTATTAATTTTAGGTGCATACATTACATTAGCTGAAATTTTGATTGATGAAAACCCTTTAGAAAGTATTCGTTTGGCTCAAAACGCATTAAATATAGATAAAGCTTGGGAAGACGCTTATAGAATTCAAATGAAAGCTTACCTTAAAAAAGGTAACAGACCACAAGCCATAAAAACCTACATGAAATGTGAGGTAGTTTTAGAAGAAGAATATGGGATTTCTCCTTTGCCAGAAACTAAAAAATTATTGAAAAAAATTGAGTCAATTCAATAAAAATATTACAAATACTTCAAAATATAATTGGCAACTCGTTTGTAACTCTCATAAACTAAATTTGTATCAAATTAAAAAATTACAAAGATAACCTTAGATATTTTTAGCAAAAACTAACCTGTAACTCATCTGTAACTTAGACACTTTATATTTGTAATATCAAAATAAAAAAACAGAAATCATGGCAACAAAAAAAAATAAAAATCAAGATAAATTAGGTAAAGCAAAAGCAATCGTTAAAAAAATAAATGACGATTTGATTGATACTTCTTTCAACGCTATTGAAAATACTGTAAAAACAGGAGAAAAATGGCAAAAATTAACGGCTAAATTGGTCAAAAAAGCAGAACCATTAACTAAAAAACAAATCAATATGTTTGTGGAAACTGCAGAGTCTATCAAAAGTCAGTTAGATAATAGTACTGAGCGTTTAAAAACATTAGTTGGGTATGATCCAAAAATGTTTGAAGATGCTAAAAACATGGTTAAAAAAAATCCTTTGGTAGAAAAAGCCGAGGAAATGAAAGACAAGGTTGAAAAAGAAGTAGCGAAGAATAAGTTGGTAAAAAAGGCCGAAAAAATGTCGGATAAATTAAAGAAAAATATTTCTGATACCATTGATGAAGTTAAAGAAAAAATTGAAGACTATACAGAAGATGCTTTAAATACGACTAACGAAACATTAGAAAAAAGCAAACCTACTAAGACAAAAAAAACTACTAAGAAAAAAGTAGTTAAAAAAAAGGTAGTTGTAGAAGAAAAAATTGTTGTAGAAAAAGTTGATGAGCAAAACGATTTAAAAGTAATTAAAGGTATAGGTCCTGTTTTAGAAAAATCTTTAAACGAATTAAATGTAACTGCCTACAGCCAAATTGCAAAGATGACCATAAAAAGTATGACAAAATTATTGACAGATGCAGGCATTAATGCTAAAATTTACGATTTATCTGGTTGGAAAGCTCAAGCTAAACTAGCGCTAAAAGGCGATATGGAAGCCGTAAAAAATTGGGAAAGAAAATAATAAAAATGGAAAATTAGAGAAACTGCATTTTAAATAATAATAGAATTTAAAAACAAAAAAAGTAAAAGTATGGCAACTAAAAAAAAGAGAAAAGCAGATTTCAGCAAAAAGGTTGAAAAAGCTATTAAAGAAACAAAAATAAAGGCTACAAAAGTAAATGATTATGCTTTAAATACAACAGAAGAAGTAGTAACTGATGCTATTGAAATTGCTGGTCAGTGGCAAAAAGTTACTGAAAAAGCATTAAAAGGCGGTGTTCAATTGTTAGACAAGCAGCAAAATATAGTGTTTGATGCTTTAGAAACCTACAAAAATCACGTTGTAAAATGCAAAAAAAAATTTCGCAAAACTTTTGCATAAATTCTCCCTTTATAATTTTAAAAAACCAAGTTAAAATTTAACTTGGTTTTTGGTTTTATAGAAGTCTTTTTTTCTTTTAACTATAAAACGTTTCGTATTTTTGTACTATATAATTTTTTATGGCAAAAAAGAAAAAAGTTTCTAAATTAGATATCCTTACTTTATACATGGATTTGGTTGTAGAAACTAAAATGAGACCAGATGATGTAGAGAGCTTTTGTGAAGAAGTACAGTTAGATACTGACGTTTTTTACGAACATTTTAAATCGTTAAAAAAAGTAGAAAAAACTATTTTTAATGAACTATTTAACAACTCGTTAGAAGTTTTAAATGAAAGTGAAGAGTTTCTTTCTTTTGATGGCAAAAACAAATTAATTAGTCTATACTTTACTTTTTTTGAGAATTTAAACCTAAACAGAACGTACGTTGAAGTTGTTTTAAAAGGATGTAAAAATCAATTAAAATCACACAAAACATTTTCTACTTTAAAGAAAAGTTTCATTCAATTTATAGATAATTTAGGATTAAACGAAAGTATTTTACCTATAGACGGTTTAGAAAAATTTCAATCAAATCTTATAAGTCAATCTGCTTGGATTCAATTGTTAATTACCATTAAGTTTTGGTTAGAAGACACCTCAGAATCCTTTGAAAAAACAGATATTTTTATCGAGAAATCAATCAATACTAGCTTCGAATTAATAGAAAACAAATTCCTAAAAAACGTATTTGACCTAGGGAAATTTGTGTACAAAGAAAAATTCCAAAAAAAAGCGGATTAAACTTATGAAAAAAGCCAGTAAAATTCCGATTACAAAAATTCAAAGAGCCTCTAAACTCGTAAAAACAGGTGCAAAAGTTGGTGTAAATTACCTAAAATATTATGGTAATAAAATCACGGAATCTGAGCTAGAAGCTAGAGAAAAGTTGAACAAAGAAAATGCAGAAGACATTTATGACAGTTTAAAGGATATGAAAGGAAGTCCTTTAAAAGTGGCACAAATGTTAAGTATGGAAAAAAGCATTTTACCAAGAGCTTATGTCGAAAAATTTTCTTTAGCTCAATTTTCGGTACCTCCACTTTCTGAAGCTTTGGTACTAAAAACCTTCAAGAAAAGTTTTGGTAAATTTCCGTCTGAAATTTACGACAAGTTTGATGTTAAAGCTTATAATGCAGCAAGTATTGGGCAAGTGCACAAAGCAGAAAAAGATGGAAAAAAATTGGCGGTTAAAATTCAATATCCAGGTGTTTCAGACAGTATAAAATCTGATTTGGCTATGTTAAAACCATTCGTAATCAGAATGTTTAACATGAAAGGGAAAACGTCTGACGAATATTTCTTTGAAGTACAAGACAAATTATTAGAGGAAACAGATTATATCTTAGAGGTTCAACAAAGTAAAGAAATCGTAAATGCTTGTAAAAATATTAATCATCTTGCTTTCCCTAATTATTATTCGGATTTATCGTCGAAACAAATCATAACAATGGATTGGATGGAAGGTATTCATTTATCTGAATTTACAGCTAAAAATACCGACCAAAAAATGGCAAACCAAATTGGGCAAGCCTTATGGGATTTTTATATGTTTCAAATACATATATTAAAAAAAGTACATGCAGACCCACATCCAGGAAACTTTTTGGTATCTGAAAAAGGAGAATTAATAGCCTTAGATTTTGGCTGTATGAAAACCATTCCTTTAGATTTCTATAATCCGTATTTTGAGCTAGCAAGAAAAGAAACATTAGCTGATGAAGCACATTTTGTTGAAAAAATGTTCGATTTAGATATCTTAAGAAAAGAAGATCCTAAAGAAGAGTTTGAATTTTTTAAAGCGATGTTTCACGAAATGTTATCCATTTTTACGCAACCTTTTCATGTAGAAGAATTTGATTTTTCTGATGCTATGTTCTTTGGTAAAATTTCAGAATTTGGAGAGCGTTATTCAAAAAATGTAGAATTGCGTTCTTACAATGCAAGCAGAGGCTCAAAGCACTTTATTTATATGAACAGAACCTTTTTTGGGTTATATAATTTAATGTTCGATTTAAAAGCGCAAGGTATTAAAATCAATAATTTTATGAATTTGTAAAATCTTTACTACTTTCGTAAAGTAAATAAGATCAAATCAATCAAACATTATGCTAATTATTGGAATTGCAGGTGGTACTGGAAGTGGAAAAACTACGGTTGTAAATCAAATTGTAAAACAATTGCCTACTGATGAAGTTTGTGTAATTTCTCAAGATTCATATTACAAAGCTACAGATAATTTATCTTATGAAGAGCGCACAAAAATCAACTTTGATCATCCAAGAGCTATTGATTTTGATTTACTGATTAAACACCTAAAAGAGCTTAAAAAAGGAAAAACAATACATCAACCTATCTATTCTTTTGTTACTCATAATAGAACGAAAGATAGCTTAAAAACTTATCCAAGAAAAGTGGTTATTGTAGAAGGTATTCTAATTTTTAATAATGAAGAATTAAGAGATTTATTCGATATCAAAATTTTTGTACACGCAGAAACTGATGAACGTTTAATTAGAAGATTAAAAAGAGATGTAGCAGAAAGAGGACGAGATGTAAATGAAGTATTATCACGTTATCAAACCACATTAAAACCTATGCATCAGCAATTTATAGAACCCACTAAAAATTTTGCTGATATGATTATACCTAATGACAGACATAATACTGTTGCTATAGATATTGTAAGGAGTGTAATAAACGAACGATTGTAAACAATCTCTGAATGAGTTTTTTTAACGATTTAAAAAATAATTTTATATTTAAACTAATTACGAATGCTTTTGTAATTATTTTAATTCCATTTCTTATATGGATGCTTTTTTTTGATGAAAACTCATATTTAGTGCATCGTAAATTCAACAAAGAAATTGAAGATTTAGAAAGTACCATTTCATTCTACAAATCGAAAATTGAAAAAGATAAAGAAACGATTAAAAAACTTGAAGATTCTTTAGAGTTAGAGCGTTTTGCCAGAGAAAAATACTTAATGAAAAAAGAAAACGAAGACATTTATATTATTGAATTTGATACCATAAAATAATGAGTAATTTTCTATTTGATGAATTTGATGCAGTTTCACCAACAGCTTGGAAACAAAAAATTCAAGTAGATTTAAAAGGTGCAGATTACAATAAAGCATTACTTTGGCAAACTGATGAAGGTATAACTGTAAAACCTTTTTACACTAAAGAAGATAGAAAAAACACACCAATTCAAACCCCAAAAGAGAGCTTCAATATTTGTCAAATTATTTTTATTGATGATGAAAAAATAGCGAATGCTATTGCTATTGATGCTTTAAAACGTGGCGCAAATACCATAAAATTTAAAGCCTCAAAACCATTTAACCCAAAATCACTTCTTAAAGGATTTCCAGGTAAAACGTTATTGTATTTTCAGCTTAGCTTTTTAGATGCTGCTTTTCAAATTGAATTAGCTGAGTTTTGTGATTCTGAAAACACCTACATTCAAACAGATATTATTGGTAATTTAGCTGAAAATGGCAATTGGTTTAGCAACTTAAAAGAAGACCACAATCAATTAGAAAAAATTGTAAAAAACTCAAATCACTGTGTTTCTGTTGCTGCAGATTTATATCAGAATGCAGGAGCAAACGTCACACAACAATTAGCCTACACTTTAGCACATGCCAATGAATATTTAAATCACTTTGGTAAAGAAGTAGCTTCTAAAATCAGCTTTAATTTTGCTGTGGGTAGCAATTACTTTTTTGAAATTGCTAAATTAAGAGCCTTCAGAATTTTATGGGAATCATTATTAAATGAATATAAAGTAGAAAATGAAGAAGTCCATATTTTTACACAACCAAGTTTACGCAATAAAACCTTGTACGATTACAATGTAAATATGTTGCGAACCACATCAGAATGTATGAGTGCCATTTTAGGGGGGTCAAATACCATTGCTAATGTTTCTTATGATGAAATTTATCATAAATCAAATGAATTTGGAGAACGAATTGCTAGAAATCAATTGTTAATTTTACAAGAAGAAAGCAACTTTATAGGAGCTCAAAATTTTGCTGATGGCGCTTATTGTATTGAAGCTATTACAAATCAATTGGCAGAAAATGCTTTAGGAATTTTTAAACAAATCGAAAAAGCTGGTGGTTTTTTACATCAATTGAAAGCTGGAGTCATCCAAAGAAAAATAAGCGAATCTGCTGCAAAAGAAGAAGAAAAATTTAATGCTAAGGAAATTGTTTTATTAGGCACAAATTTACAAGTAAATGCAGCCGATAAAATGAAACAAGATTTAGAATTGTATCCTTTTGTAAAACAAAGAAATATAAAAACATTAATCACTCCAATTGTTAGAAAACGACTTTCTGAAACAGTTGAAAAAACACATTTAGACAATGAGTAGAAAAGATGTTTCCAATATAAAAATAGCTAATAGCGAAAAGCTAGCAGTCAACAGCTTTAACCACGAAGGTTTTGTTGCAGGAATAGCCCCAAACTTAAGAGGTCCCTACTCTACAATGTATGTTCGTAGACCTTGGACGATTAGACAATATGCAGGTTTTTCTACTGCAGAAGAAAGTAATGCATTTTACAGAAGAAATTTAGAAGCAGGTCAAAAAGGACTTTCTGTAGCTTTCGATTTAGCTACACACAGAGGTTACGATTCAGATCATGAACGTGTACAAGGTGATGTTGGTAAAGCAGGAGTTGCCATAGACTCTGTAGAAGATATGAAGGTGTTGTTTGATAAAATTCCTTTGGATAAAATGTCGGTTTCAATGACCATGAATGGGGCTGTTTTACCCATTTTAGCATTTTATATTGTTGCTGCAGAAGAACAAGGAGTAACTCCAAATTTATTATCAGGAACCATTCAAAATGATATTTTAAAAGAGTTTATGGTACGTAATACGTACATTTACCCTCCTGCTCCATCCATGAAAATTATTTCAGATATTTTTGAGTATACCAGTAAAAATATGCCGAAATTCAATTCGATTTCTATTTCTGGTTATCATATGCAAGAAGCTGGAGCCACAGCAGAAATTGAGTTAGCATATACCTTAGCAGACGGATTAGAGTACATCAAAAAAGGCTTAGAAGCAGGTATGGATATTGATGCTTTTGCTCCAAGATTATCCTTCTTTTGGGCAATTGGCATGGATCATTTTACAGAAATTGCTAAGTTAAGAGCAGCAAGAATGTTGTGGGCAAAGATTGTAAAACAATTTAATCCCAAAAACCCAAAATCTTTAGCCTTAAGAACACATTGTCAAACCAGTGGCTGGTCTTTAACAGAGCAAGATCCTTTTAACAATGTAGCCAGAACAACCATAGAGGCTATGGCTGCAGCTTTTGGTGGCACACAAAGTTTACATACCAATGCTTTAGATGAAGCCATTGCTTTACCTACCGATTTTTCTGCAAGAATTGCAAGAAACACACAGATTTATTTGCAAGAAGAAACACAGATTACCAAAACTGTAGATCCTTGGGCTGGAAGTTATCATGTGGAACAACTCACAGAAAATATTGCCAACAAAGCTTGGGAACTCATTCAAGAAATAGAAGAATTAGGAGGAATGACCAAAGCCATTGAAAAGGGAATTCCGAAATTACGAATTGAAGAAGCTGCTGCCAAAAAGCAAGCAAAAATTGATAGTAGGCAAGATGTTATTGTGGGTGTAAACAAATACAAATTAAAACAAGAAGATCCTTTGCATATCTTAGAGGTAGATAATGAAGCTGTTCGTAATTCACAAATTAAACGCTTGCAGCAACTAAAAGCAGATAGAAATACCCAAGAAGTTGAAAAATCTTTAGTAGCTTTGACTGAAGCAGCTAAATTAAGTCTAACTTCTAAAGATCCTGATTTGCATCAGGATAAAAACTTATTAGACTTAGCAGTACAAGCAGCAAGAAATAGAGCTACTTTGGGTGAAATCTCTGATGCTTTAGAAACTGTTTATGGCAGACACAGAGCAGTCACAAAAACCATATCTGGTGTGTATAGCAAAGAACTAAAAGACGATACATTATTTAAAAAAGCTACTGAATTAGCAGATAAATTTGCGGATTTAGAAGGTAGGCGTCCACGAATACTAATTGCCAAATTGGGGCAAGATGGTCATGATAGAGGTGCAAAAGTGGTAGCTACTGGATATGCAGATTTAGGTTTTGATGTTGATATTGGCCCTTTGTTTCAAACCCCACAAGAAGCTGCAAAACAAGCTGTAGAAAACGATGTGCATATTTTAGGAATTTCTTCTTTAGCAGCAGGTCATAAAACTTTAGTACCTCAAGTAATTACAGAACTTAAACAATATGGTAGAGAAGATATTATGGTAATTGTTGGTGGTGTAATTCCTGCACAAGATTACCAATATTTATTTGATGCTGGTGCTGTTGGTGTTTTTGGCCCAGGTACAAAAATTGCACAAGCTGCCATTGATTTAATTACGATTTTGATGGATAGTGTTGTGGAATAGAATTAAAATAAGTTTCATGAAAAAAGTAACATATTATGTATTGATGGGCATAGGCGCTTTAGCCATAATTACCGGTATTTATCAAATGTTTACAGGCAAAAATCTAAGCATCTACTATTACAGTATTCTAATTGGTATTGTATTAATGGGTACCACTTACTTTAATCACCATCAAAAAAATAAGAAATAATTCTTTAAATGATTTGATGTTAAGTGAATACTATCAATTTTATAGACTAAAAAACCACATTATTTAACTTAAAATATTTACAGCATTAGATACATTTTCCTGTGGTATTTCATTAAAAAACTCAGCAGCTTCTGTATCTGCAACAGAACCATAAGAGGCTAAAAATGTGCCTTTAATATCATTTCCAATTTTGATGATATATAAAATTGACATATCAGCTGGATTACTCATCCCTTCGAATCTATGTTCAGCAACAATATGAATTTCCTCTGGTGAATATTCAAGTTTACTGATTACATCTATTAATGTATTATTTTCAATTCTAAAGTTATCTACATAACCTTTGGCTTGATATTTTTTTATCAATTCTAAAACATTTGGAGTATTTCTCATAATTTCTAATTTTTATTTAAATTAAAAAAAATAGATAAAAAAACCAAATACTTTTACATAAAAATCATGCTTAAAGATTTAAAAAACAAATGAAATGCATCAACTTTTATTGTAATAAGGTTAATAAATATGCTATAAAATAAGCATCTTTATTGAAAATCAACACTTATGAATATTCTAGGAAACCTTATAAAAGGAGTCATTAATGTAGCAGACTCACTTTCAATAGAAACAAACCATATTGAAGCACAACAAAAAGTATTGAAAAAGCTTTTAGAAACTGCAAAGGAAACTCAATTTGGTAAAAAGTATCATTTTAAAACCATTTTAATAAAGGACAATTTTCAAGAATCTTTTGCAAAAAAAGTTCCCTATTTTGATTATCATCAAATCAATAAAAAATGGTGGCATAAATTACATGAAGGAGAAAGTGATGTTACGTGGCCTGGAGTTCCCTCCTATTTTGCTTTAAGTTCTGGAACCACAGGAAAAACAAGTAAAAAAATTCCTGTTACAGATGCTATGATTGATGCTATTAAAAGTTCTGGAACCAAACAAATTTTATCTTTAAACAATTTTGATTTACCCGCAGATTTATTTGAAAAAGAAATTATGATGTTGGGGAGTTCTACAGATTTACAAGAAAACAACAGCTATTTAGAAGGAGAGATTAGCGGAATTAGTGCCAGCAATATTCCTTTTTGGTTTAAAGGTTATTATAAACCAGGCGAAAATATTGCTAAAATTGATGATTGGGATGAACGTGTTTTACACATTGCCAAAAATGCAAAAAATTGGGATATTGGTGCTTTAAGTGGAATTCCTGCTTGGATAGAATTGATGCTCCAAAAAGTTATAAAATATCATGATTTAAACAACATTCATGAAATTTGGCCAAACCTAAAAGTATATACTTCTGGTGGTGTTGCTTTTGGGCCTTATGAAAAAAGTTTTAAAGCACTTTTAGGAAAACCAGTAACTGTCATTGATACCTACTTAGCTTCTGAAGGTTATATTGCTACACAAATAAGACCAGATACTGATGCTATGCAATTAAATACAGATAATGGTATTTATTTTGAGTTTGTACCTATGCATCCAGATTATATAAAACCTGATGGTTCTTTAAAGAAAAACGCACCTTCAATTTCCATAAAAGATGTAGAGCCCAACAAAGATTATATTTTAATCATCAGCACAGTTTCTGGAGCTTGGCGTTACTTAATTGGTGATACCATAAAATTCACCAACGTCGAAAAAGCAGAAATCAAAATTACTGGAAGAACCAAATTCTTTTTAAACACGGTAGGTTCGCAATTATCTGTCAATAAAATGGATGATGCCATAAAACATTTAGAAGAAAAATTTTCTACAAAAATCTCTGAATACACCATCTGTGCAAAACGATTTGATGATGGCGAGTTTTATCATTCTTGGTACTTGGGTACTGATGTAAACGCTGATGAAACTGAAGTGGCAAATGTTTTAGATAATTTTCTAAAAGAAGCAAATAACAACTACAAAGTAGCAAGAAGTAAGGCTTTAAAAGGAGTTAAAGTAAACATAATTCCCGTAAAAAAGTTTTACGATTGGAATGACAGGAACAAGAAAAAAGGCGGACAAGTAAAAATGGAACGTGTTATGAAAGAAAAGAAATTTAAAAAGTGGGAAGCTTTTGTGAATTAACTTCTAGGCAATGGTAAAAATAACGTTTAACAAATGAACAAATAATTAAACGATTATAGCACAAAAAAAGCAATTTTTACTACTATATTAAAGTAATATTAATTTTAAAAAAACTAATAATGAACACTTTAAGAGACTTATTTAAACACGAAATACACGATTTATATTCAGCAGAAAAACAATTAACAAGTGCTTTTCCAAAAATAATAAATGCTTCAACTGACGATACTTTAAAAGTTTTTCTTAAAAATTATTCCGAAAAAACTTCTAATCATTATGAAGTAATTCAAACTATTTGTGATGAACTAAATTCTAACCCAAGAAACACAAAATGCCAAGCTATGGAAGGCTTAATCAATGAATGCGAAGGCATGTTAAGTCATGATGCAAATAAAGAAGTTATGGATGCTGCAATTATTGCTAGAGTTCAAAGAATAATGCATTACGAAATTTCTGGTTATGGTACAGCAGTTCGGTTTGCAAAAGAAATTGGCGAAAATGCTGCTGCTGAAAAGCTACAAGAACTATTAAATTACAAGTATATTGTAGATAAAACTTTAGGACAAATGGCAGAAAAAAAAATTAATCAAGAAGCATTAGCCTAATATTTACAAAAAATTATTCTAAAACCGATTCAACAGCTGAATCGGTTTTTTTTGTTGAAAAGAATTCTAAATAATGTGAATTTCATTCGTTTAATTTATTAATTTCAAGTTATATTTTTAGTGAATCACTACAAACTTAAAACAATAATTACCAGAACCTTATGTCTTTTGAACGCACTTTAGAGAAACTTAAAATTTTAGCAGATGCTGCTAAATACGATGTTTCTTGTTCATCAAGTGGCAGTAAGCGAACCAACAAAAATAAAGGTTTAGGCAATGCATCAGGAATGGGCATTTGCCATTCCTATACAGAAGATGGTAGATGTGTTTCACTCCTAAAGATTTTACTAACAAATCACTGTATTTTCGATTGTGCCTATTGTGTTACCAGAAAAAGTAATGATGTTAAAAGAGCAGCTTTTCAAGTACAAGAGGTGGTTGATTTAACTATCAATTTTTATCGTAGAAATTATATTGAAGGTTTATTTTTAAGTTCTGGTATTTTTAAAAGTGCAGATTATACAATGGAACGTTTGGTAGCAGTTGCCAAAAAGTTACGTTTAGAAGAGAATTTTAATGGTTATATCCATTTAAAATCCATTCCTGGAGCTT
Organism: Polaribacter sp.; assembly: GCA_965661915.1. Classification (GTDB taxonomy): domain Bacteria; phylum Bacteroidota; class Bacteroidia; order Flavobacteriales; family Flavobacteriaceae; genus Polaribacter. Next base: position 6,497 of record CBFIFR010000015.1, on the reverse strand, counting down.
CAGATGAATTGATGCGCGAAGCTGGTTTGTATGCAGACAGGTTAAGTGTAAACATAGAAATTCCAACCAAATCTGGTCTGCAATTATTAGCCCCAGATAAAAATTTTGAAGATTTTATCAAACCTATGGATAAAGTCAAAAATGAAATCATACAATACAAAGCAGAAAAAAAAATTATAAAAAGTACACCTAAATATGCTCCTGGAGGTCAAAGCACGCAAATGATTGTGGGTGCAAGTGGTGAAAATGATTTTCAGATTCTTAAAACTGCAGAACATTATTACAAAAATTTTCATTTAAAAAGAGTCTATTACTCTGGTTATGTGCCCATTTCTTATGATGATCGATTACCAAAAATTGGTAGTGAAGTACCTATGTTGCGTGAAAACAGATTGTATCAATCAGATTGGTTAACACGCTTTTACGGCTTTAAAACCAACGAAATTGTAAACTTAAATCATCAAAATTTAGATTTAGATATCGATCCAAAATTGAGTTGGGCTTTGCGTAATTTACACGAATTTCCAATAGATGTAAATATGGCCAGTAAAAGAATGTTGGCAAGAATACCTGGTGTAGGTATGAAATCTGTAGGCAAAATTTTAATGGCTAGAAAATACAGAAGATTAAATTGGGATCATCTTAAAAAAATAGGGATTGCATTCAACAGAGCACAATATTTTATAGTTTGTGATAGTCCATTATTTGAAAGAAGAGATTTAACAGCGACTCAATTAAAAGGACTAATTTTACAAAACTCAAAAAGTAAATATGAGAAAATATTAAGTTCACAATTAAATTTATTTGATAAATAATTTAAAAAGACCTCACAGGTTTAGAAAACCTTTGAGGTCTAAAAATATAACAATGCAAGAAAAAACACTGATTTACGATGGTACTTTTGAAGGATTCTTGTCTTGTGTTTTTTATGTTTTTGAATACAAATTCAAAAACGTAACTATTCAAAATGAATTTGTAAATCAAATCGGATTATTTTCAGAAAATGAAACGATTGGTACAGATGCTAAAAAGGCAGACAGAGTTTGGAAAGGCATAAAAAGTAAAACTTCCAAAATAACCTCAACCAAAATTTATTACGCTTTTTTAAGTGAACAAGAAGGTGTAGAAAATATTTTATTAAACTACATTCAATATATTTTTAAAAACCAACTAAGAGTAGATACCGATTTTACGCATCCTAGTGTTTTAAAAATAGCACAAATTGCCAAAAATGTAAGTAGAGAAAAACACCGAATGGAAGCTTTTGTGCGTTTCAGATTAACCAAAGACAACATTTACTTTGCTAATATAGAGCCTGATTTTAATGTACTGCCTTTAATTGCAAAACATTTTAAAAGTAGGTATGCAGATCAAAAATGGGTAATTTACGACATCAAAAGAAATTATGGATTATTTTATAATTTACAGACTCTTGAGTTCATCAATATGAGTTTTCCTAAAAACTTTGATTTCACAAAAACTGATACAATTTTTTTTGCTGATGAAGAGTTCAATTTTCAAAAGCTTTGGAAAGATTATTTTAAAAGCACAAACATTAAAGAACGTAAAAACATGAAATTGCATCTTAACCATATTCCCAAACGTTATTGGAAATATTTAAGCGAAAAACAGCACAATTTAGAGTAAAACCTCTTTCATTTTATCGCGCTCTTTAACCAAAAACATAATCTCTTCTGGTGATAAATAATAACGTTTCATTCTATTTTTATATACTTCAGAAATAGCTGCGTGATTTAAAATAAAATCTTTTGTTTTTAAAATATAATCCTCCATATTGTGTTCAATCGCAAAACGATCTGCAACTCTTTCAGCTTCAACAATATGATTTTCTGAGAATAAGTATTTAATTCCGAACCAAATTAAATTCCATCTATTTCGATGCTGATAATCCATAATATGCCCCAACTCATGACCAATCCAACCAATAAAAACATCATTTGGAATATCTAAAGTAGAAAACTTTTTATCTGAAATTTTAAATTTTTCACTAATTAAAATTAAAAATTTCCGCTCTTTTTTAGATTTAAAAAAACTATCAAAAGTAGGTCTTGCCTGCATTGTAGATTTTTTAATGTTTTTCTTGATTTTAAATTCGATATGAACATTGTTTAACTCTGGATAATGAGCCAATGCGAATTCAACTTTATATTTAATAGATTTGGGTATAATATGTTTCTTTTGCATCTTTTTTGTATAATTTTTAACTATTCTTAATACAGAAATATAATAGAAACCTTCATAAAATTTGTGCTTTTATACTTAAATTTGTTGCTCTTTTAAAAGTACTTTTTTTGATGAAAAATTTTCTTAATTTTCTATATTCTACACGCTTAATGGCTGTTTTGTTTTTTCTGTTTGCAATTGCAATGGGAGTTGCTACTTTTATTGAAAACGACTTTGGCACACAAACTTCTAAAGCGCTTGTTTATAATTCTTGGTGGTTTGAAACCATTATGCTCTTCTTTATTATCAATTTTTTTGGTAATATTTTTAGATACAAACTATTGCGAAAAGAAAAATGGCCAGTATTGATGTTTCACTTGGCATTTTTATTTATAATTATTGGAGCTGGAGTTACAAGATACATTGGTTATGAAGGTATTATGTTAATTGACGAAGGTGAAACAACCAATACATTTTTATCTGAAACCACTTATGTAAATGTTATTGTTGATAATAATGAAGTACAAAAAACAAAGCACGAACCAATTTTGTTAAGTGCTTGGGGCTCTAATTCATGGAATTTTTCAGATGATTTTAAAGGAAAAAATTACGAAGTTAATTTAGTTGATTATATACCTTGGGCAGAAGAGAAATTTACCGAAAGTGATGCTGGAGATGAATATTTATTTCTAGTGGAATCTTCGAGTGGAAGCAGACATGAACATCGTATAAAATCTGGTACAGTTCAAAATATTCATAATATTTTAGTGGGTTATAATAATGCAGATAACAATGCTTCTATCAATATTTTTAAAAGAAACGATTCTTTAAAAATTAGCACAAAATCTGATGGAATGTACCAAGTTATGGCAACTATGAATAAAGGAACCATTGCAAAAGATAGTGTACAAGATTTTAAATTAAGAGCATTATACAATGTTGCTGGTTTGCCTTTTGTGGTGCCTCAATATCCATCAAAAGGAAAAATGGAAATAGTTCGTGGCCCAAAAGATGATAAAAAACTAGACGTTATTCTATTAGATGTAAAAACAGAAAACGAAACCAAAAGAGTTTCACTTTCTGGAGGTAAATTTAACAACGATAATGCAAAAGAGTTTTCTGTTGATGGACTAAATTTTAGAATGTGGTATGGTGCCAAGATTTTAAAAGCACCATTTAGTATTAAATTAAATGATTTTCAATTAGAAAAATATCCTGGTTCAGAAAGTGCTGCTTCTTATGCCAGTGAAGTAACTGTAATTGATAAAGATGAAAAATTTGATTATCGTATTTTTATGAATCATATTTTAGACCATAAGGGATATAAATTTTTTCAATCTAGTTACGATTTATCTGGCGAAAGAGAACAAACGCATTTATCTGTAAATCATGATTGGTGGGGAACTTTTATTACATATTTGGGGTATTCGCTTTTATACACAGGCATGATTACAATTTTCTTTGCAAAATATACGCGTTTTGATAGTTTAAAAAATTCGCTAAAAAAGATTCGTAAAAAGAAAAAAACGCTATCAATTATTACGTTATTCCTTGCCAGTAGTTTTCTTTTTGCTCAAGAACATGATCACGATCATAGTGATCCGAATCATACTCACGAGCCTGCACAAACCACAAATGCTACAGAACCACATCCTGCATTAGCTGTTACAAGAGTTAGTAATCAACAGATAGATTCTATATTAACAGCAAATTTAGTTGCTGCAAAGCACGCACAAAGTTTTAGCAAATTAGTTATTCAAGATGCTGGCGGTAGAATGAAACCAGCACATACTTTTGCATCAGAATTAGTGCGTAAAGTGGCACAAACTGAAAAGTTTAATGATATGCAACCTAGCCAGGTTTTACTATCAATTATAGAAAACCCTCGACTTTGGTATGAAGTACCTATGATTTATTTAGAAAAAGGAAATCTAGAAATTAGAAATCAATTAGGGGTTGCTGATACCGTAAAATACGCACGCTTATCAGATTTTTTTACGGCTCGTGGAGAATACAGAATTAAAAAACAAGTTGACGAAGCTCAGAAAAAAAAGATTCAAAATAAATTTGAGCAAGACATTATAAAAATAGATAGACGATTAGGTTTGCTATACAATGCAATTGGTGGAGGTATTTTAAAAATTTACCCAATACCAAATGATGAAAATAACAAATGGGTTTCTCAACCAGAAACCACAACCACAAAAGGTTTTAGACCTGCTGATACCGTTTTTGTACAAAAATCACTGCCACTTTATGTGCAGTTGTTACAAACTGCCAAAAAAACAGGAGATTACTCTAAAGCAAATCAAGTTTTAGAGGGTATTAAAAAATATCAAAAGAAATTTGGTGCTGCTGTTTATCCGTCTGAAAAAAGAATAGATGTAGAAATTGCCTACAACAAATTCGGTGTTTTTAAGAAATTAGTTCGTTATTATGGTTTAGCCAGTTTATTTCTACTAGTTTTTGTAATTTCTCAAATATTTAGTGATAAGAGATGGCTAAATATAGCCGTGAAATTTGCCATTGCAATAGTTGTTGCTTTATTTGTTTTACATACAGCTGGGTTAATTGCAAGATGGTATATTAGTGGTAATGCACCATGGAGTAATGCCTATGAATCTATTATTTATGTAGCCTGGACAACGATGTTATTTGGACTGTATTTAGGTAGAAAATCTGCATTAACCATTACAGCTACTACTTTTGTAGCATCAATTATTTTATTTGTAGCCAACATGAATTGGCTTGATCCTGAAATTGCTAATTTACAACCGGTATTAAATTCTTGGTGGTTGTTGGTCCATGTTTCTATTATTGTAGCGAGTTATGGGCCTTTAACTTTAGGGATGATTTTAGGAGTATTCTCTCTCTTTTTAATCTTATTTACCAATAAGAACAACAAAAAGAAAATGGATCTTAATATTAAAGAAATTACCATAATTAATGAAATGGCAGTTACTGTTGGTTTGGTAATGTTAACTATTGGAAACTTTTTAGGTGGTATGTGGGCTAACGAAAGTTGGGGTCGTTATTGGGGTTGGGACCCTAAAGAAACTTGGGCATTAATCTCTATAATGATTTATGCATTTGTACTACACATGCGTTTGATACCTGGTTTGCGAGGAAAGTATACCTTTAATTTATGGACTATTATTGCATACGCCTCTATTATGATGACCTATTTTGGTGTTAACTTTTATTTGGCGGGTTTACATTCATATGCTAGTGGAGATCGCGTAATTACACCATCTTCTGTATATTATTCTATTGGTTTTGTAGCAGTATTAGGAACCTTATCTTGGTTTAAATACAAGAAATACTATAAAAAACAAAAGTAATCTTACAAGGTTTAAAAAAGCATGTAGGTATTTATATAAAGAAAATGTATTTTTGCGCATCAATAAAATTTAAGAACAATGTTCAATAAAAATATAAAATTAATTATAGCAGGTTTATTAACAGTTTGGGCTATTTATGAATTTAGCCAAGTGAATATTATGAATGGTATTTCCATCATATTATTAGCCGGAATTTTTGTGTTACTATACTTTAAAAATGAATTTATTTTATTAGCTTTTTTACAATTGCGTAAACAAAATTTTCCTGCTGCTCAAAAGTGGTTGGGTTATATTAAAAATCCAGAAGCTGCTTTAATTACCAAGCAACAAGGATATTATAATTATTTACACGGAATTATGTTGAGTCAAACCAACATTACACAATCAGAAAAATTTCTGCGAAAAGCGGTTCGTTTAGGATTATCTATGGATCATGATTTAGCAATGGCAAAATTACAATTAGCTGGTATTGCAATGACAAAAAGACGCAAGCGTGAAGCTACTAATTTAATGGCTGAAGCTAAAAAATTAGACAAACATGGCATGTTAAAAGAACAAATGCAAATGATGAAACAGCAGATGAAAAAAATCTAAGTTTTACTCTTTTCTCATAAATTTACAAAAATCCGCTTATTGCGGATTTTTTTGTTGTTTCTTTATCTTACTTTTTTGTTGTTTCTTTATCTTATACGATTTACCATTAATTATTTCGCATAAAAAGCATTTAAATAATGATAATTACTTACAATAGATTTGATGTTTTCTGTTCCCATTTCATTTACAAAATTAGATAACCAATCTTTTATTTGTTCTAAATTTTCAAAACATGTGTTTTTGTATCTGTCTTTAATATATTTCCAAATCTGTTCACAAGGATTGAGTTCTGGAGTATATGGAGGAATGTTGAGTAAATGAATATTATCTGGAATTATTATATTTTTAGTAGAATGAAACCTTGCATTATCAATAACA
>CBFIFR010000014.1:0-63909 GCA_965661915.1 Polaribacter sp. | reverse complement strand
AAAAGAATCGCACGTGGTGAGGGTTCTGGTCATGGAGGTACTTCTACTAGAGGTCACAAAGGGGCTAAATCTCGTTCAGGTTATTCTCGTAAAATTGGTTTTGAAGGTGGTCAAATGCCACTTCAAAGACGAGTACCAAAATTTGGTTTCACGAATATTAACCGAAAAGAATATCAGGGAATTAACCTAGATAAATTACAATCTTTAGTTGATAGTGGAAAGATAAAAGATACAGTTACAATAGATGATTTAGTGGCTAATAGATTAGCAAGTAAAAACGACCTAGTAAAAATATTAGGTGGTGGAGAACTTAAGGCTAAATTAAACGTAACAGTACATAAATTTACAGCATCAGCTAAAGCTGCAATCGAGGCAGCTGGAGGACAAGCTGTTGCTTTATAATAGTAAATGATGAATTTTATTAATAAATTAAAAGAGATTTTTAGTATAGAGGAATTAAAGAATAAGATTCTTCTTACTGTCGGATTAATTGCTGTATATCGTTTTATGGCTTCTGTTCCATTACCTGGAATAGATCCATTACAGTTAGCAGCATTAAAAGATAGTACTTCAGGTGGTCTTTTAGGGTTATTAAACGCATTTACAGGAGGTGCATTTGCTAGAGCGTCAGTTATGGCACTTGGTATTATGCCTTATATTTCTGCATCTATTGTGGTTCAGTTAATGGGAATTGCAGTTCCTTACTTACAAAAGCTACAAAAAGATGGAGAAAGTGGACGAAAAAAAATTACACAAATTACAAGATGGTTAACCATTGGTATTACTTTGGTACAGGCCCCAACCTATATAACAGCTATTAAAACTCAATTTGGTTTAGGACCAGAAGCGTTTTTAGTTCCTGGAATTACATTTTGGGTTTCATCTATTATCATTTTAACAGCAGGTACAATTTTTGCAATGTGGTTAGGTGAGCGTATTACTGATAAAGGTGTTGGTAATGGAATTTCATTATTAATTACTGTCGGAATTATCGCTAATTTCCCATCAGCATTTTTACAAGAAGTATCTTCTAGGTTAAATCCAGGTAATGGTGGTGCAATGGTTATTTTAGTAGAAGTGTTCTTATGGTTTGTTGTAATTTTATTATCTGTGTTATTGGTTACTGCTGTTCGTAAAATTGCAGTTCAGTATGCAAGGAGAACAGTTGCAGGCAATATTCAAAATGTAGCAGGTTCAAGAGATTATATCCCATTGAAATTAAATGCAGCAGGTGTAATGCCAATTATATTTGCACAAGCAATTATGTTTGTTCCTTTAGCTTTGGGGCAGAAATTTCCAGCCTTAGTAGCATTAACAGATTCTAATGGTTGGCAATACAATGTAATATTTGCACTGTTAATTATCATTTTTAGTTATTTCTACACAGCTATTACTATTCCTACGAATAAAATGGCTGAAGACTTAAAAAGAAGTGGTGGCTTTATTCCAGGTATTAGACCAGGAAAAGATACAGCAGATAGATTAGATTCTGTATTATCAAGAATAACATTCCCAGGATCATTATTCTTAGCAGCATTATCAATTTTGCCAGCAATTGTCGTACAATTTGGAGTACAACAAAGCTGGGCAATGTTTTATGGAGGTACTTCATTAATCATTATGGTAGGTGTAGCTATAGATACATTACAACAAATAAATTCATATTTATTAAATCGTCATTATGATGGTTTAATGAAATCAGGAAATAGTAACAGAAAATCGAATAAGTAAAAAATGGCTAAACAACCCGCAATTCAACAAGATGGAACAATTACAGAAGCATTATCTAATGCAATGTTTCGTGTAGAGTTAGAAAACGGACATATTGTAACAGCTCATATTTCTGGTAAAATGCGTATGCATTATATCAAATTGTTACCAGGTGATAAGGTAAAATTAGAAATGAGCCCTTACGATTTATCAAAAGCAAGAATTACTTACAGATATTAAAAAAAAACAAAACAGATGAAAGTTAGAGCATCAGTTAAAAAAAGAAGTGCCGACTGCAAAATAGTACGCAGAAAAGGTAGATTATATGTGATTAATAAACAAAATCCTAGATTTAAACAAAGACAAGGATAAAAAATAGTTGTTAGTTTTTAGTCATTCGTTGTTAGTAATTTCGCTAAATATAAGTTTTTAGTTAATGAAACAAACCAATAACCAATAACCAAAAACCAATAACCAATAACTATAAATATGGCAAGAATAGCAGGTATTGATATTCCAAAGAATAAAAGAGGAGTTATTGCTTTAACTTACATCTTTGGTATAGGAAACAGCAGAGCTAAACAAATTTTAGCGGAAGCAAAAGTTGATGAAAGTATTAAAGTTCAAGATTGGACTGACGATCAAATCGCAGCAATTAGAGAGCAAGTTGGTACTTTTACGATAGAAGGTGAATTACGTTCAGAAGTTCAAATAAACATTAAACGTTTAATGGATATTGGATGCCAAAGAGGAATTCGTCACAGATTAGGTCTTCCTTTAAGAGGTCAAAGAACAAAAAACAATTCTCGTACAAGAAAAGGTAAGAGAAAAACTGTAGCTAACAAGAAAAAATAAAGTTAGTAGATTAACCTAGTTATAATTTAGTGTGCCGTATTTTTTTTAAATACAACTTACTAAATTTTATAACTAAACATTTATATTATGGCAAAAGCAAGTTCAAAAAAACGTAAAGTAATTATTGATGCAATTGGTGAGGCGCATGTAACAGCTTCTTTTAACAACATCATTATTTCTTTATCAAACAAAAAAGGTGACGTAATTTCTTGGTCATCTGCAGGTAAAATGGGTTTTAGAGGTTCTAAAAAGAATACTCCATATGCAGCTCAATTGGCAGCAGAAGATTGTGCAAATGTTGCAAAAGAAGCAGGTTTACGTAAGGTGAAAGTTTATGTAAAAGGGCCAGGTAATGGTAGAGAATCTGCTATTAGATCTTTACATAATTCTGGGATAGAAGTAACAGAAATAATTGATGTTACTCCAATCCCTCACAATGGATGTCGTCCACCTAAAAGAAGAAGAGTTTAAACTGAACTTGATTCAGTTTCTGCTGAATTTTTAGTTTCTCATCACAAGTAATATCATAATTAATTATATTTTAACTTGATAGGAATACGATTAGCGAAGGATAAGCCTTAATTCATAATCCCTATCTATAACACAAAAGAAATGGCAAGATATACAGGACCAAAAACTAAAATTGCTCGTAAATTTGGTGAAGCAATTTTTGGCGAAGATAAAAACTTCGAAAAAAGAAACTTTCCTCCAGGACAGCATGGAAATGCAAGAAGAAGAGGTAAAAAATCTGAATATGCAACTCAATTAATGGAGAAGCAAAAAGCAAAATATACTTATGGTATTTTAGAGCGTCAGTTCAGTAATTTATTTAAAAAAGCATCTGCTTCACAAGGTATTACAGGTGAAATTTTACTACAATTATGTGAATCTCGTTTAGATAACGTTGTTTACAGAATGGGGATTTCTAAATCAAGAAGTGGAGCTCGTCAATTAGTTTCTCACAGACATATTACCGTAAATGGGGAAATTGTAAATATTCCATCTTACAGTTTAAAAGAAGGTGATGTTGTTGCAGTAAGAGAAAAATCTAAATCTCTAGTTGCTATCGAAGATGCATTAGCGTCTACCAATAATGTTTTCGAATGGTTAACTTTTAATAGTGATACCAAAACAGGTACTTTTGTAAAAACTCCAGAAAGATTACAAATTCCTGAAAACATCAAAGAGCAATTAATCGTAGAATTGTATTCTAAATAATAAATTTAATCATATTGGTATTTAGCCAAAGGGTTTATTTGTACTTCTTCAAACTTATAAACCGCGCAACTAAATAACAATTAAAAAGAAGAAAAATAATGGCAATTTTAAATTTTCAGAAACCAGACAAAGTAATAATGATTGAATCTACCGATTTTTCTGGTAGATTTGAGTTCAGACCTCTTGAACCTGGTTTTGGTTTAACAGTAGGTAATGCTTTAAGAAGAGTGTTATTATCATCTTTAGAGGGTTTTGCAATTACATCCTTAAGAGTTGATGGTGTAGAACACGAATTTTCTACAGTTCCAGGAATCGTAGAAGATGTAACAGAAATTATATTAAATTTAAAACAAGTTCGTTTTAAAAAACAAATAGATGAAACTGATAGAGAAACTGTTTCTGTATCTGTATCAGGTCAAGAGCAATTTACTGCAGGTGATTTACAGAAATTTATTTCTGGTTTTCAGATTTTAAATCCAGATTTAGTGATCTGCAATATGGAAAAATCTGTGAAATTAAATGCAGAAATTACCATAGAAAAAGGTAGAGGTTTTGTTCCTGCAGAAGAAAATAAAAAACCATCTGCGCCTATTGGTACAATCTTTACAGATTCAATCTACACACCAATCAAGAATGTAAAGTACACTATTGAAAACTTTCGTGTAGAGCAAAAAACGGATTATGAAAAATTAGTATTTGATATTGATACTGATGGATCAATCAATCCAAAAGATGCATTAACTGAAGCTGCAAAAATTTTAATCCACCACTTTATGTTATTCTCTGATGAGCGTATCACTTTAGAGGCAGATGAAATTGCACAAACAGAAACATATGATGAAGAATCATTACACATGCGTCAATTATTAAAAACGAGATTAATTGATATGGATTTATCTGTAAGAGCTTTAAACTGTTTAAAAGCTGCAGAGGTAGATACATTAGGAGATTTAGTATCGTTTAATAAAAGTGATTTAATGAAGTTTAGAAATTTTGGTAAAAAATCATTAACAGAACTAGAAGAATTAGTTATTGTTAAAGGTTTAAGTTTCGGTATGGATTTAACAAAATATAAATTAGATAGAGATTAACCTTTCATATTTTGCTCCTCAAAAAGGGTAGATGCAAGATGAAAGCATAAAACAAACGTCACAATGAGACACGGAAAAAAACACAATCATTTAGGTAGAAAAACAGCGCATAGAAAAGCGATGTTAGCTAATATGGCTTGTTCTTTAATAGAACACAAACGTATTAACACTACAGTAGCAAAAGCAAAAGCCCTAAGAGTTTTTGTTGAGCCATTAATTACAAAATCTAAAGCAGATACAACTCATAATAGACGTGTTGTATTCTCTTATCTACGTGATAAATACGCAGTTACTGAGCTTTTTAGAGAAGTATCTGTAAAAGTTGCAGACAGACCTGGAGGTTATGTTCGTATCATCAAATTAGGAAATCGTCAAGGAGATAATGCTCCTATGGCTATGGTTGAATTGGTTGATTACAATGAAATCTATAATCCAAAAGGTGCTAAAGCTAAAAAATCTACAAGAAGAAGTAGAAGAAGAGGAAGTAAAAAAACTGAAACAACTGCTCAAGTAGAAGAAAAATCAACTGAAGAAAAATCAGAAGAATAAAAAATGAGAGTTTTTTAATAAATATTAAAGGGATAAGCGTATACGTTTATCCCTTTTTTTATATTTATTAATTCTAAAACTTTAAAATGAAATACCTTAATATATTATTTACTTTATTTGTACTCTTTAGTTACACTATACACTCTCAATCTGGTGCTTTAGGAGGCAGTGATTCGAATCCAAATTCACAGCATTTAGGAACTACTGCAGGAATTTATCTTTTAAATTCTAGTTCTAAGAGTAAGATAGCCAAAATATTTTTATTTAACTCTTTTCAAAATGATGCTGTAATTTTTGATGCAAATAGTAAAAAATATAAAATTTCTAACTTTAACATAGACTTAATAACTAACTCATTTGTTTCAAAAGTAAGTAAAGATACATTATTCACTTTTTCAAGTATTTCTAAAGCAGTTATACAGAATAGAGAATTTTCAAAAATGAATAACTTTATTCATGAAAAATTAGCCGAAGGCGATAAAATAAATTTTTACATAAAACATTTTTCCAAGAGAAAAGAGAAAGAAGTTGATAAAATGAATGGAAAATTAATTAAACCAGAACATTATGTTAGTAAGCTGGAGTATATTTTAATTGATGAGATAAAAAAAGAAACTATTTCTCTTTCAAGACTTAGGAAAAAAAAGGTGATTAGTCTCTTGAATGAAGACTATAGAAGCCAAGTTATTACTTATGCAAAAAAGAATAAACTTTCATTTAAAGATAAAATAGACCTAAAACAAATATTACAATATTATAATTCAATTTAATAAATACTTTTATAGTTTTTAAAAATTTCGAATCATAGAAAGCAAAGATCAATGAAATATCAAACAAGAAAAAAAGCATTAGTTTTATTAGCAGATGGAACCATTTTTTACGGCAAGTCTGTTGGTATAGAAGGAACGTCAACAGGAGAAATTTGTTTTAATACAGGGATGACAGGTTACCAAGAAATTTTTACTGATCCTTCTTATTTTGGTCAGTTAATGGTAACTACAAATGCACATATTGGTAATTATGGAGTAAATGATAATGAAGTAGAATCTGATGGAATAAAAATTTCTGGTTTAATATGTAGAAATTTTAGCTTTACACATTCAAGAGTAGATTCTGATGGCAACCTAAAAGATTGGTTTACAAAACATAATTTAGTAGCTATTTCAGATGTTGATACAAGAGCATTGGTATCGTATATTAGAGATCATGGAGCAATGAATGCAATTATTTCTACACATGTTGATGACATTGATGCACTTAAAAAGCAATTGGCAGAAGTGCCAAGTATGGAAGGTTTAGAACTAGCATCTAAAGTATCTACAAAAGATTCATACTATGTTGGTGATGAAAATGCAGAGATTAAAATAGCTGCTCTAGATATTGGTATCAAAAAAAATATCCTCAGAAATTTGGCAAAAAGAGGTGCTTATATTAGAGTATATCCATACAATTCTTCATTTCAAGATTTAGCTGAATTTAATGCAGATGGATATTTTATCTCAAATGGACCTGGAGACCCTGAACCATTAGAAGAAGCACAATTAGTTGCTAAAGAAATTATTGATAGAAATTTACCATTATTTGGTATTTGTTTAGGGCACCAAGTTATTGCTTTATCTCAAGGAATTTCAACTTATAAAATGCATAATGGGCATAGAGGAATAAATCATCCTGTAAAAAACTTATTAACTACTAAAGGGGAGATTACTTCTCAAAATCATGGTTTTGCAATTAATAGAGAAGAAACCGAAGCGAATGAAAATGTCGAAATAACACATGTTCATTTAAACGATCATACTGTTGCTGGTATTCGTTTAAAAGATAAAAATGTATTTTCTGTTCAATATCATCCAGAAGCAAGCCCTGGACCACATGATTCTGAGTATTTATTTGACCAGTTTATTAATACTATTTTAGAGGTTAAGAAAGTTTTATCGTAATTTAACTGCTAGTCATCGTCTCTTTTTGGTTATTCAACATTTTTTTGTTGATTATTTAAATATTCGTATTATATTTGTAGTGTGATTGTAAAATCACATTCTTTTTCATAGCAATTTTCCCACTCAGTTTACTGAGTGGGTTTTTTATTTTTAATAGGAATCGTTTTCGTAATTAATTAAATACAAATTGTTAAATCCTTGCTACTTTTCGTAAATTAGCAAAGTATAACAAAAATTAATTAAACCAATAAAAACATATAAAAATGAGCATTATTATTAGCGTTCACGCACGTCAAATTTTCGATTCAAGAGGTAATCCAACTGTAGAGGTAGATGTAACAACAGAAAACGGAATTTTAGGAAGAGCAGCAGTACCTTCTGGAGCTTCTACAGGAGAACACGAAGCAGTAGAATTAAGAGATGGTGGAAAAGATTACATGGGTAAAGGAGTTTTGAAAGCTGTTGATAATGTTAACAATATTATTGCTGAAGAATTACTGGGTACTTCTGTTTTTGAACAAAATGCAATAGATCAATTAATGATAGATTTAGATGGTACACCTAATAAATCAAAATTAGGAGCCAATGCTATTTTAGGAGTTTCTTTAGCAGCAGCAAAAGCAGCAGCAAATGAATTAGGTATGCCTTTGTATAGATATGTAGGTGGTGTTTCTGCAAATACATTACCTGTTCCAATGATGAATATCATTAATGGTGGTTCTCATTCAGATGCTCCAATCGCATTTCAAGAATTTATGGTAATGCCAGTTAAAGCTAAAAACTTTACAGAAGCTATGAAAATGGGTTCTGAAATTTTTCATAATTTAAAGAAAGTTTTACACGATAGAAACTTATCAACTGCAGTTGGTGATGAAGGTGGTTTTGCGCCAACTTTAGAAGGTACAGAAGATGCTATCGAAACAATTGCTTTAGCTGTTAAAAATGCTGGCTATTCTTTTGGTGACGAAGTTAAAATCGCTTTAGATTGTGCTGCTGCAGAATTTTATGTGGATGGTGCTTACGATTATACGAAATTTGAAGGAAGCAAAGGTGTAGTAAGAACTAGCCAAGAACAAGCAGATTATTTAGCTGAATTAGCAGGTAAATATCCTATTATTTCTATTGAAGATGGTATGGACGAAAATGATTGGGAAGGTTGGAAATATTTAACAGATAAAATTGGTGATAAAGTTCAATTAGTTGGCGATGATTTATTTGTTACTAATGTAGAACGTTTATCTAGAGGAATCGAAAACGGAATTGCAAATTCAATCTTAATTAAAGTAAACCAAATAGGCTCTTTAACAGAAACAATTGCTGCTGTAAATATGGCTAAAAATGCTGGTTTTACATCGGTAATGTCTCATAGATCTGGTGAAACTGAAGATAATACAATTGCAGATTTAGCAGTTGCATTAAATTGTGGACAAATTAAAACAGGTTCTGCTTCGCGTTCAGACAGAATGGCAAAATACAATCAATTGTTAAGAATTGAAGAAGAATTAGCAGAAACTGCTTATTTTCCACAAGAAAATGCATTTAAAATTTAAATAAAGTTTTAATTTATAACAAAAAAAAACCTGTAATTCTTTACAGGTTTTTTTTATTTCTTACCTTTTTTGATTAATCGATTAACCTTATTTTTTAATATTTAAAATCTATATACAACACCTTTTAAAATCTTGAATAATTTGGTATCTTCGCGATACGAACAATACATAAAAAAAATCTTTAAATGCCAGATATTGCAAAGTTACAAATAGGAGAAAATTTATATGAGTTTCCACTTGTTAAAGGAACTGAAAATGAAGTCGCAATTGACATAAAAACGTTGCGATCAGCTACCAATGGAGTCATTACAATTGATCCTGGGTATAAAAACACAGGTTCTTGTGAAAGTGCGATAACTTTTTTAGATGGTGAAAAAGGTGTTTTAAGATATAGAGGCTACTCAATTGAAGAGCTAGCTGAAAAAGCAGATTTTTTAGAAACTGCATACGCATTAATTTTTGGAAATTTACCTACTACAGAAGAGTTAGAGAAATTTCATGCAGATATCAGAAATCACTCTTTAGTAGATGATGATGTTAGAAAAATTATAGAGGCATTTCCAAGAAATGCACATCCAATGGGTGTTTTATCTTCTTTAACAAGTGCATTAACAGCATTTAATCCAGCTTCAGTAAATATTGAATCTAGAGAAGATATGTATCATGCCATTGTTAGAATTTTAGGTAAGTTTCCTGTTTTAGTTGCTTGGACAATGCGTAAAAAACAAGGATTGCATTTAAATTATGGACGTAAAAACCTAGGTTATGTAGAAAACCTAATGTACATGATGTTTAAGCAACCTAATGAAGATTTTGTAATCAACCCAATTGTTAAAAATGCTTTAGATAAACTTTTAATTTTACATGCAGATCATGAACAAAATTGTTCTACATCTACAGTTAGAATTGTAGGGTCTTCGCATGCTGGTCTATTTGCTTCGCTTTCTGCTGGTATTTCTGCACTTTGGGGACCTTTGCATGGTGGCGCAAACCAAGCTGTATTAGAAATGTTGGAAGCTATTAAGGAAGATGGTGGAGATACCAAAAAGTATATGGCTAAAGCTAAAGATAAAAATGATCCTTTTAGATTAATGGGCTTTGGGCATAGAGTATATAAAAATTTCGATCCAAGAGCAAGAATTATTAAAAAGGCGGCTGATGAAGTATTGAATGATTTAGGCGTTAGTGATCCTATTTTAGAAATTGCAAAGGGTTTAGAGCATGAAGCTTTGAATGATCCGTATTTTGTAGACAGAAAATTATATCCTAATGTAGATTTCTATTCTGGAATCATATATAGAGCTATGGGAATTCCTGTAGAAATGTTTACAGTAATGTTTGCTTTAGGAAGACTACCTGGATGGATTGCTCAATGGAAAGAAATGAGGCTTAAAAAAGAACCAATTGGTCGTCCAAGACAAGTTTATACTGGCGAAAAATACAGAGAATTTGTAGAAATAGAAAAAAGATAAAAAATAGTATTAATTTTACACAAAATTGAAAGCTTCATAAATTTATGAAGCTTTTTTTTAATTCTTAAATATGCTAAAATTAAATATTCAAAATGAAACCTCAAGGTTAAGAGCTGTAATTTTAGGAACTGCAAAAAGTAATGGAGGTACACCTAAGGTGCAAGATTGCTACGATCCTAAAAGTATAGAGCATGTTTTAGCAGGCACATATCCTAAGGAAGAAGATATGATTTTGGAGATGGAAGCTGTGGCTAAGGTATTTAAAAAATATGATGTGCAGGTTTTTCGTCCTAACATCATCAAAAATTACAATCAAATTTTTTCTAGAGATATTGCTTTTGTTATAGAAGATAAATTTATAGAAGCAAATATTCTTCCTGATAGAGAAAAGGAATATAAAGCAATTGATAAAGTGATTTCTCAAATTGCTCCAGAGAATATAATTGTTTTACCAAAAAATTGCCATGTAGAAGGTGGAGATGTAATGCCATGGAATGATTATATTTTTGTTGGGACATATTCTGCTGATGATTATTCGAATTTTATTACAGCTAGAACAAATATTGCAGCTGTTAAAGAGTTACAAAAATTGTTTCCAAAAAAGACAGTTAAATCTTTTGAATTAAGAAAATCAAATACAAATCCAAAAGAAAATGCACTACATTTAGATTGTTGTTTTCAACCAATAGGAAAAGACAAAGCAATAGTACACAGAAACGGATTTTTAGTAGAAAGTGAATACGAATGGCTGGTGAATTTCTTTGGAAAAGACAATGTTTTTGAAATTACAAAAGAAGAAATGTACCAAATGAACAGTAATATATTTTCTATTTCTGAGGACGTAATTATATCAGAGAAAAATTTTACCAGATTAAATACTTGGCTTAAAAAAAATGGTTTTACGGTAGAAGAAGTAGCTTATGCAGAAATTGCAAAACAAGAGGGTTTATTAAGATGTTCTACATTACCTTTAATTAGAGATTAAAGAAACTGTCTGAAAAGTCTTTAGTGATATCATTTTGAGCGTAGTCGAAAAATCTATATAACTGAATATCAATAGTAAAAGATTTCTCTATAAAGTCGAAATGACAACTAAATTTTCTTTTCAGACAGCCTCTTTAATAAATTGATAATTTTTTTTATTCTAAAAGCACCTTATTAATTACGTGAATAACGCCATTATTAGCCTGTACATCTGTTGCAGTTATAGCACTAATTCTATCATTTGAGTCTGTTAAAGTTGCTCCAGCTGGTGTTATATTAACAATTAAATCTCCTCCTAAAGTTGATACTGGCATGTTATTAGACAAACTAGATTCTAAAACATTAAGGCCTGGTACAACATGCGTATTTAAGGTTGATGTTAAAGTTTCAGTATCTATATCACCTAAACTTGATACACTATCAGGTAAATCATCATTAATTAAACTGGTAAAAGCTTCATTGGTTGGTGCAAAAACAGTAAATGGAGCAGGAGAAGTAGATGCGCTAGAAGATAAAGTAGCTACATAAGTAAAATCATTTTCTCTTGTTAAAGCAGCTTCTAAACTGTCAAAATTAGGATCTGCTGTAGCAAATGTAACTAAAGTTGGTAACCCAATAACCCTATCAACTACATGTACAACACCATTATCTGCTAAAACGTTAGCAGTTGTAACAGTTGATACTCCATTAAATGAAACTTCTCCTTCCACATTAATATATATAGACATATTAGTTCCAGAAGCATCACTAATGGCATTAGTTTTTGCATAACTTGTACTTAATTGATTTGATTGAAATCTACCTGATATTACATGGTTTAAAAGAATATTTCTTAATAAAGGAACAGGAACATCATTTACAGATTCAAAATTATTAGCTTCTAAAAAAATATTAAAAGCTTCATTTGTTGGTGCTAAAACAGTAAAGTCTCCAGCTCCAGCCAAGGTTGTAACTAAATCTGCTCTTGTTACAGCAGTAACTAAACTAGTTAGGTTATTATTGATTGCAACATCAACAATAGTGTTTGTTTCTGGAACAACAGGGTCGTCATCATCACAAGAATAGATAAATAAGGATAAGAATAAGATTGGAAATAGTTTTTTAATTGAATTCATAATAGTTTTTATTTATTTTTTTGTTAATCAAAATTAAAAAAACATTAAACATTACAATCTTGTGGTTTTGTTAAATAAAATTAAACAAATGTTAAACAAATTAATTTTCAAACTTGCTATTTAATGTAAAATTTGAATATAGAAAGAGTTTGCTTAATATTTTAAGACTAAAAATAAATTAATGAATTATAAAAAATATAAATAATATTATGCATAGTTTTGCGGAATAATCAAAAATAAATGCAACATACTACGAATACAATTTTAATGATTCGTCCTGTAAATTTTAGGATGAACGAACAAACTGCTGTTAATAACTACTATCAAGAAGAGCTGAAATTGAAAAACTCTTTGATAAATATTAAAGCTCAGCAAGAGTTTGATAGTTTTATAGCCAAATTAAAAAGTTATGGTATTCAAGTTATTGTTGTATCTGATAATCAAGAATTTGATACTCCAGATGCTGTTTTTCCAAATAATTGGATTTCTTTTCACGCTGATGGTACAGCAGTAATCTATCCAATGTTTGCTGAAAATAGACGTTTAGAAAGGCGAGAAGATGTTTTAGTGGCTTTAGAGAAAGAGGGGTTTTTGATTAATAATATTGTAGATTATACCTCTGCAGAAGATGAACAAATTTTCTTAGAAGGTACTGGAAGCATGGTTTTAGATAGAACAAACAAAAAAGCCTATTGTGCTTTATCTCCAAGAGCTAATGAAGAGTTGTTTATTGAATTTTGCGAAGATTTTGAATACTCTCCTATAATTTTTACAGCAAACCAAACAGTTGGCGATAAAAGGGAAGCAATTTATCATACAAATGTAATGATGTGTATTGCAGAAAATTTTGCAGTAATCTGTCTATCAGCTATTGATGATAAAAAAGAACGAAAAAATGTGCTAAAGCATTTAAAAGAAAGCAATAAGCAAATTATCGACATTACAGAAGAGCAAGTAACTCATTTCGCAGGTAATATGTTGCAAGTTACAGGAAAAAATAATGAACTATTTTTAGTAATGAGCCAAGCTGCAAATAATTATTTGACTCATAATCAAAGAATGGCAATTAATAAACATTGCCAAATTATTTCTAGTTCTTTAACCACCATAGAAACTTGTGGAGGTGGAAGTGCACGCTGTATGATGGCTGAAGTTTTTTTACCAAAAGTTTTTTAAAAATAAAAACATCGACTAAATTTTATAGTGATCTTATTTTCTTAGCCGATGTTAATCATTGATTTCTAATAAACTATTGCTGTAAAGCTTCATCAATAATTTTACCAGTAGCCGAATTTGGAGCTTCAATTTGTAATAAATTGGCAATCGTTGGTGCAATATCTATGATATCATATCGTTTTTTAGAGTTTCCAGCTTCGATACCATTTCCATAAAAAATGATTGGAACGTGAGTATCATAAGAATAGCCAGAACCATGAGAAGTTCCTGTTCTTCCGCGTGTTAATGTAGCTGGGTAAGGAACCATTAAAACATCACCAGATAGTTTTTGGTTGTATCCATTTTGGAGTGAGTTCAGAATTCCATCAGAAAAATGAGCAGTTTGTAAAGTTTTTGCAGTTACCGTTTTATAAATTCCTTCAAAGTCAACAATTTCTTCTGCCAATTTTTCAGCAACTTGATGCTTGGTAAATCCTAGAGATTCAATTTTTTCTTTATTTAAAAATATTTGATAATTAGAAATATTTTCAATCAATTCTACAGAGTTGAAATATTTTTGTGTGATGGCTAAAATACTTGCCTTAAGCTTAGAGGAATTTAAATAATGAGCAGGAATTTTTAAAGATTGTAAATAGGCTGGCACATGCACAGCTGCATGATCTGCTGTTAGAAAAATAGTGTATTTGTCTTTTCCAACTTGTTGATCTAAAAAGCTTAATAAATCAGCTAAATCTTTATCAAAACGCAAATAGGTGTCCTCAATTTCTTTAGATGCTGGACCAAATTTATGACCTATATAATCTGTTGATGAAAAGCTTAACGCTAAAAAATCAGTGTAGTTACTTTTACCTAAATTTTCTCCAATAATTGCTGCTTTAGCAAAGTCAGCTGTGTAAGAGTTTCCAGCAGGTATAGATTTTAATAAGTTATAATTACCATTTTGAGCTTTTAAATTCGGAACATCATGAGGGAAAGAAGTCGTGGTTTCACCTGTAAATTTACCCTCAAAAATATTATCATCAGCAATACTATTTGTGTAGGTTTTTATATCGTAAAGCGTGTTCCAAGGCTGTTTTAAATATTCGTTTGCTTTATTGGTGTTATTAAAATCTATTACCCATTTTGGCAATTCATCCATATAAAAAGAAGAACTAATCCATTTAGCATCATTATTACCATAAAACCAGTAGGCTGCATTAGCAGCATGGCCTGCAGGTAAAATCGCAGACCTGTCTTTAATACCAATGCCTATTGTTTTTCCTTTCATATTCTGAGCTAATTTTAATTGATCAGTTACAGTGCTTGTAAATAATCTAAAAGGTGACTTTCTGCCTGCTTTACTTAAATTACCAACGGTTGTATAAGTAGAATCATCTACGCAATAAATGGACTTCTTTAAATATTTATCATACCAATTGTTAGAAATTATACCATGATTTGCTGGTGTTGTACCTGTATAAATTGATGAATGCCCAACAGCTGTATACGTTGGGATATAGTTATAATGTGCATTTTCTAAAGAAAATCCGTTTTTTAAGATTCTTTTAAAACCATTTTCTGAATATCTATTGTAAAATCGAGTTAAATAATCATAGCGCATTTGGTCTACAACAATACCAACAACGAGTTTAGGTTTTTGTAGTTGCTTTTTTTGAGGCTTACAAGATAAAAAAAGAGTAAATAGTAGTATTGGGGTGATAAAATATTTTTTCATAAAAAAGTTAAATTATATGTACATCAAAAGTAATTAATTTTTACATTGATACAAGGAAACTTATATTGTGTAAATGTTATTTATTAATTTAGCATAAAATCTAATCTGTGAATTATATAGAACATATTGGAAAATATTTTATAATGCTAAAGCAGGTTTTTAAAAGACCTCAAAAAAGCGTTATTTTTTATGAATCTCTAATTAAAGAAATAGAAGAACTAGGTTTAAAATCTCTGGGTATTATTATGTTTATTTCTTTTTTTATTGGCGGTGTAATAGCTTTACAAACTGCTTTGAATTTAGATAGTGCATTTATACCAAGATCTTTAATTGGTTTTGCAGCGAAAAGATCTATTATTTTAGAGTTTGCGCCTACATTTTGTTCAATTATTTTGGCTGGTAAAGTAGGTTCCTATATAACATCTAGTATTGGTACAATGCGAGTAACAGAACAAATTGATGCGCTTGACGTTATGGGGGTAAATTCACTAAATCATTTAGTTTTACCAAAAGTTGTGGCCACTGTTTTCTTTTATCCTTTTTTAATTGCACTAGGAATGATGTTAGGGATTTTTGGAGGATGGATTGCAGGTGTATTATCTGGTTTATTTAGTGGTATAGATTATATTGAGGGATTACAAACTGAATTTAAACCTTTTTTATTGGTATATGCAATTACAAAAACATTAGTGTTTGCATTTTTAATAGCAACTGTACCTTCTTACTTTGGTTATTATGTAAAAGGTGGCTCTATTGCAGTAGGAAAAGCCAGTACACAAGCTGTAGTTTGGACTACAATTTTAATAGTAATTGCTAATTATTTTTTAACTCAAATGTTACTTACTTAAATGATAGAAGTTAAAGATTTACAAAAAGGTTTTGGTGATATTGAGGTGTTAAAAGGGATTACAACAACGTTTCACCCAGGAAAAACAAGTTTAATTATTGGGCAAAGTGGAGCAGGAAAAACAGTTTTTTTAAAATCCTTAATAGGTTTACATACTCCAGAGGGAGGTACCATTTCTTTTGATGGAAGAATTAATACAAAATTTACGATTGAAGAAAAAAGACAATGGCGACAAGAAATTGGGATGGTTTTTCAGGGAGGTGCCTTATTTGATTCTCAAACCGTAGAAGAGAATGTAATGTTTCCACTAAAAATGTTTACAAAAAAATCTCAAGGAGAGATGTTAGAGCGAGTGAATTTTGTGTTAGATAGAGTTAACTTAGAAAATTCTAATAAAAAATTACCAGCAGAATTATCTGGGGGGATGCAAAAAAGAGTTGCCATTGCAAGAGCTATAGTAATGAATCCAAAATATTTATTTTGTGATGAACCTAACTCTGGTTTAGACCCTGAAACTGCCACTGTTATTGATAATTTAATTCAAGAAATTACGGATGAATACCAAATAACTACAGTAATTAATACACACGATATGAACTCTGTGATGGAAATAGGAGAAAAAATTCTTTTTCTAAAAAATGGTAGAAAAGCGTGGGAGGGAAATAGTGAAGAAATGTTTAGAACTGACAATGAGGCTGTTGTAAACTTTGTGTATTCATCTAATTTATTTAAAAAAGTTCGCGAAGCTTATTTAAATGAAACAAAGTAAAAAAAGGTTTGTTTTTTTAAAAATAACATATATATTTGCACCCGCTTACGGAAAAAGATTGACCTGGTAGCTCAGTTGGTAGAGCATCTCCCTTTTAAGGAGAGGGTCCTGGGTTCGAGCCCCAGCCCGGTCACAACAATAAAAAAAACTCTACAATTTTTTGTAGAGTTTTTTTATGGTAATGAAGCCAAAATGGTTGGTAATTTTGAGATCAAGTCCAAAAGTTGTGTGATTTAAGATTTATCCATAAAGATTTTAAATTTTTAGAAAATAGTATTTTTTATTTTTTTCCAAGTTTTAATAAGAAAAAAACCTGAAATCAGTCCTAAGCAAGAGGTTATTATGGCGTTTACAGTTTCACCATAAATCCAGTATCCAGTAGTAAACAAGCAGCTGTAAATTAAAATACAACCTAATAGCATTGCTA
Organism: Polaribacter sp.; assembly: GCA_965661915.1. Taxonomy (GTDB): domain Bacteria; phylum Bacteroidota; class Bacteroidia; order Flavobacteriales; family Flavobacteriaceae; genus Polaribacter. The sequence continues at coordinate 46,492 of CBFIFR010000014.1, read as the reverse complement.
AAATACCTGAAGGAACATTCCAATTTTTATTTTTTTCAATTATTTTTTCAGATTTTGGTAATTTTGCCAATACAGAAAGCCAACCAGGGCCTCCAGGTTGGGTTTTGGTATAAAATTTTATAAGAACCTCTTGTTTTTCAGGTTTTGTAATAAATGTAAATGCGAGCCATATAAAAGTAGTTATAAAAACTATTAGTGGCAATTTTGCCCAAGTAGGAAAAAAGCCAGTTTCATCAAAAAATATAGCGCTTACATTTTCTGAAGAAAAAACTAAGGAAACAATTCCAGATACTAACATCGCAGAAATTTCACTCCAAGCGTTTATTCTCCACCAAAACCATCTTAAAATAAAGATTAAGCCAGTTCCTGCTCCAAACATTATTATGATATCAAAAAGTTGTTTAGCATTTTGAAGGTATAGGGCAAATAAGGCACTTAAAATCATTAAAACTATAGTAGATATTCGTCCAACTGCAACCAATTGTTTTTCTGAAGCATCTTTTTTGATATGTTGTTTATAAAAATCGTTTACAATATATGACGATCCCCAATTTAAATGTGTTGAAATAGTTGACATATAAGCAGCGATTAATGAAGCTAAAACCAAACCTAACAAACCACTTGGTAATTTAGTTAGCATTGCTGAGTAGGCTAAATCATCTCCTAATTTATCTTGAGATATATTTGGGAATGCTTCTTGAATACTAGCTACATCAGGAAAAATAATTAATGAAGCTAAAGCCACTAAAATCCATGGCCAAGGGCGTAAAGCATAATGCATTATGTTAAAGAAAAACGTTGCTCCAATAGCATGATTTTCGTCTTTAGCAGCTAACATTCTTTGTGCAATATAACCACCACCACCAGGTTCTGCTCCAGGATACCAAGAACTCCACCACTGCACAGCCAAAGGGATAATTAGTAAAGTTATTAAAGCTTCAGTATTACTAAAATCTGGTAGTATTGATAATTTATCAGCAACATTTTGGTGGGTTATTAATGCATTAATTCCGCCAATTTCTGGTAAATTAACCAAATAGTAAGCAGCACCAATAGCACCAGCCATTGCAGTAAAAAATAATATAAAATCAGTATAAACCACACCTTTAAACCCTCCAAGAGCACTAAAAATTACAGTAACTGTGCCAGCATAAAGAATAGTTTCCCAAGGTTGTAGCCCCAACATGATACTACCAATTTTTATAGCAGCTAAAGTTACACCTGCCATTGCAAAAATATTGAATAAGAACCCTAAATATAGAGCTCTAAAAGCCCTTAAAAACTTAGCAGGTTTTCCTCCATAACGTAATTCATAGAATTCTATATCAGTTTTTACTTCAGATTTTCGCCATAATTTTGCATACACAAAAACAGTAAGTAATCCTGTTATTAAAAATGCCCACCACATCCAATTAGAAGAAACACCATCTTTTCTAACAATATCTGTTACAAAATTAGGTGTATCTGTAGAAAAAGTTGTTGCCACCATAGAAACCCCCAACAACCACCAAGGCATATTTCTACCAGAAAGAAAGTACTCAGTTGCATTTTTTCCTGATTTTTTTGAAACGTAAATTCCGATAAATAATGTAATCAGGAAAAAAGAAATTATTAAAACATAATCTAACGTACTTAAATTGATCATAAACGAATTGTTAAAGGATTACAATTGCTGCAATATAAAAATTCTACGTCCAATTTAAAGTCTCTGGATAGTGCTTTTTCAAATATTCTTTTATGATGATGATATCATCTTTAGCAGTTAAATCTGGTACATGTTCAGAAAGAGGGATGCCCAAAAAAGAGTTGGGATAATCAGCTACACAATTTAAAACAACGCTTGGTAGCTCTTTTTCGTTTCGTGTAGGGTGAACAGGGCAATTTTGTAAATAAGGATACATCATTTTTCCATCTAATTTAAACAAGTTCATGCTTATTCGTGTTTTACCGTCTTTATCTTTATATCCTTTAGCTTTTTCAATAGTTGGTTTTTCAATAATACCTTTTAAATAATTATTATCATCGAAATCCATAATTGCAAAGGAGTATATTTTATCGATATTAAAATCTAGAGCATCTCTATCATAAGAAATTAAGGCATTTTTACATTTGGTTTTTCTTAGCAATTTTAAAGAATTTATCGAGTATAAATTATCGCTATTGCAAACTGTAAATTGTTGATTTTGCAATTCAGGAAATTGTTCAATAGCTTGTAAAACAGCATCAGCAGTACCAAAAGGTTTCACTCTATTTTCAGGGATATATTGTATTGCAAATGAAATGTTTAATCTGTGGAATTGATTATTTGTTTTTTTGTTACCATAAAACTCTTTAAACAAACCACCTTGCTCATTAATAACTATGTAAATGTTCTTATAACCAGATTTTTTGGCATTGTAAAGTAAATAATCCATTAAAGGTCTACCAGCATTACCAACACTAATTAAGCTTTTACTTCTATTGTTTGCTTGTTTGGTTTCCTCTTGATTTACGGATTCTGAGGTAGCTGCTTTTTTCATTCTTGATGACATTCCACCAGCTAAAATGATTAAATTATTATGCATTTTTTTAAAATAAAGAATTAGTAACTGAAACACGTGCGCCTTCATCAACTTTAGCCAAATAAATACTTTTTGCACCAGCTTTTAAAATGGCCTTTGATATTTCTTTTTCTTTATGTTTAGGTGATAAAACTGCAATACTTCCACCACCACCAGAACCAACAATTTTTGCACCTAAAGCACCAGCATGAATGGCAGCATTAATCATAGCATCAATTTTTGGAACAGTAATTTTTAAAAGATTTTTTAAATAATGATGATGCTGATTCATTAAATCACCGATTTCAATAAGGTCTAGTTTTTCTTTTTTAAACGCAGTTAAAGCTTTTTTAGTAACATTAAAATTGCCCAAGGCTGCTTCAAAATAAGGCTGTAAGTCTGTAGAAAGGTACTTTAGGTATTTTTCTAAATCTTCAATTTTTGCACTATGCATATCAAAATCTAAATGACGTTTTTTTACTTCTTCTATAGCTTTGCCAGCATTTGTTTTTAATCGATTTAACAAGCCTAGTGTTTCTTTTGGTACACCAGAATCAGCCATAATTAGTCCTGTTAAAGGTGCTTTTAAAACTTCATAAGAAAACCTATCTCCAGTTTCTAAGTATATGATATTTCCTAAACCAATGCTATATTGATCCATTTTACCTCCTGGAGCATTAAACTCTAAAACTTCGGCCTCAAAAGCTATTTGAGAAATTTTTTCTGGAGTCAACAACGTTTCATCACCAAAGGCTTTAATTAAAAATTGTACCCAAGCAACAACAAGTGCAGTTGAGCTAGAAGTGCCAGAGTTAATAGGAATTGTACCTGTTATATGAATGTTGTACCCATGATTAGGAATACAATTATATCGTTTTAAAACTTGTAAAGACGATTGAAAAAAGTCTTCTTTTTTTAAAGTGCCAAAAATATCATATATACCAATGGTTCTTTTTTGGTTGATATCTGGTAAATTAATTTCAAAAGTATTAGCATTATTTTTCTCAGCCTTTAAAGTAATGTGTTTATTTATAGCACAAGCTATAATTGGTAAGCCCAAATAATCTTGATGATCACCAAATAAACAGGTTCTTCCTGGCGCGATTGAAATTATTTTATTCAAAATTGATTATTTTTTCACTAAAATTTGTTAGGAGCAAAATATATTTCTTTTGATGACCAACGTTTTTGTAAATTTTTAAGTCCCAATTTAAAAGCATTAAAATTTTTATTTTCATTTTTTGTCCAGCCTACTTCTGCATAAGCTGCAATTCTTGGAAAAACTTTATAATGCATTTCTCCATTTGTTGGTATCCACTCTCCCCACATTTGGCAACCCAACCCAATTATTTTTTCATGATATTTTTTATCTAATTTTTCAGGAATAGGATTAAAGGAATAGGCTTTAGATAATGGTAAATTTTTATATTTATAATCCAAATAAGTGTATGTGTGTAATGAGTTTACTATTTCATAACCATTACTAGCAGCTGTTGTAGCCAAATCTACATCTCCTTTCCAAAAATGAATAATACTTTCATTAGCAAGTTTTTGGGTAGTTTTGGTGTCTTTTTTATCTTGATAATGATGCAAATTATGTCCCATAATTTCGTTCCAACCCATCATTCTGCGTCCTTTAGTTTGTAAGTATTTTGAGATGTTGTTTGTAAAAAAAACTTGCAAATCAGCAGGAGTTGACAAATTATTGGCTTTCATATATTTTTGAACAGCTAAAGAATTTTTCCAGTGATTGTATTTTACTTCATCACCACCTATGTGAATTACTTTTGAGGGAAAAAGTACCATAACTTCATCTAAAACATCCTTTAAAAATTGAAGTACTCTTTGGTTAGAAATATCATAAACATCTTTGCCAACACCAAATTTTATGGGTACTTCAATGTTATTTTTAGAAGTTCCTAGCCAAGGGTATGATGCAATTGCAGCTGTAGAGTGTCCAGGCATTTCAATTTCTGGAACAACTGTAATATGTCTTTCTTTGGCATAAGCCACAATTTCTTTTATTTGTTCTTGTGTGTAAAAACCTTGATGCGGTTCACCAGATTGTATTGGGCTTTCCCATTGTAAGGGGCCAATTTGGGTGCTTTTTCTTTTGGAACCAATTTGGGTGAGTTTTGGGTATTTTTTGATTTCAATACGCCAACCTTGATCATCTACCAAATGCCAGTGAAATACATTCATTTTTAAAAATGCCATTTCATCTAAAAGCATTTTCACTTGTTCAATTCCTTTAAAATGGCGTGCTTCATCTAACATAAAAGCTCTCCATTTAAAACGCGGAGCATCAATAATTTTAACATGATTAACTTTTATATATTTTTCATATTTAGAGTAATATGAATTGTAATCGCAAATTTGTTTAAAGGTTTGAGCTCCATAAAACCAGCCTGTCTTATTTTTAGCACAAATAATGATTTTTTTATCTTCTACTGTTAATTCGTAAGCTTCTTCAGTCAGATTTTCATCAATTTGAAAACTAATAAAATTTTTTTGTAAATTTTGATAATTAGTAGTTTGTAGCTGTAAACCGTAGTTTTCTTTAAAATGATTTTGAAGACTTTTAGCTATTGTTTTGTTAGTATTATCAAAAACAATCTGAGTTTCACTACTAATTTTCAAAGAGCTGTTTCCAATACTAATTTGTTGAGGACGAGGTATTATTCTAATTTCTTGACCGTTCATAATTGACGTATTTATCACAACTAAGAGACTCAGAAATAAAACGCGTTTAATTTTCATTTTTTGGGGAATTGTTTATTAAAATACATATTATGGATTCATTTTTAAGAAAGATAAATGATATTTTATACCGAAGTTAAACAGCATACTACTTAAATCTCCTCCTTTTGCTTTTACATAACCTCCAGATGTTCTGAAACTTAAATTCTTATTGAGTTTATAGTTAAAACCAGCAGCAGGTTTAAAAATTAAACCTTCACCAGTACTAATATCTCCACCACCAGCAGCACCTGCAAGTACTTGTGCAAACACAGTAAACTTATCATTTAAAATTGGATTTGTTCTTGCTCCTAAACCCACAATACCTTCTGCATAAGCACCAGCATTCCCAAAACTAGCAAAGGCAGTTTGCCCAGCTACAAAGATGTTTTTTGTTAAATCGAAATTTATTTGAAGCGCTATTTGGTGTAAATCTTGATCTGAAATATCTTTATCTCTTTGTGCATCCAAATAAACATCATGTTTAACTACAACTTCTAAACCTTTGAATTTTCCACTAGTAAATGATTTGTCAGAAATAATACCACTTCTTTCTACATAATATTTTAAACCAAAACCATAAGCTGTAGTGTTAAATACCCTGTCAGGAGAAAACACTAAACCGCCATTTAATGTTAAAAAGAAATCTTCGAAAATTCGTTGTTCTAAGGATAATTCTGGATATACTAAAAAGCCACCACTACTTTCAACACCACCACCACCTGCTGCACCTAAAGCAAATTTTGCTAAAATATTCGTTTTGCTTTTGTAGATGGGTAATAAATAACCACCACCTAAAAATACATCCATAAAACCAGCTTTTATACCATCAAAAGCACCATCTACCTTTAAAAATGCAAACCAATTTTCTGTAAAATAGTTTGCCAACTCAAAACCAACTAATCTTATGGTGGCATTACCTAAATTTTTAATATTGATATTATCTTGATTACCTCTTACTTTAAGGTTGTTTTGATGAAACAATAACGAAGTTCTTTTGGAATTGATATTCCAATCAGAATCTTTCAAGGTTTCAAAGTTATATTCATTTTCAGATTGATTGTAATCTGCATACGTATAGTCTAAAGGAATTTCTAAACCAACCATAAACTGATTTCCTTTAATTTCACCTCCATCAAAGAAATTTACATAACTCCAACCAGAATTTATTGAGAAATTTTTAAAATCATATCCCAAATTAAAATGAGGTAAAATAAATACACCACCACCATCTGGAGCAGAAGCACCTCCACCAGCACCTAAATGAAAACCACTATCTACATAAAAATCTTTACCTAAATATTTTTTTATTCCTGCATTTACACCTAATGTAAAAAAACCACCTCTATTACCAGTAACAGCTCCATAAATTCCTGCTCCTGCATACGCCCAATCATTCAACATTAAATTATAATGTATACCCGTAAAACCCATGTTTTTTTCGTTTGGGATATTTGTTTCAGGCATACGAATTGAAAGAAAATCTATTTTACCAAATGCTTTTTGAGATTTTTTTTCTGGAATATTATTTTTTTGAGCATTTATGGTAACACTTGCAATTAAAAGTGCGAATAAAAAAAATAGTTTTTTCATTTTTATAAAATTATCATTAAAGATTTTTTAATACTGCTGAAAGCTTTTGATTGATATGAACTTTATCAACTAACAGACCATTATAGCTAAGATAATGATTAGAATCAATTTTCAAATCTTTAAAATGAGCTCTGTGCATAAAATTATGGTTATCTGTTCTTTACAAATTTAATGAAAAACTATGAGCATAAAAAAAGTCTCGATGAAAACCGAGACTTGGACTTTAGTGTTTTATACCCCTAAAAACAAAACACATAAAGTATAGTTGTAAATATATATAAATATTTTTCTTATGTAAAAGATAAACCTTAAAAATGTTGTTAATCTATTAGTTAAATGTATGTTTTTTGCATAAAACCACTATTTGTTTGTTTATTGAGTTGGTTGTTAGAAAGATGTATATTTCTCCTCCATCCTTTATTTTTGTTTCTTTTCTGAATTGAGCAACAGTTTTAGAAAAGTTCCTCAAAGTAACATTAGCTTTTTTGTTTGGTAAAATTTTTTTGAGCTTTTTTTTGTCATAAGGTATAGTTTCTAAAACTTTAAAAGTTCTACCAGGAAAATTTTTAATTTTATCTGAAGTGTATAAATGTGAATGTTGGTGCAATTTGAAAACGCCAAGTTGTTTAGATATTTGATGAAATCCACCTGATTTTAAAATAGCAACATTTGGCTCATATAAATAGGTGAGTGGCATTGAGTAGTTCGATTCAAGTTTTTCTTGGAGGTTGAATTCAAATTTTTGAGTAGTTTGTTTCTGAAAATTAATGGTTTTAATTTTTACTTCTTTGTTGTAGTCTTTTTCTAATAAAAAAAGGAGTTCTTTAACTTCATTATTTACAGCAACAATGTGTACTTCTTTTACATTTTTTAAGTCGTTTTTGGTATTAGAAATATCTAAAATTGGCGAAACTTTAATTAAAATATAATTTGTTTTTGTAAAAAAGAAATCAATTTTTGGTGGAACATAAGGTTGACAATCTTTCAATAAAAAAACTTTACCTTTTGCATCATTTCTTCTTGAAGGATCTATGTAAATGCAGTCAAAAGTTTCTTGACATTGTTTTAAATAATCAAAACCATTACCTGCAATAGTTTTAATATGATTAATTTTTAATTGTTGATAATTGTGATTTACAATTGATGATAATTCTTTATTGATTTCGCAATGTATTACTTGTTTAAATTGTTTAGAAAAGTAGTAACAATCTATACCAAAACCTCCTGTAATATCAATAATATCATCACCAGAAACCAAACTCGATTTATATTTTGCGGTTATTTCTGATGAGGTTTGTTCTATACTTAATTTTGGTGGGTAAAATATAGTTTCAGCAGAAAACCAAGTAGGTAATTTCTTTTCAGATTTTTGTTTTGCAACAATTTGATTGGCCAATTCTTGTATAGAAACTTCTTTAAAAGGGCTACCCTTTAAAATTAGTCTTGTAATTTCGGTATTTAAATTGTCAGCAATAAATTGTTGAACTTCTGGATTTAGAATATGTAAATTCAAAAAAAATTAAAGGCTTTTAGTTAACGATTTAACGATTTTATTTTCAGATAAAAACTCTTTTAAAATTACTTTAAGTGCTGTGTAAGAAGGTACAGCAGTAATCATACCTATAATTCCAAAAAGTAAACCACCAATAATAATCACTAAAAAAATTTCTAAAGGATGAGATTTAGTAGTTTTTGAAAAAATTATAGGTTGACTTACAAAATTGTCTAAAATTTGCGCAAGACCGTAACAAAACAAAATCCATAGTGAAGTTGGTAAAATTTCTGTTTGAAACTCTAAACCAATATTGCTTGTCATTGACAAAATAAACATTAAAACAGCTCCGATTAAAGGACCAACATAAGGTATTAAGTTTAATAAGGCACATAAAAAAGCAATGACAATTGCATTAGAAATACCAAAGGACAATAAAATTATGGTATAGATGATGAATAAAATTAATATTTGAATAATTAAGCCTAAAAAGTAACGAGAAAGTAAATCGTTAATAGTTTCTAAGGATTTTGAAAAACGATTTTCTGTATGATTAGGTATTATTGTTAAAATACCATTTTTTAGCAATTGGCTATCTTTCATAAAGAAAAATGAGATAAAAAGTATCGAAAATAACCCAATACTTAAAGAACCTAAAGCAGCAATTATAGCGTTGAATAAATTTGGGATGGCTTTAAACTGAGCAGCAAAATCTATGCTTTCAATTTCTTTTAAAATATCTATTCCTTTTGATGTAAAATAACTGGTAATTTCATTAAAAACTCCCTGTATATTTTCTTGCAACTTATCAACCTCTAATAAAGACAAACTTTTGCCTTGCTCTAAAACTAAAGGGATAAATAAAATTACAATACCAGTTAATAAACCCAACATAATAAGCATTGTTGTAATTACTGCTAAAGTATTTGGGAATTTTAATTTTCTTCTTAAAAAAAGAATAAATGGCCTACCAATTAATGATAAAACACTAGCTATAATTATATATACAATTACAGATTGAATTTTTAATAAAAAAAAGCCAAGTAAAAATATTCCAAGTATAATGGCTAAGGCTCTTAATATTCCGTTTGCTATTGTTTTTGAACTCATAAAATGATGTATAAATTTACTTAATAATATTATCTAACCAAGTAAATGCAATTAAAAGAATTAAAACTCCAGAACCCAAAAGCATTAAATCATCAGTAAAAAAAATGCCTAAAAAAGCAATAAGTAACATAAAAGCTCCTATTGCAAAGTGAAATATTTTTTTGTTTTTTCCATCAATTAAAAAACCTCTTGGCAAAGGAATTAGGCTACACAACAAAGAGAATCCGATTAATAAGAAATATTGATTTTCTAAAACGGCATAGGTAATTAAAGCTAACACAGCACCCAAAGTAAGCGCTAAAAAAACTTGCCCACTTTTTTGTTCATCTTCATCCAATAAATATTTACCATATTTATCAAAAATTAAAATAGCATTTGATAAGGATTCCATTAACCAACCACCTAAAGCAAATAATAAATAGGCAATAACAATCGGAATTATCAAAAACGTGTATTTTGTGTTTGATAACAATTCTACAGAAAATCGATACGCTAAATAAAGGCCAATTATAAAAATCCATTGTTGTTTAGAGCTTTTTTTGCTCATCCAAAAAGAATATTTTAAATATAGATTGTACACGATATTTTTTGCTTTTAAAGCAGTACTCATTCCTTCTCTGGCATATTCAAAATTAGGATCTATTGCTAAAGCTTGTTTAAAATGCTGTAAGGCCTCTTTAGTATTTCCATTTTCTAATTTAGACCAACCTACATTTGCATGAGAATATACGTTTTCAGGGTCTTTTTCTAAAAGATTTTCAATGGTAGAAGTAGCTTCTTCCTTTCTATCTAATTTTGTGAGCGCCTGAACCCTAGCATTTAAACACAATTTATTATTAGGCTCTAAAGCCAAACCTTCATTGGCGAACTTTAAAGCAGATTCATAGTTTTTCTCGTTTAAATTGATGTAAGATTTTTGCCCAAAAAAATCAGCTTCATAAGGATAAATACTAATGGCCTTATTTATAAACTCTAAGGCTATTTTTAAATCGCTTTTACTTAAATAAATCTGAGATAATAAAAAATATACATTTTCATTATCAGGGTTTATTTTTAATAAGGCATTCGCCATTTCTTCAGATTTTTCAAAATCATCAATTTGTAAATAACATTGTGCTAAATAATAAATAGCATTGTAATCTTCAGGATCAAATTGTAAAGCCTTTTTAAGATATGGTATTGCATCTTGAAACCTACCAATTTCAAACAATTGTATTGCTCTTAAATAATGTTGGTTTTCCATTATTTTTTTATCTTTAGGTAGGTTAAGACTTCATCATACAAACCAGAATCATTGGCATACAAAGCATAGTTTTTTGCAGAATTAAACCATTCTTTTGTACTTGGTTTTACTTTTTTAATGGCTTTTATAAGGTCTTTAGATTTTAAAGGTTTAGGAATGCCATCTTTGAAAGATTCTATAAGTTTCTGTTCTATGGCCACATCAATTACAGCATTAATATCTGCACCAGAAAATTGTTCGCTTTTTTTAGCTACATCTGAAGTGTCAACAATATCTGTTGGTTTACCATTTAATTTAATCGAAAAAATTGCTTTTCTTGCTTCTAGATCTGGGGGTGAAACAAATATAATTCTATCAAACCTACCTGGTCTTCGAAAGGCTGGATCTAAATGCCAAGGTGTATTTGTTGCTCCTAAAATAAGGACTCCATCATTATCTGAAGATAAACCATCTAATTCACTTAAAAATTGATTGATTACTGTTCTGCCTGAAGATTTATTTACATCATTTCTATTGGCGCCAAGTGCATCAATTTCATCAAAAAAGATAACACAAGGCGTGTTTCTTCTTGCCAATTCAAAAATTTCATTTAGATTTTTTTCTGAATTGCCAATCCACATATCTAGAACATCATTAATACTTACATTGATAAAATTTGCATTGATTTCGCCAGCAGTAGCTTTTGCAATATGCGTTTTTCCACAACCAGGTGGACCATATAATAAAATTCCACCTCCAATTTTTTTGCCATAAGCTTTGTACAATTCTGGATGTTGTAGTGGTTTTATGATTTTTAAAGCAATTTCTTCTTTTACTTGATCCATACCACCAATATCTTTGAATTTAATTGATGGTTTTTTCAAGAATTGAAGCGCATCATCATCAACAAAATCATCATCTTCTATAGGTGTAGTATTTACTTTTAACTTTTTATCAAAATCTTCATTTTTGTAATTTTTATTTTGATTTAAAATGATGCTGTAAGTGTCTTTTGCTTTTGAGATTTCATTTTGATGTAAATAGCAATAGCACAATAATTCTAGATATTTTTCATCTGAGGAAGTTTCTGTAATTTCTTCTAAAACAATTTCTGCAGGAGCATATTTATTTTGTTTGAAATAAATTTTTGCCAACTCGAATTTCGCATCAATATGATTGCGATCTAAATCTAGTATTTCTGTTAAAAAGTTTTCTGCTTTTGTTGTCTCATTATCTTGCAAGTATAATTTTGCAATTTGTAATTTTAGAGGAATATTATTTGGCGAAAACTGTAGTGCCTCTAATAAGCTGTTTAATAAATCTTTATTCATAGTTTAATTATATCCTTTTACATCACCCATACTCAATTCACTTCCATTAGAAAAAGTGTGGTTTGTAGGTAACAAAGTACCACTTTCTGTGGTTATCCAATCTTGCCAAGTTGCAGGAGCTCCATTCATTCTGCCATTTTTTAAATACATTTTATAACTTTCAGGAACATTGTTTTCATCTAAAAGCCAAACATAACTATCTCCAGGAGTTGTACCTCCAGAAGTATAGGTAACTCTTAAAGCTTTTTTACCATTTACAGTTTCTATGTTTCTAATAACACCATCATCATACAACTTGTGTGGTGCAACTAGCCAAAACGAGTCGTTATTAAAAATATCCCAAGCTCTTTTTACTACTTTTTCGTCTGTATCTTCTTGTTTTGTTTCTTCAAAATATACTGTACTTTTTTTAATATCAGCTGGATATAAATTTACCATAAAATTATCCCAAGAAACATCAACAATATGTTTTTCTTTATTCCATATAAACCTTCTTTTACCACCAAAACTCCATTCTAAAAACGTAGTGTTCTTATAGTTTTCATGTTTAATTGCTTTTAAAATTTTATCAGCTAAATCATTAGCCTTTTGGTTGTATGCTTTTACATTACCCATAGAAATTTCCAATCCAAATAAAGAAAGTTTGTGTTTTGTGGGTAGTTGAATACCAGCTTCTGTTTTTTTCCATTCAGACCAAGATGCAGAAACACCACCAATAGGAATTATGGAAGTCCACATTTTAAAAGAAGTAGGAAAATAGTTGTCATCTAAAATCCATAAGTAAGAATCGCCAGGAGTTGAACCTCCAGAAGTATAAGTTACCATTAATGCATTTTTACCTTCATAATTTACAATACTTCTTTCTGTGCCAGCATCAAAGATTTTATAAGGGGCAATTAACCAAAACGAATCATTATTAAAATAGTTTGTTGCTTTTTGAACTAATTTTGGATCATCAACAGATTTTTCATTGACAAAAGCTTCTGATTTCTTTGGTTCTTTAGTGTGTAAAATCACTTTATTTTCTCCCCAAGAAACTTCAACTTTATCTTCTTGCTTATACCATTTGTAAAAATTGGTGTTTCTAAAACTCCATTCTAAAATTTCGGCATTTTCATAAGCTTCATGATTTATAGCATTAAACATTTTAATAGCTAATGCATCTGCTTCTTTACCTTTTTCACCTTTTGGTACATCTTCGTTATTTATAAAATAATATATTGTTAAAAACCCAATTATTAATGCAAAAATGACTCCTGTTATTTTTAAAAACTTTTTCATAAAAAAATGATAATTTGAATAACAAATTTATCATTTTTTAATCATTTCTTTGCTTTTTATGATTATAATATAAAAGTGAATTTTAAGAGCTTAAGCATTGTTGTTCTTAAACGAATTGTACTTAGGGAAAATAGTGCAAAACTTTTTTGGCAATTCTTTATCTATAGTAATTCTTTTTTTTGTGAATGGATGCATAAACGCTAAAGTAGCTGCATGTAAATACAAACCTTTCCCGTTTAAAATTTTATCTTCAAAAAAATACATTTTATCACCCAATATTGGATTTCCAATTGCCAATAAATGCTTTCTTAATTGGTGTTTTCTTCCTGTTTTTGGTGATAATTTAATTAAGTTTAAAAACTCAAAACGTTTAGATTTCTCAGTTTGTATTACTTCAAATTTTGTTAAAGCTTCTTTTTCATCAACAGAAAAATTGATTTCTCCTTGTTTTAACATTTTACCAATTGTAATAGCAAAATAGGTTTTTTGAATGTCTTTTGTTTTAAATAATTTACCTAATTTTTGAATGGCATTACTTGTTTTGCCAATTAATAAAACTCCAGAAGTTGGGTAATCTAGCCTGTGAATAGGTTGAGGTTTTACAGCATCCTGTTGACTACTTTTTGTTAGGTTTTGAGTCAACGCATTTGCAATGGTTACAAACTTGTTTCCACTAACTAAAAGTCCTGCAGGTTTATAAATAATAGCTAAATAATCATCCTCGAATAAAACTTCTAAATCTAATTTTAATCTTTTAAAAGTTAATGAGTTTTTGGATTCCAACAACTCAATTTTTTCACCTCCAGAAATATATTTAGAAGTTGTTCCAACTTTACCATCAATGTAAATTAGCTTTTTTTTGATCGCTTTTTTAATTGCAGATTTTGTGGGAACTGTTTTAAAAATACCAACTCCATATTCCTGAAAACGAATGGGTTGTTTTTGTTTTAAAGCAATATGAGTTTCTTTTATTTTCAAAAATGAAACACTTAAGATAAATGCGATTTGATTTTGTCATTTTGACCTTGTGGAGAAATCTCAAATCTAAATTTATAGATTTTTCGACTCCATTCCATTTCGCTCAAAATGACAAATTTTTATTTTAATTATCAGATTTATATCCTTTAGGTCTTTTAGAACGAATAGGTGCTTTGGGTTCAGGTTTCATAATAAATTCATTTCCTTTTAACAAACGCAACGCTTCTGCCACAGCTTTTTCTAACTGTGGATCTTTACCTTGCAAAACTTCTTTTGGGGTTTGATGCACTTCTATATCTGGAGCAACACCTTCACCTTCAACAGCCCAATTACCATCTACATCATAAAAACCACCTCTAGGAGCTACCATTCTTCCACCATCTATAAATCGTGGAGTATCCCAAGTACCTACTAAACCACCCCAAGTTTTAGTACCTACTAAAGGTCCTAAGTTTTTTTCTTTAAACATATAGGGTAATAAATCTCCTCCTGAACCTGCTCTCTCATTTATGATCATCACTTTTGGTCCCCAAATCCCAGCCATTGGTGTAGTCCAAGGTCTTCTACTTTCAGATTTACTATTAAAATAGCCCACCACTTCTCTAGACATAATGTCTATCATATAATCAGCTGCAGAACCACCACCATTATTTCTTTCATCTATAATAACTCCTTTTTTATCTTGTTGAGAAAAATAATAACGATTGAAAGATGTAAAACCATTTCCACTAGTATTTGGTACATATACATACGCTAATTTTCCATTTGAGAGTTCGTCTACTTTTCTACGATTGCTTTCCACCCAATCTATATTTCGTAAACCTCTTTCACTTCTTGTGGGTGTAATAAGAACTGTTCTTGCATTTTCTTGAGACGGTTTATCGTTTACTTTAATGTAAATTTCTCTACCAGCAGTTTGCTCTAGCAATTGATATGGATTCATGTCTGATGTTAAATCTACACCATTTATAGCTAAAAGATAATCACCTTTATTTACATTAATTCCTGGTAAACCTAATGGAGCAAAAATATTCGGATTCCAGCGTTCGCCTTTATAAATTTTTTGGAAACGATATAAACCCTTACTTTTTTCTAAATCTGCACCTAATAAACCAACTCCAACTCTATTCACATTCGGAAAATCTCCACCAGAAACGTAAGAATGCCCAATAGCAACTTCACCACTCATGATATCTACAACATAATTTAAATCGGTTCTGTGTCTAACATCTTCAATCCAAGGCGAATACCATTTGTAAATGTCATCCCAAGGAGCTCCATGTACATTATCTACATATAAAAAATCTCTCATAAAACGCCATCCTTCTTTAAAAATTTGATGCGATTCTGCTTTTGGGTCAACCTTAATTTTAAGGTTCGTTTTTAAAGATTCTTTGCCAGCTTTAGGAGCTGTTGTTTTGTTTATGCTCCAACTTCCTCTTTTAGAAATTAAAATTGAATTACGATCATCAGAAGCATTCATAGAAGAAACACCTGTTGCAAATTCACTAGCTTTTTCTTTGCTAACGTCATAACTATGTAAAGTTAAACCACTAGTATTTGGGATTGACTCTGCTATAAATACTTTATTTTTTGGGCCTTTTAATAATCCAACATAGTTTCTTGCAGGTAACTTTAAAGCGATAGCTCTATCAAAAATTCCATTTTCATCAATAATGGTTTTGTTTTTATTGTCCTTTTTATCCTCTTTCTTTTTAGTATCCTCAGATTTTGATTTTGCCTTTTCTTCTTCATCTGTTTTTGGAAGATTAGGTGCTTTATCATTAGCATCTAAAACGATGGTATATAAAGCTCTGGTTACACTTGGGTCGTAAGAACTCATGTCTAACCAACCTGTTTGTAAACCATAATCTGTACTTGCTAAGGTGTAAATATATTTACCAGAAGCATCCCAAACTGGAGTGATAGCATCTGCTATTTCATCTGTGATTTGAATGATTTTTTTGGTACTTATTTGGTAAGCATAAATTGATTTAAAGCTATTGTTATTTTGTTTCGCATACACAATCCAATCACTATCAGGAGAGAATTTTGGATTCATGGTTCTGTTAGGATGAGCAAAACCATCAGCATCTGCTTTTGTAATTTTTTTGGTTTCTAAATTGATGATCCAAATTACAAAATTGGTGTCTGTGTATGCAATATATTTTCCATCTGGAGACCAATCTGGTTGAAAATAAAAAGTTGGATTTGGTAATTTGATAAACTCTTGGTTATCTCCATTTTGATTAGCTAAAACCAATTCGTATTCTCCATTTTTATCAGAAAACCAAGCAACTTGATCTCCTTTTGGAGACCAAATAGGAGAACGATCTGCAACTCCTGAAGAATTGGTTAAATTCCTCCAAGTTCCATTTTCTTTAGGCACTGTAAAAATTTCTCCTCGATGTTCAAAAATGGCTCTTTTCCCTTTTGGAGAAACGTTTGGGTTGGTTAAATCACGTCCAGAAACATTCATCCATCTTGTTCTAGAATAGTTTAAATCTCCTTTAACATTGATGTTAATTTGTTTTGTTTCTTTAGTTTCTGGATTTAACATGTGTAAATAACCTGCTTGTTCGTAGACAATTCCATTACTATTTGCATCAATATTCTTTACATCAAACTTTTTATGAAACGTAACCTGAGTTTCTGTTTTTGTTTTGATGTTGTATGACCAAATATTTGCAGTATAATCTCTTTCAGAAATATAATATACATCACCTTTATACCAAACAGGATTTACATGTCTTTCTCCATCTAATTGCGGAGTTTTTATGAGTTCTTTGGTTTTTAAATTTACAATCCAAATTGGCATGGCTTGTCCACCTCTATAGTTTCTCCATTCAGCATCCCAGCTTGTAATAGGAGTGTAGGCTATGTATTTGTTATCATCAGAAATTTCACCAAAAGCAGCTCTTGGAATAGCAAAAGTTTCTGGCATACCACCTTTTGTAGAAATAGTAAAAAATTTATTGGTTTGTGTAGGTCTGCTTTCTCTGTTAGATCTGAATAAAATTTTTCCATCTGGTGTCCAGCCTTGAACAATATCACTAGAAGAATGATATGTTAATCTTTTTGGTTCACCTCCATAAATGGAAACGATATACACATCTATATTTCCATCATATTGGGCTGTAAAAGCAATCCACTGCCCATCTTTTGAAAATTTTGGGCTAGATTCATAACCTTTATCACTTGTTAATCTTATGGCATTTCCACCATTTATGGGAGCTTTCCATAAATCTGCAGCATGCACAAAAACAATTTGATTGTTAGATAATGTTGGTTGTCTTAACAATCTTGTGCCTTGAGAAAAAGTAACATAACTTATGATTAAAGAAAAAAGTAAGATAATTTTTTTCATGATAATGTAGTTTGATTTTTATTTTCTAAAGATAAAGAAAATCAACCTAACTACAGAGATGAAAAAATGTAATTGAAATTTGATTTATTTGGCAAATAACTGATTGATGTCTTTAAAAGCCTTAAATTCTAGTGCATTATTCTCAGGATCTGTAAAAAACATTGTAGCTTGTTCACCTACTTTACCCTTAAAACGAATACAAGGTTCAATGCCAAAAGTAATGTTTTTTGTTTGTAGCCTATCTGCTAATGTATGCCAATCTTCCCAAGTTAAAACCACTCCAAAATGAGGCACAGGCACATCTTTACCATCTACTGAATTTGAAATGCGTTCTGCTTTAAAATTATCTTTTTGATGAATTACTAATTGATGACCAAAAAAATTAAAATCTACCCAAATATCCGTACTTCTGCCTTCTTTACACTGTAAAATATCTCTGTAAAACGTTCTGCATTTTTCTAAGTTTTGAACTGGTATGGCTAAGTGAAAGGGTTGTATCATTGTTGGTTGTTGGTTTTTAGTTGATGTTTGTTGTTAAAAATAGTATTAAATGATGTAATATTTTGTCACAAATTCTATAATTAATCATCATATTAATGAATATTATTTTGTTTTTTTAACATATATATTGATGTTGAAGATGTGATAATAATGTGTTATTTCGTTTTGATTTATGTTGATGAAATATTTTACAAGAAAAATTGTTTTAAAAGTTAACGAAAATAAATAGTATTTTTACATTTATCAATTATTTATTAATTTTATTCTTTGAAAAAGTCTTTCATAAAAAAAAGGTTCAAAAAGCTCTTAAAACAAAAGGAAGAGAATAGAGAAGTATCTCATGATGAGGTGTATACTGTTGGTATTATAGCATCTGGAGAAATCTATAAATGGATTAAAATAGAAAATGAGGTTGAAAAAATATTAGGCTTAGGAAATGTTAGAATTTATAATTACAGGCCTTACAGTAAAATGGATGTGCCATCCTATAAATTTTTTACCGAAAAAGATTTTAATTGGAAAGGTGAGATAAAAAATAAATATTTTAAATCATTTATAGAAGAGCCTCACGATTTGTTAATAGGCTATTTTAATAAAAATAATCTATATCTTGAAAACGCTGTTTTAAGATCAAAAGCAAAATTTAAAGTTGGTTTTACAAATGTAAATCAAGGTTTATATGATATTGAAATTGCAGAATTTCCTACAAAAATAGAGAGCTTTTTATCAGAATTAAAGAAGTATTTAATCATACTAAACAAGTTAAAAAATTAAACTTTACAATAAAAGTTGTGTATTCTTTATTTGATTATCTTTTTTTAGAAAAGATTCAATTTGAAAATTGTAATTTTACCTTCTTAAAAAATTAAATAATGCAAAAATTTGTTGGTACAGGTGTTGCCTTGATTACTCCTTTTAAAGAAGATTTAACTGTAGATGTTGATGCGCTTATAAAATTAGTCAATTTTAATATCGAAAACGGAACAAATTATTTAGTGATAAATGGTACAACAGCAGAAAGTGCTACCATCACTAAAGAAGAAAAACAATTTATTATTGATGTTATTGTAAAAACAAATAATAATCGTATTCCTTTAGTGTTTGGTGTTGGTGGTAACAATACCTTAGAAGTTGTTAAAGAATTAAAAACCAGAGATTTTTCAGGGATAGATGGTATTTTATCAGTAGTGCCATACTATAGTAAATCAACACAAGAAGGGTTTTACCAACATTTTAAAGCTGTTGCAGAAGCAACAGATTTACCAATTATTTTATATAATGTACCTGGTAGAACAGCAAAAAATATGGAGCCAGCTACTACAATACGTTTGGCAAATGATTTTAGTAACATTGTTGGTGTTAAAGAAGCTGGTAATAATCAGCAACAATACTATACTTTATTAAAAGATAAACCAGAAGACTTTTTAGTGATTTCTGGAGATGATGATTTGGCATTAGGTGTGGCTTTAGCAGGTGGTTCAGGAGTTATTTCTGTAATAGCACAGGCTTTTCCAGAAGCTTTTTCTAAAATGATTCAGTTAGGTTTAGAAGGAAAAAATAAAGAAGCTTATAAAATTCATTTTAAAATGATGGATATTGTGGATTATATTTTTGAAGAAAATAATCCAGCAGGCATTAAAACAGTTTTGAAAGAATTAGGAGTTTGTGAAAACCATGTACGTTTGCCATTAGTAAAAGCAAGTACTTCATTGCAAGCTAAAATTGCTAAATTTGTACAAGAATTTTAGTTCTTAGAAAAGAAATATTTAGGTATTCTTAACAAATCTTTAGTATCATTTTAGTAATGATTTCATTCTTTTTTGTGGATTATTGCATCACAATTTAGTGTGCATTTTAATGTTGCTTTTTAGTTTAATTTTTTATTTAGAATAAATGCTTCATAACACCAAAACAAAAGATTTATTTAGAGAAAAATAAATACTTTTATTATCCATAATTAATTACTAATTTTGCCCGATGCAAAAAATTAAAAATTTAGCGTATTTAGTAGTGTTAAGTCTATGTTTACTCTCTTGTGGTGAGTATCAAAAGGTACTCAACAAAGGTAGTGTAGAAGAGAAATATAAAATGGCTACCAAACTCTACGAAACAAAAAAATTTTCTAAAGCTTTACGTTTATTTGAAGTAATAACTCCTGCTTATAGAGGGAAACCTCAAATGGAGCGTATTCAGTTTATGGTTGCCCAATCTAACTTTAACACTAAAAATTACATTCAAGCAGCATACTATTTTGAAAGATTTAAAAACAATTATCCAAAAAGTTCCAAAAATGAAGATGCTGCATTTTTATCGGCTTACAGTTATAAATTAGCATCACCTGTATATAGTAAAGACCCAACTGATACTAATAAAGCATTAGAAGCATTCCAAAACTTTATTACTACATATCCTAATTCAGATAAGCTTGATGAAGCAAATCAACACTATAAAGATTTAAGATATAAGTTGCAAAAAAAATATTTTGAAATTGCAAAGGTATACTATACTACAGCAGATTACGATTTAAGAAATTATAAGGCTGCAATACAAGCTTTTGATAATTTATTGTCAGACTATCTAGGTTCTGAATTTAAAGAAGAAGCATTATATTATCGATTAAAAGCAGCTCACGATTTTGTTTTAAAAAGTACAGATAGAAGAAAGTTTAGTAGAATTAAAGATGCTATTGAGGCTTATGATAAACTGAAAAGAAATTTTCCAGAATCTCAATTTATGGAAGAAGCTAATGAAATGTTAGCAACACTTAAAAATGAGGAAAAAAGAATTGATGGTCTTATTCAAAAGATGAAAGACTTAGATAAAAAGAATACAGAGCAAAATTCAAAAGAGAAATAATAAAATTATGGACTATAAAGATACAGAAGCAGCTATAAGTACAATTACTTATAACAAAGACGAAATTGAAGCACCTACACAAAATATTTATGAGGCCATTTCAATTATTGCAAAAAGAGCAAATCAAGTTAATGCTGATTTAAAGAAAGAATTGGTAGATAAACTAGACGAGTTTGCCACTTATAATGATAGTTTAGAAGAAGTTTTTGAAAATAAAGAACAAATAGAGGTTTCTAAATTTTACGAACGTTTACCAAAACCAACTGCAATAGCTGTTGAAGAGTGGTTAAATGATAAAGTATATTTTAGAACTCCAGAAACAGAATAATGTCTGTTCTAAGTGGTAAAAAAATCCTTTTAGGGATTACTGCTGGAATTGCTGCATACAAAACGGCTTCTTTAGTTCGTTTATTTATAAAATTAGGCGCAGATGTTAAGGTAATTATGACACCTGCGTCTAAAGATTTTATAACACCTCTTACTCTTTCCACACTTTCTAAGAATCCTGTTCATTCTACTTTTTACGAAAAAGAAGATGAAAATGAACTGTGGAACAACCACGTAGATTTGGGTTTATGGGCAGACTATTTTTTAATTGCACCTGCTACAGCCAATACACTTTCTAAAATGGCAAATGGTACTTGCAATAATCTATTATTAGCAGCCTATTTATCTGCAAAATGTCCTATTTATTTTGCTCCAGCAATGGATTTAGACATGTATAAACACGCATCCACCAAAAATAGTTTAGAAAAATTACAAAGTTTTGAAAATGTAATGATTCCTGCTACATCAGGAGAATTAGCTAGTGGATTAGAGGGCGAAGGAAGAATGGCTGAGCCAGTAGATATCGTAAAATTTATTGAAAACGATATCTTATCAAAACTACCATTAAAAGGAAAAAAAATACTAATCACAGCTGGGCCAACATACGAAACCATAGATCCTGTACGTTTTATTGGGAATCATTCTTCAGGTAAAATGGGCTTTGCTCTTGCAAGTGTAGCTGCAGATTTAGGTGCAGAGGTTATTTTAATATCTGGGCCAAGTCATCAACAAATTCAACATTCATTAGTAAATAGAGTAGATGTAGTTTCTGCTGATGAAATGTATAACGCTGCTCATCAGTATTTTAATCATGTTGATATTGCTATTCTGTCTGCAGCAGTTGCAGATTATAAAGCAAAAAATATTGCTCATCAGAAAATAAAAAAGAAAGATACTACGTTAACATTAGAGTTAGCACCAACAAAAGATATTTTAGCTTCTTTAGGAGTACTAAAAACAAAACAGTTTTTAGTTGGTTTTGCATTAGAAACGAATAATGAAATTGAAAATGCGAAAGCTAAAATTAAGCGTAAAAATTTAGACGCGATTGTTTTAAATTCTTTGCAAGATAAAGGAGCTGGTTTTGCAACTAGTACAAATAAAATTACTATTATTGATAAAGATTTTAACGAAAAACCATTTGAATTAAAATCGAAAACAGAAGTTGCTAAAGATATTTTGAATGAAATTGTTTTAAAGTTAAGTTTATAATAAAAATTATAATTTAACAAATTTTAGACTGAGCTGTCAAAGTCTTTGTAATTTTGAATACTGAATACTGAATACTGAATACTGAATACTGAATACTGAATACTGAATACTGAATACTGAATATGCGTAAATTAGTTTTTATTTTTGCCCTTTTATTGTTTACAGATAATATCAATTCACAAGAATTAAATTGTTTGGTAAATATAAATTATGAGCAAGTAGCAGGTTCTAACAGGCAAGTTTTTACAACCCTACAAACTGCATTAACTGAATTTATCAATCAAACAAAATGGACAAATAGAGTTGTACAAACTGAAGAAAAAGTAGATTGTGCAATGAATATTATCATTACATCCAGAGATAATAATAATTTTACAGCAACGCTACAAGTACAATCTTCAAGGCCTGTTTATGGCTCTTCTTACGCTACACCACTTTTAAATTTAAGAGATAACGATTTTACATTTCGTTACAATGAGTTTGATCCACTTTTTTACAATCGAAATTCTTTTGATAGTAATTTAATTTCAACGATTGTTTTTTATGCCTATGTAATTTTGGGTGTTGATGCAGATACTTTTGAAAAATATGGAGGAGGTTTTGAGCTAAAAGAAGCACAAAATGTGATGTTACAAGCACAACAAAGTGGTATATCTTCTTGGCAAAATGTGGTTGGTAAACAAAACCGTTTTTTATTGATTGATAATCTATTGGAACCAAAATTAAAGCTGTATAGAGATGTGATGTATGATTATCATATTAAGGGTTTAGATAATTTTGCTAACAATAAAGAGTTTGCAAAACAAACTATTGAAGACAGTGTTTTAAAAATGCAAAACCTATTTAATAAAACTGTAGGTAATTATTTAATTCGATTGTTTTTTGATGCTAAAGCAGATGAAATTGTAAATATTTATTCTGATGGACCAAGAACAAGAAATGCAGTACGTTTAACAACAGCATTGCGTAAAATTTCTCCAAATAACAATTCGAAGTGGAGAAATATTGAGTAATTAGACTAACTTCATTCACTTTAAATTGATTGTAATTTTGTTCTTTTAAAAGGCCAGTCTTTTTATCTTTAAAATCGAATATATTGGTTTTACTTTGTTTGCATGTAAATATCATAAGTAAAGATGATTGTTTAGATGTATAATCAGAATTTTATCATTAGAAAAAATGCACGCAAATACACATGGGGCTATAGGTATTGCTATTATAACTGCAACCTATCTAATTACTAAAAGTGAAAAGAAAACCTATATTATTGGTGGAATCCTTGCTTTTGCTTCCCATTATATTTTAGATTTTATTGGTGAATCTTCTTATAAAACTACAAAAGAAATGCTATTGATTGAAGTAGCTGTGTATTTGTGGTCTCTTGTATTGATGTTTTTTCTTGGAATAAAATATCTCAAATTTGCAGTTTTTGCTCATTTTATGGCCAATCTTATGGATTATATTGATAAGAAAATGTATTTATCTATTTTTCTACCCAAAGAATATCCTTATACGTATTACCTTCATTCTAAAAATCAAGTATTAATTCCTATAAGTTACCAAGAAACTATTATGGCTGCAATAGTTTCTGCAGTATTAATAGGTATTTGTTTTTTGTTGTTAAAGCATAGAAAGAATAAATTTGAGTAATCTGTTTTTTGAACACGGTTTTCTTTTAATTTTCTAAATATATTTCACTAATTTTATACTTTAAAAAATAGCGAAATTGCTTACACAACTTTCTATATATAACTACGCTTTAATCAATCAATTAACTATTGATTTCTCTGATGGTTTATCCATTATCACTGGAGAAACTGGTGCTGGAAAATCCATCTTATTGGGTGCTTTAGGTTTAGTGCTTGGTAACAGAGCAGATTTATCGTCTCTTAAAGATACAAACACCAAATGTATTGTAGAGGCAAAAGTGGCACTTGCTAATTACAACTTGCAAGATTTTTTTGAAGAAGTAGATTTAGATTACGAAGCAGAAACTATTATTAGAAGAGAAATTTTACCATCAGGTAAATCTAGAGCGTTTGTAAATGATACACCTGTAAAACTTTCTGTCTTAAATCAACTTAGAATTAAGTTGATTGATGTGCACTCACAACACGAAACCCTAGCATTATCAGACAATAGTTTTCAATTTTCTATTGTAGATGCGTTAGCGAAAAATAAAGATAAAATTGCGTCTTACAAAAGAGGATTTTCTAAATTAAATCAACTAAAAAAAGAATTACAAGAATTAGAGTCTTTACAAAAAGAAGCAAATCAGCAATACGAATACAATCTGCACTTGTTTAATGAGTTAGAGGAGGCTAATTTAAAAGTTGATGAACAAGAAGAGCTAGAGGAAAAACTAGAGCAATTGAATAATATAGAAGATATTAAACTAAATTTATCTGAGGCTTTAGAAATTTCTATAAACGAAGAAATAGGAGTTCAAAATTTATTAAATACTTTAGAAAATCGATTGTTAAAAATCGCATCTTTTTCTAAACATTATCAAGATTTATCAGAAAGGGTAACCTCTGTAAAAATTGAAATTGATGATGTGGTTACAGAATTAGAAAATGCTAACGAAAATGTAGATTTTAATCCAATTGAAATCGAAGAATTAAACGACCGTTTACAACTGATTTATAATTTACAAAAAAAACATTCTGTTGCTACAAATAAAGAATTATTAAAAGTTTTAGAAGATTTATCAGAAAAAGTAAGTCAAGTAGAAAATGCAGAAGAAACCATTACCAATAAAAAGAACGAGATTACTGATGTTACGCTAAAATTAGATAAATTAGCGGGCTTAATTACCAAAAGCAGAACATCGGTTGTGCCAAAATTAACCAAACAATTACAACATTTATTGGCAGAATTAGGAATGTATAATGCACGTTTTGCTATCAACATAAAACCCACTTCTAATTATTTTTCAAACGGAAAAGACGAATTAGAATTTCTGTTTTCAGCAAATAAAGGAGGTAATTTTGGCGAACTGAAAAAAGTAGCCTCTGGTGGAGAATTATCAAGAATAATGCTGTCTGTAAAAACGGTATTATCAGAAAATACAAAGTTACCAACCATTATTTTTGATGAAATAGATACTGGGGTTTCTGGAGAAGTTTCTAACAAAATAGCGTCAATTATGCAACAAATGAGTAAAAATATGCAAGTCATCGCCATTACCCATTTGCCACAAATTGCATCAAAAGGAAAATACCATTATAAAGTATTTAAAAAAGAAATTAAAGGTGTTACTACCACCAACTTAAAACAACTTTCTGATGAAGAAAGAGTTGTGGAAATTGCAGAAATGTTAAGTGGAAAAGACATTTCTGAATCAGCTTTAACACACGCAAAAGAATTACTGAATTAAACTTTATCTTTTCATATCAGTTAAAGCACAGTCTAGCACTAAAAACCAACAACAAAAAACCAAACAACCAAAATGTACAACTTACTAAAAGGAAAAAAAGGAATAATTTTTGGAGCATTAAACGAGCATTCTATTGCTTGGAAAGTTGCAGAAAGAGCACATGAAGAAGGGGCAACTTTTGTATTAACAAACGCACCAATTGCATTAAGAATGGGGCAATTAAACGAATTAGCAGAAAAAACTGGTTCGCAAGTTATTGCTGCAGATGCCACTTCTATGGATGATTTAACAGCCCTAGTAGAGCAATCAATGGAGATTTTAGGAGGCAAAATAGACTTCGTTTTGCATTCAATTGGTATGTCTTTAAACGTAAGAAAAGGTAAACATTATACAGACCCAAAATACGATTTTACAACAAAAGGTTGGGATATTTCTGCAGTTTCTTTTCATAAGGTAATGAACGTTTTATACAACAAAAAAGCGATGTCAGAATGGGGTTCTATAGTTGCTTTAACATACATGGCTGCACAACGTGTTTTTCCAGATTATAATGATATGGCAGATAACAAAGCCTATTTAGAAAGTATTGCACGTAGTTTTGGCTATTTTTTTGGTAGAGACCATAAGGTGCGTGTTAATACCATTTCTCAATCACCAACACCAACCACAGCAGGTAGTGGCGTAAAAGGTTTTGATGGTTTTATAGAGTATGCAGAAAAAATGAGCCCCTTAGGAAATGCAACAGCTTTAGAATGTGCAGATTATACAATTTCGTTGTTCTCAGATTTAACCAAAAAAGTTACCTTACAGAATTTATTTCACGATGGTGGATTCTCTAATATGGGCGTTAGCGATCCTGTAATGGAAAAGTTTGAATAGTTTTATTTGAAGCTATTTCCTGCTTTCGCTACTCAATTTTTTTGCCTTTCAGGACAAAAAAGATTTCAAACAAGTCGCTCAATCAGGGCTAACCTAGTTTGCCAATGTTTAGAAAACTCAAAACAAATCGATTTTTAATAAAATTAAAAACCGAATCAATTCAAGTTTATATTTTTTGTTCAAACCTTTTTGTAAATTGCTCCTAAATTCATGATTATGAATAATTCAGAAGTTTTAATAGATGAAGCAATAAAGAGGCTATCTAAAAAAATAGGTGTTTTAGATTTAGAAGCTGTCTTAATATCAGATTACAACAAAAGGTACTTAAAAGAGTATAAAGATAATTTTGAGTTCTTTATGCCTTTATATAAAACACTTTTAAAAAAAGTAATACATAATTTACACAAACCTATTTCTGAAAGCTGTTTTGTAGATTATGGAGGTGGTTGTGGAATTTTAACTTTTTTGGCAGTAGAACTAGGTTTCAAGAGTGTTATTTATAATGATATCTATGAGGTTTCTACTAAGGATGTAAAAATTATTTCATCTGAAATTGGTCTAGAAGCAGATTACTTTATTACAGGAGATATTACAGAACTTATTAGTTTTATAGAAAAAAACACTATTAAAGTAGACCATCTTTGTTCTTTTGATGTTTTAGAACATATTTATGATTTAGATGATTGGTTTACAAAAGTTAAAGAAATTTCAAGGCCATTTTCGTTGTGTTTTATGACTAGTGCTAATTCTAGCAATCCCTACATCAATTATAAATTAAAAAAGATACATCGTCAAGCAGAATTTGTTGGTACTAAGAAAAGTAAGGGGTGGAAAGAAAGAGATTCTAATTTACCTTTTTTAAAAATTAGAGAAAAAATTATTACAGAAAACTTTAAAACTGTAAATACCGAAAAAATAAATCTGCTTGCCAAGAACACTAGAGGTTTATTTGGTGAAGATATTTTAAAAGAAGCATCATATCAATTAAATACTTCAGATTTTAGAACCATAGAGAAGCACCCAACAAACACTTGCGATCCATTAACAGGTAATTGGGCAGAACATATTATCGACTTAAAATATCTAAAAAATAGCATTAAAGATAATAATACAACCGTAAAATTTACGAATAGTTTTTACAGTTACTCCAATAATAAGATTTTAAATGTACCCAAAAAAATAATTAATTTTGGGATGCAAATTTTGGGTGAAGAAAATTTATTTCTATCACCTTGCTACACTTTAGAAATTCAATTTAAAGATAATTAATTTGAACCTAAACTTTTCAATTATCATTCCAGTTTACAATCGTCCCAAAGAAATTGACGAACTGCTTACTAGCTTAACAAAACTAGATTTTGAAGAAGATTTCGAAATTTTGATTATTGAAGATGGTTCTTCAAAAAAAAGTGAGGAGCTTGTAAATAGCTATAAATCAAAATTAAACGTAAAGTATTTTTATAAAGAAAATAGTGGGGCAGGAGCTAGCCGAAATTTTGGAATGCAAAAAGCATCAGGCAATTATTTTATTGTTTTAGATTCAGATGTTATAGTCCCCAAACATTATTTATCAGAAGTAAAAAAAGCTCTTCAAACAAATTACACAGATGCCTTTGGTGGTCCAGATGCTGCACATCAAAGTTTTACAGCTTTGCAAAAAGCAATGAACTATTCAATGACTAGTTTTTTAACCACTGGTGGTATTCGTGGAAAAAAAAACCGGGTAGGAAAATTTCAATTACGTAGCTTTAATTTAGGACTTTCAAAAAAAGCTTTTAAAATCGTAAAAGGTTTCTCTAAAATGAAAACAGGAGAAGACATCGATTTAACTTTTCGATTATGGCAAAACGGTTTCACAACTCAATTGGTAACAGCCGCTTTTGTTTATCATAAACGAAAAAGTACGCTAAAACAGTTCTTTGAACAAACCTATGCGTTTGGTATGGCAAGACCTGTTTTAAATAAAAAATATCCACAGAGTGCAAAAATTACATTTTGGTTTCCTAGTATTTTTATTTTAGGGCTATTGATTAGTCTATTGTTACTTTTTTTAGGAATTAAATTACTCCTACAAATCTATATATTTTACGTTTTTTTATTACTTTTCGATGCTATTTTTAGAACTTATAAACTAAATGTAGCTTTTTTAAGTATTATTACCTCTTTTACTCAGTTTCTAGGTTACGGATTGGGTTTTTTAAAAAGTCAATTTTGGAGAAAATAAAAATATTTTCGCATACACATAAAATAATTAAAATTATAATATAAAAACGAATTTTTCTTTTTCAACCTAAGAAAGAATAATATATTTGATTTTTTTAAAAAAAGGGATTTAAATTAAGAATTTTTGCATTTTGCACCTAACAAATTATTGATATAAAAATTTAATTTAAGGGTTGCTATGAATTTATTAAGCCTTTACGTAGATGAATTGATTATTTATCTATTATGTATAAATAAAAGTAAAAGGACAAAGTAAGTTTTTCCTATTAAAATATTTAGTGAAAAGATTATAATGAAAATAGAATACTTCGTGTTTTCCCCAACAAATAAAATAGTATGAAAAAATCTCAAGAATACGATCAATTTGAATTTCCAGAAGATATTGATAATATTAATGTAAGAGAAGAAATTGAAAAGTATTTAAATTATTGGGGCTGGTTTTTAATAGGTTTGTGTGTTGCTTTTATTGCTGCTTTTTTTTATTTAAAACACACCCCTAAACAATATAGCGCTTCAGCGTATATTATGATTAAAGACAATTTGAAATCAGGTATTTCAGATGAGTTTAAAGCTGTCTCAGATTTAGGTATTGTTGGTAATAGTTCTACAAATAACCCAGAGAATGAAATTTTTATTATAAAATCTAGAAAGATTGTAGGTAAAATGGTAGATTCTCTAAACTTAAATATTAGTTATTTTAAAGATGGTGAAATTAGTAATGGAGAATTTTTTAAAAATAGTGGTATTGAGTTAAATTTTATAAATACTTCTCAAACCGCCTTACATCAATCTATTGATACGGCTTTTGTTGTTGATTTTTTACCCGACAATAAACTAGTTTTAAAAAGTACAGAAGGTGATACCCTACAATATTCTAGAAATAATGAAATTATAAAGAGTAAGAAGTTAGGAGAATTTAAAATTCAAAAAACAACAGGTAATTTAAATGAAAATATTTTAGTAATTATTAAACCACGTAAAAGTGTTATTAGTTCTTATGCTTCTAGAATTAAAATTACACCTATAAGTGACTTTTCAAGTATTTTACATTTAGAAGTTGTAGATTATAATAAATTTAAGG
This sequence comes from Polaribacter sp., assembly GCA_965661915.1. Taxonomy (GTDB): domain Bacteria; phylum Bacteroidota; class Bacteroidia; order Flavobacteriales; family Flavobacteriaceae; genus Polaribacter. Next base: position 16,381 of record CBFIFR010000014.1, on the reverse strand, counting down.
CAGAGTATATTTTAGATGAATTGATTAGACAGTATAACCTTGATGCTGTAATTGATAAAAATATTGTTTCTCAAAAAACAATAGCATTCATAGAAGCAAGATTAAAAAACCTAGGAAATAGGTTAGGTATCATTCAAGATAGTTTAAAAACGTATAAAATTGAGTATGGTATTTCAGGAAACCCTATAGAAAATGAAATTGCCTTAGAAACCAATTCAGAAAATAACAAGAAAAAAAATCAATTAATTACTGAACTTACCATAATAAACTGGGCAGAAGAAGAAATTAAACAGCTATTAACAAAAAATGATATACTACCAGCAAATCTTGGTTTTTCTGATGAGAGCATCTCTAAAGGTATAGATCAAATTAATACCTTACTTCTTGAAAGAAAAAAATTATTAAGGTTTTCTGGGAAAAAAAATCCCAGTATAATTACGTTAAATAACCAAATAAAAGATTTACAACAAAACTTATTATCTAATTTAAAAAACTTAAAAAAATCAATTCAGATTCGTTTAAACGAAACAAATGTTGAGTTGAAAAAACTTCAAGAAACAGTTAATAAAATACCTAATATTGAGAGAGGTATAATTGATACGTATAGACAAAAATTAATCTATTCAGAGTTATATTCATATTTGTTAAAGAAAAAAGAAGAAACTTCAATTTCTTTGGCAATTACAGTACCAAATGCAAAAGTAATAGATGTTGCCTTTAGTTCAGGGAATCCAGTTTCACCAAGTAAGAAAAAGATTTACTTAATAGCCTTTGCAGCAGGAATTCTTGTTCCCTTTATCTTAATTTTTATTAAAATGAGTTTAGATACCAAACTACATAATAGAAAAGATATAGAAGATAATTTAGATATTCCTTATTTAGGTGATATTCCTCATACAGAATTTACAGAAAAGGTAATTGTTAAAAAAGAAACAAGAACAAGTTCTGCAGAAGCATTTAGGTTGCTAAGAACCAATTTAAACTTTGTACTTGCCAAGTCTAATAAAGATGTTAGGGCTAAAGTTATATTTATAACTTCTACTACTAGTGGAGAGGGGAAATCTTTTGTGTCTTTAAACTTAGCTGCAACTTTAGCACTTACCAATAAAAAAGTTTTATTAGTTGGCTTAGATTTAAGAGCTCCAAAAATTACAGACTATTTAGAAATTGAAGATCGCAAAGGGGTAACGAATTATATTTTAGATGACAAACTCAGTTTAGAAGATATTAAATTTAACATCCCAGAGATTCCGAATGTAGATTTTATTTCTTCGGGTTTAATTCCACCCAATCCATCAGAGTTATTATTAAATCCTAGGGTAGAAGAACTTTTGAATACAGTTAAAAATGATTATGACTATGTGATTGCAGATACTGCACCAGTAAGTTTAGTGACAGATACTTTATTAATAGCAGAAATGGCTGATGTTGTTTTGTATGTAACCAGAGCAAATTACATAGATAAAAGAATGTTAGTAGTACCAAAAACCCTTTATAAAGAAAAAAAATTACCTAATATGGCAATAGTGTTAAATGATACAAATACAAAAGGAGGCTATGGTTATGGGTATGGCTATGTAGAGCAAGATAAGAAACCTTTGTATAAAAGAATATTAGGTATTTAAAAAATACGTTAACATTTTTTAGTTTAGTAGATTTTAAGAATCGTACTCGCTAATAATATTTTAAAAGCGGATACGATTTTTTTTTGTAACAGTCTGTAATTTTTAACATATTTTATACTTGTAAAGCCCCCATATTAAAAGGTTTATCAATAGGAGCATGGTTTGCAGCCTCAATTCCCATAGAAATCCAAGTTCTGGTTTCTAACGGATTTATTACAGCATCTGTCCAAATTCTTGCAGCAGCATAATAAGGTGATATTTGTTTGTCATACTTAGATTTTATTTTCTGAAATAGCGCTGCTTCTTTTTCTGGGGTGATTTCTTCTCCTTTCTTTTTTAGTGATGCTGTTTCTATCTGTAATAAAACTTTTGCTGCTGAATTACCACTCATAACAGCCAATTCTGCACTTGGCCAAGCCACAATTAACCTTGGGTCATAAGCTTTACCACACATTGCATAATTACCTGCACCATAAGAATTGCCAATTATTATGGTAAATTTTGGCACTACAGAGTTACTTACTGCGTTTACCATTTTAGCACCATCTTTAATGATTCCTCCATGTTCTGATTTTGAGCCCACCATAAAACCTGTAACATCTTGTAAAAAAACTAAAGGTATTTTTTTCTGATTGCAATTGGCAATAAAACGTGTTGCTTTATCAGCTGAATCGTTATAAATTACGCCACCAAATTGCATTTCTTTAGGTTTAGTTTTAGAAGCAGTAGTTTTTACTAGTTTTCGTTGATTGGCTACAATACCAACTGCCCAACCATCAATTCTTGCATAACCAGTAAGTATGGTTTGTCCATAGCCTTCTTTGTATTGCTCAAATTCAGAATTGTCTACCAAACGCTTTATAATTTCTAACATATCATATTGCGCATTGCGTTCTTTTGGTAGAATCCCAAAAATGTCATCTTCGTTTTCTTTTGGCGGAAAAGCTTCAGTTTTACTAAAACCAGCTTTATCATAATCACCAATTTTATCGACTATAAATTTTATTTTATCTAAAGCATCTTTATCATTTTTTGCTTTGTAATCTGTAACTCCAGATATTTCACAATGTGTTGTTGCGCCTCCTAAAGTTTCATTATCTATACTTTCGCCAATTGCAGCTTTTACCAAGTAACTACCTGCCAAAAATATACTAGCAGTTTTGTCTACAATCAAAGCCTCATCACTCATAATTGGTAAATAAGCACCACCTGCAACACAACTACCCATAATTGCAGATATTTGTGTGATTCCCATACTGCTCATAACAGCGTTATTTCTAAAAATACGACCAAAATGTGCTGCGTCAGGAAAAATTTCATCTTGCAATGGTAAATACACACCAGCAGAATCTACCAAATAAATAATCGGAATTTTATTTTCTATCGCTATTTCTTGAGCACGTAAATTCTTTTTTCCTGTTATTGGAAACCAAGCACCAGCTTTTACAGTAGCATCATTTGCCACAACAATACATTGTTTACCTTTGATATAGCCAATTTTTACAACAACACCTCCAGATGGGCAACCACCATGTTCTGCATACATTTCGTCGCCTGCAAAAGCACCAATTTCTATAGATTTTTTATCAGAATCAAGCAGGTATTCTATGCGTTCACGAGCCGTCATTTTACCTTTTTCGTGATGTTTGTCTATTCTTTTTTGACCACCACCTAGTTTTACTTTAGCAAAACGTCTTTTTAAATCTGAAACTAAGAGTTTATTGTAATCTTCGTTTTTATTGAAGTTGATATCCATAGAAATATGATTTCTTAAGTTTAGGCTAAATTAAGAAATTATACTGTGAAACTTTTTATAAAATTTTAGTTCCTATGATTACCTCAACAACGAGAAATTTCCTTTTTTATTGATGATAGGTTTGTTAGAGTTTTCAGGTGGAATAAGCGTAATATTAAACCAGTAATCATCAGCAGGAAGTAAGTTTCCTTGATAAATTCCGTTCCAACCTTGGCTGTCAATAGGTATTTGCGCTACTAATTTTCCATATCGATTAAAAATATTGATACTCGAATTCGGATAAAATTCTTTATTAGCCCCTTTTACAATCCAAGTGTCATTATTTCCATCTGCATTTGGTGTAAAGAATTTTGGAAACTGAATTACAGAAACCTCTAAAGTAGTATCTGGTGAACACCCATTTTTATCATTTACAATAATGGTGTAAATTCCACCTGTTAAATTTTCAAAAAGAGGTTCATCTTGAAAACCAATTATGGGTATCCTTTGATTATCATCTTGATTAAAAATAGCAAACTGATAGTCTCCAGGGCCTAAATTATTATTGATTGTATCAATAGCAATAGAAATATTATCCTCACTTCCAATATTGTTTGCTTCATCTATAATAGTGATAAAACTCTGCTCTAAAATGGCAATATCTGATGCATTTATTGCTATGGTTTCCGTTCTTTCACAAAGCGTTCCATTAGTTGTGGTTGCAGTAACTGTATATTTTCCAGCTACAGTTACATCAATATTATCAACAGAAGTTGTGTTGATAGGACTTCCATTAGGAGCTCTCCATTGATACGAATAGATATCTCTTGCATTTTCTACAGCAATGTTTAAAGGCAAATCATTCAAACATAAAATTTGAGGAGTAGTAACTTCAAAATCAGGTAGTGGATTTACAATCACCTGAAAAGAAACATCATCATTAATACAAAGCGTTTGCTTGTTTTGAATACGTACAAAAAAGGTTTCAGTTGGATTTGTATTTTCATAAGGAGAAGCAACAGCAGCATCACCCGAAGTGGCATCTGCTTGCGATTTATGAAAAGTAACATTAAAATCATTAGGACTTTGAGAAGCGCCTAAAATTTCAGGGATTTTACTGTCTAAATCTATGGTTTGTATAATTCCATTGGCATCATCACCATCCATAGCATCATCACAATACGCTAAGTTTGTAGGTACTACAAAAGTAGGTTCTGGGTTTACAATGACATCAAAATTAGAAATAAAATTAACACACCCTGTAGCTGTATTTTCGATTCTGATATAAATGGTTTCTCTGTTTGGAGTTTCGTTAGAATAGGGAGATACTAAAGGATTATTTCCATTTTCAGCATCCGCAAAAGAACGATGATAACTAACCTTATGTACACCTGCATCTTGAGTGCCAAGAATACCATCAGTTTGCGAAGCCAAATCAATGTTTTGCGAAAATCCGTTTCTTGCGGAACCATCAGAAGAATCATCACAAATTTCTAAATCATCTACAAAATTAGCAACAGGCACCGAATTTACAATAAGATTAAATGAAGTATGGTCTGTAAAACAGCCAGTTGTATTATTAGTAACACGAACAAAAATAGTCTGCAAATTAGGCGAAGTATTTGCATAAGGGGAGGTCAAAGGAGCAATACCAGCATTAGCATTAGCAGCAGAATCGTGATAAGTTACAGTAAAATCATTAGGATTTTGCCCATTTAAAATGGCTAAAGTTTGAGATGCTAAGTCAAAGTTTTGAACAATTCCGTTTGCATTATCGCCATCAATAACATCATCACACAACTCTAAATCAGACACATCAGCAGCATCAGGAACAGCATTTATCTGTACGAAAAATTGCCCTAAACCTTGACAATCGTTATTAATTGTGCTTAAAATTTTATAATAAATTGGGAATTGAATTCCCTCAGGAATATTGGTTACCTCATTTTTAGAAATATCATTTCTAAAATTGGAAATATCAATAGCATTTAAAGAGTTATTTCTATCACTTTCGTTTTCATAGAAGAAAACTTCAGTGTTAATAGGAGGGGCAATACTGTTGAGAATTGCGTCTTTATCCAAAGAAAAATTAGTGATATTATCCGTATCAGAATTTGCATCAGTATCATTACCATCAGCATCTAAAAAGTCATCACAAACTGGGGGTTGTAACGTGTTAAATGTGTTACGAGTTGTTTGACCAACATTTACAGTAAGTTCAGCCAGTTCTGATGCACAATTAAATTCTGAAATTACTTTTACAAATACAGTTTCTGTAACGTTTACTTGAACTGGGTAAGAAGTTGAATTAGAAATAAGGTTAATGCCAGCTGCATCCTCATAAAACTCAAAAGTAACATTTGGGGTTTCTGAGATGTTTTGTTGTGCTAAAGTTAAATTAACAGTTGTTTCATTATCAGTAACTTCGATACATTGATTTAACTCTGGATTTGCTTTTAAAATAGGCTTAGGATTAACCCTAAGACTAACAGCATTTGAGGTTTCTGTACAAGCGTTACCAGATCTATTTAAAAGAACACGATATTGATACCCATTATAGCTTAAAAGTGTGTTTGTAATTTGTAAACTATTTGTTGTACTTCCACTATAAACAGCATCATCTGAAATAGAATTCCAAGTTGAACCATCTGTAGAAAGTTGCCACTGAAAAGTATCTGCTGTGGTATCTATTGTGATACTATTTGTTTCATTTTCACAAAAAGTGATATCTTCAAAAGGAGTGTTTAAAATGATTGGTGCACTTGTAATATAATCTAAATTTGGACTTGTATATCCATCTAAATTATTGATGACTTTTCCATCATTATTAATGGCAAAAGGAGTAGCATCTAAAATACCATCGTCATTAACATCTGTAAAACCAGCCTCTGTAACATCAAAACAATTGTCATTATCTGCATCTAATTCAACAAAATCAAAATCAGTGTCATTATCAGTATTTGTTATTGTATAGTTTAAAGAAAGTGTTTTTGCATCTGGAGTTGTTTCTAAATTATCTACTAAACCATTAATTCCTACTAAAGTAGTTGCATTATCAATAACTCCATCAAAATCGGAGTCTAAATTATGACCAGCTTCTGTAGCATCAAAAATTCCATCGTTATCAGAATCTAAATCTAAATAGTTTAAAATTCCATCATTATCAGAGTCTACATTTAGCATATCATCAAACATATCATCTAAACCATCTTGATTGCTATCAACACCAGAAAGTGAACTTGTTTGTGGAAATGCTTCGTTAACATCTGGAATACCATCATTATCGGAGTCTAAATCTAGAGCATCTTCTACGCCATCGTTATCTGAATCTCTAGCAAAGCAAGAAACTAAAAAATTGCCCCTAAATGTAGAATTTTCAGTTAAACCTGTGCCCAAATGCGTAAAATTAATTGCTTCAATTTGATTTGCAAAAAATTCAAAAGTACTAGCGTTTCCAGAGTTTGCTGTACTATATTTAAACCGAATTTCAGATGCAGATATTGAAGTAACCCCAGATTCATACTCACCATCAAAATCGGTATCAATTAACAAAGTCTCATCTGGATTTAGAAGTGTAATATTTTTATTGTTAGGAAGTACCTTTACAATAAAAGATTCACCATCAATAGGCGTATGTGACCCTTCATTTGCTTGTCTTAAAACAAGGTTTGTTTTTTGACTAAACTCAAGTTCATATGTTTGATTAGAATTAACGCTTGGGTTTATTGTACTTATAAAAACTCCTTCTTCATTACCCGTAAATGTATTAATTGTATTACTAGAGCTGTAGGAACTAGAAATAACATTTTTAATGTTTCCATTCGGAAACAATAAAAAGGGATTATCTTTATCTATTAAGTTGATTTCTGCATCACCCAAAGATTCATCACAATTTAAAATACCATCATTATCTAGGTCTACATCTAAATTGTCAATAATTAAATCTCCATCATAATCATCAGGACAAATGCTAACAGGTACCTCAATAGACTCAAAAGTAGCACCAGTACAGACCACTGTTCCAATTAATTTATATCTACCAGGTTCAGATTCTAAAGGTTTGTAGTCGTTGTTTGTACTTCTTACTTCCCAAGTATTTGTTGTTTCATTAAAATATTGCCATTCGAAACTATCAAATAAATCGGTATTTGCAGCCTGCAAAGTAATGTTAGGAATACAATTACCTAGTGAAGTAACTGTTGTATCAAAATTAATTTCTGGTGCAGTTGGAAATCCAGAATAAAAACTACCAGAAGTAGCAGCTCCGTTAACGTTAAAATAAGCACAATATAGTTCTTCACTACTTTCAACACTAATATTTCCTGTTAAGTCAGTTACCTTATAGGTTTCGTAATCAGGGGTTCCATCATTATCAATATCAATTGTAAATGGTCCTGAGGTATTGAAATTTGAAATAGGTTCTGAATTTATGGTTACAGTTGCATTTGCGTTGGTTACCACAGTTACACCTCCATTAAACGTTACATTTCCAATATTTTCAATATTAGGAATATTGTCTACCTTTCCTCTACTTTCACAGCTTAAAGGAGGTACAAAAAACATTCCTTGATTGGCTTCGCTAGTGCTTGCACCAACACCTTGATAGGCAAATACAGGTTTAGATGTTTTTACAAACATGTTGCCATTGTTGTTAAATTCATTCCCTTCTATTAAGGTATATTCGCCTTTGTTAATGATACTTGAAACTCCATTATTGTTAATATTGATTTCTGTACCATCTTCATGGGCTACAATTAAAATGTTTTCCCAGCCATTTTCTCCATCTCCTTTAACAAAAATATATTCAGTACCTACTTTATCAAGCCCAACAATTTGGTCTATTCCATAATCTCTTGCATTACCATTATGAAAACTACCATTGGCAGAACCAGTATTTACTACAATAGGTTTATCAGCAGTAATTAAAGTACCAATTAAACCATCTCTATTTATTGCATTATCTGCAGCATTTGTAGCAATTATGGTGCTTTCACCTTCATTTAAAGTGATAGAAATAGGTAAACTGCCTGTATAATTTTTAATTAGAATCCCAGAGGGGATGTCATCAAAAGTAATTTGTGTATTATCTTCTGATGCCATCACAGAAATAAAATTTAGGTAATTGGTCTGCGGATTTTCATTAGTATACATACCTGCTCTAAAAATTGTCCCTAAGGCAGACGAACCTTTACTTACTAAAGCACCTGCTTGTGCACTATTACCCGCTAAAACTCTAATAGAAACATATATTACATCTGAAGCTTCAACAATAAACCCTTTGTTATTGTGTACAATGCCTGTTTGTCTAGAATCTACAAAGAGTTGGCTATCACCATTTGCTATAAATATTTCTTGTGGATTATTACGTGAAACAATACCTGTGATATCATTACTTGGAGAACCAATTTGTTTTATGGTGTAACTAACATCTTTATTGCTGGGTGTAGAAATATAAAAATACTGATCTTCTGGATTCGCATTTCCTTCTTCTGCATAGGTTAAAGGTGGTAAATAATGTTTTTTACTTAATTGCCCATAGCTATTATGAAATTGCAAAATGGCAAAAACGAATATGAATAGTTTATATTTCAATGATAAATTATTTAATAAAATTACTTGCTAAAAATAATAAGAATTAAACGAAAAAAGGTCTATTCTTATTATAAGATTAGACCTTTTTTTACAAGTTAAGTTTAAAGTATTTTTAAAAAATTATAAATCTCTCTTTAAAAGTAATTTATAAGACAGAAAAATGAATACAAATGTCCAGAAACAAACTATTAATATATTTGAAAAATCTACAGAATAACTTTTACTAAATGTTTCACCCATGGTATTTGCTGCAGATCTTACAGCTCCTAATCTAGAAAAAGGTTCTTTTATTAGATTTGCCATCGATTCAAGTGGTAAAAATTGCATAAACTTATCTACGGTAGTACTTGTATGTTCATTTTCATTGAATTTCCAGAATAAAAAACCTCTAAACATGTTTTCTAAAATAAGCCATACAAACATGGCCCCAACTGCAAAAGCAGAGCGTTTTACTAAGATTCCTAAAAATAAACCAAAAGAGAAAAAACCAACTAGTTTTATAAAAAAAGCTAATAAATATTCTAAATCAGATACTATAATTGCAAACTCATTATAATCTGAATAAAATAAACCTAACACTAACGAAACGATAAATACAAACACAGTTGAAATGGCTGCAAAAGCTATGACTGTGTAAAATTTAGAAAGGATAAACTCTTTTTTACTTAAACCATCAATTAAATTTTGTTTTAAAGTTTTATAACTGTACTCGTTAGACATCATAGAGACGATTACTAACAACAAAAAGAACTTTAATATCGCAGCAATATAGGTGTTAAAATGCCATATGTATGGAAAATTAAAAATACCTGCTTCTGCCAAATGTAATTTAAAGCTACCAAACTCAAATTTTATGGCTGCAATTAATGCAATTGAGGTTAGTAGACCAAAGTAAATGATAGATAATACTTTACTGGCGCTATTATATTTTAATTTATGAAACTCTATAGTTAGAAGTCTAAGCATGACTTTAGTTTTTGTTAGTTGTTTTTTGTTAAATCTAAAAATTGTTGTTCTAAACTTGGTTTACGCTTTACCAAATGACTCAATATAAACCCTTCATTAAAAAGAGTTTTGTTGATTTCTGTAGCCGATAAGTTTTCTCGTAAAGTAGCAATGATGGTTTCATGATCTTTAGATACTTTTAAAATTGAATCATTATTTTTTAAAAAATCAATTAGTTTATTTTCATTTTCTTCAACTTTTAATTCTAATAAACCATGAGAAGCAGTCATTTCATCAACTCGTCCAGCATAAAGTTTAACACCTTTTCTAATTACAACCACATGACTGCATACTTTTTCTACTTCATCTAATAAATGAGAAGCTAACAGAATGGTTGTACCATTTGCTGCAATTTTTTTTATGATTTGCCTAATTTCATGAATTCCTTGAGGGTCTAAGCCATTTGTAGGCTCATCTAATATTAAAATTTCAGGATCATTCAACAAAGCAGAAGCAATGGCCAAACGTTGTTTCATACCTAAAGAAAATGTTTTAAACTTACTGTTTCTTCTTTCAAAGAGATTTACAGTAGTTAGTTTTTCATCAATTTTTTCTGTAGATATTCCTTTAATCTTACAAATTAGCGATAAATTTTGAATGGCAGTCATGTAAGGGTAAAAGTTTGGGCGCTCAATAATTGCTCCTACTTTTTTTAAGGCTTCATGGGTAGATAGTTTTCCATCAAACCAAGAAAACTCGCCAGATGTTCGGTTAACAACGTTTAAAATAATTCCTAATGTAGTCGATTTCCCACTTCCATTTGGCCCTAGAATTCCATAAACATTTCCCTTTTGAATATCAAAAGAAAGATTGTTTACTGCATGAACGGAACCATATTTTTTGTCTAAATTTTTAAGCGATAAGATTGTTTTCAAAGAAATTGATTTAGTCAGTTATACAAGTATGACGACTAAAATACAATTTTGTTACGAAGAAATACTGTTTATCTGTTGATGTATTTAGAAGTTTAATTGTAAAATTAAGTTTGATTTCAATTTATAAATTAAAATATAACAGCTTTACCAATTAACAAAGACAGTATTGTTAATATTCATTAAAATCAAAATCATCAAAAATATCAAATTCGTCATCATCATTATCATCCAATCTATCTGCAACAAATTCTTTTTCAGGTGCTTCATCAGGAATTTTTCCTATCTCTAGAATCGTTTTTGGCAAATCTTCTCCTGTTTCAGCAGAAATTTCTACAACATCAACATAAAAAGTCCACATGTTTAAAAAGTCATAAACGTAAATTAGTTTATTGTTTTGAGATGGTAAAGTATCATGTAATATGCAAGTTTTCATAGAAATTGCTTCACCAGCTTCAGCCATATTAAACAACGGAATTTCTTCTCCTTGATTCCATTCGTTATCAGTTCTGTAAAAAGAAGCCATTTCTTTAACTTCAAAACCAAATGCATTGGCGATGGTGAAATGTAAATTTTCTAAGTTGATGTTGTCATCAACCAAAATGGTTCTAATTACATCTTCTTTGGTATCTAAAATAACACGTATTTTGTACATAGATTTCTTAAATATTGGACTGCAAAAATACAATAAATTATGCGTATTTTTACATAGATAAATTTTGTAAAAATGGATATTGAAAATACGCTTTTAGCATTAAATAATCTTAATAAAAATACGTTAATGGAAACTCTTAATATAGAGTTTGTTGCTGTTGGTGATGATTTTGTAACTGCTAAAATGCCTGTAAATACTAGTGTTCATCAACCTTATGGTATTTTGCATGGTGGTGCAACAGCTGCATTAGCAGAAACTGTAGGTAGTTGTGCTTCTGCATTATTTGTAGATACTAAAACTAAAATTGTAAAAGGAATTGAATTAAGCATTAACCATTTAAAAAGTAAAAAAGAAGGTGTTGTTTATGGTACTGCAAAACCCATTCATAAAGGAAGAACAACCCATTTATGGGAAATAAAAGTAGTAGATGAAAATGAGCAATTAATTTCGATTTGTAAACTTACTAACATCGTTCTAGATAAAAAATAAGAAATGAATATTTTTGATAAAATTACAACTTCTTATCACTTAAAATTGCCTTTTGCAGTGTATAGAAAACCCAATTCAAATTGTATTTCTGGTTTTTTTATGAATGATGATGATCTAGTATATACCACCGATTTTTATGAATCTGGTTTTGTATTTGCACCTTTTAATGCAGATGAAAAAGCAATTTTATTTTCTTTAGATAAAGCTGAATTTGTTACTGAAAATTTAGACGTAGATATTTTTCAATTTGAGGATAATCATTTAAAGGATAATAATAAATCTAAACAACATCATATTGCTATTGTTAAAAAAGCAATTCAGCAAATTGCAACTAGTAACTTGCAAAAAATAGTTATTTCAAGAAAAGAAATAGTTAAACTTACTGATTTTGATTTGTTGAGTATCTATAAAAAACTATTACAAAGTTATATACATGCTTTTGTTTCTGTATGGTTTCATCCAAAAGTAGGTTTGTGGTTAGGTGCAACACCAGAAACACTTTTACAAGTAGAAAATAAAAGTTTTAAAACGATGTCTTTGGCTGGTACACAAGTGTATCAACCCAAAAAAGAAATTGTTTGGAAAAGCAAAGAATTGGAAGAGCAACAATTGGTTACTGATTTTATTGAAAATCAATTGACAAATATTTCATCAAACTTAAAAATTGATAAAACTGAAACGATAAGAGCTGGAAATTTATTACACTTAAGAACAAAAGTAGCAGGTGTTTTGCATAAAAATGCTAACTTAAAATCATTAATTAGGGCTTTGCATCCAACTCCTGCAGTTTGTGGCTTGCCAAGAAATAGTTCAAAAAAATTTATTTTAGAAAACGAAAATTATCATAGACGTTTTTATACCGGTTTTTTAGGTGAATTGAATATCAATAAAAAATCAGCACTTTTTGTGAATTTACGTTGTATGGAAATTGAGAATAACAAAGCTTCAATTTACGTGGGTGGTGGAATTACAAAAGACAGTAATGCCGAAAAAGAATGGTTAGAAACTGTTTCTAAAAGTAAAACAATGAAAAAAGTATTAAATATAAAAACAGCAAACTAATTAAAGTTTGCTGTTTTAGTAAAGTGTAAATTTAATTTGAATTAAGTTTGTATTGTATTATTAAATATTGCTATTTAAAAGGGAGAATACAAACAGCATTACACTGTTAAATATCGTCAAAAGAAACATCTGTAAAACTTTGTGCAGATTTTGGTTCTTCTTTTATTTCTTCTTTTTTGTAATCTTTTTGATGACGTTCGCTAATTACTTCATTGCCTTTTTCTGCAACAATATAATCTGTAGCTTTTTTTAGCATTTCATGAAAATCAGAAAAATCTTCTTTGTATAAGTAAATTTTATGTTTTTGATAATGAAAAGAACCATCATCATGCGTAAATTTTTTACTTTCTGTGACTGTTAAATAATAGTCGTTTGCTTTTGTTGCTCTAACATCAAAAAAATAGGTTCTTCTTCCAGCTCTTAATACCTGCGAAAAAATTTCTTCCTGTTCAACTCTCTCTGCCATAATCTTAATAATAGTAATTGTAGTTTTTTGTACTTACAAATCTAACAAAATATTTTATGTAGCAAGGTTAAACCTTACATTTCTTTTTCTAAAAGTTGTTGTTCGTACAAATCTTTGTAATAACCATCTTTATCTATAAGTTGATTATGAGTTCCTTGTTGGGTTATTTTACCATGATCTAACACAATAATTTTATCAGCATTTTTTGCAGATGAAACTCTGTGACTAATAATAAAAGTGGTTTTATTTTTAGAAACTCGCTCTAAATTAGCCAGTATTTTTTCTTCAGTTTCTGTATCAACAGCAGATAAACAATCGTCAAAAATTAAAATTTTAGGATTTTTAATAATAGCTCTGGCTATAGAAACACGTTGTTTTTGTCCGCCAGAAAGTGTTACACCACGTTCACCTAAAATAGTATCATATCCTTTAGTAAAATCTACAATATTATCGTGAACAACTGCATTTTTTGCAGCTTCTATAATTTCATTTTCAGTGGCATCTTCTTTTCCAAATTTAATATTATTTCCAATCGTGTCAGAAAACAAAAAAGGATCTTGAGGCACAAAACCAATTTGATTGCGCACATCATTTAAATTAGCTTCTTTTATAGGTTTGTCATCCAATAAAATTTCACCTTCAGTAGTGTCATACAACCTAGAAATTAATTCAATTACTGTAGATTTTCCAGCACCAGTTTTTCCTAAAATCGCTAAAGTTTCACCTTCATTTACAGTAAAGTTAATGTTTTTTAAGGCAGTAATATTGGTGTCATCATAGGTAAAACTTACGTTTTTAAAAGTAACCTTTCCTAAAAGTTCTGTAGGTGAAGTATTTGTATTTACAATTTCTGGTACTTCTTCTAAAAACTCGTTAATTCTTGCTTGCGATGCCTCTGCTTGTTGTACCATAGAAGTTACCCAACCAACAACAGCAACAGGCCAAGTTAAAATATTAACGTACAACATAAACTCAATAATAACACCAGATTTTATTTCGCCATTAATGTATAAATTACCACCAACATAAATTACAATTAAATTGCTTATACCTATTAGTAAAAGCATTAAAGGAAAAAAGAGAGCATTTGCTTTGTATAAATTGATGTTTTTTTCTTTACTTAAATCAGAAATTTCATCAAAATCATTAATAATTGAAGCTTCAATTCCATAAGATTTTACCACATTTATCCCCGATAAAAATTCTTGGTTAAACGTGGTTAATTTAGATAAATACTGCTGCACAATTGTACTTCTTTTGTGTATTACCTTACTTAAAACAAATATAGAAATAGACAAAAGCGGAAAGGGTATTAACGTATACAGTGTTAATTTTAAGTCTACTTGAACCATTTGGGTAAAACCAACAGCAAAAAGTACTAACATATTCATGGTATACATTACAGCAGGACCTACATACATACGTATTTTTCCTACATCTTCACTAATTCTATTCATTAAATCACCAGTTCTGTTTTGTTTGTAGAAATTGAGTGATAGTCTTTGGTATTGTTGATAAATTTCGTTTTTTAAGTCAAATTCAATTAACCTTGAAGTTACAATAATGGTTTGTCTCATTAAAAAAGTAAAAAACCCACTTAACAAGGCAACACCAATTATAATAAGTACATTTATCAATAATTCGTGTTTTACAAAATCAATATCTGTAACTTTATTATTTTGATAATCTTCTACAACGTTAAAAGACTGTTTAATAAGTTTAGGTACTTGCAGTGCTAAGAGCTTAGATAATAGGGTTATTAGTAAGCCTATTAAAATACGCCACTTGTATTTCGAAAAATATTTATTTAAATATTGAAGTGCTTTCAAAGAAGAAAATTAATTATAAATGTGGCACGAAGATACGAGTTTCAAAAAGATAAATTTTCTTAAAAAAGAATTAAAAAAGTACTCTTAAGAAAATAAAATAATACTACTTTTGCATTGAAAATTTAAAGCTTTTTAAGTTCTTTATAATGATTAACAGAAGACATATTCGAGTTAAAGTAATGCAGTCTGTATATGCCATGCAGCAATCTCATAACAGCGATATTATAAGAGAAGACAAGTTTTTAAAACACAGTATTTTAAAAATGTTCGATTTGTATGTTTTAAACTTTCAATTAATAATTGAAGTACAAAAACTAGCTGCAAAGAAAATGGCATTATCTAAAAAGAAAATTCTTGCAACTGAAGAAGACTTAAAGCCAAACACTAAGTTTATTGACAATAAAATTATTACCCTAATAGCAGAAAGTATTAGTGTTGAGAGTTACGTAGAATTGAATAAACTAAATCATTGGGAAGAGGATGATGAGTATGTGAAAATTATTTTTGATGAACTACAAAAAAGTGATTTATACAAAAAATACTTAGACACTTTAGAAGATTCACCAAAAGTAGATAAAGCTTTTGTGATCGATTTTTTCAAAGATATAATTGCACCTAATGAAAAATTAGCAGATTATTACGAAGACAAAATGATATCTTGGGTAGATGACATACCATTTGTAAATACATGGGTGGTGAAAACATTAAGCAAATGTAAACCTCATAAAACTTTTGAATTAGGTACCTTGTATAAAGATGAAGATGATGAAGCTTTTGTTTCTGATTTGTTTAAGAAAACCATTTTAAAGCATAAAACTTACGAGGAAGATATCACTGAAAAAACGCCAAATTGGGAATCTGATAGAATTGCAGATATTGATATGATATTAATTAAAATGGCAATTACAGAGTTTTTAAATTTCCCATCAATACCAGTAAGAGTTACTATTAATGAGTATATTGAAATAGCTAAAGATTATTCAACCTCAAAAAGTAGTTATTTTATAAATGGAGTTTTAGATAAAATATCTAAAGAATATCAAAAAAATAA